>CAYWSE010000017.1:0-63146 GCA_964461025.1 uncultured Sphaerobacteraceae bacterium | reverse complement strand
ATTGCAGCCGGAGTTCACGGACTATGCGAAAGCGGTGATGGCCAATGCTCAACGCATGGCGGAGGTCTTCGCGGAACAGGGTCTGCCTGCAGTTTCCGGCGGTACCGACACCCATCTCATGCTGATCGACGTCGGTGCCATTGGCCTGAGCGGCAAGCAGGCTGAGGCTGTTCTCGACAAAGCCGGCATCACCGTCAACAAGAACACGATTCCCGGTGACCAGCGGCCACCGACGCAGGCGAGCGGCATACGGATCGGCACACCGGCCATTACGACACGCGGATTCGGGCTCGAAGAGTGCGATGAAGTGGCCCGGCTCGTCGGCACAGTGCTCCTGCAGCCGGAGGACGAACGAGTCGTCGCAGACGTGCGGGAACGTGTCGAAGCGCTTGCCTCTCGCTTTCCATTGCCAGGCGTAAGCGCGTCTTCGATCGCCTGAGCGTCGATACTCACTCGACAGGGAGGCGTCGCCGGCTATGGACCGAGCCATCATCGCGCTTTCCCTCTTTCTGGCGACATTCGCCACATCGGCTTTCCTGGTCTGGCGGGCAATCGAGCTCGGCAACCGGCTTGGCATCGTCGACCGGCCGAGCGAACGTGGCGTCAGTACACGGGTCGTAGCACGGACCGGCGGCCCTCCAGTCGCAATCGCGATCCTGTCCGGCATCGCCCTCAGTTTTTCGTTCGACGTTTTTCGCTTTCCCAGCGAGGTCGAGCGTTTGCTGTTGTTGTCGGTCGGCGGCGCCATCGTCGCCCTCGTCATGCTGGTCGATGATGCGGTTGGCCTCAGCGTCAAGACCAAATTGACCGTCCAGATCGGCGCGGCGGCACTCGTGGTCATTCCCCGCATTCAAGGACCGCTGCATGGCGTGTCACTCGACCAGTTCAATCTTCCGCTGACCGGTCAGGTCACGATTCCGCTGCTGCTGGCCATGCCGGTGACGATTCTCTGGTTCGTCGGCATGATGAACGCGGTGAACTGGGCGGATGGCATTGATGGCATGGCCGCGTCGCTTTCGCTTGTCGCCGCGACGATCATGTTCCTGCATACATGGTTCTGGCCGCGCGACGACCCGCAGTTCACCATTTCGTTGTTCGCCCTGGTCATCGCTGCGGCGATTGCCGGATTTCTGCCGTTCAACTGGCACCCGGCAAGGATCATGCTCGGCGACTCGGGTGCGAATGTGCTCGGGTTCATGCTTGCCGGGTTGTCGATCATTGGCGGCGCCAAGGTCGCGACGGCGCTTCTCGTGATGGGGCTGCCGATTCTCGATGTCGCATGGGTCATTGCCAGCCGCCGGATGTCGCACCGGCCGATCACTGGTGCTGACATGTCGCACCTGCATCACCGGCTGTTGCGCAGGGGATGGAGCCAGTCACGCATCGTCATCGCCGTGTCGGCAACGTCTTTTGCCTTCGGATTGCTGGCGTTGCTCTTGCCAAACCGGGAAGCCAAGCTCCTCGCATTGGGCGTGCTCGTACTGCTGATGGCGCTCACCGCGCGGCAACTGCGCACCACTGAGCCGCAGTCCGAACCTGAGATTCCCTAGCGAGCTGGGCTATTGCAGCAGGAGTTCGAACCGCGGCCGGTCCTTGGGATTCCGTCCGGCTTTACGATCGACGGCATTGGTCAGTGATTCGACCGCATCTGTCGAGTGCCTGCCCAGAACCGCGCCGACGATCGCTCCGGCCAATCCGCCGACGACGGCGCCAAGCAAGAAGGGGAGCGCGGCCGACGACTCGCTCTCAGTCGCTCTGCTTGTCGATGTGCCCGATTGCGCCATGAAGTCCTCCGTTTCCGCCCCGAGCCGCCAGGCCCATGTCTCATTGAATCGACAGAACGCGGGGAGCTTCTGCCCAAAGCTGTTCCAAACGGTAGAAATCGCGAAGCTCGCTGCTGAAAATATGCGCAACGACTTCGCCGAAATCGAGAACGATCCATCCCGACTGCGGAGTACCCTCAGTGCGAAGCGGACGAATGCCCGACTTCGCCAGTTCTTCTCCGACCTCTTCTGAAATCGCTCTGAGCTGCCGTTCGTTATCACCAGAGCATAACAGGAAAAAGTCTGCAAGCGAAGAGTAGTCGGTGATTTCCAGAAGAAGCGTGTTCGAAGCCGGGGTGTCGGTCAGGATATCGGCGATGCGCAAGGCCAGCTCTCTGGCTTCTGGCGGTGCGCTGGCGAGCGATTCGGTTGCTGTGCTGGTTGTCGACATGCGTGAATGCAGTTCCCCGTGTGTTACGTGCGCGAGTCGTCACTGTCACCGAACGGTGGGCCCGGCAGGATTCGAACCTGCGACCCTGGGGTTATGAGCCCCGTGCTCTACCACTGAGCTACAGGCCCGATGCTCCGCCGCCGGCGCAATGCCTTGATTCGCTGCTGGCATCGGTCACCAAATGATACTCGCAGCGGTCCGCTCCCGGCTCGATTTCCGATCAATTTCTGCACGGCATAGGTCCCTGAGAGTTCGTACAAGCATAGGATACCAGCGAACGTACGCTTATGTTGGTACCAGGCACTGGACACTGGCAAGCCGGCAAACTTGCCCTGCGTGGACGATTGTCGACGTCCCCTGTCTCTCAGTCGACGCGTAGCCTGTGGGACTTCAATGTCTGCACAAATGCTATCTGCGTAGCGTCGCCACTTCATGGCGACCTGGTTGCGGAGACGACGATCGGAGACCAGACGGCTCGCTCTTTGCGTTGATCGGGATTGCCTGCGGTCTGCCCTCATGAGCGCAAAAAACGGCGAGGCAACGGGATTTCTTCTGGGGACTGCAGGCGGCTGGTCGCCAATTCCATACCGGAATTTGACGTACTATTTCGCGGCGGTGTAGACTTCCTGCATCCGATCAGGCAAATGACGCCTCTGCCTGCGCGCGGATTCCGGTAAATCGTGATCGTCAACACCCTCTCGAGTGCCGGACCAACACGCTCGTTCTTGTGCGCGCGAGTACCCCGTAGTGGTTTCCACCATTGACACGACGATGATTGATTGACGTGTTCACAATTCACCTGCTTTTGACCTGCCGCCGGCAAGTCGACGCGTACGATCCCAATGCATCACCAGACAATACACAGCAACCACGGTAAATCTTTGTTCTAGGGAGGGTTTCAGGTTGTCCGATAACGGAGAAAACACGATGTCCAATGACGCGGACGAATTTCAGTCGCCAGCCCCGGCCGTCTCAGTTGTCGATGCGCCAGATCTCCCGGTAAACGGGGCCGAATCTGTCGATGCCGAGCTCATCCCGGCCGACGGTGAGAGTTCGGCGAACGGGCGCAACGGCGGGAGAGACCGGCGGCGCGGCCGTCAGAATCGCAATGCCGAGCGAGGTGACGGACGCCCCGACAACCGGGGACCACGCCAGCAACAGCAAACATCTCCGCCGCGCCAGAATAACGGTCCGTTCCTGGTTGTGTCCGAGTTGGAAACGATGCCAATCGAAGGGCTGAACGAGCTCGCTCGCGAGCTCGAGCTTCAGGGCTACACGCGTATGAGGCGGCCCGACCTGATCATCAAGCTTCTCCATGCGCGGACCGAAAAAGAGGGCTTCATTTTCGGTGACGGCATTCTGGAGATCATCGAAGACGGTTTTGGCTTTCTTCGTGGCGCGCGACTTCTTCCCGGCGCCGATGATATCTACGTTTCACAGTCGCAGATTCGCCGTTTTGGCCTGCGCACTGGTGACCGCGTTTCCGGTCAGGTTCGGCCGCCGAAAGACAATGAGAAGTTCTTCAGCCTTCTGCGCGTCGAAGCTGTTAATGGCGTAGATCCTGAGACTGCGCGCCGGCGGCCCAATTTCGATACCCTGACGCCGATCTTTCCGCTGGAGATGATCGATCTTGAGACACAGCCTAACGTTCTTTCGACGCGTATTCTCAATTTGGTTGCGCCGATCGGCCGCGGTCAGCGCGGTCTGATTGTCTCGCCGCCGAAAGCTGGCAAGACGCTCCTGCTCAAGGCAATCGCCAACGGCGTTTCCACGAACAATCCCGACGTTCACCTGATGGTCTGCCTGATTGGTGAGCGCCCCGAAGAGGTCACCGATATGCGCCGCTCCGTCGACGGAGAGGTCATTTCCTCGACCTTTGACGAACCGGTTGAAGACCATACCAAGGTCGCCGAAATGGCCCTGGAACGCGCAAAGCGACTGGTCGAAGGCGGCCGGGATGTCGTCATCCTGCTCGACTCGATCACCCGGCTCGCCCGGGCATATAACCTCGCTGTTCCTCCAAGTGGCCGGACGCTCTCCGGTGGTATCGATCCTGTTGCTCTCTATCCACCGAAGCGATTCTTCGGAGCCGCCCGCAATATCGAGGGCGGAGGCAGTCTGACCATCGTGGCCACCTGTCTTGTCGACACCGGGAGTCGCATGGATGACGTGATCTACGAAGAATTCAAGGGCACCGGCAACATGGAACTGCATCTCGATCGCAAGCTGGCCGAGCGGCGGGTGTATCCATCGATCGATATCCAGCGCTCCGGTACGCGACGCGAGGAACTCCTCCTCGACGAGAGCACGCTGCGTCAGGTCTGGACGATGCGACGAATGGTGACGATGCTCGGCGGTACCGAGGGCACGGAGCTGATGCTCGGGCGTCTGGCGAAGACCCAGACCAATGAGGAGTTCCTGGCCACCCTCAACAAAGAGGTCTAGCGAATCGGCAACCCCTGGGTCCGGAGACGGCTTGTCCGTCTCCTCGCCGGTCCGGGCGGCAATTGCGGCGCTCGTCCTGAACACCAGACTCGCTGGCGGCGAGAATGAGGCGCACGAGGCGCCTCCCTACGGTCGTTGGTCGATCCGGCAAATGGACGACGCGGCTACGAAGAAATCGGAACCACGTCGCGCGGACGCACCTCGTGTACTGGCATGCTCTCGTCCTGATAAACGTACCAGCGACCGGGAACGGTCGCCGCGGCATGCGGCGTGCCGGAACGATCGAGGGCGACCACATTCATCTCGCCGGCGATTGGATCGTCGACAAACGCCAGGTCTTCCAGCGCCTGTTTCACCGCATTCTGAACGCTCATGCCAAACCGCATGAAGGTGACGATGCTGTGCGCAGTGCAAGCGCGTTGGGCCATCTCGCCCCGACCAGTACAGGCCGCGGCTCCCCATCGATCGTCACAGAAGTTGCCGGCGCCGATGATCGGGGAGTCTCCGACTCTGCCTGGATACTTCCACCCCCAGCCAGAGGTGCTCACGCCACTTGCGATGCGGCCGTCTCTGTCCTGGCAGATGAAATTGACCGTGCCATGAGGTGGTTCGACGAGCTGAGGATCGGACGTGAACGTGCCGACGATTTGGCGCATTTTTGTGAAGAAGTCCTTCAGCATCGGTTCTGAGTCGGTGTCCTGCAATTTGCTGCGCCAGATCGCCTCGGCCTCTGGCGTTAGAAGGTTCTTCATCTCGAGACCGGATTCCTGCGCCAATCGCTCGGCGCCGTCACCGGCGATCAGGACATGCGGAAGCTCGTCCATCACACGTTGAGCAAGGCGCGCGGCGTCCTGATAGTTTTTCAAGGCAGCCACGCTTCCCGCCCGCAGTCCGTCACCGACCATCACGCTCGCATCGAGCTCCACGTCGCCGAGCATGTTGGGAAGCCCCGAATACCCGACGCTGTGATCGTCGGGGTTTGCCTCCACGAGCTCCAGACCGGCCACCACCGCATCGACCGCCGAACCGCCTGTCCGCAATACGTCGATCGACGCTGCAATGCCTACGGAGCCATTCTGGCTTGCCACCACTCGTGCATGCATGTCGGCTGTCCTGTCTTTCAGACGCGAGAGGCCAGAATCCTCGCGAATTCATCTGTGGCGAATGCGGGAAGCGGTTGCGTTTCCCCGCCGTTGACCATCGTGAAACCACGTTCAGGTGAGGTCAATTTGCCGATCACCACCGGTCTGCCGCCACCCGGCATGCCGAGTTCGAGCACCTCCGGCACTTTCTCCGGCGACACCGCCGCCAGGAGACTGCCGGACGCCAGCAGTCCAAGCGGATCGATGTCGAGGTGAGCGCAAATCTGTTCCGTGTCGGATCGGACCGGGATGAGTTCGCGGTTGATGACGACGCCACAACCGCTGGCGACGGCAATCTCTCGCAAACCGGACGCAAGACCACCTTCGGTGGGATCGTGCAACGCCGTGACGCCGCCCGTTTGCAGCAGCGCGGTGGCGTGATCGACGATGGAGATACCGGGGTCAATCAGCAGATTCGCCGCTCGTTCGAGAAACGGTTCATCGAACCAGGTCGAGAGTTCGCGCCGGAACTCCCGTGCCAGCAATGCTGTGCCCTCGACAACGATCGGACTCGTGACAACCAACCGGTCGCCTGGACGCCCGCCGCCTGGCTGGAGGAGTCCGGCTGGCTGAGCTTCGCCAAGCATCGTGCCGACTAGAATGACGCGGTCGAGACCTGACGTGATCTCGGTATGCCCGCCGATCAGCGAGATGGCGTGGCGCTCACATACCGCGACGAGATCGCTGAAGAGCGACTTCACCATGCTGGCGGTCGTTTGGCCTTCTGGCAGCAATGCCGTGACCATCAACCAGCGCGGCGTGGCGCCGAGGCATGCCAGATCGTTGGCGTTGACGCTGACCAGATAAAGCGCCGAGTCATCGGTCGCGAAGGTGATCGGATCGCTCTTCACCACGAGATTGCTGGTGCCGAAGTCGAGAACTGCGGCGTCGCGACCGACGCCCGGTCCGACGACAACGCGGTCGTCGTCGATCTCATAGCCGCCTAACAGATCGCCCAGGAGATCCATCGGAAGCTTGCCGACCGGCAAAATTGGTGATGTCTCGAACGAATCATTCACTGTGAGTGTTCCGAAAGTCTATTCCTGATCGTTTTCGACAAAGTACTCCACGGCGACATCGCCCGTAAGGTCATCATACTGCGGAGGAGGGGAGGAGAGAAGCGACATCCTCAAGTCCGCCTGTTCGAGCAACAACTGACAACGGTTGCTCAACCGGGTTCCGGTTTCGAAACACCGCACAGAGAGATCGAGCGTCAAATCTCCTTCGTCCAGGAGCGTCACAATCGCTTCGAGGGCATCCATGGCGTCTTCGAACGATCCGCCCTCAGCAATCTCGTCCCAGGCGTCGAGTGTCTTGCCAATGGCAACGATCCTCTGGATGCGGTCCGTCATTGCTGTTGCTCCTGCCTGGTCTGCTCGACGCGGGTAATGAACGAACCGTCATGGATATGCGCAAGCAGCGCCAGACCCGGTATCACATCGCCCACCGATCGCACAGGCAGTGCCAGATTCATGTCCTCCAGCACAGCGTATCCTCGATCGAGTGTCGCATGTGGATTCAGGACGTCGAGCAATGCCCCGGCATGATCCCGCTGTCGCTTCAGTGCCGACTGCCTGTCGAGCGTTGCAGCAGACAGTGCGCTCCCAGTCTGATCGATGCGCGCGCACCGTTGCTCGAATGATGACTGGCTCCGCTCCATAACCTCCGACTGGAGTGACTCGACCTGTCGCCGCAATTCCGGTATCAAACCCGCCGGACCTCGCCGCGACAGCGAGTCCCTGGCTGTGTCGATCTCGAGCATGTGCTCGGTTAGCGATCGTCGCAACAACATGAGATGCCGGCGGAGACCCACCGAATATTGGCGGACTGACTCTGCGACCTGGACCGAGGCAATCTCCGCCGCTGCCGATGGCGTTGCCGCTCTCAGGTCCGCAACAAGGTCGAGAAGCGTCCAGTCTGACTCGTGACCAACCGCGCTGATTACCGGAATGGGAGAGGCAAAGACCGCGCGCACGAGCGCTTCGTCGTTGAATGCGGCAAGGTCGCTCGCCGAGCCGCCTCCGCGGCCGATGATGATGACGTCGCTGCGACCGTCATCGATCAATCGTCGGAGAGCCGACTGCAGCGATGCTGCTGCCGCTTCGCCCTGCACCGCCGCCGGCGCCAGAATCAGGTGCATCAATGGATTGCGGCGGCGCATCACTGTTTCGACGTCGTGACGCACAGCGCCCTCGGCCGACGTGACCAGTCCCACCGTGCGAATGCGCAGCGGCAACGGGCGCTTGCGTCCTGGATCGAACAGACCTTCCGCGGTCAACTGCTGCTTCAGCAGTTCGAACTCCAAAGCAACAAGACCGATGCCCGCTGCCCGTACGAAATCACCAATGAGCTGGTATTGCCCTTCTTTGGCATAGACTGAGATAGCCCCGTGCACTGCGCAACTTTGACCGGGAGTGGGCCGGTATGACTGCCGCTGCAGCGCGCCCCGAAAGAGCACGCACTTCAACTTGGCGTCCTCGTCGGCCACAGTGAAGTAGCAATGACCAGCTCGCGAAACGGTGGCGTCAATAACTTCGCCCTCGATCCAAAGATCGGTCAATACCTCATCGGACGAAATCAGCTCTTGCAGATACCGGGTCAGATCACCGACGGAAAGGGGAGATTGCTGCACCTGAGAATCATTCCGACGCCAGGCGAAAGAGCGGTTGACCGTATTCGACGGCCTGCGCATTCCGCACCAGAATATCGGTAATGGTTCCGGCTTGATCGGAGACGATTTCATTCATGATCTTCATTGCTTCAATAATCGCCACCGTCTGACCAATCTCGATTTGATCGCCCACTTCGACAAACGCCGGCTCGCCCGGACCCGGTGCGGCGTAGAAGGTTCCGATCATCGGCGCCTCGATGTAGACCGGCTGGCTATCGTCCTCGGGAGAGGTCGAGTCGTCTTCCTCGTCATCAACCTCGACGACTGGGGCAACTTTGCGCGGTCCACCGCCATGCCCGCCGCGCTTCTCGCTGCGAAGCCGAATCCGCGCTTCGGGGATCTCGATATCAATCGAGGTTAGTCCGTGGGCGCGCATCTGCTCGGAGAGAAGCGCCACGAAGTCGGCAATGCTCTGCAGGTCAGTCGATGCGTCGCTGCCAGAAGTGCGATCGTCAGTCATCATGCACGCTCGATGTATTCACCGGAGCGGGTGTCGACCCGCAACCGGTCGCCAATGTTGATAAACAGAGGAACGTTCACGACGAGTCCGGTTTCCATGGTCGCCGGTTTTGTGCCGCCTGACGCGGTGTCCCCCTTCAAACCGGGATCGGTCATCGAGACTTCGAGCTCGACCGATGTCGGAAGTTCGAGATCGATGGGCTCGCCCTCGTAGGTCAGCAGATCGACTTGCTCGTTCTCCTTCATGTACCTCGTGGCGTCGCCGACAGCGTTGTCGTCGAGAACGAACTGATCGTAGGTATCGGTGTCCATGAAGTTGTGGAAGCCGCCCTCGCTGTAGAGGTACTGTACATGCTGGCGTTCCAGCCGGGCCGGGGTGAACCGGGCGCCCGCCTGAACTGAGTGCTGTGTTGTCGATCCCGTGCGAAGATCGCGCAGCGTCAATCTGACCTGCGCTGAACCGCGACCCTGCTTGTTGTGCGCGAAGTCAATGACCTTGACGAGTCTGCCCTCGTAGTCGAGTGTCAGACCCTTCCGAATACCCGCTGCATCGATCATCAGTGCTGTTCTCCATTGTCAGCTATGCCGTGGCTTTGCGCGCATGCGAGAGCATGCGGTATCCACCTTCTTCAACCAGTACGACGTCTTCGATTCGAACCCCAAACGACCCCGGGAAGTAAAGTCCCGGCTCGATTGTAACCACATTGCCCGCTTCCAGTGGAAAATCGGAGAACCGGGCCACGGAAGGACCATCGTGCACCCGAATGCCCAGCCCATGACCGACGGTGTGGATGATCGCCTCGCCATACCCGGCGTCTTCGAACACCTTTCGCGACGCCAGATCGACATCCTTCGCCGGCACGCCGGCCGCTACCGCGTCGAGCGCCGCCTTTTGGGAGGCGGCGACGAGGTTGTACACCTTTGCGGCTTCAGCGTTCAGCTCGCCGAGCCAGATCGTGCGGGTCAGATCGGCGCTGTAGCCTGAGACCCGGGCGCCCATGTCGATGACGATCGGCGTTCCCTCCACGACCGGTGTGTCGCCGGTTTTGTGATGCGGTCGTGCGCCGTTCGGTCCGACGGCGACGGCCGTGGAGAAACCAGGCCCGTCGGCGCCAAGCTCCAGATAGCGATCCTCGACCATTTTGGCGACCTGCAGCTCGGTCATGCCTACAGCCAGGTCTGCTTCGACCGATTCGAAGACCTGATCGGTGATGTCGATGGCCTTTTGGATCAGCGCGACTTCATCGTCGTCCTTGACCCAGCGCACTCGGTCGATTTCGCCAGACATCGATTGGAGCTCGAGCCCAGAGCCATGCTCGAGAATCGCCCGCCATGAGCCATAGGACAGTGAATCTGGTTCGAATCCGACCGTTTTCCAGCCGAGTTTCGTGATCTCTTCAGCGATGTGTTTTTCCCATGGGCGCGTCCAGCCGGTGACGGTAAACGCCGGTGCTTCCGATGCCGCCCATTCGGTGTTGTTGGGGCTTGTGTACAACGCCGCGTGCGTCGCCGAAAGGAGAGCGATGCCGGCTGTCTCGGTCATGCCGTGATCGTTGGCGGTGTACCCGGTGAGATAGAATCGGTTGTCGGGATCGCTTATCAGGAGCCCGTCGACGCCAATGTCGCCGCAAATCGCGCGGACCCGGTCGAGACGTGACTGTTTTGGCGCCATCAGGAACTCCGCTCTCTGGTTAAGTACTCGAGGGCGAGGAGGTAGCCCTCAGCGCCCAGTCCGACGATTTGCCCGGTCGCCACCGGCGCGATAACTGAATGATGACGGAACGCCTCGCGCGCATGCACGTTCGAAATATGCACTTCGATCGTCGGCGTGCCGATCGCGCTTACGGCGTCTCGAATCGCGTAACTGTAGTGAGTGAAGGCGCCAGGATTCATGATGATCCCCAGCGATTCTCGTCCTTCGGTGTGGATGAAGTCGATGATCGCTCCTTCATGATTCGACTGGCAGGTCAGAATCTCGACAGGAGGGGACATCGCTTCGGCACGCTCACGCACCGACGATTCGATCGTCGCCAGCGTCGTCGCGCCGTAATACTCCGGTTCGCGCGTGCCGAGCAAATTCAGGTTTGGGCCGTTGATCAGCAGAATGCGTCGTGACGCCATCGAGTCATCTCACCCAACCGGCGCCCCGGCGTTGGCGACGCCGGAAACATAAGCCTTGATCCGGAACGACGCCTCGCTATTCTCGGGTGTGAAGCGACCCGAGAAGATGTAGATCGGAACGAGATACTGAGTGCCCCCGGGCAATCCGGCGGTGGTGTAGCCGATGTCGACCTGACTGTAAGACGCTTCGCCGCGAACGACGCCATTTTCATCGGCGATTCCCTCGGTCAGCTGAATGTCGAGAAAGGCCTGGCCGCTGGCGATTTCCTGCCACGCTTCAGCGGGATCACGGAGCTGGTAGAGATCGGCGCGCTCGATCGACGGCCAGCGAACCGACGACTCGACGACGAATCCGCCGGGTCCTTCGGTCACCATCACGCTGGGATAGGCGGCGATGAGTCCAAGTGGTTCGAGCGGCAGAAACTGCACGACAACGCGTTGTGTTTCTTCGGAACGGGTGACGACGCGGCCCTCGTCGGCGCTGTTGGGCAGAAGTCCGGCGGTGCGCAGCCAGTCGCGTGCGAAGGTAATGGCGTCTTCGTCGTTGGGCAGATCACCTTCTTCAGGACTCTCGGTGGTGAAGAACTGGACGAGGTCGGACGAGACGAAGATTTCGCCTTGCTCGTTGCCGACATCGAACGTCCCGTTGCCTCGGTCGTTGACTTCACCCTCGATGCCGAGGTTGCCGGCGATGCGCGCCGCTCGCTCGGCGGATGGTTCGCGCCAGACAAGCTGATAGACCACCGCTTCGCGGGGAACCGCCGCAAGGTCGACGGTGGTCGTCGAATCGAGCTCGAAGGTGTACCCCTGCACGTTGGAGGTTGGCAAATCGGGGGGAGGAATCTCGGAAGCAAGCTCGCTTTGCGAGGCGTCGGGTGCGTCTTCTGAGGCCGGTGTGCTTTCCTGCGCCAACACCATGGCCGAGCTACCAGTCATTGCCAGAATGGCCGCCAGCATTACCCAAAGGAAGCGGCGAACCAGCACGCGTTCTCCTGTCATCGAGGTACAACTCCCTCTGCTAGCACCGCCCGTCGCGGTGCATCGACCTGAACCAGCTCAAGCTCCGAAATGCGCCGGAGCTCCACGACTTGATCGCGCAACATCGCCGCTTTCTCGAATTCGAGATCGCGCGCGGCTTTCTTCATTTGCGATTCGAGATCCTTGATCAGTTTGAACAGTTCTTCCTTCGGCATCATGGCGATGGCGCCCGGATGATCGCCGTCGGTGCGGTATTCGGCATGTTCCTCCGCCACACTCTTCAGACGATCGGTGAGGTCCTTGATTTCCTTGACGATCCCCTGCGGAACGATGCCATGCTCTTCGTTATACGCGACCTGAATCGCGCGGCGGCGATAGGTTTCGTCAATCGCGGCTTTCATCGACTTCGTCATCGTATCGGCATACATCACGACCAATCCTTCGACATGCCGCGCTGCCCGCCCAACTGTCTGAATCAGTGAGCCTTCCGAGCGAAGATAGCCTTCCTTGTCGGCATCGAGGATCGCCACGAGCGAAACCTCGGGCAGATCGAGGCCCTCGCGCAGCAGGTTGATCCCGACCACGACGTCGTAGATGCCGAGTCGGAGGTCACGCAGGATCTCGATGCGTTCCAATGTGTCGATTTCGCTGTGCAGATAGTGGGTGCGAACGCCCATTTCCTTCAAATAGTCGGCGAGATCTTCAGCCATCCGCTTGGTCAGCGTCGTGACAAGCGTGCGTTCCCCGCGCGCCACCCTGGCGTGAATTTCATCGAGCAGATCGTCGATTTGGCCCTTTGTCGGCCGGACGGAGATCGCCGGGTCGATCAAGCCGGTCGGCCGAATCACCTGCTCAACGATGCGGTTCGAGACCTCGCGCTCGATCGGACCGGGTGTCGCCGAAACATACACGACGCGATCGAGCATCTTCTCGAACTCGTCGTACGTGAGCGGCCGGTTGTCGCGGGCGCTTGGCAGGCGGAAGCCATGCTCGACGAGCACGTCCTTGCGCGCCCGGTCGCCCGCGTACATGCCGCGCACCTGAGGCAGTGAAATATGCGATTCGTCGATGAACATCAGGAAGTCATCGGGAAAGTAGTCGAGCAGCGTCGACGGTTGTTCGCCTGGCGACCGTCCAGACAGATGCATCGAATAGTTCTCGATACCGGAGCAATAACCGGCCTCCTGCATCATTTCCAGGTCGTACATCGTCCGCTGACGCAAGCGAGCCGCTTCGACGATCTTGCCCTCACGGTCGAGCTCAGCCAGACGTTCTTCGAGCTCCTGCTGAATTGCCGCGATGCCGACCTGCAAGCGTTCGGCAGTCGTCACATAGTGCTTTGCAGGGTAGATGTCGAGCTCAAGCCTGTCGACGAGCAGCTCCCCGGTCAAGGGATCGATCTCGACGATGCGCTCGACTTCATCACCAAAAAACTCGATGCGGACCGCAATTTCCTCGTAGGCGGGAAAGACCTCGACCGTGTCGCCTCGAGCCCGGAACGAACCGCGGATCAGGGTCATGTCATTGCGATCGTACTGAATGTCGAGAAGATGCCGGATGATCTTGTCGCGACGAGCCTGCCCGCCGCGCCGCAACGACACGACCGTCGCCTGGTACTCCTCTGGCGAACCGAGACCGTAGATGCAGGAGACCGAGGCGACGATCAGCACGTCGCGACGGGTCAGCAGCGACTTCGTCGCGGCATGACGCAGCTTGTCGATCTCTTCGTTGATGTCGGTGTCTTTTTCGATGTAGGTGTCGGTGCGAGGGACGTATGCCTCGGGCTGGTAGTAGTCATAATATGAAACAAAATACTCGATGGCATTGTGTGGGAAAAACTCTTTGAACTCCGCATAGAGTTGCGCGGCGAGCGTTTTGTTGTGGGCCAGCACGAGGGTAGGGCGGTTGAGTTGATCCACGATGTTCGCCATCGTGAACGTCTTGCCCGAACCGGTCACGCCGAGCAGTGTCTGCCGCTTCAGGTCCTGCTGGAGACCGTCGACAAGCTGTTCGATCGCTTTCGGTTGATCGCCAGTCGGGCGGAGGTCAGATTCGAGTCGAAAGTCAGGCATGGCGAGATGCTCGCAATTTTGAGCCGTTGCCGCGATGGCACGAAGCAAAAGTATACCAATCTCATTTAGTTGACAGAAGGTGTCAGTCAGGGAATCCGATACATCTCGGAATCGGCCGAGGGTTGGGCGATGATGTCTTCGATGTGCCGAACCGCCCAGCGCTGGCTGGAGAAGACGAGACGGCCCGTCGCTTCCTCGCGGTCGCACCAGGCGTAGTCGTCGAACTCCGGCGCGAGTGCAATCGGCCGGCCCGTTGTCACTTCGAATGCCAGCACCGGGGCCAGCACGATCGTGTCGGATAGATGATCGAAGAACTGATTGATGTAGTCCGCCGAGTATGCCGCCAGTCCTTCGAGACCGGTCTGCAAGCGCACAGCGCGTCTCGCCGCATCGACCGTCGATTCGTCGGCTTCGATGCGGCCGTGCACCGCATGCCACGTGCCACCGAGTTGCCCCTCGCTGCGGCGTCGCAGCAACAGGAATTCGGCATGACCGCGATTGCGGCGAAAGATGTAAGCGTCCACGATGTCGCTGCTAAGTCCGGGCACTGCGGGGCTCCCTCATCGATCCAGAGACGCAACTTCGACTCAGAACGATCTGACGCATTCTAAACGACGGTCGTCGGCCGTAGACCGTAAGCCGGTACGCGTGAACTGAAGTCGGTAGGGGCTCGGCCACCACCTACGGTCTACGGTCTACGGAATACGGCCTCCGCCTCCTTTTGCGGATAACATCGATTGACCGCAAAACGTGATATTCCGCACCTGATGGCCGGTTTGAGTGAAATCGGCGTCGGGAAGCATCATTCGAATCGCGTATGCTTGCGCTCGTTGTGTTCGGGCGCCCTGCATCCCCGGTGATTTCACGTGTCAACACATTTCGATCAGATCAGCGGCGCTTCATCTGAAACGCTCCTGACGAGTCAGCGCGAACAACAAGCCGCGGATCTCCGGATGGTGATGCCGGTTGTTTTCGTCGGCGGCATGTCGAGCATCGGCATCGAGCTCGCGACGTCGCGGCTCCTGGCGCCGTACTTCGGCACCTCCACGTTCATCTGGGCCAACCTGATCGGTCTGACGCTTGCATATCTCTCACTCGGCTACTACCTGGGCGGCAGACTCGCCGACCGCTATGCGTCGGCGAAAGTGCTCTACATTATTACGGCGATCGCAGGGTTTGCCGCGGCGCTGATTCCGTTCCTGTCACGGCCGGTGCTTCGTGCGTCGCTCGGCGCCATCGACAGTGTGGACGCCGGTGCGTTCTACGGCTCTCTGATCGGTGTGATCATCCTGCTGGCGGTGCCAGTGACTCTCTTTGGCTTCATCACGCCATTTGCGATTCGATTGCGGGCAACGGGCGTCGAATCAGCCGGATCGACTGCCGGTCGAGTCTGGGCAGTCTCGACCGTTGGTTCGATTGTCGGCAGCTTTCTGCCGGTGCTCGTGCTGATACCCCTGGTGGGTACTCGCAACACTTTTTTGATCATGGCGATGCTTGTGATCGGCGTTTCGGGACTCGGGCTACTATCGTCGTCAGCGCCCCGGCTCGGACTCGCCGCGGCAGTCCTTGCCGCGACGGTGATCGTTCTGAACGCGTCGGTCAGCGCGACGCCGATCAAGCCTCCCTATCAGGGCGCGTTGGTCGAGGAAGCCGAATCGGCCTACCACTATATTCAGGTTCTGGATGATGACGGCGTCTTTCTGCTGGCTCTGAACGAAGGTCACGCCATTCACTCGATCTACGATCCCGCCACGCCGCTGACGGGTGGACCGTGGGACTATTTCACGATTGCCCCGCTCTTCGTGCAGAACGCCCCACCCGTCGAGTGTGGTCTCATCATTGGTCTGGCCGGCGGCACCGCCGCACGCACCCTCCTCGACACCTATTCAGGCGCCAGCATCGACGGCGTGGAGATCGACGAGGAGATTGTCGAATTTGGAAGGGAATACTTTGCGCTCGACGATCCTCGCATCGATGCGCACATCCAGGACGGCCGCTACTACCTGGCGACTTCCGACCAGAAATGGGACGTGATCGGGATCGACGCATACCGGCAACCCTACATTCCGTTTCATCTGACAACGACCGAATTCTTCCAGGAAACCGCCGACCACCTGACCGATAGCGGCGTGGTTGTAGTGAATGCCGGCCGCAACGGTTCGGATTACCGCCTGGTTGACGCGCTCGCCTCGACGATGCTCGATGTCTTTCCTCATGTCTTCCTGATCGACTCAGAGCGATACGACAACACGTTGATCGTCGGAACGTCCGCTGTGTCCTCTATTGAAGACTTCGTGTCGAATGCGATGGCGCTCGATCAAGCCAAAAATCAGGCTATCATTGCCGCTGCTGCGATGACTTACGGGAACATTCGGGTGGCCGAAGGTTCCGTTGAGCCGTACACTGATGATCGTGCGCCAGTTGAATGGCTGATCGATCAGATGATCGTGGATGCGGCGCGGGAAGAGGACAGGTGAGCACGACGATCGAAAGGGATGCGGCCCTTATCGGCCAGACGGTTCTGAGCGAGATTTCACCGCTCCAGAGCAAACGCTTTCTCCAGGCAGGGGGAGTCGCGCACGGATTGACGAAGCGCGTGCGCAACGTCAAACCGGCGGAAGCAAACATCAGCTACACCGCGCCACGCAATCGCGACGCCGCCTGGCAAATGCGCCAGACATGGAGCACGGCGATTGGCGTCGATGCGTTCAAGCTCGCGGTGCCCTACCAGGTGCATGGCAACGGCGTCGCGATCGTGCGCAACCGGCATGCCGGCATCGGCGCCGCTCCCGGCTCGAAGCTCGTCGCCAAAGCAGATGCGATTGTCACGTCGGATACCGATGTCGTGCTCATGACAACCCATGCTGACTGCCTTCCACTCCTCCTCTACGCACCCGAGTCGCGCGTGGTGGCCACTGTCCACGCCGGATGGCGAAGCACCGTGGCAGGCGTCACCCGCAACACGTTGCGGACGATGATGTCGGTGTATCACGTCGAACCGGACGAAGTCCTTGCATTTATTGGACCTGCGATCTGCCGGAACTGCTATGAAGTTGGGACAGAGGTCGAGCGCGCCTGGCGAACGATCGACGCGGTTGACGATGCCGAAGCGATCGTGCAGTTTGGCGACCGCATAACGTTCGATCTCGTTGCCGCGAACCGGCATCTGCTCGAACTCGATGGCGTATTGCCTGCAAACATCGAAGAATCTGGGCTTTGCACCCGATGCAATGGCGATGAGTGGTTTTCGCATCGGGGCCAGGGACAGTACACCGGCCGTTTCGGGGCGATCATCGCTCTCGAAGGCGACGACTGACGTTTCAAACATGCCCACTATCGAAGAACGTCTCCTGCGAATTCGGGAGCGAATTGCCAAGTCTTGCGATGTTGCCCAACGCGCGCCGGGGGGTGTCACCCTCGTCGGCGTTTCGAAGACTGTCGACCGACGTGCCATCGACGCTGCATACGCGGCTGGGTTGAGGGATTTCGGTGAGAACAGAATTCAGGATGCCGCCGCCAAACTCGTGGATGACTGGCCGTCAGACGCGCGCCGGCATTTGATCGGCTCGCTGCAGACGAATAAGGCTGCCGTCGCCGTTCGTATCTTCGACCTCATCCACTCGGTCGATCGCCAGTCGCTGATTGACGAACTCCGCAAACAAGGTGGGCGACAGGAGCGGGTAATCGATGTGCTCCTGCAGGTGAATGTCGCTCGTGAATCTCAGAAGTCAGGCTGCGAACCTGACGATGCCGTCTCGTTGGCCCGGTCGATCGCTGATTCCGCCGAGCTCACACTGCACGGGCTGATGACGATCGCGCCACTGGTCGATGATCCAGAGCAGACACGTCCAGTCTTTGCCGGTCTGAGAGCGTTGCGCGACCATATCGCGTCCGACTTGAGTGTAGAACTACCGATGCTTTCTATGGGCATGACAAACGACTTCGAGATCGCAATCCAGGAAGGCGCCACGCATATCAGGGTCGGTCGGGCGCTCTTCGATCCATCGCTTTAGGACGACGCCTCCGGCGTTGCCACTGGGGATGCGGTGGCGTCAGCGCCGGCCATTCCGGTCATCTGCAGCAGGATACTTTCCAGCTCTTCCTGCGCAGCTCCGAAGGCCTCCCAATCGCCTTCCGCCACTGCGGCCTGACCGCGTTCGAATGCTTCGTTAGCGGCAGTAGCCAGGGTGGAAAGCGTGGAGTCGGCATCCGGCGGACCGCCTGACAGACCACTATCTGGTTCTTCCGAATCCGGTTCATCGACGGCAGCACTGTCTGCGGTCAACGCAATCAATGCCTCGCCCAGGGTCGGCCGCATGATCACGCGCTCGCTCGACGCAACGATCACTCGCCGCAGTTCCGGCAATGCACCAGACTGCGCTCTCGCCTGCAGATAGAGCGGTTGCGCATAGAGCACGCTCTCGCCGACCGGGATGACCAACAGATTGCCGCGAATCACCTCGGAGCCGGACTGGTTCCAGAGACTGATCTGCGAAGAGATCTCAGGCTCCTGATCGATCCTCGCTGAGATCTGGCTCGGTCCGAATACCGTTTCCTGACGCGGGAAGCGATACACCACGAGCGAATTCGTTCCATCTTCGCTCGCAGTTCCCGCCATCCACGCGGTCATGTTTTGCCGGTCGGTGTTTCCACCAGGAATAAACGGCCGAATCAAGGCGTACGATGTGTCGGCCTCACCAGGGAGTGTAAGTGTCACGTAATACGGCACCATTCGTGTCGTCTGTTCGGAAATGAACTCCTCCGGCACGGCCCAACGGTCCTCTCCGTTGTAAAACGCAGTCGGGTCAGTGACATGGAATTGCGTGTATGCCTCAGACTGCAGCTCGTACATCAACTCCGGATAGCGAAAATGATCGGCCAAACCGTCCGGTGCTTCGCTGATCGGCCTGAACAGATCGCCATATGTTTCATCGTATGCATCCGCCAATGGGTCAACCGTTGAGGTCCGGTAGAAATCGACCGTGCCGTTGTACGCGTCGACGACAACCTTGACGCTGTTCCGGATGTAGTTGATTCCGGCAACACGTGACGCATTCGGGAACAGCTCACTCGTCGTGTACGCATCGACGATCCAGTAGAGCCGCCCATCGTTGATTACCATGTACGGATCGGTATCCAGCCGCAGAAAGGGCGCAATCGTTTCAATGCGGTTCGTGATCTCTTGACGCAACAGCACGCGAGTGTCGCTGTTGAACTGATCGGTAAAGAACACGTTCTGATCCCGCAAATGAATAGCCAGCATCGTCTTGCCGATGAAGCCGCCGACGCCGACCGAACCTCTCCCCTCCCCTGTGTAGGCGAACCCGGTGTCCTCGCCCGGCAGGAACGAGATTTCGCCCGAAAACTCGGGCTGATTGGAGTGAATCGCTACCCAGTTCATGTCCGATTCGCCGAAGTAAATCTCTGGCCGATCGATTGCAAACTGTCCTTCGCCTTCCGGAGGAATTCGTTGGACAAGGAATACCGGCAGTCCCTGCGACGTTGCTTCCGCCACCGGGGCAGCAACGACGCCATACCCATGCGTGTAGACGAGATGCGAGTTTGTCCAGGTTTGCGATCCCTCTGGCAATCCTTCGATCACCAGTTCCCTGGCCGAAACCAGCACTTGTTCGATCATCTCGCCACCCTCGTAGCGATCGACATCGACATCCAGGAAGACGTAATAGGGCACAAACGATTCGAGTTGCTGGAATGCCGTCCTGGCGATGCGGTAGTCCCAGAGCCTAATGTTGTTCAACGTCTCCGGATATTCGAGCAGGGCGCTGGCTTCAAGCGGAGCGGTGCCGCTCAGCTCCCGCTCGGTGACGTTGGACAGTGCGAATCCTTCTCGCGTCATGGCAATCGTGTTCTCGATGTATGGTCGTTCTCTGCTCAGTTCGCTCGGCTCTACTAAAACCTGCTGAACCAATGTCGGAAGAAACACGCCAACTGCCAGCGACACGAGTATCCACGCGCCTATCGCCACCAGAAGCGGTTTCACTCGCTGCGTAAATGCGTTGACGAGCAGCAGACCACCGACGAAGACCGATATGACTACGAGGAAGTAGTTGACCCAGCGTTGGACATTGACATCGGTGAATCCGGCGCCAAATGCAGCGCCACGAGTCGAATACACGAGCTGATAGTTGCTGAGCAGATAGCGGAGCCCAATCATGATCACGATCGTGCCCGCGAGGGCGAGCAAGTGCACGCGCATCTGCCCTGGCGTCTCACCCATCCGGTTGATCCGGATGCCAAGGCGGACCATGTAGACGACGGTCGTACCGATCAGCGTGAAGACTGCGAGGACGATCAAAGTGTCAAGCAACGCGCTGAGCGCCGGCAGGCGAAGAAGATAAAAGCTGATGTCACGATTGAAAATCGGATCGTTTACACCGTAGTCGCTGACAAACCTCGCCAGCTGCCACGTTTCCCATCTGGAGCCAACCGACAGTCCGAAGAGCACGGCGATCGCCAGCGCACTGATGATCAGCAACGCCAGAAGTAACCGGTTGGCGACGCGCGTGGCCGTGCCTCCTCGTCCTGGTTCGCGCGTGCGTCGCATGGCGGCGGCGAGGTTGAGACCGAAAAACGCTCCGCAAATCAAAGCGCCAATCAACGTGTAGACGACTTCCGCCGAGTAGCGGGCTACCAGGGAGTCGCGATAGCCGATGCTCCCGAACCACCACCAGTTGATCCAGAACGACGATGTCATGCCGGCAATGACGGCGACAATGCCGATCACTAAAAGAATCAGCACGAGTCGCTTGATCGCGGGTGGTATCGCGAATCGTTGCACGGCTGTCTCTACCTGCTCTCTACCAGCGACGTTTGCCACGGTGTCATGGTACGCTCCTCGCGAATCTGGGAGCATGCTTCACGGTTCATCATACTATCGAAGCGCTTCCTTACAGCTTGCGGTCTCGAGTATTCGATCCATGGTCTGGTCTGGAATTACCGTTCACAACCTCGCCAGCGGCAGCAGCGCCAACTCGCTGCTGATTCGCGGCGGCGGCCTGTCGATGCTAGTCGATACCGGGCTCCCGATCCGGAAGCTGCAATCAGCATTGCTGATTGCAGGAACGTCGCTCGAAGAGATTGATCTGGTTTTTATCACGCACGAGCACAGCGACCATATCCGATCACTTCCGCAGCTTCTCCGACGCGGAACGACGGTGATGACGTCCCGGGGCACCGCCCGCGCGTTGCGGATTGGCTCGACCGAGTTCATCCCGGCCGTCGGTGGACGCCGGCACGAGATTGGCGGGCTTTCGGTCACCCCCAGGACCGTTTCACACGACGCGGCGGAGCCCCTGGGCTTGACGATCGAAGCGGACGGAAAAGTCGTGACGGTTCTCACCGACCTTGGGCAGGTCAGCGATGACCTCATCGACGCAATCGCCGCGTCCCACCTGGTCGTTCTCGAAGCGAATCATGACGTCGATATGCTCCGCTTCGGCCCCTACCCTTCACATTTGAAAAGACGTGTACTCTCAGGCGTCGGACATCTCTCGAACGCGGATTGCGGCAAAGCGCTTCGCAGTGCGCTGGCGCGATCGCCGGGCGAGTCGCCGATCGTCTGGTTGGCGCATCTTTCAGAAACCAACAACCGGCCGGTTACCGCTTCGACGACCGTCCGGCAGCACGTTCCGGGCGCGAACATCTCGACGCTGCCTCGCCACGAGGTCGTCGATCTGCTCGCATCGCCGGTGCGAGAGGTAGCTCAGCCTCGTGCAGTTCAGGCGTCTCTCTGGAGCGATCCCTCGTAATCATCGGGCGGTACCATTCGCGTCGGAGTCCATGTCGCGACGCCATCGACTCGGTTTCATTCCTGAGAGGAGCCTCCACTGTCCACCGTGCTGCTTTTTCACGACCGTCTGGCGACTTCGGTGATGCTGTTCATGTTCGCGGTGGGATTGTGGGGTCTCTTCACCTATGTCAAAGGGGGCATCCTCGAAGGAAGCATCGGCGGCGCCCTTGTGATCGGTCAGGTGCTCATTCTCGTCCAGGGAGCGTTTGGCATGGCCCTCTACATCAAGGGGCCGCGTCCCCAGGATCCTGTTCATATCCTCTACGGCATCACGGCGGCCATCGTCATGCCGTTCGTCTACACCTATGCGAAAGACCGAAACCCTCGCCAATCGCTCATTGTCTTTAGCCTGATCGCTCTTTTTATCGGCGGTTTGGCGATCCGCGGAATGACGACGGCCGGCTAGCCCGGCGACCCATCCAAACCGCCTCAGCGTACGTACACATTTGCGAGGAAAGGACTGCCCAAACCGCGATGTAGCATGCGACGTCACAGCGGTTTGACGGGTAGGTCACACCCTCTTTTTCGTTGACATCCAAAATGCCTGAGCGTACAATCCGACCGTACAGTCCGCAGTGTACGCTCGCAACGGCACGCGTTCACCGCGAAAGGAGTCAGCGTGGAAGGCGGTTCCCGCGATTACCAGCAGGTGGTCGATCAGGCGCTGCAGGTGGTGTATAGCCATCATCATCGGTTGATCAGTCAGCTGCGACCCGAAGCGTTCGAGCCATTGACCCTGGCTGATTTACGGGAAGGGCCACTGGGTCAGGATTTGACGAAACTGGCCAAACTGGCTCGCGGCGAGGTCCGCGAATCAAAGGAGCAGGTGCTCATGGCGATCGATTCGATCGTGCAGCTGCTCTTCTGGCCAGCTGCCTCAGATGACTACACTGTGCCGCGTTCGTTCTGGGATACAGAGCTCGGCCGCATGCTGGCGCTCGCCAAATTCAAGGCCTTTTCGTCGAACGAACTGGTCAGCATTGGCAACGCAGCGCAGCAGCTCAACGTCACCCGCCCAACCATTTACCGATGGATGGACGATCGCACGCTCAGTTACGTGCGCGACGATATGAGCGGCCGGACATTCGTTGTCCGCAAGGACATCGAAAACCTGAAACGGGTCGCGGCCGAGTTTGGGGCTGCGGAAGCATCCTGACCTCTGGAACGACAACGACGAACGGCAACGCAATCGCGTTGCCGTTTGCGCATGTCCTTTTCAAAGCAGAACATCATTCGGTGTTGCGTGCGACAACATCGCCTCCACTGTGGTGAAAGACCGGTAGCCGCTGACCGAGACCGGTCAGTATCTCGTATGAGATCGTTCCGGCCATCGACGCCAGCTCTTCAATGGTAGGCTCGCCCCAGGAACCGTCTCCGGCCAGCCGGATGACATCGCCATAGCCAGCGTCGCATTGCTCCGTTAGTTCGAAGACGGTCTGATCCATCGATACTCTGCCGATTTCCTGTAGTCGTTGACCGCGAAACCCTGCCCATGAGCGACCGGATAGCGATCTCAGGTAGCCATCCGCATAACCGAGCGACAGGAGAGCGGTGCGCGTTTCGGCGCCGGCCCGGAAGGTTCCACCATAGCCAACTTCATCGCCGGAAGGAATCTCCGACACGCGCTGAATCACCGCTTCGATCGTAACCGCCTGACTCATTCCCGGAAGGAGTGCTATCTGAGGATCGGGCCGAACGCCGTAGATGCAGATTCCCGGACGCACCATATCGAAGTCGAGTTCGCGAAACCGCAGCGTCGCCGCGCTGTTGGAGACATGGACTACGCCACGCTCGATCCCTGCCCGTTCGAGCTCATTGAGGATGTCGCGAAAACGCTCAGCTTGCCGATACGTCGGTCCGGCGTCTGCTTCGTCCGCTCTGGCGAAATGGGTGAAAACGCCCTGCAGGTCGACGCGAGGGGAATCGGCGATCCGCCTGGCAGCGTGAACCGCAGAATCAGGTTCGACGCCGAAACGGTGCATTCCCGTGTCGACCTTGAGATGAACGCCCAGCTTCGCTGAACCGGATGATGGCAAGTCACTGAGCAGCGACTCGAGATGCTGGAGCGAGCCGATCGTCAGAGAAATATCCGGCTCGAGACACTCGGCCGCCTCTGATGCCATCGTGGGACCGAGCACCAGCACTGGCGCCGAGATTCCCGCCTCCCTGAGCATCTTCCCTTCGCGAACGGTTGCCACACCGAGCCAGTTTGCACCACCTGCCAGAGCGGCGTTTGCTGCTTCCACGCCGCCGCATCCATATCCGTTGGCTTTGACGACTGCCAGGAGCCTGACATCGGCGCCGCCGGCATTCTTGAGAATGCGGACATTCCCCTCGATGGCGTCGAGATCGACGATCAGTCGCGCTCCCCTGCCCGGCTGTCGCCACACCAGATCGGAAATCTGCTCGGTTGTCAGCGGTTTTGACATGTTAGTGGTTATGTAGAGCTGGGTGAATCGAGTCTCGCGAGTTCCCGGGCCATGGCATCGGGCAAATCGGATGCCAGGAGCCCCAGTGTGCCGAAGTCACGTTCGACTGCATGAACGGCGCGCGAACCGGTGAAGATGGCCAGCGTGCCGGCGTCGAGCGGCGACAATCCCTGAGCGAGAAATGCCCCAATCGCTCCGGCCAGAACGTCGCCTGTGCCCGCCGTGGCCAGCGATCGCGGCGTCGTTCCGCCAGTCTGTATCTTTTCACCGTCAGTCAACACAGTTGGTGAGCCCTTCAGGAGAACGACCTGCTTCCATGTCTTGGCTGCTTCCACTGCCGTCGCTTGCGCATTCGCGACGATCTCCTCAGCCGGCTTGTCGAGCAGGCGGCTCATTTCGCCGGCGTGCGGCGTCAGAATCAGCGTTCCGGGCGTTACGCGGGTCCACCACTCCGGTTGATCGGCCAGCCAGTTCAGGCCATCGGCGTCGATCACGGCTGGCTTTGAGCCGCCAACGGCCTGCTCCTCACTTGCTGCTTCTTCGCTCGATATTGACGAGCCAAAACCGAACGAGCGGCCGCGCTGCGTGCCGGAGAATCCGAACAACGCACCGAGGAGCGCCTTGGCGTGATCGTCGTCTGACAGTCCTGGTCCAACCACCAGTGCGCGAGACTGATCGAGACGCTCCCTGATCAGCTTGGTGGCGCGTGCGGCGGCAGTTGTCGCGTCGCCTTCCGGCAGAGGCAGGAACGTCGCTTCCGGCACGATTGACGCGATTGGGCCGATCGACCCTCTCGACACCGCAATGCTGACGATGCCGGCCCCAGCCCGCATCGCCGCTCTCGCGCACAGCGCGGGTGCACCGATGTACCCGGGCGCTCCGCCGACGATCACCAGACCGCCGACGCTCCACTTGTGTGCGCCCTCTTCGCGCTTTGGCAGCAAGCCTGTCGCCAGTTTTTCGTCGATGACCACGACGTCCTGTTTCGCCACGTTTTTCACGCTCCGTTGTTTGCCTATTCGATCATTCCGCTGCTGGATGCTTCTTGACGCCGATGACGATCGCCATGGCGTCGGTCCGCGAATGGGTGATCGACACGGTGAAGTCATCGAGACCGAGCAATTCCGCGCGCTCGGCCGCGCTGCCATGCAGCACCAGCACCGGTTTGCCGCGCCGGTTGGAGAGTGTTTCCATTTCCCGCCAGCGAATGCCGCGTATACCCGTTCCCAGTGCTTTCGACGTTGCTTCCTTCACCGCGAAGCGGCCGGCCAGCTCGTTTGGAAAGCGGCTGTAGCGTTGCTGTTCGGTCTGCGTGTAAACGCGGTCCAGAAAGCGCTGCCCGAACTCCGCGAGGACGCGTTCGATCCGATCGATCTCGATGACATCGATGCCGACCGCGATCGCGCCGCTCTTGTCCGGGTCGAATTCGGGAACGTACACGCCGGCCTCCCCCTTGCGCCACGCCAGTCGCGGCGACCCGCGAATTCTACGCGACGGTCGCGCGAAGCCTGTCAGACGGTCCAGCCGGCCGGTACTGATCGAGAAATGCCCGATGCGCTGCGGAGAACGATCCGGCCTCGATTGCGGCTCGCATTTCCTCCATCTGGCGAATCAGAAACCGCACATTGTGGATGGTCGCCAGGCGCAAACCGAGGATTTCTTTGGCGCGAAAGAGATGATGCAGGTAGGCTGCGGTGAAGCGCTGACAGGTCGTGCAGTCGCACGTCTCGTCGATTGGCGAATGCAGTTGCTTGAACTGCTTTTTCAGGACGTCGATCCGGCCGAACGGCGTGAAGAGCGCGCCATTTCTGGCCAAGCGCGTTGGCAGAACGCAGTCGAACATGTCGATTCCCGCCGCCACGCCATTCCAGAGATCCTCCGGTGATCCGACGCCCATCAGGTAACGAGGCCGGTCCGGTGGGAGTACTGGGCAGACGGACTCGAGGACTGCCGCCATCACCTCTTTCGGTTCGCCGACGCTGAGTCCCCCGATTGCTGATCCGGCGATATCCTGACTGCCGAGAAAGAGCGCTTCCTCACGACGCAGGCCAAGATCCTCACCGCCCTGGCAGATTCCAAACAGCGCACCCCTCGACTCCACTGGATATTCCTGATGCGCGGCAATGCTTCGCTCCAGCCACCGGCGCGTTCTCGATGTGGCTTCGGCGATCTTGCGCGGTTTGGCCGGAAGTCCGATCAGGTGATCGAGTGGCATCATGATGTCCGATCCATATCTGACCTGAAGATCAACCACTGATTCCGGACTCATCTCCCAGGCTTTGCCGTCGATGTGCGAACGAAAGGTCACGCCTTCTTCGCGCACTTTCGCTTGCTGGGCGAGACTGAAGACCTGGAATCCCCCGCTGTCGGTCAGGATCGAGCCAGGCCATTGCATGAATCGGTGCAATCCGCCTGCCTGCTCGATCACCTCGACGCCCGGCCGCAGCATCAGGTGGTAGGTATTGCCAAGCACGATCTCGGCGCCGGTCGATTCGATATCAACTGGATCGAGCGTTTTGACTGTCGCCTGCGTACCCACCGGCATGAAAACGGGCGTTTGGATCGCGCTGGTCTTGGTCACGATCGTGCCACGCCGTGCCCTCGACGCCGAATCGGATCGTTCGAGCGTGAAACGGAACTGGCTCATCATGCGCGGATTATCAGGCCCTGTTGCCTGAAGCAGGACTGAGCCGGACCGATTGAGTAGATCGCTTTCAATTGAGACTGGGTGGTCCCTGGTTGTAGCCAGCGCTCTGGCGACGCGCCCGCGCCCGCATCAGCGCATCAGCCTGGGTGCCACCGGTTGCCGCTGCGGCAGCGGTCGAATTCCCATTGGCCGAAGCTGTGCTCGCCGGGATCGTGGCAGGAGCCTCGTCCATCATTGAAACGCCGGCCAGGGGGTCGTGCTTCGTTGCCTTGACCTCAACGACAACCGGTTCATCCTTCTTTGCGGACGTTGTTGACTTGGTGGAGGACGCCGATTTGGTGGTCGTGGAAGACTTCGCGGTCGAAGCGCTCTTCGCCGTCGATTTGGTCGCTGTGGTGCTCTTGCTACTCGTTGTCGATCCCATTGACTTGCTGATCGACGTGGCGGTCTTGTTCACCGACGATTTCACCGAGTTGAGCTCTTTGGAAACGCTCGCCGTGGTGCCGGCCATTTCCGATTTCAGCCCGGCGAGCTCCTTGTCCACGCTCGATTTCAGGTCCTTGACACTGACGCCCGTCTGTTTTTCGAACTCACCGGTCATATCGGTCGTCATGCGGCGAAAATCGCGCATCAGCTTCCCGGCTTGCCCGGCCATTTCCGGCAACTTGTCAGGACCGAATATCATGACTGCAATAACGGCGATGACAAGGATTTCCTGCCATCCCATTCCTAGAAAGCCCATGAACGCAATACCTCATTGCTACCAGCCGAATCTCACCGGTCAACCATTGGGGTTGTGGGGGCTGGCCAGCGTGGAGTATAGCACCGGGATTATTGCGACTCTGAGATCGAAACTGAGGAAAGAAGCAAGTGAATTTGACGAGGAACTGGAAACGCGTCAAGTGAAAATCATTGTCGGTCTGGGGAATCCGGGAAAGAAGTACGAAGATACGCGGCACAATCTTGGGTTCATGGTGATCGACGAGTTGCGCAAGCGCCTTACTCCTGAAACGAACCGCGAACGCTTCAAGTCCCAGATTTGGGAAGCGCGATTGGGCGGGGAGCGGATTGTGCTTGCCAAACCGCAGACCTATATGAATCTGAGCGGCGACGCCGTTAGCCAGATTCAGCATTGGTACAAATCGGACCCCGATCATATGCTCGTCGTGTACGATGACCTCGATCTCGAATTTGGGCAGTTACGAATGCGCGAGAGTGGCAGCGCGGGAGGTCACAACGGATTGACATCGGTCATCCAGATGCTTGGCACTACCGAAGTTCCTCGGCTCCGCATCGGCATCGGTCGCGGCAGGTCGGCGGCGAAAGCTCACGTTCTTTCGAACTTCTCCCCGGCTGAGCGAGAAGCGTTGCCAGGCGTTATCGAACGCGCCACCGAAGGCGCTTTGCTCTGGCTTTCACAGGGACCGATCCCCGCCATGAACGCGATCAACGCGAAGCCGGTGCCCGCGAATTCGCCGGATCGGTCGAAAGAAGCCGATCGGGAGGAACCGGCATCGTGACTCACGAATCGTTTGCGCACGTGGGAGTGGTCGGAAGCGGCACGATGGGAAGTGGCATCGCCCAGGTGCTCGCGACCTCGGGAGTCGCCGTCACGCTGATCGACCGCACTCCGGCCGACCTCGACCGCGGCCGGTCCCTGATCGAGTCAAGTCTCGGCAGGCTTGTGAAAAAAGAAACGCTCTCCTCTGACGATGCGGCCACGGCAACTTCGCGGCTGAAGACATCTACCGATTGGGATGCGCTGACTGGCGCCGACGCGGTGATCGAAGCGGTTTATGAGGATCTTGCCGTCAAGCACGATGTCCTCCGCCATGTCGACGACGTCGCTCAGACGGCGCAGTTCGTCGCGTCGAATACCTCGTCGATCTCGGTCACGGCCATCGCGGCTGGTTCGTCTCAGCCGGAACGCGTGGTCGGTATGCATTTCTTCAATCCGGTGCCAGTTTTGGCGTTGGTGGAGGTGGTGCGGGCCATACAGAGTGCCGATGGCGCTGTCGACGCCGCGGTCGCGCTTGCCAGGCAGATGGGCAAAGAACCAGTCGTCGTCGAGGATGCGCCCGGTTTCGTGGCGAACCGTTTGCTCATTCCGATGATCAACGAAGCAATCGTGATTCTCGAGCAAGGTGTCGCGGTACGCGAAGAGATCGATTCGATCATGAAGCTTGGCGCCAGTCATCCGATTGGACCACTGGCCCTGGCTGATCTGATCGGACTCGATATCTGTCTGGCGATCATGGAGGTCCTCCATCGCGATCTCGGCGAAGATCGCTACCGGCCTGCTCCCCTCCTCAGGCGGATGGTTGCCGCCGGGTATCTTGGACGCAAATCAGGCAGGGGCTTCTATGAGTACACCTGATGCGACCTCCCTCTCACCAGCGACCGAGCACGGTCGCCCCATCCGCATGCTGATCGCCAAACCAGGGCTCGATGGTCACGACCGCGGCGCAAAGGTAATGACCCGGGCTTTTCGCGATGCCGGATTTGAGGTCATTTACACCGGTCTCTTCCAGACGCCGGAGATGATCGCCAATGCAGCGCTGCAGGAGGATGTCGACGTCATCGGACTCAGTATCCTGTCCGGCGCTCATATGTCCCTTTTCCCCCGCATCATGCGCGAGCTGCGAACTCGGGATCTGAACGACGTCCTGGTGGTTGCCGGTGGCACGATTCCAGAACAGGACATGGAAGCTGTGCTGCAGATGGGGGTTGCGCGAGTCTTTGGTCCCGGCACATCGATGCGGGAAGCAATTGCGTTTGTCCGAGGAGAAGTCGCCCGCCGCAGCTCCAATGTCGCCTGAATCGCCAAGTCCTCCTCTCATATCAGAGGGCCCTGAAGGCACCAACTGTCATTCTGAGCGAAGCGAAGAATCTCCCGCCGAAGCGGAAAGCATCCCACTGCGCAGTCCGCGCAATCGAGGCGATTCACGGCAATTGCTGACTTCACGCGATCTCTTCTCGTCTGACCTACTTCAATCAGCGATATCAGGGAACCAGCGCGCACTCGCAAAAATGGCCACACTGCTCGAACGAGGCGGGTCAGCGGCCAGCGACGTCACACGGGAGCTTTCGAAGCACGCAGCTCGCGCCCATGTCATCGGGGTCACCGGCCCCCCCGGCGCCGGCAAGAGCTCGCTGCTTGCATCGATGGCCAGGGCCGTTTCCGAGTCTGGCCGGTCGATCGCGGTTCTCGCCGTCGATCCCACAAGTCCGGTGTCGGGCGGAGCAACGCTGGGCGATCGCATCCGTATGTCCGAAGCGGCGTTACTGCCTGGTGTGTTCGTGCGCAGTGTGGCGGCTCGCAGTCACGTCGACGGTCTCGCCGCTGCGGTGCCCGATCTGATCCGGCTCTTTTCGGCGGCCGGATACGACTATGTGGTGATCGAGACGGTCGGTTCGGGACAGAATCAATTCACCATCGCGGATTATGTCCATACGCTCGTGCTCGTGGAAGCGCCCGGGGCCGGCGACAGCGTGCAGATGCTCAAGGCGGGCATCATGGAGCTGGCCGATCTCTATGTTGTCACGAAGGGTGATCTGCCGGGTGCGCACCGTGTCAGCCGTGAGCTGCGAGCAATGCTCGGTTTGGTCGATCGCTCTCAGCGATGGTCGCCAGTTGTCGTGGTGACGTCCGCCGAAACCGGCGACGGGGTCGACAAGCTGATCGCAGAGATCGACCGGCATAAGTCGTGGCTCATCGAAACAGGATCGCTCGCCCAGAAGGAAACGGTGATGGCGCGGGGCGCGGTTCGCGCTGCACTGACTGCTCAGGTTGACTCGTACTTGGGAGGTCCGGAGTTTACAGAGGTTGCGGCAGCCGTTCGAGAACATCAGCTTTCGCCGAAAGATGCTGCTGCGGTCATCCTGCGGCAGCTTGCGTCCGGTTCCACTCCCGATTGACCCGCATCGCGATCAGTGCGGCCATCGACCCGGCGCCGACGCCGTTGTCGATATTCACCACAGCCACGCCGGGCGCGCACGACTGCAGCATCGTGGTCAGCGCACCTTCACCTCCGCCGCCATGACCATACCCCGTCGACGTCGGCAGCCCAATCACCGGGATATCGACCAGACCAGCCACAACCGACGGCAGCACGCCATCCATGCCGGCAACGACGATAATCGCCGCCACATCGGCCTGCACGAGATGCTCCAGAGGCTCGACAAAACGGTGAAGTCCTGCGACACCGCAATCCTGGAAGGCAAGAACCTCGCATCCGGCGCCTTCCGCCACAAGTTTCGCCACCGATGCGACCGGCCAATCCGACGTTCCAGCAGTCAGCAACCCGATCCGGCCCACGAACCCCGGTTGGGGCGCATCGGTGAGCGAAACGACGAGCGTCTGTGCCGCAAGCTCGTACGAAACCGAGAAGTCGGGCGCATCCAGGAGTCTCGCAACCGCTTCCGCCTTGTCCGGAGCACAACGTGTTGCCAAAACGCGGTCGCCATGCGCAGCTAATCGCTGGCAGGCGCTGGCGATGGCTTCAACGCTCTTGCCGTGGCAGTAGACGATCTCAGGAACGCCGCATCGATTGGCGCGGTGAAGATCGACCCGCACGCCGTCGACCTCAGGCGCTTGCCTCGCTTCAGCGTCGAGAGCTCGGCGAATGTCGTCAAAAGGTGAGCGTCTATCCATCGCTCGGCTTCATCACTTCATCGATCAATGCTTCGATATCAGAATCTGGCGTTCCGGAATGCTCCCGGCTGATTTGGATCAGGAACTCGGTGTTGCCTTCCGGACCTTTCAGCGGCGAGCGTGTCAGCCCCAGTACTTCGAAGCCTTCCGCCGTCGCCCATTCCGCCACTGACGATAACACTCGGCGATGTATTGACGGGTCGCTGACGACCCCCTTTTTGCCAACTTCGCCTTTGCCAGCTTCGAATTGGGGCTTGACCAGCGCGATGCACGACCCCCGCTCGTGGAGGACGCGTGCCACCGCGGGGAAGATCAGCTTGAGGGAAATGAACGAGACGTCGATTGTCACCAGATCGATCTTCTCAGGCAGCGACACGATCGATCGAGCGTTCACCCGCTCCATGACGACCACTCGAGGATCGTTGCGCACCTTCAGATCGAGCTGTCCATACCCTACATCGACAGCGAACACGCGTGCCGCTCCAGCCTGAAGCAGCACATCCGTGAACCCTCCAGTGCTGGCGCCAAAATCCGCGCAAATCAGACCGCCAACATCAACACTGAACGTTTCGAGGGCATGCTGGAGCTTGTCGCCGCCCCTGCTCACGTATCGCTTGCGTGCCCGCAGAGTGAGCGCCTGCATTGGTGTCACCCGGTGTCCGGCGCGTGTGACTCGCTCGCCGTCGACTTCGACGTCACCCGCCAGGATCATTGCCTGAGCTTTCGACCGGGTTTCGACGACTCCCCGCTCGACCAACGCGACGTCGAGACGTTCATGCGCGGATGCCACGGTTACCGGCTGGCGTCCAGCAACGCGCCATATCCCGATGAGTGATGCGCATGGCAAATGGCCACCGCCACGGCGTCGGCGGCGTCGTCCGGCTGCGGGATATGCTCGAGTCCGAGAATCATTCGGACCATCTCCTGCATCTGACCTTTGTCCGCTTTGCCGTAACCGGCAACCGAGTATTTCACTTCCGACGGACTGTACTCATGCACCGGCAAATCGTGCATCGCGGCGGCAAGCAGCACGACCCCGCGCGCCTGACCGACCGAAATCGCTGTTGTCACATTGCGAGCAAAGAAGAGCGCCTCGATCGAAATCACGGCCGGTTTGTGCTCAGATATCAACGCAGTCAAGCGCTCGTAGAGTTCCCGAAGTCTATAGGGCATGGAGGTTTCCGCGCCTGTTTCCAGCACTCCATGCTCGATCAGTACCGAAGTGCTGCCGTCGTAGTCGATCACGCCAAAACCCATGCGGGCGGTACCGGGGTCGACGCCGAAGACAATCACAGGATCAGGTACACACTAGCTGACGACGGCAAGAACGTCGTCAGTGACATCGAGATTCGAGTAGACCTGTTGCACGTCATCGAGATCTTCGAGTTTTTCCAGCATGCGGATCGTTTTGACGGCCGTTTGTTCATCGATCTCCATCAACGTTTTCGGCCGCATCGTCGGTTCCGCCGACTGAATGTCGTAACCGGCCGATGTGAGGGCATCCTGCACCGTGTGCAGGTCCGGCACATCCGTGATCACTTCGACGACCTCGTCCTCGATTTGCACGTCCTGCGCGCCAGCGTCGATCGCGACCAGAGCCAATTCCTCAGCATCGGTGTCTGCCGCTGTCACCAGGATCGAGCCGACGTAGTCGAACATCCAGCCGACGCTTCCCGACTCACCGAGGGTCCCGCCGGCCCGGGTCAGCACCGATCGGACTTCGCCGACCGTACGATTGCGGTTGTCGGTCAAAGCCTGAATGACTACTGCGACCCCGCCCGGCCCGAACCCCTCGTAACTCACTTCGTCGAAGTTCTCGGTGCCGGCGCCGCCGGCTGCACGCTCGATCGCACGCTCGATGTTGTCTCGTGGCATGTTCTCGGCACGGGCTTTTTGCACCGCGATGCGCAACCGGAAATTCGACTCTGGGTCAGGAACGCCCGACCGCGCCGCCACCGTGATCTCACGAGCGAGCTTCGTAAAAAGCTGGCCTCGCTTCTCGTCCTTGGCGCCCTTCTGTCGCTTGATTGTTGACCATTTCGAGTGTCCGGACATCTGTTTCCACCTGCTATCACCAGCGCTGTAACCGGCGAAGTATATCATCCGGCTCGATCCGCCAGAATGAGCATGTAATCTCTTTACAATCCCTTGAAATCCCTGCGTCAGTGTGCTATTTTCTTGCTCGTGTTCAGAAAACGACGCTGTTCCTGAATGTCTCACATACAACCAGATGGCAGCATTCCCGCACACTGCCAATCCCTGCTTGCTGCCAACGTTGCATGTGCTCAAACCTTGTGATGTGTCCGGAGTTTACCGTGCTCCGGAAGGGCAATCAGACGGGACGGAGACATTCTGAATGATGACGGATCTCTTGGCGAAGGGCCGCGATCAAGGGTTCGTATTAGCTGACGACATCATGGCGCTCTTTCCAAACCTGGAAGAGCATGTCGAGAATCTCGACGACTTCTACTCTTCGCTTGTGACTGAGGGCATCGAGGTTCTCGAACAGGCGCCTTCAGCTCTCTCCTCTCGCAATCAAACGCACGTCGATGAACGACAGACCTCCGCCGACCAACAGTCCGGCGTTGGCGACTCAGTGCGTCTCTATCTCCAGCAGATAGGCGAGACGGATCTGCTGACGATGCAGGGGGAAGTCGATCTCGCCCGTCGCATGGAAGCAGGCAAGTTTGCTGAGGACGAGCTGAAGTCGAGTGCCCTGGTGCCTCTGAAGAAACGTCGCGAATTGAGCGGGCTGGTCGCCGATGGCGAGCGCGCTCGCGCCCATCTGATTCAGGCGAATCTCAGGCTCGTCGTTTCTGTCGCCAAGCGGTATGTTGGGCGCGGTCTCTCCTTCCTGGATCTGATTCAGGAAGGGAACATCGGGCTGATGAAAGCCACCGACAAGTTCGACTACAAGCGAGGCTTCAAGTTCAGCACCTATGCCACCTGGTGGATTCGTCAGGCGATCACGCGGGCGATTTCCGATCAGAGCCGCACGATCCGGCTCCCCGTTCATGTCGGTGAAACGATCAATCGCGTACGAAAGACCGCGCATCGCCTCCAGCAGATTTACGAGCGAGAACCGACAACAATCGAGCTGTCACGCGCCACTGATTTGCCGGAGACAAAGGTGCTGCAGGTGCTCGATGTCTCGCGGCACCCGGTGTCGCTGGAAACGCCGGTCGGCTCCGAGGGCGACGCATTCCTCGGCGACTTCATCGAGGACCATGCTTCTCCACCGCCGCTCGAAGTTGCATCGAACCACATTCTGAAGATCCAGATTGGGGAAGCGCTGGCCAAGTTGAGCGAACGAGAACGCAAGATCCTCGTGCTCCGCTTTGGTCTCGAAGACGGCCGCTTCCGCACGCTGGAAGAGGTCGGACAGGAATTTGGCATTACGCGAGAGCGCATCCGCCAAATCGAGGCAAAGGCGTTGCGCAAGCTGCGCCACCCAACCTACAGCCGCCAGCTGAGGGGCTATCTGGACTAGTCGGCAAGTCGAAATGACCGCGGCGGAAGAACTTCGGCCGGTCCATATCGGGCTGGCCGACTTGCCGTCTCGCCGACTGATCAATACGCCGACAAAATCAACGACACGTTGTGTCCGCCAAAGCCCATCGAGTTGGACATCACGTGCGCTATGGGTGTCTGCCGCGCAGTGTTCGGCACATAGTCGAGATCGCAATCGGGATCCGAATGCTCGTAGTTGATCGTCGGTGGAGCGGTCTGCGTTTCGATCGCCTTGAGCGCGACGATCGCCTCGATCGCGCCGGCCGCGCCGAGGAGGTGACCGGTCATCGACTTCGTCGAGCTGATCGGCACGCGATAGGCGTGCTCGCCGAGGGCGCCTTTCAGCGCGGCGGTTTCGAACTTCTCGTTGAGCTGAGTCGACGTGCCGTGCGCGTTGACGTATCCGATGTCGGATGCCGCGAGACCGGCGTCTGCCAGTGCCAGGCTCATCGCCCGGGCAGCGCCTTCCCCTTCCGGCGCCGGTTGCACGATGTGGTTGGCGTCGTCGGTTGTCCCGTAGCCCGAGACGACGCCGAGGATCGTCGCGCCGCGATTCAGCGCGTGCTCCTCTCGCTCAAGAACGAGCATCGCTCCGCCTTCGGCAAGCACGAAACCGTCCCGGTCGCGATCGAAAGGACGGCTCGCTGAGCGTGGATCGTCGTTGCGCGTCGAAAGCGCATTCATCGCGTTGAAGCCGGCGACGCTGAGACGCGACACAGGCGCTTCGCAACCACCGGCGACAACGACGTCGGCCATGTCGTCGTGAATCCATCGCGCCGCTTCGCCGATGGCATGCGCTGAACTGGCGCAAGCCGAAACCGTGGCCATCACCGGTCCTTTGGCATTCAGGCGCATCGCAGCGAGTCCGCTCGCCATGTTGCCGAGCATCATCGTCATGAAGAATGGTCCGATGCGGCGCGGCCCCTGTTGGGTGAGCGTTTCCATGCCGGATTCGATCGTTTCGATGGCGCCCATGCCAGTCGCCAGCAGAACACCAACACGCGTGGGATCGACCGATTCGGCCGGCAAACCGGCCTGTTCCGCTGCCTGCAGCGATGCGGCGACGCCCAGCTGCGCGTAGCGGTCCATCCGCCGGTACTCCTTGCGACCAAGAATGCCCTCGGCATCGAAGTCGCGCACTTCCGCCGCGAAGCGCGTTTCGTAATCGGTCGCATCGAATCGCGAGATCTCCCCAACACCGGAGACACCTTCGACCAGACTGGCCCACATCTCGGCCGGCGAGTTCCCGACCGGGCCGTACACGCCCATCCCGGTCACCACCACCCGCGCCCGGCCGTTGCTATGAGTCATTTCGAGTTCACTCCACTCGTCATCTCTGATTTGGTCCTGCCAGTCTCCCAAGTAGTTCGCACTGTCGTCATCGCCGATTTCTCGTGACTTGGTCCCCGGCCGCGAGGATGTCCCTCACCCCCGACCCCTCTCCCGACCGCGGGAGAGGGGGGAAGGCCGTTGCCTCTGCCTATTGCCCATTGCCTATTGCCCACTGCCTATTGCCTATTGCCTATTGCCCATTGCCTTTTGCCCCCTTAGATGATGGTACCCTGAACGCTGCCGGCCCTGCGGTGCGCGTATTTGCTGGCGTGGTTCTGAGCCTTATAACTCCGAGTCGGGAACCTGTTTCCGCAGTACGGAAATGGGTGCCCACCTGCTTTGGCAGGTTCAGGCTCCGCCACTTACGGCTCTCGCGGGGCGGCATTTCGCTTTTCGCCGCCAGGACGTTCAATGCTGACTGTCATCCACGGTCCCGACCGCGCCCTCGCCCGTCGTGCGCTCAGCGCATTGCTGGCCGAGGCCGATCCTGGTGACGACAACACCTCGCAGTTCGAGGCGCCTGGCGATAGCGTCCAAACGGTCATTTCAGCGCTGGCGACGCCGAGTTTCTTCGGCAACGCCAGGGTGATCGTCGCGCAGGGCCACCTTTCACTGCTCAAGCAGTCGAGCGGCGGAAAAACGAAACGGTCAAAGTCGTCAAGCGGCGGCGGCATCGCCGGCGATCTCGAAACGCTGATCGTTGCGGCGCAGACCCAGGGAACGCTCATCTTCTATGAACCGGACCTCGCGACACTTCCAGCCGCGGCGAAGTCGCTGATGCCGGAAGGAACGACGATCAGCGGTCACGCGCCTCCACGCGGTTCGGAGTTGATCGATTTTACGCGTTCGGCGGCGCAGGAGCGGCGATCGTCGATCGATCGCGAGACAGCCCGCTATCTGCTGAACAGACTCTTTCCCGGGCATTGGAGTCAACCGGCGTCGAACCCCGCGTTCGACCGGCCGCCTGACATCGCGGTGCTCCTGACCGAACTCGACAAGCTCGCAATCGCTGCGGGCGCGCACGGCATCGACGAGCAACTGATCGATGAACTGACGCTCGCGGCGTCGAGCGATCGCGTCTTCACGCTGCTCGATGCTGTCGTTTCTGGGGACCGTGTTGCCGCACTGCGCGAGCTGAACGCTCTGCCCGATGCCTCCGACGACCAATCGCGGATGCTGGCAATGATCGCGCAACAGGTCGAATTCGCTGCTGCGGCGGGAGCCCAGGGCCGGCCATCCGACCCACTCCAGGCGGGCAAAGCGCTTGGTATGAGCAATCCGAACCGCATGAAAGCGATTCTCCAGTCGACGCGGAACCGTGAATCGCAGGAGACGCTGCTCGAATCGACAATTGACGCCGACCGGCGTCTCAAAACCGGTCTCGATTCAACAGCGGCAGACAGCATCTACCGCATCATCTCTCGGGACGTCGCAGGATCCGGGCAGCCAAAACGCGGCGAGTAGTCTCGCCGCGTTTCATCAGTTCCTGGTGAAGAGCAGTCTTCGAATCAGGCGACGCTCATCGCGTTGTACTTGATCATCAGCCGTGACTTGCGACGTGCGGCGTTGTTCGGGTGAATGACACCCTTGCTGGCCACGCGGTCGAGCACGCTGATGGCGTCACCGACTGCCGCGGCGGCAACATCGACATCGCCGGCCTGAATCGCCAGCTCAGCCTTTTTGACATAGGTGCGGGCCGCCGAGCGCAGTGGCCGGTTTCGCAGCCGCTTCTGCTCGTTGATCAGGATTCGCTTTTGTGCAGACTTGTTGTTGGCCAATGCCGTGTTCCCCTTAGGATCGTTCGTGCGCTACGCTATTGGACGCTCGGCTGGCATGCCAAAGAAAAGGCACTCTTGCCACAGCCTGCAAAGCATACCAAACTTCAGGCCGCACGGCCACGCGGCCGGTCATCACGGTACCAGACGATTTGAGCGCACACCCCCCACCAAAAGCCGGTTCACCGACCGGCGCCTCAACAGTGCCCGCCTCCGGGAATTTGGGCGTTTCCACGTTCGCTCGCAGCGCCACGATTGTCGGCATCGCCGCGATCGCCAGCCGGGTGCTCGGCCTTGTCCGCGAAATCGTCATGGCCAATCGCTTCGGCACCTCCAGCGACTACGATGCTTACGTCAGCGCATTCCGCATTCCGGATCTCCTTTTTCTCGTGATTATGTCCGGCGCGTTCGGATCCGCTTTCATCCCAGTCTTCGGATCCTTTCTGGCACGGGGCGAGAGAGACAAAGCCAACCTGCTCGCGTCGTCGGTGATCACCTGGACGGCGCTTGTCACGATCGTTGCGGGTTCCATCGCGTTCATTTTTGCCGATCCGTTGATGCGGTATGTCGTCGCGCCCGATCTCCCCAGCGACTCGATGGACCTCGCCGTCCGCACGATGCGCTGGTTGCTGATTTCACCGCTGCTCCTTGGACTGAGTATCGCTGCAAAAGGCATTCTCGAAGCGCAGAACCAATTCACCTTGCCAGCGCTCTCGCCTGTGCTTTACAACCTGGCGATCGTGCTGGCGGCGATCTTTCTCGCTCCCACGTGGGGGATCGGCGGCGTCACGGCGGGTGTGCTTGTCGGCGCCGTGCTGCATCTGGGTGTGCAGATTCCGGGGTTGGTCGCCGTCGGGCTGAAGTACACCCCTACCCTTTCGCGAACGATCGAGGGACTCACGGAAGTCGTCCGCCTCCTCCTGCCACGCATCGTTGGACAGGCGGCGTTTCAGATCAATTTCGTCGCGGTCAATGCCCTCGCGTCGACGGCCGGCGAGGGGCGCGTCTCCGGACTCAACTACGCCTGGCAGATGATGATGCTCCCGCATGGTGTACTTGCGCTGAGCATCTCGACCGTCGTCTTCCCGACGATGACACGGCAATTCGAGCTCGGCGAGATCATCGAGATGAAGGCGACGCTGGTTCGGGCGCTACAGCCGTTGCTCTTCCTGGTGATTCCCGCCTCGGTCGGGCTGGCGGTGTTCGGCAAGTCGGTGATTCAAACGATCTTCCAGACGGGTAACTTCACGAGCGAGTCGACCCGCCTCGCCGCTGAGCCTCTGGCGCTCTTCGCCGGCGGATTGGTTTTCTATGGGCTGGTTGAGGTTCTGGCGCGCACCTTCTATGCGATGAAGGACACCCGCACGCCGGTGGCCGCCGCAATTGTGATTATTGTCATCAACATCGTCCTGAGCTTCGCTGTCGTCGATCGGCTGGGGCATGTCGGTCTGGCGATGTCGCTGAGCATCTCGACGATGATCGAAGCACTCATCCTGCTCGTCATTCTGCGACGCCGCATCGGTCGCTTCGGGCCGCAATTCGGTCTTTGGCTGACACGTGTCATTGCCGCCGCGGCAGTGATGGCCTGCGCCGCTGAGCTGATCCGGCCGAGGCTTGACGAGCTCACCGTACCTGGTCAGAGCGCCCGCATTGTTCAAATCCTGCAGCTTGGCATTGCAGTGGTGCTGGTCGCTGTCGTTTACTTTGCCGCAGCCTGGCTCTTCCGGGTGCCGGAAGCAACAGGGCTGTTCCGCTCAATCGACCGAAAAGCGCAGCAATTGACTCGCCGCAACACCAGTCGGCGCTAGACCCTCGCGTATACTCACGATCATGTCGCAACTTGCTTCTCCTGCCATCAAAACGCCTGCCTCGACCCCGGTTCCGCAAGAGCGAATCCGCAATTTCTCGATCATCGCGCACATCGATCATGGCAAGTCGACATTGGCCGACCGCTTGCTCGAAGACACGGGCACGGTCGAGCAACGCCAGATGGTCGAGCAAATTCTCGATTCGATGGAGCTCGAGCGTGAAAAGGGGATCACGATCAAGGCTCGCGCCGTGCGCATGGGGTATCGCGCCGCTGACGGGTTCGACTATCAGTTGAACCTGATCGACACGCCGGGACACGTCGATTTTTCGTACGAAGTCAGCCGATCATTGGCTGCATGCGAAGGCGCGCTGCTGGTTGTCGACGCCAGTCAGGGAATCGAGGCGCAGACGCTCGCGAATGTCTATCTGGCGCTCGAACAGAATCTGGCGATCGTCGCGGTTGTCAACAAAATCGATCTGCCCAGCGCGAATCCTGAGATGGTCAAAACCGAAGTTCAGAATGTGATCGGTCTCATCGACGAGGAGATCATTTTCGCGTCGGCAAAAGATGGCACCGGCATTCAGGAGATTCTGGAAGCAGTTGTGACGCGTATGCCGCCGCCTGCGGGCGATTCGGCCACGCCCGCCCGGGCGCTGATCTTCGATTCGCACTACGACGCTTACAAAGGCGTCATTGCCTATGTGAAGGTCGTCGATGGCGAGATTAGCCGCCACGATCGCATTCGGCTGATGTCGACCGCCAAGGAATCGGAAGTCCTCGAGCTCGGTTTCTTCTCTCCGGGGATGGAGTCGGCGGAGTCACTCCGGTGCGGCGAGGTCGGCTACATCGCAACAGGGTTGAAGGTCGTCAAGGACTTGCAGGTCGGCGACACCATCACCGTCGCTGCCCGACCAGCCAGCGAGCCGCTGCCCGGCTACCGACCAGCGAAACCGATGGTCTTTGCCGGGCTCTACCCCGTCGACGGCGAGGAGTACCCGCTCTTGCGAGAGGCACTCGATCGCCTGCAGCTGAACGATGCTTCCCTGGTCTACGAACCGGAGTCTTCTACTGCGCTCGGTTTCGGCTTCCGGGCCGGTTTTCTCGGTTTGTTGCATATGGAGATCATCCAGGAACGACTGGAACGGGAATACGGACTCGATCTTCTCGCCACGGCGCCGAGCGTCGAGTATGAAGTCGTGATGCGCAACGGAGAAACAGTCGTTGTCGACAATCCTGCTGCGATGCCATCGCCTGGGGAGTTCGATGAGATTCTCGAGCCGTGGATGGACATCAGCATCATCGTGCCCTCTCGATACATCGGCAATGTGATGGAGCTCGTCACCAAGCGACGAGGCGTTTTCCGCGAAATGACCTATCTCGACGAGGATCGCGTCCACCTGCAGTTCGATATGCCGCTGGGCGAAGTCATCGTCGATTTCTACGACCAGCTGAAGAGCCGGACGCAGGGTTACGCATCGCTCGACTACACCTTCGCACGCATGAAGCCGGCCGATCTGGTCCGTCTCGATGTGCTCGTCAACGGCGCGTCGGTCGATGCGCTGTCGATCATCGCCCACCGAGAGGACGCCTACACACGCGGTCGTGACCTCGTGCAAGCGCTTCGCCAGCTGATTCCCCGCCAGATGTTCGACGTTCCAGTGCAGGCGTCGATCGGCAGCCGCATCGTGGCCCGCGAAACGATTCGCGCCATGCGCAAGAACGTCCTTTCCAAGTGCTACGGTGGCGACATCACCCGCAAGCGCAAGCTCCTCGAAAAGCAGAAAGAGGGCAAAGCGCGGATGAAGATGGTCGGCAGCGTGGAGATTCCACAGGAAGCCTTCATGGCTGTGCTCAGCCTCGGCGACAAAAATCAATCCAGCAACAAGTAATGGCTATGCGTACCCCGACGATTACGATCGCCGGACTCGGACCGGGCAACCCCACCGCTCGAACGCTGGCCGTGCAACACGCGCTCGATGCGGCTGGATCGATCGTTCTGCGGACCGCCATCCACCCCGGTATCGAGGATCTGATCGCCGATAGTCGTGTTGTCGCATGCGACGACCTCTACGACTCGTCTGCCTCCTTTGATGAAACGTATGCGGCGATCGTCGAGCGGGTTATCGAGGCGGCAAAATCAGGCTCGGTGACCTACGTGGTGCCCGGTTCGTCCGTTTTTGGCGAGCGGACTGTTCAGTTGATCGCGGAACGAGCTGCTGAAGAAGGGATCGCGGTCGACTACGTTCCTGCCATCTCCGCGCTCGAGGTCGTCGCGCAAGCGGCGGGCATCGATCTGCTCACCGATCAACCGCAGTTGATCGATGCACTCGATCTGGTCGATCGGGTGGCCGAAGAACCATTTTCCGGCAGTCAGACGGCCCTCGACCCGACCCGCTGGGCGATCGTCAGTCAGGTTTTCAATCGGCAAACCGCGAGTGATGTGAAGCACGCGCTCTCTCGTATCTGGCCCGAGCAGCATCCGGTCGACATTGTCCATGGCGCCGGTTCGTCGGATATTGTCATCCAGACGATGTCACTCGCCGAACTCGACCACGTCGACCACGACCACCTGACAACACTTGTTGTCAGACCCGTGCCGTGGCTCCAGGCGACCACGTCTCCATCCACGCTCTTCCGCATCGTTGCCCGTCTGCGAGCGCCGGGTGGATGTCCATGGGATCGCGAGCAGACTCATGAGTCGATCGGTGACAAGGCGATTGAGGAGGCCCACGAAGTCGCCGAAGCGATTGCGGATGACGATTCAAACGCCCTTCGCGATGAGTTGGGTGATCTCTTGCTGCTTGTTGCGCTTCACTCCCAGATTGCCGAGGAGGCCGGCGAGTTCACGATAGAGGATGTTTTCGACGCGGTGAACAGGAAGCTCGTCCGAAGACACCCCCATGTCTTCGGTGATTTCGTCGCCCAAACACCTGACGACGTATTGGGACTCTGGAAGCAGGTGAAAGCTGAAGAAAAAGGTCTGAAAACGCCCGAAGAGGCGGGGCTGCGCTATGATCAGTTGCCGCGCACGATGTCGGTTGTCGAGCGGATTCGGCGATCGGACGGGCGGGTTTCTACGAGAGCGGGCGAGAACTCCCAAGAGATCGGCGGCCAACTGTTGGCATTGGTCGAGACGGCGTTGGCAGACGGCATCGACCCGGAGGCGGCGCTCGAAAACGCCTACCGGACGGCGCGTCTTGAGAAAATGAAGTGATTTTGTGTTTCACACGTAAAGGGGTATCAGAATAGTGGAATCAGTGTCATTCGATATCGATCCATCACACACCGGTAAGCTGACGTGCGGCACGTTGCGCATCGCGAATGCGGACGAGACTGTCGAGCTCAAGGGTTGGGTGCATCGCCGCCGCGATTTGGGTGGGCTAATCTTCATCGACTTGCGTGACCGCTATGGACTGACTCAGGTCGTTTTCAACCCGGAGCTGAATCCGGCGCCTCACGCCATCGCCAGCGACGTCCGCAATGAGTATGTTTTGGCGATTCGCGGCATTGTCCGGCAGCGGCCGGAAGGGACCGTCAACCCCCGTCTCGCGACGGGCGAGATCGAAATCGAAGCCCAGGAAATCGAGATTCTCAACGAATCACCCACGCCGCCCTTCTACATCAACGAGGAAGGTGACGTCGACGAATCGCTCCGCCTCAAGTTCCGCTATCTCGACCTTCGCCGCGAGCGGATGCAGCAGCACATCATCCTGCGGCACCGCATCGTCAAGTACATGCGCGACTTTCTCGATGAGCGAGGATTCATCGAGGTGGAGACTCCCCTGCTCATCAAGAGCACGCCTGAAGGCGCGCGCGACTTTCTGGTCCCGTCCAGCGCCAATCCTGGAGAGTTCTACGCGCTTCCCCAGTCGCCGCAGCAAATGAAGCAGTTGTTGATGATCAGCGGTTTCGACCGGTATTTCCAGATAGCGCGCTGTTTTCGGGACGAAGCGCAACGATCCGACCGCCAGCCGGAGTTCACCCAGCTCGACATCGAGATGTCGTTCGTGAGCGAGGAGGATGTCACGTCGCTCATCGAAACACTGTTCCTGGAAATGACTGAGCGTTTCACCGACAAAACGCTCCTCTCGCAACCGTTCGCCCGCCTGACTTACCAGGAAGCGATGGATCGCTACGGCAGCGACCGCCCCGATCTCCGGTTTGGACTCGAACTGCAGGATGTTGCACCGGCGCTGACAGGCACCGAGTTCCGTGCTTTCGCGCAGGTCATCGAGAATGGCGGTCAGGTCAAAGCGATCGTCGTGCCGGGTTGCGGCAATTACACGCGTCGGCAGCTGGATGAGCTGACCGAACGCGCCAAAACGACCGGCGCCAAGGGGCTGGCGACAATTGCGCTCAGCGATGATGGGATCCGCTCGCCGATCGCCAAATTCCTGTCTGAAGCGGAAATGGCCGCGCTCACCACCGGCATTGGCGCCGACCAGGGGGACCTCGTGCTGATCGTCGCCGACGCGCCGGCGATTGTTGCCAAAACGCTTGGCGGTCTTCGCGACTACTTTGGAGGCCTGCTCGAGCTGGCCGATCCGAACATCTTCGCCTATTGCTGGATCCACCAGTTCCCGTTGCTGGAATGGGACGAGGAAGGCAACCGCTGGGATGCCACCCACAACCCATTTTCAGGCTTCTACGAAGAAGACCGGCCGTTGCTCGACACCGATCCCGGCGCCGTCCGCGCACGGCAATATGACCTGACGCTGAATGGCAACGAGGTCGGCGGCGGCAGCATCCGGATGCATCGCTCCGAGGACCAGAAACGCATCTTCAGCATGATGGGGCACTCTCCTGAAGCGCAGGAAGAGCGATTTGGGGCCATCATCCATGCGTTGGACTACGGCGCGCCGCCCCATGGCGGCATCGCCATGGGGATCGATCGCTTTGTGATGCTGGTGACCGGCGCCGACAACATCCGAGAGGTCATCGCCTTTCCGAAAAACCAGCGAGGCGCCGATCTCCTCTTCGAAGCGCCATCGGTCGTCGACGATCAGCAGCTCGTCGACGTCGGCCTCGCCCTCCGCCCACCCACGCCCACCCGACAGGCGTAGGTATCGAGAGTTTCATGCAGCATTGAACCTCGTGTGTCCCAGACCAACCCCTTCCTCCCGGCCTCCTTCCCCTTTGCGAAGGGAAAGGAAGGGCATGCGCTGCCGCCTGACAGACAGTGCTCCACTGACCCTTCCGCAAAGGCTGAGAGGGGTTTGTATACAGGGTTTCGTTCAACTTCAAACCTGGTGTGTACCGGACCAACCCCTTCCTCCCAGCCTCCTTCCCCTTTGCGAAAGGGAAGGAGGGGAATGCGCTGCCGCCTGACAGCCAGTACTCCCCTTACCCCTCCGCAGAGGGGCAAGGGGTTGGGGGATTGGGGTTGGTCGAGGTCAGCGGTTTTCTCGTTCGTGATCGAATCTGACCATACGTACTCCTATCAGCCCACAACAGCCCCTAGGGAGGCGCCTCGCGCGCCTCCTTCTCAGAGACAAACTCGATCGCATCCTGAAGAGAGGCCGCCGCCGGCCGTCAAAGTGGAGACGGACGAGCCGTCTCCCTACGTGGATGGCCCGGCATTGGCGTCGTATCCCAATTTCGACAGGGCCGATTTTGCCGCGGCGGCTTCGTCCCATGGACGCTTTTCGTGGCCCCAGATGATGCTTCGCTCGTGACCCTTGCCCGCCAGAAGCACGGCATCGCCCTCCCGGGCCTGGGCAATCGCGAAATCGATCGCTTCCTGCCTATCGACAACGCAGACGAAATCCTCGCCTTCGGTCTTCCCCAACCGCCGCGCGCCCGCGGCGATGTCGTCGATGATCGATTCCGCATCTTCGAATCGGGGATCTTCGGTCGTGAACAGGCTCAAATCGGCGAGCCGGGCCGACACTGCGCCTTGCATCGGGCGCTTCTCGGTATCTCGCTCTCCCGCGCTGCCGCTGACGCAAATGACTCTGCCGTTGCCGGTCAGTCGCCGCAGCAGCAACAGAATCTTCTCCAGCGATTCCGGCGTGTGCGCATAGTCGACGATCACGCTGAACGGCTGTCCTTCATCAACGGCGGCCATGCGTCCCGGCACGGGAGGAGCGCCCGCCAGTGCATCGGCAATAGATTCGAATGGAACTCCGGCCGCAACCGCAGCACCAATCGCACACAACGCATTCTCGACGTTGAATTCGCCAAGGTAAGGCAATCGCACATCGAGTCTCCCCCACTCCGACTCGACGAGGAACGTGCTCCCCGATGCATCGCAAACGACCCGACTGGCGACGACCGAGGCTGGCTCGCCCGAACGGCTATACGTCACCACGCTGGTGCCGGCAGCAACATCGACAAATGAGCGGCTGACGGGGTCATCCAGATTGATCACCGCCCAGCCGCCACTTGCCCCGGCGCGCTCGAAGAGCGAGGCCTTGGCTCGCCGGTAGGCCTCGATCGAACCATGAAACTCCAGATGCTCGTGCGTGACGTTCGTCACCGCCGCGACGGCGAACGAAATGCCGTCGAGTCTGTGCGCGGCGAGTCCATGCGACGTCGCTTCGAGAATCGCCCATTCGACGTGTGCGTCGCGCATTTGGGCCAGGTATCGCTGAATGTCGAGCGACTCGGGAGTGGTCTGCCGTGTTTCGTGATCGATCGATTCGCCGCCGATCTTCACCGAAACGGTTCCGATCATGCCAGTCTTGATCTGATGTGCGGAGAGAATCGCGTCGGTCAGATAGGAGGTCGTCGTTTTGCCATCGGTGCCGGTGATCCCGATGATTTTCAGGTCGTTGCCCGGAAAATCGAAAAACGCCGCAGCCAGCGCTGGCAGTGACGCCCGCATGTCGGCAAAGAGCAGAGCCGGCACATCAGCAGAGCACTCTTCGGCCGCGACGGCAATTGCCCCTTGCTCTAGGGACTGGTCGATGAACTTGTGACCGTTATAATAGCCCCCGCGCAGAGCGACGAAGAGATCGCCGGGTGTCACCAAACGAGAATCGTAGGCGATGCCGGTCGGCTGCACGGAAAGATCGCCGCGCGAGCCGATCGCGTTGCTCAGACGTCCAAGTTCTTGCAGCGACTTCATGGCGTGGAACTACCCGATCGTGCGCATGTATTGCCGCGCCAGGCGAGTTCCGAGCCGGCTGTACTGTCGCTCCAGCGGTTTCGGGTAGTCGATGGTCTCGCCGCCGAAGCCGGTTTTGAACCGCAACAAGCCACGCCAGTCGTCGCCCCGAGTTGCCGGAACAGCATCGAGCGCTTCCGGCTCAGCAGGAACATCCTGGTGGGGTATGCCCCAGAGATCGTAATACTCCAGGCCGCGGTCGCGGGCCCATCGCATTGCTTCGAACTGCACCAGAAACGCCGCTCCGACTCCCCGGTGTTCTGTCGAAGAGCCCCCATACATGTAGATCGCCTCATCACCAAAGGCCACGGCGATCAAACCTGCAGCCGGCGCGCCATTCACCCGGGCGATGAGAATCAAGGCGTCGGTGCCAAACACGTCGAGAAAGTCGCGGTAGTACTGCTTGCTGTGGACGCCAAACTCATTTCGCTGCGAGGTTTCCTCGAGCAATGCGTAAAAAATGCCGAGCCCGTCTTCGCAGAGCCCCTCGAACGAATCGACGACAACGCCTTTCCGCATCGCCAGCCGCACACTGTATCGCGTCTTTTGATGCATGCCTTTCAGGATCGAATCATCGTCCCTGAGCTGAACCTTGACCGTGCGGCCCGGCTGAACATACTCAGGCCCGGATTGCCAGTTCGCGAACGCCGGGGCGCCGCCGGGAAACGGCTCGTTCTGCTCGAGAATCGTGAAGAGCGTGCGCCGCCGCTGTGCCGCCGAATCGATGAGTCCCGCCAGGTCACGCAAGCCTGAGCCGGTCGGGTCGTAAGCTGGGCCTCGTGGAATATAGCCAACACTGACCGGACCCCGTGTTCGATACAGGACCTGAGCCATTGCAGAACCGTCAGGGATCGCGAGCCGGTCGACCTCCCATCCGGAGCGTCGCTTGAACTCTCCCCATCGCCAGCTTTGCAGCAAATGCCCATTCAGCGAGCGCAGCTGGTCATCCCAGCCTGCGTGATCGAATTGCTGTTCAGAACTTCCGTTGCCTGAACCGGTCATCATCAATTGCTGAGAGGGTCAGTGAGCAAGAGCGCCTCTTCGAATGCCGCCTCGATCAGCTCGTCGTCGTCACCATCACGCCGGCGAAGATTGCGTAGAACGCGAAGGGCGCCCTGCCCTCCGATCTGACCGATCGAGGCAATGGCGGCATACCGCACTTCGGCGTCTTCATCGTCGACGAGCTCGGCGAGCGATGGCACCAGATCACCATCGGCAACGTTGCCCGCGGCAACCGCGGCCACGAACCGCATTTCGGCGTCGTTGCTCGACATCGCCTTCTCCAGCTCCGGAATCCAGCGTGACTGACCCGAATACCCCATCCCGCCGATGGCGCCGCAGGCAATCGACTGGTCGTCGTCTTCGACGGCATCTCGAAGAAGCTGTTCCACCCGCCAGTCACCTGCCAGCGGACCGAGCGCTTCGAGCGCCCTCCGGCGGACGAGGGCGTTTTCGTCCTCATCAGCTGCGACCTTGAGGAGTGATGCAACGGCTTGGGAGCCAATGGGGCGCTTCACGAAACCGTCGATGCCGGTGAAGCGCACCAGCGAACCGGCTGCTTCGGCCCGGACATCGATGTCGAGGTCGTTGGCAAGCATGCCGAGCAGCCTGGGAACCAGGTCTTCGCGGTCGTCCTCCCACAAACCTTCGATTGCCAGCTGCCGAATGCGCGGTACCGAATCACTCAACGCTTCCCGAAACACGCGGTTGAAGTTGACTTCGACGCTCTCTTCAGCAAACGCGACCAACGACTCGATCAGCGTTTGGCGATCGGCATCCGGCAATGTCGCCCACCGTTCCCGCATCAATGCCGCAGCCGGTTTCGAGAGATCGGAGAACCCGAGGAGCGCCGAGCGCTGGGCGCTCGGCTCGGGATCACGCTCGTCATCGTAAAAGGCGTCGTCGTCAGCCAATGGATCCTGGGATATACGTGTAGGCATCGGAATTGTCGGGATCCTTTGCGAACGCGCCACTCTCATCGCTGTCGAGAACATTGCGCAGGAATGCTTCTGAGAATGGACGCTCCGAATTGCTGGCCGCCAGCAACTCGTTGAACGTCGCGCTGTAGCCGCCGCCTTCGAGTTCATGGTTCCGTCGCTCGAACGCCCGGCTGATCACGGTCTCCGGCTTGCGGCGCGCTTTTTCATCGAGTGGCTTGTCGTTGGTATAGCCGGGATAGCGATCCTCGTCCAGCAGGTACTCGTCGAATACCGCGCAACTGAATGACGTAGGACGGAAAACGTACCGCTGCCGCCGGTCTTCGAGCTCCAGCAACCGCCTGCTCTGAGACTCGCCAACCTCGTACTCCATGATGTAATGACCGTCGTTCTCAGTCGCCCGGATGCTGATCAACGCGCCGGCCACGAGGTTCTCGTTGAAGAAATCGTCCAGACCGAGCAAATATCCGCCACGGTTCGGCGTCGGATAGCGCAGCTCCACCAGATAGGTCGTGTACTGCTGTGGACACTCGAACGTGAACACCACGGAACGCTGACTGGCGCTCAGTGGTGCTGGCAGCAGCGCCTGAATCTCGGGGTCATAGGGAAGAAGTCCAAGATAGAACTCATAAAACGTCAGAACATGACTGATCTGCGTCAACGACCGGTACGCGGGCCGTTCCGGAAGTTCCTCCAGCAGGAACTTGTAGTCGCTGCCGATCTCGGTCGCCTTCTTGCGTGTCGTACCGATCGCCGGCAGATTCGAAACGCTCCAGAAGCGCTGGTTGTTCGTGCCGACAAACTCGAACTCACGGTGCTCCTGCCCCAGCCGGTAGTTCAGGGCAAACCGCATAAGCTCGAAATCGGTCGCCTTCTGGCGCACTTCCAGGACGTCCTGCACCAGCACGTCGTCTGTCAGTGGCTGCTCCTGTTCCTCGATGTAGTCCTTGATTCGCCGCAGATCGCCACGACTGAGACGTGGGACAACGTCCTCGATCATCCACTGATCGCCAAAGCGAGCGATCCGTGAGTCCAGCGTCAGCCGGTCTCGAATCGCATTCGCCAGCTCCCGGTCGCCCAGGTTGCTGACATCGGTCGAAACTGGCGTGGCCGGAACGATGATGGTCCGAGCCGTACTCACTTCCTCGACTGGTTCCGGCGCAACAGTTTCGTCCAGAATCTGCGAGACCAGGGCCGACGTTTCCGGTTCGAGCATGCGCCGCATTGCGTGATCCGACTCATCGCCCATATCGAAGTCGGAGAGCACGCGCTCGAGCGTCGAGAGCGGGGAATCGCCGCGCGGTCGTGGTCTCAGCTGAGATGTCGTGTTTGCCGGTTTCGGTTCCGGCGTCATCAATCGTTCGCTGAACGTGTGCTGCAGGTCGCTTGCCTGGTCGACCGGCCGGCGACCAGACCGGGTGGCCGCGACCCAGACACCGTCTTCGTCCTCAACCACGGCAAAGATGTTTGGATTCGCCCCGACAGCCTTGCGGACGGACGCTTCCGATTCCTTGCGGTCGATTGCGGTCAAATACTCGACGATCTCGTCGAGCTTGAACCGAATTGTCGCGTCGGCGGCCATGAAAGACCCGCGACCCATGTAGAGAGCAAGAATGTCTCGCGCGACCGACTGCTCGTTCTTCGACCCGGCAAACTCAATGGCGCTTGCCTCAGTAACTGACATTGTTCACTTCTCCTGGCCCAGTGAGTGTGCCTGGACCTTTGCCAAAGGGGCCATTGCGATTATGGCCCCGGAACTAGATCGAGCGAAGTCGAAGAGCCTCAACGAGCTCCGCCGTTGTCAGAGCAGTGGACGATGATCGAATCAGAGCAACCAGATACTCAATGTCTTCGTCGGAAAGTTGGACTCCAGTCTCTTCGGACATGTGTACTCCATCAATGAATGCGGCGAACGAATACGAAAAAAGTGAGGCAATTGTGGTGTGCATTTGCACGCACCAACGGTGTATATTAGCGGACAGCCAGCAACGACGCCAAAGATGGCTCTGCGCTAGCCCTGTTATGTTTGAAGGCCGCGTGGCCTGATAACTATACTCACGGTCCAATCGCCAATACTCCAGGCAGGAGTCGAGCGAGGAAAACCGGAGGAGGATTCTCGATGTTTGGTCCAGGTTTGGGTTGGCAGGAACTCGTTCTGATTCTCTTGATCGTAGCAATGATCTTCGGTACCAGTAAGCTCTCGGGTATTGGGGCGGATCTCGGCAAGAGCATCAAGGAGTTCAAGAAAGAAGCGGGAGCCGCTGAGGATCCCGAATCGATCGCCAGTGGTGCTGCCAGTGGAGCGGGCGCGGCGCCGACCGCGGCTCGCACTGAAGCCCGCGAAATGCGCGCCGACGAGATCTAGTCTCTCGCGCGATTCCGCACCAGTGGTGGATGCACGCCGGGGACATCATGTCCCCGGCGTTTTCTGTCCCCCTTCGACCACAACAACGTTCGACGCTCACCCCCTTGCCGCTACATCCAGCGGCTCCGATCGAGGACCTGCATGACCTTCGGTTCGTTACCCCCTGACGCCTCCAACGACGACAACACCGAACCCATCTACGCCGATCGTTCCTCCCGCTGTTCGAGCTGGGACGACCCCGCATCGACCGAGGCTCCATCGATCGCCACATCGCCCGATTCCTCAAAGAAGCAGCGACGAGGCGGCATCGTGCGGGAGATTGTCGAAACCGCGCTGATCGCCATTGCGATTTTTCTCGCGGTTCGCATGCTGGTGCTCAACTTTCGGGTCGATGGCAGCAGCATGTTTCCCAATCTCCACGATGGCGACATGTTGCTCGTCAACCGGAACGCGTACGAAAGCTGGGATCTGTACACGCTGGTGGATTGGCTCCCTGGCGTCGATCATGCGGACGCGAAGGAGTTTTCGCCATTTTCCGATCCGCAACGCGGTGACGTCGTTGTCTTTGACCCACCGGTTCCCTCCTCGAAGCCGTACATCAAGCGGATCATTGGATTGCCTGGGGAGACAGTCGAGATTCGCGATGGCTCGGTTTTCATTGACGGTGAAGAGCTCATTGAGCCATATATCGAGCCCGGCACTACGGCATGTTCTCGTGAATGTGAACCGTGGGTGGTGCCGGAGGGCCAGATTTTCGTTCTTGGAGACAACCGGCAGAACAGTTCTGATTCCCGTGTGTTTGGCCCTGTTGATATCGAGTCAGTCCAGGGTAAAGCCTGGGTTATTTACTGGCCGATAAGCGATCTCGGATTCCTCGGCACGCCAGACTACCCAGACGAGTGACCCTTCAGGGCCGGCCACTCAGTTTTGATCGTTCGGCGCGAGGCAATTGAGCCGGCATGCAGGGATGTGTAGAATTCCGGCAAGGATCGAGCACCCATCCTCATGCGTTCGCGCCGTTCTCGATCCGAGACAATCGAGCCAGTCGCGTCCCGACAGAGACCGGCGTACGGTTGAGGCTCCTTGATGATCGAAACAGTCGTTCACAGCATACGTGTGCAAATGAACACTCAGCACCGATTGGTGATTCTGAAGGAAGTGCACGGCGAAAGGCATTTGCCGATCTGGATTGGCGATTTTGAAGCGCAGGCAATTGCTATTGAGCTTCAGGGCGCCGACTCTCCCCGTCCGCTTCCCTACGATGTCATGAAAACACTGATCGCCGAGCTCGGCGGTGCGGTGAACAGGGTTCTCGTTATCGACCTCTCCCAGGATGTTTATTACGCACGCATCATCGTGACAGCCGGGGAGCGTACGATCGAGATCGATGCTCGCCCAAGTGACGCAATTGCACTCGCTGTTCGTGAGAGCGTGCCAATCTTCGTCGACGAGTCAGTGATGGAACGCGCTGGCGTCACGCTCGAAGCGGACGACGAGCCATCCGAAGAGTCCGGTTTCGTTCCTTCTGTTGAGCGCGCAGAACATGTGGCCGGCGCCGTCGTCGATGACGAGCGCCTCTCAGTCTTTCGCGAATTCATCAATACGCTGGATATCGACGATCCGGAACGGGGCCGAGGCAACTAATTCTCAGCCGAGTGGGACCGGTTTGGGTCAACGTCGACAGCAGTCAGGATAGATAGCAGAACGATGATGGAAAACCCGGAAAGCCAGATTCGCCGAATCGTTGTAGAGCGCATGGACCGCTGCAGCGTGTGTCACCGGTCATTCATGGAGGACGACGTCGAAGTCGTCTCCCGCAAGGAAGACGTCTGGATGATGGTCGTGCAATGTCGCGATTGTCATGCTCGCTCGCTGGTCGCTGCCATGGTGGGTGAGGTGTCAGCGACCTCTCCCATGAATCAGTTGCTCGATCTCGCGCTCACAGAAGCGAGTTTTCAGGAATTCGAAGACATCGCGCCGCATGAAGCCGGCGCCGATCCAGTTTCGGTCGACGATGTTCTCGAGATGCATGATTTCCTCGAGGGTTTCGACGGCAACTTCAGGAAGCTCCTTCGGTCCTGATCCCGAGCGGAGCAACAGTGTCTTCACAACTGGTCTGCGTTGACTGACTCCCGACCCGCTCATATACTCGCAGCGGAGATGAACGGGCTGCTGCAGTTGCCTTGGGCCTGCTTTCAGCATCGTGTGTGGGGCGGAGAATTGGCCATCGTGCAAGAGCTTGAACCTGGGGCGATCGATCTCGATGTCGTCAGGGAGTTGATCGCGGATTTGCAGCCTTCTGATTGGCAGGAAGGACAGGAGTTGATCCTCTCTGCACTGCAACGCGTCAACGAACGCTTCGGCTATGTTTCAGTTGAGGCAGCGGAGATCGTCGCTTCCCAATTGGGCACGACAGTTCCACGTGTTTACGGCCTTCTCACGTTTTACGCCGATTTCCGCACTGAGCCGCGTGGCAAGAAGTTCATGCTTCTCTGTCACGGCATGTCCTGTTACGTCATGGGTTCACAGAAACTCGTGCAGACGCTGCAGGACAACTATGGCATTGGCGATGGCGGAACGACCGCCGGCGGTGAACTTACCGTGCAGGTCGTCAATGGGTGCCTCGGCGTTTGCGACCGGGCGCCCATCGTGGAAATGGATCACGAGTACTTCGGCGAACTCACGCCTGAGACGTTCAACGATCTCGTGCAGCGGGTGATCGCCCAGGTCAATGCGGGAGCCACCAGGTGAGCGACCAGAATCAGATTCCCCACTTTCGTTCGAAGAGCGCATTCGAGGAGTACCGCAAGCAAGCTGAGCATCGCTGGAACGAGCTCTGGAACGGCTCGCATACCGTCGTCAGCGTCGGCGTCGGCAGTTCTTCGCTGGCCAAGGGTGCCGCCCAGGTGCTGAGAGAGTTTCAGAAACACGAAGGCGGCGACCTCGTCGTCCGCAAGACTGGCGTTGACGGTGCCGACTGGACTGAAGTTCAAGTCCGGGTGAAACGTTCCGGATCTCCCGCTGTCGTCTATCGCAATGTCACGCCCGACGACGTTGCGGCGATTCTCGTCGGCAAGGCGGAGCACCTTGTTCTCGGTGTGGAAGGCGATCTGCCATATGACGGCATCCAGCCGATCAATGCGCTGCCCTTTTACAAGTACCAGCAGCGCATTGTTCTGGCCAACGTCGGCGTGATCGATCCAGATTCATTTGAGGAATCGGTCGCGGTTGGCGCATATTCAGCGCTGTACAAGGCACTCTTCGAGATGTCTGACGAGGAAGTCATTGCTGAGATGACCGCCGCTAATCTGCGAGGTCGTGGTGGCGCCGGATTCCCGGCCGGCATCAAGTGGGAAAGTGGTCGCAAGGCAAGGGTCACGCCGAAATTCGTCGTCTGCAACAGCCATGAGGGCGAGCCCAACGTCTACAAGGATCGCCGCATCCACGAAGGCGATCCCCACCGCATTCTCGAAGGCATTCTGGTGGCTTGCGTCGCCTGTGGAGCTGAACGAGGCTACAACTACGTTGGCGGTGAGTATCCCCTGGCTATCAAGCGCTTCCGCCGCGCCGTCGAAGATGCCGAGAAAGCTGGTCTGATCGGCAAAGATATTCTCGGTTCTGGTCGCGATGTTGCGTTCCGCATGCGCACCGGTGGAGGGGCGTACATCTGTGGCGAAGGATCGGCCATGATGTACTCCATCATGGGTGTGCGTGGACAACCGCGCACCAAACCGCCTCGGTCGGTCGAGGAGGGGCTGTGGAAGCGTCCTACGGTCGCCAACAACACGGAAACTCTCGCAAACGTCCGGGACATCGTTCTAAAGGGTGGCGAGTGGTATGCGCAATTTGGCACTGAGAAAAGCAAGGGAACCAAGCTGATGACGGTGCAGGGTCCCATGGCCACGATGGGCCTCGTCGAGGTGCCCATGGGCATCAATCTCGGCACACTGGTCAACGAGGTCTGGGGCGGCACGCGCGAAGGCTTTACGTTCAAGGGCATCCAGACAGGCGGTGTTTCCGCAGGCCCTTTGACTCCCGAGCACTTCGAGCTGCCGGTCGATTTTGACTCGCTGACCGATGTCGGCGGCATGCTCGGGTCTGGCGGTTTTGTCGTCTTCGATGAAACAGTCTGCTCGGTCGACTTTGCTCGCTACCTGACCGCCTTCAATCGCGTCGAGTCGTGCTCGAAGTGCGTGCCATGCTCGCTCGGCAATCCGGCACTTGTCGAAATCCTCGATCGCATCCGCCTCGGTCGAGGTTCAGCGAGTGACCTGCCGCTGATCGAGCGCACCTCAAAGCACATCATCGAGCTCTCTCTGTGCGGACTCGGCCAGGTAGCGCCTGAACCACTTATGGGTATGCTCAAGCAATTCCCTGAAGAGTTCCGGCGCCATGCCGTCGATCATGTCTGCGACGCCGGGGTCTGTCCGATGAGCTCCGCGACGGCTACCATCCCCATGGCCGCCGACTAGTCGCTCCTTTAGCACACCGCGTAATTCACGTCATTCTGAATCGGGCGTCCAGCGTTGCCTGCCCTGTTAGCGCCCAAAACGCAGTGTCATTCTGAGTAGCGCGTCCCCCGTTTCTTGCCCTGTTAGCTCCCTGAATACAATGTCATTCTGAGCGCCAGCGAAGAATCTTCCGCCGCAGCGGTATTCTCGCGAACGTACGCTCAGAATCAACGGCGAGATTCTTCACTTCGTTCAGAATGACATGATGATTTGGTTGCTTGGTCCACATGGCGATATGCGTTGGATGCGCGACTGAACGAAGCGAAGAATCCCTCGTTCGGGGGCCAGCTTGCGTCCGTGGGATTCCCGCTGTTGCGGGAGACTCCTCGCAACCGCTCAGAGCAGGGTCAGCTCCTGACCTAGACCCTGAGCATTCGCCTGATCCACGGCGAATCGCGCCACCACGACGTCCTGAACCGCATTGCCGACTGACTTGAAGAAGGTGATCTCGTCGTCGCTGGCTCGTCCCTTTGATGGATCGTCGACCACGTGCCCCAGCTCGACTTTCAGGTCGTCCTGGCTGATAGCGCCGGCCGCGATCGCCTGCAGGAGATCACCGGCCTCTTCCATCACGGCATCAAAATTGTCCACGACAATGCGAGCCCTGCGGCAAGTATCGACCGGAACCTCCTGCATTTCAGGCGTAAACGCGCCAACCGCGTTGATGTGTGTGCCCGGCCGCACATCAGCGTCGTTGAAAACGGCAGATGTCGCGGTGGTCGCGGTGCAAATGATGTCCGCTTGTTGGACTGCCTTTGCTGCGCTCGTTGTGGTTTCGACCGTTGCCGAGATCTCTGGCCACTCAGTAGCCACTGCCGTTCGGAACCGGCTGAGCTGCTCCTCGCTCACGTCGACGCCGATGATCGTCTCGATTGGTCTGACAGCGCACACGGCCGCAGCCTGCGTGACACCCTGGACGCCTGTACCTATCACGGCAAGCGTCTTGCTGTCGGCCCGTGCCATGAGATCGGATGCCGCGCCCGAGACAGCGCCGGTCCGCAGCGCCGTGACATACCCTCCTTCCATGATCGCCAGTGGCACACCTGTGACCGGATCGATCAGGCAAACGATGGCGTGAATGCGAGGCAGTCCGCGCTCCAGATTGCCGGCAAAGAAGTTGACCGTCTTGAATCCCAGCGCTCCGCTTGCCGGCACATATCCGGGCATCATCAACATCGCCGAGGGATCGTCGTTGACCGGCACACTCGTTCTGACCGGCGCAAGAGCTCTTCCCGCCGACAGCTCCCGAAATGCCACCTTCATCAGTTCCACGGCATCGTCCATCGGCACAAGGGTCTTCAGATCACTCCGGCTCAGCGCCAGCATCGCATTCACTCCCTGGTCGAAACCACCTTCAGGACACGCTTCAATCGCGACTGATAGTAACCCGTCGCCACGGTAACGCGTTTCCGGTGACGAAGGGGCACATGCTATACTCGCGCCGCTTCCTGCACTTGCATCCTCGAAGCGCTGACACATGATTCCAACACAATGACCGATACAGGACTGTCGAACAGACTACGCCAGCATTCACGCCGGTCAGGCATTGCCGTTGGATTGACCATGGCGCTGACGATCGCGGTTTGCGTGCTTTCATCCGCCTACGTCTTCGGCCGCATCGAGCCGTATGTCGCCGAAGTCACGGGATACGACGAACCAACCGCGGTTCCACAGGTTGCTGAAGCACCAGACGAGGAGGACGGTGGTTCGGAAACGGGAGAGGCAGCCGGCGAAAATGAGACCGAAACCGGCAACGGTGTTGAACAACAGGGCGGCAACGCTCAACCCACAATCGCCGGCGATGAGGCGGAAGGTTCGGCTGATGTGTTCGTCGTTTCCCATCGCTCCAATCCGGACTTTACAATTAACTTCCGACCTGGGCCGAGTGTCTCGTCAGGTGACCCAATTGGATCGCTCGATCCAGGGACGACGCTGATGTTTCTGGACGAAGAAGCCCTCGACGAAGAAGGCGTTGTCTGGCTCAAGTTCCGCACCGAGTCTGGTACGGAAGGCTGGATTCGCGAGGTCGATACGCAGGCCGTCATTCAGTAGCACTGTCGCGGATAAACGCCGCTGCAAGGAGCAATCAGACGATGCAAAAAGTGGCAATTGTCGGTCTGGGACTGATTGGAGGCTCGGTCGGACTCGGCCTCAAACAATGGTCGGCCAGTAACTCGAAGGGCGGGGAAACCGCCCTCGATGTCGCCGGATTCGATCAGAACCTGGAGCATCAAAGCCGCGCCAAAAAACTCGGAGCCGTGGATCGCACTGAGTGGGAATTGCGACGCGCCGTTTCCGATGCTGACCTCGTCGTCCTCGCGACTCCCGTCCTCTCAATGAAAGAGATCATGACGGATATCGCTCCCTTGCTGAAGTCGGGTACTGTGATTACCGACACCGCGTCGACGAAGGCCGAAGTCATGCAGTGGGCAAAGGAGATCCTTCCCTCCACTGTCCACTTCGTCGGTGGTCATCCCATGGCGGGCAAGGCGGAGAGCATTGATGGCGCGGAGGCCACGCTCTTTAACGGGGCAACCTGGTGTATCTGCCCTTCGGTGACCGCAAATGATGAGTCGGTGCGAACAGTGCTTGGCATGGTTGCTGCGCTTGGTGCGGAAGCGTTCTTCGTTGACCCGGTCGAACATGACGCCTTCGTCGCGGGAATCAGCCATTTGCCCTTCGTTGTTTCTGCCTCGATCATGAATGCACTGACGTCAGACCTGGCCTGGAAAGACATGAAAACGCTCACCGCTGGCGGCTTTCGTGACACCACTCGCCTGGCCAGCGGCAGTCCCGCCATGCATCGCGACATCGTCCTCACGAACACGAATTCGATTCAACGATGGATCACCGCCATGATTTCGCAGCTCGAGGACTTCCAGTCGCGCCTGAACACCGGATCGGAAGAGGAGCGGACCGCTGCTGTCGAGGAGTTCTTCATTACCGCGCGCGACCGACGTGCCGAGTGGGCGGTTCAAACCTCGCGCGAGGCCGAGCTACTCGGATCGGCTCCTCCCGAGGCGGCGAACGAAGGACTGGGCGATCAGATGAGCCGGATGTTCCTGGGTGGCTTCATGCGCAAGAAGCGCGTCAGTTCGACACCCACGGGCAGCGCAAACGGTTCCGACACTCGCCGCTGACATTGGCCACCGTCGCCGCGAAACACGTACGTAGCCTCGCCATTTATGGCGCTCTCGAACTGGTTCATCCGCGAATGCTGCTTACGGGAGCAGCTGCCAGCTGTCCGGCAGTGAATAGTGATAGAAGCGATTAACCGGCGCTCCACCCTGCCGAAATCGTCCGCGATCCCGGCGCAACACTTCGCCATATGCATTTTGAATCTGCACAATGCGTTGTTCTGGCAGGTTGAAGAGCACCACGCCAAGTTTCGCAGGCAACAGGCTCATATTCCGCAGGCGCTGGTTGAAAACGCGAAACGCCGTATTGCCTGGTTCAGTTTGGCCAGACAACCAGTCATCGATGCTGCGCGGATCGTCGTGAACAACGTGTTCATCGAATCGCGCCAGTTCGAATTTGACATTGTCGATGAACGATTCGTCATAGGACCGGATGCTGTTCAGCAGGGCCGCCGCGCTTGCCGGACTGTAACTACACCCCGCGACCAGCAGCTTCAATCCGTGCCCTGGGCCGGCGAAACTCATCGTGCCAGATTGATCGATGACTGTGAATCGCATCATGAAAACGAGGCTTCTGCGGAGTCGGAACGGCCAGCCTGAAAGGTAGCGGCTGCGGCAACCTACTGTACCATTCACCGTGTCCCTGGCATCCTTGGAGTAGGACAATGAGCACACTCGATTTCGACCCAGACGACTCCCCCAGACCCACCCGTCCACTCTGGGAGACCGAGCTCGAGGAAATCCTTTCCGCCTCCGATCGCGAACCGTCTTCTGTCGAAAAAGCGCGGAGCAAAGTGACATCTGCCCGTTACCAGGCTCCAGCCAGGGCAAACTCGGCAGCGACCAGCCTGCGCTCGCGCTGGTCCTCCGGAATGTGGCTGTTGATTTTTCTGGGCCTCGTCGTCTTGACCTTTGCTGTCAGACATTTCTCGCCACTTCTCGGAAGGATGTTGGCGCTCGCTGCGTTGATCATGTTGGTCGTGATTATCGGCAAGGCATTGTTTCGCCCGTCTGCCTCGTCGACCTCACCGTCCCAGATGTGGCGAGGGCGCGATATGTCGCTGCCTCAGGATGAGGGCGAGTCGCGACTGTCACGCTGGTTTGGGCGACGAGATCAACCATGATTGCAGGTCAGGACAGGATTTCGATCAATGGCCGGCTCGCGGGCGATGGTTCCGTTTGCAGAAATGACCGGCGATTCCCCCGATAGCCTGCTAACCACGAAGCCGCCGGCATCGGCCGGCCTCCTGCCGCTTGCACAACGATCAGCTCCAATGCGCCCGTTCCGCAGCCCACCAATACTCGACCATTGACAATACCGAATGTGCCCGGCGGGTCAGACACTTGCTCCTCGAATACCCTCGCCTCGTGCACTTGAATCGTTTGCTCGTCCGCCAATGTCCATGCGCGCGGCCAAGGCCACATCGCCCGTACATGACGCTCGATCTGGTCCGCGGGCAACTGCCAGTCGATCTGCCCATCGGCCTTGAGAACCGGACGGGTCATCGACGCTCCGTCGGTCGGCTGTGCGACAGGCTGGAGGCTCCCATCAACGACCGACGCGAGATGATCGCGAACGAGAAGCGACCCCAGATCGGCCAGTCGCGCAGTCAGAATCTCGGTCGTGTCGTCAGGCTGAATCGCCGTCTCCACCGTGGCATAGACAGGACCGGTGTCGAGCCCTCGTTCCATGCGCATCAGGCTGACCCCCGTCGTCGCATCACCGGCAAGTATCGCCGCCGCAATCGGACTGGCGCCCCGATACTTCGGCAACAGCGACGCATGCAGGTTGATGCAGCCTGCGGGAGGGATCGACAACGTTTTCTCGCCAAAGATCCGGCCAAAGGCGGCGACAACAAACACGTCCGCGCCCGCAGCGACGAGTGGCGCCCGGTCGATCTCCGTTCGCAACGATTCGGGCTGAATCACCTGTAATCCCGCCCGCTCTGCGGCTATCTTTACCGGCGGCGCAGTCAACTGGTGGCGACGTCCGGCCGGGCGATCTGGCTGCGTTACGACCAGGACCACCTCGAAACGACCATCGTTGACCATGACTTCCAGACTGGGAACCGCGTAGTCTGGTGTGCCGAAAAATACTGCGCGTATTGGCTGATCCTCCGGCAGAGAATGAGCGTTCGTCATCATGACCCCAATTGTCGCTATCCCGGTTGTCCTTTGTCCATGATCGGTTTCCTGAGATCCATGGTTCAAACAAGACGGCTCGTTCTGGCGCTGGCATGGCTCGGCGTCTTAGTCGTGGCGGGCCAGCTCAGCAACGACTTAGGTGAGTTCCCGTCGTTCGTTTCATCGGCCTCGGCACAAACAGGCGATCCTACCGAGCTGATGCTCGATGAGCCGGTCGGGCAACTCCCTGTCGTCGACGACGCCCGCTGGAGCGGCGACCTGACTGACAACTCCCTCGTCGCGCTTGTCTGGTGGGTCGTCATGCTGGTCGGTTTGCATCTCGCCGGGTTGCCTTGGGCGCTGACGCTCTTCCCCCGAATCGGGGCCAGGGCATCCGGTCTGGCCAGACTCGTTGCCTGGCTTATTGCTGCATGGCTCGTCTGGATACTGGCCAGTCTGGAGATCATCGCATTCCGGGCAGTCTGGTGCGGTGTGGGCCTCTCAATCGTCGCTGTCGCCGGTTGGATTTGGCGCACGCGGCGACATCAAGACGCTTCGCCCTGGCAGGACATCAAGAACTCGTTCGGAAGTGGATCGGAGATCGCCTTCTCCATCGTCTTTGCATGTTTCCTGCTCCTACGCTTTATCAACCCTGACTCGTGGCACCCGGCGTGGGGTGGCGAAAAACCGATGGAGTTCGCGCACATCAATGCGATCCTCCGTTCGGCGCATTTTCCGCCATACGATCCCTGGTTCTCCGACGGCATCCTCAACTACTACTACTACGGCAGCTACCTCGTCGCGTTTCTGATGAAACTGACCGGCATTCCCTCCGAGATCGCATTCAATCTTGCCCAGCCGACGGTCATGGCGCTCCTCGCCTCGGGGGTCTACTCAGTTTCGAGCGCTCTCGTTTCACGCGATGCGGAGAGCCGGTCCGCCAGGCTCGGAGGTTTCGCCGGCGTCCTGATCGTGCTCTTCATGGGCAATCTCGTATCGGTGCGCAATGCGCTCCGCTTGCTTCCCGATCTGCCCGAAGCGTCGTTCGTCGACTGGACATGGAATCCCAGCCGGGCGATTTCCGGCGCGATCACCGAGTTCCCTTACTTCACCGGGTTGTACGCCGACCTGCACGCTCATGTTGTCGCGTTGCCGATCACCGTGCTGGTTATCGCCGGTTCGCTCGAACTCTCCCGACGCGGTGACCGAAGAGACTCGCTTTCCGTCCGGGAAGCCTCAAAGCCCCTGATCCCGCTGCTGCTCCTGATGGCTCTCTCGTTGGGCACGCTGAGCGCAACGAATGCCTGGGACGTTCCCCTGTATGCTGCGATGGTCGCCGTTTCGATCTGGATGGCGTTGGAGCTTCGAGCAAAGCCGCTCATGGCTCTGGCCGTCACCGTGGCATTGTCCATCGTCACTTTCGTGGCGGGCGCCATCTTCTTCCTGCCATTTCATCGCCATTATGTTGCGTTGTTCAGCAGCATTGACGATGTTCGCCAACCAACTATGCCTGAGGAGTGGCTCCTCCATGTGGGTGGGCTCGTCGCTCTATGTGGCATCGGCGTAAGCTGGCTGGCGATTCAACGTCACGGCCGCCTGACGAACGTGTCACCCCTGCGACAAATGATCCTGGCAATTGGCGGAGGGCTCTCGAGCGTGGTCCTTGCGGTTTATGTCGCTCGCCGGCTGCCAGATCTGCCGATGCAGGGCGGCGGAGGATTGCTCGTCGCGGTCGCGGCGGTCCTTCTCGCCGGTTGGTACATCGCCTCCCGATCCCGACCCGAAACCGCGGTCTATCTGGCTGGGTTAGTTGTCCTCTTTTCTCTGGCAGCTATTGCCTGGTCTGGTTGGGGAGTGCTTGCCGCCGGCGCCGGAATCTCCATCCTGGGCGCGGC
>CAYWSE010000016.1:0-64113 GCA_964461025.1 uncultured Sphaerobacteraceae bacterium | reverse complement strand
GCGACCTGCGACCTGCGACCTGCGAAAATCGTAGGCTCCGGCGCTCTGCCGGAGCAATCGACCGCAGTTCGATAGAGGGCATCGCCAAAGACCCGCAAAGATGTGGCCACTAGAGGGGTAACGATGACCGAGCACCGTCTAGGTTGCGCCGGGCAAGCCCGGCGTTGCACCTGTGTTTCAGTTCAACGTCAATGCCGGTGCAGAGAGACAACAGCCCCGATTCGGTTGAGCATCCAGATTCCGAGCGGAAAGCCGATGATGATGGCGCACAGTGCCCAGGCGACGGCACTCCAGAGCGCTCCAAACCACCAGCCGATCAGCACGAAATACATCGCACGCAGCAAGAACGGCCGCTGCGGCACGCCGCCCGTTTTGACAATTGAAACCCCATTTTCATTGATGACCGAAACGTCGAGTGACCGCTTGCGCAACGTCAGCGCCTGCGGTACGTAGTTGAGGAGTGCCGCCCCAAGTGGTGACAGAACGATCGTCAGAATCAGGACGTATGCGACGCCGATCACCAGCCCGGACAACCAGATGCCGATAAAGACATACCAGAGTGCCCGCACAATAAACGGATGCTGATCGGTCTGTTGGTTGACGACAATTGTCTGCGCTTGTGATCCCATAGCTCGTCCCAGCTCGTTGCCTGACTGAGCCGTTGGCGACGAGCCCAGTGCTTCCTTGCCGTCTCGCCTATCCCTTCAACGCCCCAACCGTCAGGCCCTTGGTGATCTGCCGCTGCAGGAAGAAGAAGATGACCAGCACCGGCACCATCGTCAGGGTCATGCCGGCGAAGATGCCCACCCAGCGGCCGGAGTAGACCGCCTGCTGATCGAGATAGGTCAACCCCAGCGTCACCGTGTACTCCGAACGGTCCCGGATGAAGAGCAACGCGTAGAAAAACTCGTTCCACCAGGTCAGGAAATTCAGAATCAGCAACGACGCAATCCCCGGTCGCGCCAGCGGCAACATCACCTGCCAGAAGGTCCGGAAGGGCGACGCTCCATCAATCGCGGCCGCTTCTTCCAGCTCGAAGGGCAGTGTCTTGTAGAACCCGGTCATCACGAAAGTGTTGAACGACACCCCGCCTACCGAGTAGAGCACGATCAGGATCATATAGATATTGATCCAGTCGTACTGCTGCCGCAAATCCTCGACGATCGAAAAAAGCGGAATCGCCGTCAACGGATACGGAATCATGATCCCCAGCAGAAAGAACATCAGCACCGGATGACTCAATTTGAACGGGATCCTGGCAATCGGATACGCGGCAAAGCAGGCCAGCGTCACGCTGCCGATCGTCCCCAGCGTCGTCACGATCATGCTGTTCAGAAACATCCGGCCGACGCCCTGCTGCCACGTGTCTTTCCAGTTCGACCAATGAAACGTGTCGGGAATGTGCCACGGCGGGAACATCAGGATATCGGTGTTCGATTTCAGCGACGTCAGCACCACCCAGCCGAAAATGACGATGGTAAAGAGGCAATAGATCGCCAGAACGACATAGATCGCCGTGAACTTCACCGCCCTTGGCGTCACCAACGCACCGGAACTGGGTGTGGTCGTGGTGGGTTCAGGGTTTGTCGCTGTCATCGCCCTAGTACTCCACCGTTTCCCGCACCGTCACCCGGTTCACCACCAGACTGAGCAGGAAGATCGCCCCGAGCATCGCCGTCGCCAGCGCCGAGCCATACGCCCATTTGAAGTCATTGAAGGCAATGCGATAGACGTACGTGACCATCACATCGGTCGAACCGAGCGGTCCGCCGACGGCCACCGGTCCCGTCATCACATAGATAAAAGTGAACGCCTGCAATGCCTGGATGATCCAGAGCACCAGCAGAATCCGCAACACCTCCCAGAGCAACGGAATCGTGATGTGCCGGAAAACCTGCCAATCGCCGGCGCCATCGAGCTTTGCCGCATCGGGGAGATCGGGCGGAATCCGGTCCATGCCCGCCGAAACGAGAATCACCCAGGTGCCGATGCCGTGCCAGATCGCCGCTACGATGATCGCGATCAACGCCCAGCGCGGGCTCCCCAGCCATGGCACGGCAAATTGATCCAGACCGATGCTCTCCAGCAACGGATTGAGCAGACCTTGCGATGGGTTGTAAATCCACTTCCAGATCAACCCGGCCACACTGGCGGCGATCACCACCGGAGCCAGAATGACAAAGGAAAAGAACCGCTTTCCTTTCAACGGTTGCTGGAGCGCCCACGCAATACACAGCGCCGGAATGAAGAGCATGATGCCGCCGATAACGGTCAGGCGGATCGAGTTCTCCACCGAGTTGTGGAAATTGCCGTCCTTGAGCAACACCTCATAGTTCTGCAATCCGATCCATTTCTTCGGATTGCCATGTCCTTGCCAGTTCGTGAAGCTGTAATAAACCGTCAGGGCCAGCGGCACGAACATGACCAGCACATAGAGGATCAGCTGGGGCAGGATGAACGGCAGGATCAAGCGACGCCTGGCCTGCTGGAACACAGCGGCTCCTAACCTCGGACGTGCGGGGGAGCGGCAGATTTGCCGCTCCCCAGAAAACCAGGCGTGCGGGCGCTATGCCCCCGCATCGCGGACTTGCCGGTACTCGTCCATGTTGGAATCGATCATCTCGATCATCCCCTCGGGCGTCGTCGCGCCGAGGAAGAGCGCCTGCACGGGCTGATACCAGGCCGCCCACAGCGCGGTGTCCCAGTGAATGCCGTAGTAGTAGATGATCGTTTCGTTCTCAGCCGATTGATTGACTGCCGCATCGAGTCCGGTCGGGCTCGAGGGCGGCGCCACGCCTTTCACGGTTGGAATGAACGACAGGCTCTCTGCGGCGCTTGCCTGATTCTCGGGAGTCGTCCAGCGCCGGACATATTCGACTGCCAGCGGCACGTTCACTTCGTGACTGGTCGATTTCTCCGGATTGGCCACCGACCAGCTCTGCGCGGTGCCGAACATCGCCAGCTGATCGCCATCGCCACCCTCATACTGCGGGAAGTCGAAGACGCCGAGGCGATAATCCTCTGGAATCACATCCTTCATTTCCGAAGAGAGCCACGAACCCATATGAATCATGGCCGCCTTGCCCTGGAAGAAGAGCGCCTGGGCAGTCGTGAAGTCGGCTCCCTCGAAGCCCTCCATGAACCAGCCGTTTTCAGGCAGCTTGGCGATTTCCTGCGCAGCCAGCAGGAAACCTGGATTGTCCGCCACCCTGGCTTCGCCATAGACAACAGCCTCGACCGCTTCCCGGCCGACGATGCGCTGGGTCATCCGGTCCCACCAATGCCCGCAATAGACATCAGTCGGTCCGGAAACGCAAACCGGCTTCATGCCGGTGTCGCCGCTCACCGCGTCGATCGCCGCGCAGACATCGAGGAACTCGGCCCATGTCGTCGGTGGTGTCAGACCGAGATCTTCGAACGCCTGCACGTTGTAGTGCATCAGCATCAACACCATTTCGTAGGGAATGCCCCACCACGCGCCGGGTGTTGCGGTGTCGGCGCGCGCATCGACTGCGAACGACTTGGCGCTCTCAGTGAAGGTGTCGGCCCAGAGTTCGCCAGATTCAGTCGTTTCCTCGGTGTATGACGTCAGGTCGACGATGAAGCCGTTGTTCGGCCAGTCCCAGGTGGGAGGCGCCTGATTGCTCCAGCGGCCGGTGTCGACATCGAGCGGATCGCCATTCTGCCAGCGCAGCGCACGAGCCGAGTCGGATGCGGTATTGGCGAACGTGTACTTGATCTCGGTTCCCTCGAAGTCCGCTTCGAGCGAATCACCAATCGATTTGGCATGCTGGAACCATGGATGAGGGTCTTCCTGCAGCACACCGACTTCGAGTGGACCGCCGGTGATCTCTTCCTGCGCAGCCAGATGAGGCGCGCTGTATCCCATCAAATTGATGCCGCCCACCAGCGCCGCGCCTCCGGCCGCGCCCAGCTTCAGCGCACCACGTCGGGAAAGCCCATGGTTTCTCAAGAACCCGGGATCGCTCAGGTGGTTGCTGCGTCGTGAATCGTTCACTGCGTTTCCTCCTCCGTATCGCGCTCTCTGGCCGGATCCCATCACGAGAACCGGACGATGGATAGGCGCTCTCCTCAATCTGGCCGATCTGTCGATCGCCTCAACCTGGTTCGAGCTGCCTTCCGGTACTGTACGCGACCACCCCAACCTGTCAATAGGCAACCAGAACCCCAAACGTGTGCGATCTTCCGTGCTCAACGAATAGTCCTCGATTGGTAGACTTCACCGCGAAAGCCTCGGACTACGGACCACGATCTACGGCCTACAACCCACGGAACCCACCATGAAAAACTACGCCACCTACAGCTTCTGGCTCGAAACCTGCGGCGACGACCTGACCCCTCGCCCCGGTATCGACGGCTCGATCGACGTCGATGTCGCGATTCTCGGCGCTGGATTCACCGGATTGTGGACTGCCTGGTATCTCAAACAGGCCGACCCCTCCCTGAACATCGCTGTCGTCGAAGCGGAAATCGCCGGCTTCGGCGCCTCCGGTCGCAATGGCGGCTGGTGCACGTCAGGTTTTCCGATCTGGCCGCTTGAGCTGTTGTCATCCTACGGATACGAAGCGGCGCGGGCGATAACGTTGGCGTTGTACGACAGCATTGATCGAATCGGTGAAGTCTGCCGGAACGAACAGATCGACGCTCACTACCATGAAGGGGGCGAGATGATCGTGGCCCGCGCAGCATGGGACTTGCCGAAGCTGCAGGGGTTTTACGATCAGTTTCGGGCGATTGGACTGGGCGAGGACTACGCATTGCTCGATAAGGGCGCGACCGATGCTCACCTCCGTGTCGCTCAGGCCGTCGGTGCTCTGTCGAGTTCGAAGGGTGCGGTCATCCAGCCGGCACGTCTGGCCCGCGGCCTGGCCCGCGCCGTCGAACGCAAGGGCGTGACGATCTACGAACAAACGCGCGTGACCGACTTCACCACCGGTTCCCGTCCGGTTCTCCACACCGACCGTGGCGACGTTCGCGCCCGGGTCATCGTCCTGGCCGGCGAGGCCTATCTCTCCCAGTTGGACAAAACAAAGCGCGACATTATTCCCGCCACCTCGCACATCGTCGTCACCCAACCGCTCACCGATGCCCAATGGGACCAGATCGGCTGGGAGAACCGCGAGCTCGTGATGGGCTTCGGCACCACCAACGGCTACATCCAGCGCACCGCCGATGGCCGCATCGCCTTCGGTCCGTTTCGCGGCACCTACCCCTACAACTCGAAGATCACCGACGACATCGATCGCAACGAAGCCGTCTTCGAGCAAGCCCGGCAATCGACGATCGTCTGGTGGCCGATGCTGAAAGGAATCCGGTTCACCCACAGCTGGGGCGGCGTCTTCGGCATGCCGCGCGACCACATGCCGACGATGTCATACGATCCGCGAACGGGCGTCGCCACCGGCCAGGGCTACACGGGCGAAGGCGTGGCCGCCGCCAACCTCTCTGGTCGCGTCCTCGCCGATCTGATCACCGGCAAGGACACCGACCTGACCCGACTCCCGATGACCGCACACAAGATTCGCCCCTGGGAACCCGAACCGATTCGCTGGCTCGGCGTTCAGGCCGTCCGCACCAGCTCCCGCCGTTCCACCGCCCAGGTCGAAAAAAGCGGCAAATACCCCGACAAACCGACTCTGGCCGAGCGGTTGTGGAATTGGTGAGATCGGGCAAAGGGTAAAGGGCAAAAGGAAACGGGAATGTGTAGCGGCAACGCCTGCGTTGCTCCGCGCGATCCAGACGACTCCCGAAACCCGCCTCTACGATCTCTACCGCTTTTTGGCGATGTACAACAACGTCACAATCGCGCGGGTGACAGTCCCACCAAACTCCGTTTCGATCAGGTCGTGAATCGCGCCGAGCAATTCGGCGCGCACGTTTGGGTCGAGCACCTGATACGGGGAAAACGAGCTCAGATAGCTGGTATATGTGTCAGCGTCGAATTGCTGTTCCCATCCATACTGACGCTCTGTGACCGGCCCGAACAATCCTGACTCCTCGAGAAGCGCACCCGACGGTCGATGCGCACCATCCGCCGCTCCTGCGCCATTGACCTCTGTCGCCAGGTGAGGCGCGAACCGCTCGTAAATCGGCACGCATGCATCGAGGAAGACGCGATCGATGCTCGAGGTTGGTCGCCTGTTCCACCAGAGTGCCGCCGAGCCATCTGCCTTCAAGGCAGCGGCGATGCGGGAGTAGCCAACGTCGGGATCGATCCAGTGAAAGGAGCTGGCCGCGATCGCCAGATCGAAGCTGTTGTCAGGCAGCTCGACCGCTTCGAAGGAACCGACCGCGATCGATGCATTCGGATACGCCGCCAGATTCTGACTCCAGACAGCCGCCAGCTCGTGACCCAGCTCGACAGCGTCGATGCGGTAACCACGCTGCGCAAATGGCAACGTAGCGTGTCCGGTACCCGGTCCGATCTCCAGAATGCTACCTCCGGCGGGAATCCCGGAGAGTGCGACAACATCCTCGAAGAGCTGGTCAGGATAGCCAGGCCTGGCGCGGTCGTAGAGCGCCGCGATGGCGTCAAACGTTTGCTTTCGCCGGTTCCATTCCTGGCGTTCCATGCAACCTCCGTCCAGATCGCCCTGGCCGCGAGGCGAAATACATTCACCTTCGTCCGGTCTCCAAACCAGCATGGATCCCGGTTCGACGCGCGTCAAGCGACCCGTAGCTGCGCACAGCGGTGCGCCGGTCGCATCCTAAGCGGCGCTCAAATCCCGCCACCACCCTCGTTGCGTAGCTGCGCACAGCCGTGAGCCAAACACATCCCAGACGACGCTAGTCCGCAGCCGTTGCCAGAACTGGACGGTCTGCGGCGAGCGCGTCGGTCCACCAGAGGAGGTCGTCGATCATGGCGTTTGCGCTGTCATCGAGCGCCACCAGCGTGCTCTCGACATCTCCACCCTGATAAAAGGCCATCAGTGACTGCACGGGAATGCTGACGTTGTTGCGGATCGGAGCCATTTGCAGCTCGATCGCCACTTCTTTCAGCTGCTGCACGGCTCGCGCTCCGCTCAGAGCGCCGTAACTGACGAAGGCAACCGGTTTTCGGTTCCATTCTTTGTAGACATAGTCCAATGCATTCTTGAGTACTGCCGGATAGCCATGGTTGTACTCAGGCGTGACGATGATGAATGCGTCTGACGCCGCGATTTCGGCCGTCCAGCGCCGGACGACCTCATTCTGATACCCCTCGGGCCCGAGTCTCGCCGGTGACAGCGCTTCCTCGAAAAACGGCATAGGGAAATCGCGCAGATCGAGGAGACGTGCCGTGACACCAGGGCGCTGCCTGAGGGCATGCTCGATCCACCTGGCCGGAATGTCCGCGAACCGTCCTTCCCGTGTGCTTCCAATGATGATCGCAATGTTTGACATGCTCGTTCGTTCCTTTGCCGCCATACTCGCATGAGCAAGTTACTGATGATAAGCTGGTAACAAGAAGTTACTCGCCTAATCGTACTGGAACAGGTTGGCGGCATGGAAGACGGCACAAAAAAGTGGGTGAGGCACACCTGTGATACCGAGGAAGCGACTTCGATGCGATCGATCCTCGATCTCACCGGCGACAAGTGGTCCCTGCTGGTGGTAATGCTGCTTCAGGATGAACCGCTTCGGTTTTCAGCGTTGAAGCGCCTGGCCGATCCGATCAGCCAGCGGATGCTGACCCGCACCCTTCGCCAGCTGGAGCGGGAAGGTTTGGTGTCTCGAACCATCTATCCGGAGGTTCCCCCTCGCGTCGAATATCAACTGACTCAGCTTGGCGAAACACTCCCTCAGGCAATTACCCCACTTGCCAGCTGGGCCAAAGAACACCATCCCGAAATACAAGCGTCCCGCTCGCTGTATGACCTCCAGCGCCAGGCGACCACCAGCGGAAAGAGCCCTGATTTCGCCGATGCCTGATCCGCTCGTCAACGACCCCGCTCCGCAATCCGCGCATTCACCCCAATCGCCATCAGCGCAACCACCGCCAACCCGGCAAAAAGCGCTACAAACATCCCCCGATCGTGCGATGCCGCATCTGACGCGAACACCAGCGCCAGCACCGTCGCCCCGGTGACGCTTCCCATGTAGCGCGACGTCGAGAAGATCCCGGCTGCTGATCCGGTCGACGCTTCCGGTGCCGCCTCCACAGCCGCCGTCTGCACCGGCGCCCCCTGAATGCCCAATCCCAGACCCATCACCGCCAGCGCCACCACCAGCGGCCAGAGCGGATCGGCGCCGAGCATCAGCGCGATACCGACCGTTCCCGCGAAGAGCACCACGGCCCCGGCAACCGCCGGGAGCCATTTGCCCCGTGCATCGCTGATCCGGCCTCCCGCCAGTCCCCAGAACGCGGCAAATGCCGACAACGCCGCCAGCGTTCCGCCGATCACCTGCTCGTTTTCGCCTCGCACATGGTCCATGAACTGCGGCAGCGCCAGCAGCGTCGTGTACATCACCAGATTGCTCAGACAGATCGAAAGACAGGCCATCGAAAAGGCAGTGCTGCGAAAGAGCCGCACCGGCACAACCGGCGCCGCCGCCTGAAGCTCCCGCCGCACAAACAGAACACCGGCAATCACAGCGACCACACCAGCGCTGATTGCCAGCGGCGCTCCGTACGTTTTCAGCAATGTGGGAATGGAGATCACCGCCGTCAAGGTCAGGGTGAACAGCACCGTGCCAACGGTGTCGAACGGCAATCGCTCTCGTTTGACCGGCGCTGTCTTCGGCAAAAACCGGAAGTTCAGCAGGAGGGCGATCGCGATCACCGGCACGTTCGCCCAGAAGATCGCTTCCCAACCGAAGGAGTGCACGAGCAACCCGCCAAGCGGCGGACCGATCGCTGCCGCCAAGCCGGTCGTCATGCCGATCACGCCAAATGCTGATCCCCGTTGTTCGGCCGGTACCGCTTCCCGCACGATCGCCGCGCCATTCGGAAAGGTCAGCGCTCCGGCCAGCGCCTGCTGCGTGCGAAAGAAGATCAGCACAGCCAGATTCGGCGCAAACGCGCAGCCCGCCGAAACGATCCCGAACCAGACGAGACCACCGAGATAGATTCGCCGGCGCCCGAACAGATCGCCCAACCGCCCGCCGATCGGCTGGCCCACGGCCATCGCCGCCAGATAGAGCGTCACGAGCCACGATGTTTGGGTGACGGAGACGTCGAGATCGGCCTGAATGCTCGGCAGCGCCACGGCGATCATCGTCGAGTTGAGGGGCGCCAGCGTCGTGCCCAGCGCAATGGCCGCGAGCAGCCAGCGCTGGCTGCTCGCGGCGTCGACTCCAGATGTATTGTTCAGAGCCGCTTCGCGCGGAGACGAGGAACGCATCAGGGTTTGAGGTGCACCATCCCGCTCGAGCCGTCGACGGTCACCATCTGACCGGTGGCAATCGCCGTCGTCGCGCCGTGCACGCCCACTACTGTCGGTATGCCATATTCCCGCGCCACAATCGCACAGTGACTAAGCGGACCCCCCGTTTCCGTGACGATGGCGCCGGCGATGCCGAAGAGCGGCGTCCAGGGTGGCGACGTCGTCACCGTCACCAGCACATGACCCTGCGGAACAGCGGTGGCTTCTTCGAGTGTCCGCGCCACGAAGGCCGGTGCGGTCAGTTGCCCACGCGAACCAGCGGCGCCTTTCAGGATGTCCGGATCGCCGCTCACCTGCGGCCCAGCGCCGAAGAAGTTGCCCATCGCCCGCATCATCGGATTGTCGCGCGGGGGAGGTCCGGCCGGCGGCATGCCGATGAACGGCGGCGGGAACTCCTCCAATGACCGCGCGAACGACGCCCGCTTGCCGGCAACGATGCTTCGCGTGTCGGTGGCCGTACCGTCGAGCGCGGCTTTGATCTCCTCCGAAGACAGCATGAACACGTCTTCCGGATCGTCGGTGACGTCTCGTGCTGTCAGGGCACGACCGATGCGCAGGAACGCCAGGCGCATCAATGCTGTTCCTGCCTGGTCGATGTAGTCGTTATGCTCCTCCTGCAGGAACGCTCCCATTCTGGCTCCGGCCAGCATGCCCTCGAACTGCCCGCGCACAGGTTCGGGATATTCCACCAGCGCCGCTCGCGCTTCGTCTGTCAATGCCGCCGCTCTCGCGATGCGGGCGTCGAATTCGGAACGATTGTCCCGGCCAGTGGCGACATACCGCTGGATCGTCGCAATCGCTGAGCGGGGGTCCTCTTTCCATGTCTGAACGACGAAATCGAAGCGATCCTGCCGCAAACCCGACTCTTCCAGAAATGCCGTCAGTTCCTGCATGAACTCCCGGCCCTCCGGCGTCGCTGCCAGGCGCTCGGTCACATCGTCCACCGGGAGATCGACCAGCAGGTCGGCCAGGCCGAGCTCTCGCGCTCGCCGAGCGAGAGCGGAAAGGGCAATGCCGTTGCGCACGGTCAGCGTTTCCATCCCACCAGTCAAACTGTAGGAATCGGCATCTGGACCGAAGAGATCCTTGTAGAACTCGTCGAACACCTGGATCGACAGCAGCATCGGCATGGCGATGCGGAAGTGAATCGTCCACATCTCGGCGTAGAGATCGTTCAGCTCATCGACGAGCGCCGCATCGACTTCGGCGTCGTCCGGAATCGTGCCGATCGCTTCCAGCCTGCCCAGAATCTCTTTCAGCCGCGGCAGATGCTCGTCAGTCCAGCGCTCTCCCATGATCCTGCACTGCAGCTGCATCGACTCCTCGGCCTCGCGGCCGATTTGCGCGGCATGGGCTTCGTTTTCTGGAACCACCATCTCCAGGCGGTCGAACTGAAAATGGTTGCGATACCGGAACTCCCATGCGGCGATGGGAAGCTTGTTTTCGTGCGCCGCTGTGTTGAAACCGGTCGGGAAGTTCTTGCCGTGAATCGATTGATAGAGTGGTGAAATAGCATGTGGCGTATGCATCGGATCGAGCATAAACGTCAGCGCTTGATCGGCGGGGTCATCGAGTGCATAACGGGGATCGGTGGTTGGACTTTCCAGGAGTTCGAGAGACACGGCAATCCTCCTCGTTCCTACTCTTCATGTCCGAGCGCTTTGACGCTGGCTTAGGCGCGAATATGCCGGCAAGTGGTGATCGGGCGAGCCTGGAACAGCAGCGTCGAGCCGCCGGCGATCCCGCCCTCGATATCCAGCGGAGTGCCAAACCGCTGTTCCAGATCGCGAACCAAACGTCCAATCTCCAGAACCTGACCGTTGGAGAGCGCCTGCTGACTGGCCAGCTGGCGAGGAACCGTTACCTGACGCACACCGGAACCACCCGTCTCGGGTATGACCATCATCTGCTTGGAGCCGACTTGATAGGTCTCGATTGCGCCGTCATTACCGACCACAATGTGATCGGGCACGACCAATCCGGCCACGATCGATTCCCCCAGACCCCAGGCTGCGGAGATGATCACCTGCTTTGAACAGTGGTCGACGGGATTTGCAGAGAACGCGACGAACGACACGTCGGACCGGACCAGCTGCTGGATGACGACGGCCATCGCGGCTCCATCGAGCAACTCGCCGCCGCGCCGCCGGTAGTCGACGCTTCGCTCGCTCCACAGCGATGCCCAGCACATCTTCACCGCTGTTGCGATCTGCTCCGCCTCAGCGCGCACAGACAGCTTCGTGTCGTGCAGTCCCGCGAATGAGTACTCCGGCGAGTCCTCGGTCGTTGCGGATGAGCGGACGGCAAGCTCGGGCGGACTTCCGCCATTTGACGAAATCGCGCTGATGGCGCTGTGGATGGCCGCTTCCACGTCGCCGGGCAGTGACGCATCGATGAGCGCGGATCGAATGTCGGGCAAATCGGAGATGGACACCTCGCTGCTGCGAGATGGAATGCCGATGCGCCGGGCATGGAGTTGGTACGCATCGGTCGTCAGCGCAACCGCCGGGGGAATCGTTGCGCCCTCCGCTCGGAGCCGGCTCAGACTGGCCGCTTTGCCGCCAATCAACTCCACCGCGTGGTCAGTGCCATCGAGAAACGCGAGTAGGGACATGCCTGAACAAGCTTCCCAGACAGACAAACGCTCGTGCGCGCTGAGTTTACAAACTGCTTACATTGTGCGGAAGAGCGATCGGTTTGGCAAGTGGAAGAAATACGGATTTTCCCGGCGCGTAGATCGCAGTGTCGGAGCGCTGTGAATTCAGGTCAGATCGATGCCTTCGTCTGTTCGTGAAACTGCTCGATGACCTCGGCAACAGCCTTCACGGCTGCATCGACGTACCGCTGCCCCGCTGCCGCCGACGCCGTGGCTGGACTGTCGGTATAGCCATCGAACCGTTGCCATGAGTCGTACCGCTCGACCCGCAGGCGGTTCGTTAGTCCGGCGGGATCGATCAGCGAGGGATCATCGTCGCGAGACGGGCGTGGCTCGACCACCAAATCGGGTTGGAGAGCCATGATCACCGACGTTTCGAAATGCCCGGCGTGCCCTGGTGTGCGACCACCCGGCGCCTCGCTGATCTCCTGCAACGCCGCACCAGCCATCTGCCAGTAGGAAGCGGCCGCCATGTTCACCGGATGCTCCAGCGCCAGATCGCGAACCGCCAGTTGCACATGTTCGTGATTGCCGCCATGCCCGTTCACGATCACCACGCGCGTGAATCCGTCGATGATCAGGGAATGGACAAGCTCCCGCAGCAACGCCGCATAGACCGGCGACGCGATCGACATCGTCCCCCCGAACGCCAGATGATGTGGCGAGCAACCAAACGGCAGGGTCGGCGTAACCAGCACCGGAACCCGGTCGGCGATCGACGCCGCCGCTGCCCGCGTGATCGCCTCGACGGCAAAGGTGTCTGTGCCCACCGGCAGGTGCGGTCCATGCTGCTCCGTCGCCCCGGTCGGCAGGACGGCAATCGCGCCTCGTCTGGCCCGCTCGCCGATCTCGGTGCGGGTCAGTTCGTGAAAGAGATAGCGTTGAGTCACCGAATCCACTCCCCTGATTGCATCACCCGATTCCCGGAGCGATTGTAGCGACATTTTCGATGACAGCCCGTCATCATTCCCATCCGTAGCCTCGCCATTTATGGCGCTCTCTCATCGGTGTGTCCGTATGAACTCGTTCACTACGGCTTCATCGATTCCGTCCACGAGGCCGTAGCGGTGGCGCCCTGTGCCCACCGGTGGCGAAACGGAACGGAGCAAGCGCAGTGAAGCGACGTGCCGCATAGCCACGGCCGCGCTCATCTACAACCACGATCGTGCTCAGAGAATACTCGCTTACTGCAGGAACCTGTCCCAATTCGCCACCGCCAATTCCGCCGTGGCGGGCTCGAAATCCCCGCAATTCAATCGCAGCTGCCGGTCCCCGAACGCGGCATCGACATACGCACAATGATGCGGTTTGTCAGGATCACCATGCACGTTCGGTCGGAAAAACGTGCAGGTGACGCACATGCGCGAAACGGGAATCTGCCGCTTCTCCTGCATCGCGCGAATCATCTTGACGATCGACCGCTGAAAGACCGCCTGCTCCTCTTCCGTCAGCTCGTCGACCGAGTCGGTGAGGAAATCCGACCAGGTCATCGACTGAATCGCCGCAGTCCGGCCGGCGTCGGTCAACGTCAGGGCAACCGCTCGGCTATCCACCGCGTCGGTTTCTCGACTGACCAACCCCTTTTCGATCAACGCTCGCACCGCCACGCTGGCGGTCGGTTGACGAACCGCTAGTGCTTCGGTGATCTCGGCAAGCCGCACCGGATTCGGTTCGCGCTGGTAGATGGCGATTAGCGCCTGACCCTGGGTGGGGGTCAGACCCTGTCGCTCGCCCCCTTCCCATGCTCGCTGACGCGTCGCGACACTGATCTTGGTCAAACCTGCCGTCAGCTGCTGGCGAATGGCTTGCTCATTCGCCAGCGCCGCTGCAGGCGCCTGCAGCTGATCGTCAGCTTTCGGTGACTTCATAAGGAAGACCCAAATCTCCCGACAGAACCGAGTAGACGGCGTAGACGCCAAGCATCGGTCGCTCCGCATCGGACGTATTCACTTCAAGGTAACAGGTCACCGCGTCATAGTTGAAACTGGTCTGGTTGCTGATGCGGTCGGTGGGAACGAAAACCTGCATCGTGCTGCCATCGAGGCGTACAGCGAAACCCGGCGAGTCCATGTACATCGGCATACCGGGCGCCGTTGGCGGCAACAGCTCTGCGGCGCCATTCGAGTGAATGTGCGCTACAGCCAGACCGCCTGGCACACGCTCATCCGACTCGAGCACGACCCAGTGCGTGTGATACACCACGCCGTCATCGTCGTAGAGCCCGTTCGCGTTTTCATCCCAGAGCGGCGTGTCGTCGAAATCGGGATGCGATGCCACCGCCAGCGCCAGAATCCCTTCCGCTTCCTTGAATCCGACCGCCTCCGGCGCCAGCGTCGTGGGAAAGACGTGCGCGAGCACCGGCGCGCCATCGAGTTGCCCCGCGGCTTCGGGAATCGTTGCACCCGCAACTCCCTCGACAGACTGCTCGAACACAACCATATCGAGATCGCTGCGGAAGGTGACAGCCGCATCTGTCAACAGCAGATCGGGTGTCGCTTCAATAGGATCAACCGGCGTCTGCGCGGAAAACGCCCCCGGCGCGACAGCAAACGTCGCGACCATCACCAACGCGACGAACAACCCTCCCACGAATCGCACGATTGACCTTCTTTCGCCAGACATCATGACCTCCAGAATCGAAACCGATATCGCATAGTACTACTATCTGTATAAACCACGATCCACGCCATGTCAACCCTTTGGCCGCTTTCGCGCTGTTCCGCGGAGCTGCACACGGCCTGCGCCTGGCCGTTCTGTGTAGCTGCGCACGGCGTGCGCCCGGCGTTCGCCAAAGCCATGAACGCACCTGGATGATCCTTCCTCACGTCGCCGCTGTTCTCGATCAACGTCGTTCCGGCTGGCGTTTGGCGCACGCCGTGCGCAGCTACGGGAGGTCGTCCCTCTGCGCGAAACGCGGGGTGTGCCTGCGGCTACAGGTGGGTGTCTGGGGAGGAAAACGGGGTAGGATGGTCGGGGGGGTCGCGACGCAACAAAGGGGGATTACCCATGGATCCAGCACAGTTCGATCGCCTGGCGCGCCGGCTCGGCGCACGGCTCTCCCGCCGGAATGTCTTGACCGGCGCAGGGCTGCTTGCGACTGCTGCGATGAGTGCGACACCCGTTCGCGCTCTGGCACAGACACCCGAAACTGAAACAGCGCAACCAGTTCTGGCTCTGCGAAGCTATATCGTGCTGGGATCCGTCACCGATGTCGCTTCAGCGCTACCTGCCCTGATCCTGCACATGGAAGAGCAACCCGGGTTTCTCGACTACCGCGTCGCCGAGCTCGCGGAAAGCACCATCGCCACGATGTCGTCATTCCTCGGACAGGAGGCGAGCGACAACGCCGCGATGGCCGAAGCGGAATGGATCGCCGTGCAGATGAGCGATCTCCTCACCGAGCCGGTCGACTCCATAACCGGCAATCTGCTGAGCTGGTCGGGCATCGGCGCCGGCATGGTCTGCCAAACGCAATTCGCGGATTCATGTGCCGGTCACGGTCTGACCTGCTGCCCAACGACGGCGCGCACCGAAAGCCCCGGCATCTGCGTCAACGCCGCCACGACCTGTCCGGCAGTTCTCCCCGACGCTTCCCCTGCCGCCGCCTGTAAGGACGAAGGTTGCCTCTGCTCAACCGGCACCCAGTTCCCCTGCAACGACGACCTGAGCTGCTGCCCGGAAAACGAAGAAACGCCACCCGGCGGTCCGGGAACTTGTCAGGCGACGTGTGACGATTGAATCTCCAGATCCGGTACTGAGGGATAAGGTAGACAATGGAACGGCTCGAGCGAAATAAACAGAACGTGATGGCGTTCTACGACCTGATGTTCAATCAGAATCGGCCAGCTGAGGCCATCGATCGCTATGCAGGTGACGAGTACCGGCAGCACAATCCCCACGTTGCCGATGGCAAGGCGGGGTTTATCGGCTATTTCGAGCGGATGGCAAAAGAGTACCCCGGCAAACGGGTCGAGTTCAGACGAGCCATTGCCGAAGGCGATTTCGTTGTCCTGCATTGTCACCAGCACTGGCCGGGCGATCACGACTACGCCGGAATCGACATCTTCCGGCTCGACGATCGCGGCAAGATTGTCGAGCACTGGGATGTATTGCAGGTCATTCCTGAGACATCGGCCAACCAAAGCTCGATGTTTTGAATAAGAAAAGAACGTATCGCTTGGGGCCGTGTGGGACGATTGGCGGTCAACGGTCGCAGCGATGACTGCTCGCACGCGGAGAGAATCTCCTCTCACTCAACCTCTTTGAGGACCCTTGTCCCAAGTAGCTCCTCCCACTCCGCGTCGCTGTAGTAGGGCTCTTCGTCCTCCAGACCATCCATCGAGCCACCTTCGAGCAGTCGAATCTCTCGCTGATACTCCTGCCAGGCATCTGGATCGGCACGAAGCCGTGCAGTTGACTCCTCAACCTCTCGCCAGAACGTTTCATTCTCACTCATCAGACACAAACCTCCGCAGCACGTTGTTCGTGATCTGCGAGATGGCCGGATCGACCAACACCGAGGCGGGCCACGTAATCGATCCGACCGAAAAGACCTCGCCGCCCGATGGGGTATCGAACGTCACGATCTCTGCGCCGCCATCATCCGGGTTCAGGCCCTTCGCCAACAGCACCGTGTTCGGCGGCGACGATGGACTCATCTTGTCCGTTTCATGCCCCGAAGCGCCGCCCCAGCACCGCACGTGCAGCGACTCGCTCCCGAAGACATCCCCCGCTTCCAGACCCGTTCCCTCGAACACCCAGTGGCCGCCTTCGATCACCCGATAGGGAGCGGCGGTCATGATGCCGCTTTCAGTCGTGGCGAGACCGGTCAGCGTCGCTTCGCTCTCGTACGTCCGGTGCATGCGCGAGTCGTAGACAACGCCATCCTCGTCGGTGTAGCCCAGCGTGCCGGATGTGCCCCGCTCCGCCCCGAGGAAGGTCCGGAAATGCAACGTGGCATCGTCGAGAAACTCGACTTCGCAGTTGATGCCGTTGCCGCCGAGATACATGAACTTGCCGCCTCGTTCGTAGACCCAGTCCTTGATGTTCGCGAACATCTGCCGCGACCAGTACTCCGGATGCGCCGAGATGATCACCACTTTGTAGGCATCGAGATCGAGCGCGCCGGTGTGCAGATGATGTTCGGCGTAGGTATCGTAGGCATACCCTTCGCGCTCCAGCCAGGCAAGCTGCCGCCATTCGGCGGGAGCGGTCGATGAGTCGAGCCGCCCACCGATCAGGTCGGTGACTTCGTCATGCTCGGCAACATGGCATCCCAGCTCCGGCCGCTCGAAGCTGAGCGGCGGATAGGCATCGTCAGGATGACGCCACTCACCGAAGGCGCCGGTTGGGTCGTAGCGAAGCAGATCGAGACGGGCATTGACGGTCGGTGTGGGCGGCAGACCAGACGAGTTCACGTAGTTACTTCGGCCTCCGAAGTTGTTGTACGCGTTCCAGTTATTGGTCGCCAGCACGACGGCAATGTCGGCGCGCGGCTTGTCCGGCGCCACGACCCACGGGAAGGAAAAGAAGCGGGTCGCCGTCTTGGCGTGGAGATAGTAGAGCCCCGATTTCTCGGGACCGGTGACGAACTGCGTCTGATGCGGGTTGGTGTAGCCAATCTGATTCCATTTGATGCCCGTCTGCGTATAGTCGCCATCCGGCGTGATCTGCATCACCGCCCGTGGACCATGCTCGTCGAACACGCCAAGATAGCGGATGAACTCCTTCTTCAAACCATACCGCCACAGTGACAACTGATACGGCTCCACCGAATGAACCCGGAACTCCGACTTTTCGCCCGTCCGCACCCACTTCGGCCAGACATGTCCGAGCAGACTGTCGGAAAGCAACCGGAACTGATATGGCTCGTCGAGCGGCAGCGTCAGTTTGATCGACTTCGATCCGAATCCTGACTTGGCGAGGGTGACGCGGTACTCCCCGGGCGGCACATCTGCATGGACCGCGCCGCGCGCGGTCGAATGAGTCGCCGCCGCGGTCTGGCCATCCTGATCGAGCTCGATCGCGCAATCGGCGATCGCGACATAGTTCTCGTCACTGACATATCCGATCAACATGGTCTCGCGCCTCCCTGGAACCGAGTCGAATAACGCTGACGGCATCATACGGGCAGTCGGCAACGCGCACGCAACCATCTCCAGAACCTGCTAATGTCACATTCTCGCCTCAGCGGTTATTACCTATGCAACATTGGCAACAGTGACGAGCGGACGAGATGCCAAGCATCCGAATCGGTCAATCCAGAAAATCGGGCGCACCGGTTGACATCGCGGTCATGCCGGACGCCGACGTGCTGGCTGAATCCCTGCATGATCCAAAGGCTTTTGCCGTGCTCTTCGACCGATACTGGGAGCCGGTCTTTCGCGTCTGCTACTTCCGGCTCAGTGACTGGCACGACGCCGAAGACGCCGCCGGTCAAGTTTTCACCAATGCATTTGCCAGCCGCGCGCGGTTTCGCTCGACCGATTCGTCGCATTCCGTGCGAGCCTGGCTCTTCGCAATCTCACGCAACGTCATGATCAACACCTGGCGCTACGCCGCCAGACACCCCAGCACCTCAATCGAAGGGACCGATCACGTTGCCGATCGCACGGCCTCCGTCGAGGACCAGGTGATCGGTGACGAAGAACAGGCGATGCTCTTCGCGCTGATGAACGAATTGCCGGCTGACCAGCGGGAGCTGCTCGAGTTGCGGCTGGCCGGACTCTCCGCCGCCGAAATCGGCGCGGTGCTTGGCCGCTCGCCCGATGCGATTCGCAAAGCGCAGTCGCGCATTCTGATCGCCATGCGGTCGTCGCTCGAAGACGGCAATCGGACAAGCGAGACACGGCATGGCTAGATACAGCGAGCACATCCTCTCCGAATTCTGGGACGACTTCAATGCCGGCTCTCCGGACCCGATCGACACCGATCAGTCCATCGCCGAGCCAATCCGGCGGCTCACCTCATTGTTCCAGGCGCCAGCGCCGGAAGCGGCTCGCGAGCGAGCCAGGTTGCGATTGTTCAGTTCAATGCTCGATACAGACGACAACAAGTCGTCGGCAAACACTTACGTCGATCCGTTCCCGGCTGTTGAACGACCTCCCATGCCCGGCGACCAATCGTGGCAGCCGGATGTCAGGTCGCATCGCATCGACCGCCGTTGGGCCATGTTGTCGATCGCCGCGGCAGTGCTCCTCCTGCTGGCCGGGATCGGTGGCTACTTCAGGTTTTTCAGAGATTCGGAGCAGGCGCCGGTCATCCCGGCAATCGTCCAGGAAGAAGAATCCCCGGCAGCGTCGACGCCTGTTGCCAGCCCAATCGCGGAAACGGAAGGTCCGGAGGTGTTATGGAGCGGCGCGATATCGGGTAACGTCTGGACGTTCGACGCGCCGTACGACGTGGACTTCGATGCCCAGGGGAATCTCTACGTCCCCGATTCCGGCACCAACAGGATCATCAAAGTCAGTCCACAGGGCGAACTGCTCGACTTCATTGGCGACAGCTCAGGTCCGGGCCAGCTGAATACTCCCGCCTCGGTAATGGTGGACGCCGATGGCAACATCTACGCTGGCAGCAACCCAGGCTATGTCATGAAATATGACGCCAATGGCAATTTCCTGCTCAGATGGGGAGGCGAGGGCAATGGTGAAGGGCAGTTGTGAAGTCCAGCCGTTGGCGGTATCGACGCGCAAGGTCGCATCTGGGTCTACGAATTCTGCAACCATCGCGTCCAGGTCTTCGATAGCGAAGGCAATTCCCTGTTCATGTTCGGCGAAGAGGGTTCGGGAGACGGTCAGTTGAGCTTCCCGCAGCAAGTCGCGCTCGACCTGGATGGCAATGTCTACGTGGCCGAGTGCGGAAATTTCCGCGTTTCGAAGTTCACCTCAGACGGTACGTTTCTTTTCTCATGGCGAAACGACTTCGGCTGTTTGACCGATATCGACGTCGATCCTTTCGGACACGTCTTCGTGGCCGACGTCGACCATCAGCGCATCCAGGTTTTCGACACCGAGGGCAACTTCCTGACCATGTTCGGCAGCAAGGGCACGGATCTTGAAAATTTCGTTCATCCGGTCAGCGTCAGCACGAACGCAGAGGGGGCTATTTATGTCACCGATTTTGCTGCCAACCGTCTGACGATGTTCCAGCTTCCGCCGGAACTTGCTGACGATCAATAACCAAATTCCACTTCTGTTCGTTCAAACGGTCGATCTTTCGGAGATTCCTCCGTGGAACATTCAGGTACGCCTGCGCCAACACTATCTGCAATGAGCAACGCGCCGATGACGCATGGTTTGGCGACACTGCTCGCCGCCCTGGCCCTGCTCACTGGCCTCGTTCTCGGATCGCTGGGCAAAGTCGGCCTGCATCCGCCCAGCGCCATCCCGGCAGTTGAAACGCGGAACCAGCAGATCGGCCGGCAGTACTACAAAGCGCTCGATGTTCTGATGCTCACTGGCGATGAACGCGCAATGCGGCTCCTTCTGGACGAAGAGTTTCGGGATCACCAGTTCGCTATGGGTGCTGCCGTTGACGTCGAGCGCCTGATCGCTGAGTACCAGTCGCTTCGCAGCGTAATCCCGGGATCGCGCTACGTCGTTGAAGAGCTTGACGGCGCCGGCGATCTCGTCATTGCAACGCTTGGTCTGCACCTGGCTGGGCAGCCAGCGTTCGCCGGCATCGAGATCGAGTTGGGACTTCCACGGTCCCTCCAGGAGATCCTCCGGATTCGGGACGGTGTTGTCGTGGAACGCTGGTCGAACTCGAGCATTTCGCCGGGACTCACCACGCTTGCGACATTGGGGGAAATTGCGTTCATTGGCGTTCCCGAATTGCAGCGATGGCAATTCGAGCCACACGCCGCCGACACGATGCATGCTCGCAGCGAGGCCATCCTCATGGTGGAAAAGGGCGAGCTGGTTATCGAACCGGAACATCTCCCAGACCAGACCCCGGTACGCCGCTGGTCAAACGACCCCTCCCAAAAGGACATCGATCCTGAACCACTCTTCGATACCCAACAAGTGAAACGTGGCGACGTCCTCCACATTCCGAACGGCGCAGTCGTCAAATTCTGGAACTACAGCGATCAGCCAGCGTCCATGCTGACGATCGCCGGACATAGTTCAGGGAGATACGGCCCGCAATATACTGACGGAGCCGATGGCATTCACCGGCAGTTGCTGGCGCGCGGTTTTTCGCTCGGCTCGGTGATTCCAGCATTTGCGGTTGCTGTCGGTCTTGTCGAACTCTCGCCTGGGAGTGAGTTCATCCACAGAGAAATTCCCGGTGGTGGTGAGTTCGCCATCGTCACAGATGGGTTGCTGACGGCTACCGCTCCAGGAGGCCTGATCTGGACCGCGGATGAGCGTGCGGTCATTACATCGAATGAGCAACAGGACCTCCCAACCGGAACAGGCGCCGCCATCGCCGATGGGAGCGAGGTGCGTTTCGCCGCCTCTCAAACCGCAGCGTCAACCTTCCTCATTGTGACGTTCATCCCCGTCGCCCGCCATCCGTAGTTCGGGCACCTGTGGCCCGACGTCACGGCAGGGCACAGGTCCCTGCACTACGCTTTCCATTTGCCCTTTCAACTTTGCTACGCTGACCACACGAGTTGTCACACATTTCGCGTTGCGGTGTTTGAGCTACCAGACGAGAACGCTCAAACGCAGGAACACCGATGTCGAGCACACAGTGGGCCGCCGAACCGATGCCTGATGATCGCGACGACGACCGCGTGCTCGTCGCCCGAGCGCAGCACGATCCGGCCCAGTTCGATGCGTTGTTCGAGCGGTACTGGGATCCGGTCTTCCGCTATTGCTATTACCGGCTGGGCAACTGGCACCGAGCGGAAGATGCCGCCGGTCAGGTTTTCCTCAATGCGTTCGGCGCGCTCACTGGCTGGCGCGATCCCGGATACGACAACGCCTTTCGCGCCTGGCTCTTCACCATCGCTTTCCGTGTTGTGGCCAATCAGCATCGCAGCACTTCACGCCATGCGGAGGAGCCGATCGATGCCATCGGGCATCCGCTGGCGACCGACCGCTCTCCGGAAGAAGTGGCCATGTCGCTCGATGACCACCGTCTCGTGCACGATCTGGTCGGCCGCCTCAAACCGGATCAACGCCAGCTGGTCGAGCTGCGGCTCGCTGGTCTGACCGACATCGAGATCGCCCAGGTGCTCGACAAGTCGCCCTCCGCGATCCGCAAGGCGCAGTCGCGGGCTGTCTATGCCATGCGCGACTTGCTCGAAAAACAGACAAAACATTCAGGTGAGGTGCGACATGGCTGATGTGACCGCCGACCGCATCAACGACTTCTGGAATCAGGTGGTGCAGCACGTGGATGCTCCGGCCGGGCGTCTCGATGCTGAACTGACCGAGTCGATCGGTCGTTTTCACACCCTTGCTTCAGCGCCCACGCCGGGGTCGGCTCGCGAGCGAGCCCGGCAGCGCGTGTTCGACGACTTGAAACGACAGGAGAACACGATGTCTGCCATTGCACCCGTGATCCCCTTCCCCAGTTCGGGATGGGGCAGTACTCAGGACCGATCGAGCCGGCGACCAGAGCGCTCCTCACGTCGCGGCGACCGGAGGCGCTTGCTCGCGTCGATTGCCGCGGCGCTATTGCTCGTGCTGTCCGGGCTCGGCGGCTATGTCACCTGGTTCGGCAACGAACCTGCCAGACCAACATTCATTCCCGCGGTGATTCAGCCGGACGAAGGATCGCCGGCTTCCGAGTCGTCACTCGACGTGCCAACGCGACGCGGTAATCTCGCCCGAACGGCGGAGATGCCCGGACCGGGTCCGATGTCGAACCCGGTCGAGCTCTGGAGCGTTCAGCTGGAAGGGGAGAATTTCTCTGCTCCGCTTCTCGTCGGCGACACGATCGTGATCGGGGCGGACGGAACGGTTCTTGGTCTCAGTGCCGGCACCGGCGACGAGCTCTGGAGATTCGATACCGGCGGGACATCCACCGCCGTGGACAGCGACGGGAGCATCGCCGCGGTGTCGTCGGATGTCGGGGTGTTCGTCATCGATCTCGCTACCGGAGACGAATGGTGGTCTGTCCCGACGTCTGTTTCGTGGAGTTCCGCCTTCGTCGACGCCGGTACGGTCTATTTCGGCTCGACCGACGGCGCATTCCTGGCGCTCGATGTCGCATCGGGAGACGAAATCTGGCGCGTCGAGATGGATGCGCCGGTCGTCCGGTTTCCGGCCTTCGATGGCGAAACCATTTATTTCGGCACGGACGACAGCACCCTCCGTGCGATCGCCGCGGATACCGGCGCGGAGCTTTGGACCTTCCAGTTGGACACCGACGGGCTCGTTTGGACGCCGGTTGTCGTCGACGGCGTCGTCTATCAAGCCACTGAGGAGTGGCAGTTCAATACCTACTATGCGCTCGACGCGGCCACTGGCGAGGAAATCTGGAGGCTAGAGGATGGAAACGGACGCCGGCTCGGCGCGGTCAGCGACGGCATGGTGTACATGGGATCCGAGCTCGGGCGGGTGTTTGCCGTCGACGCGGCAAATGGCGAAGAGCGCTGGAGCTACCAGACCGGAGCGGTTGTCGGCTCGGCGCCCGTCGTGGCCGGGTCGGTGCTCTATGTGACAAACCGGGCTGGCAACGTTGTGGCGCTCGATGCCGCGACCGGCGCGGAAATCTGGCAGACCCAGGCGGGAAACCCGATCGAGAATCAACCCGTCGTCTCGGGAGGTGTTGCCTACGTGGTGACGATGTCCGGCCGCCTCGTGGCATTGGTCGATGGCGAGCCGCTCGTGGCATCTCCCGAGGCAACTGCTGCGCCACCGGACGGCGCGGCACACCTCATGTGGGAATCGATCGGCAGTGACGAGAACCCGCTTGTCCGCCCGGTCGCCGTCGGAGTCGATCCGCAGGGGAAGACGTATGTCGTCGAACCGGGCGCCAATCAGATCATTGTTCTGGATGCGGACGGCCAGTACATCGAATCGTGGGGCGAGCCTGGAGCAGGTCCCGGTCAGTTTCAGTTCAGACTGGACGATACCTATGACGGCGCGATCGACTTCGATGCTGAGGGTAATGCCTATGTTTTCGACTTCAACAACTTCCGGGTGCAGAAGCTCGATCCGGACGGCAACTTCCTGCTCGAGTGGGGTGGGCTTGGTCAGGAGAACGGCCAGTTCGGCTATGTGCTGGGCAGCGTCGACCGGGAGAATGGGCTCGTCTACACCGTCGACTTCTATAGCAACCGGGTACAGGTCTTCGATCTGGATGGCAGTTTCCTCGACAAATGGGGAAGCGAAGGGAGCGGGAACGGTCAGTTCCTTGCCCCCACAGCGATCGCGGCCGGACCGGACGGCACGGTCTACGTCGCCGATCTGAGCAACCGGATTCAGGCGTTCGACCAGCACGGCACATTTCTCTTCACATTTGGCGAGTCGGGCGGAGGACCAGGTCAGCTGAGTGAGCCGTACGGGATCGCGATCGATGCGAACGGCAACCTCTATGTCGGTGACCGGGGCAACGGCAGGGTTCAAATGTTCCACGCCGACGGAACGTATCTCGGCGAGCTGACCGAGATTCCCGGCGCCGGCGCGCTTGCCGCCCCGGGCAGCGTGCGGCTCGATGGCGATGGTTTCCTGTACATCGCCGACGAGGCGAACCATCGCGTGCTTAAGGTACAGGTTCCGGCAATCGATTAGGTCCACGCAAACGGCTGCCTCTCCCCATGCCATCTCCGTTCCGGAAAGGAGTCTCTCCCAATCCTGGGAGAGGGGTGAACATCGTCGTATCTTCCGGACCACAGCGGTGCCCGGCATTTAGCGGCGCACCGCGTGCGCCTGTGTTTCGCCACAACCATGGTCGTGCCCGGACACACCTTCCCCAGCGAATCGGTGCTGCACGACCGCCGTCGCTGTTGCGGTTTGGCGCACGCGGTGCGCAGCTACGGTCGCCGGGGGGCCGTATCTGTAGCGGCAACGCCCGCGTTGCCCGGCGTCGTCGAAGGCATGGTGGGAATCGGACGCGCCGTGTCCCGCAGACGAGCAACGCAGGCGTTGTCGTTACACCATTCTCGTACCTAGTGCCCGACTACCCTTGCCTAGTGCCCGACCTTTGTCACGTTTTCCCCGTCAAGCCAATACTCTTGTAGGGTGAACACTGCAGGACGACAGGCATGGGGCGGAGATTCTTCTCCAAAGAACAAGACCGGCACGAGACGCGGGCGCCAATCGACGATCCCGATGCACCGCTCGTTGCCGCGGCATTGAGCGACCGTGATGCCTTCACGCCTCTCTTCGACCGCTATTGGGAATCGATCTTCAAGTTCGCCTACGCCCAGCTCGGCGACTGGCACGTCGCGGAAGACGCCGCCAGCGACGTCTTTCTGCGGGCGATCGCCAATCTCGAGAACTTCGATCCAGCGATTCCCGGCACAACCTTTCGCAGCTGGCTCTTCGGCATCGCCCGGCATGTAACCGGATCGAGCTACCGAACCAGTCTGCGCCGGCCGCAGACGCCGTTGGAATCAGTACCGGACATCGCATCTTCACACGACTCACTCGAAGACGACGTGATTGCCGCCGAACAGCACGAAACACTGCGGCGCTTGCTCGATGAGCTCCCTGCCAATCAGCGGCAGCTCCTCGAGCTGCGCATGGCCGGGCTGTCGGCAGTCGAGATCGGTCGCGTGCTCGGGCGATCGCAGGAATCGATTCGTAAAGCGCAATCGCGTTCGGTGATCTCCCTGCGTGACGCACTTCACCGGCAAACGCAAACGACGATTGGACAAGACCATGGCTGAGCGCGGCCACCCGAACCTCACCGATCAATCGTGGGATGACCTGCTGCTTGGCCAGGCGGCGGGAGTCGATCCTTCCGTGCCGGAGGCGCTCCGGCACATCCATACCCTTTATGCGGCGCCAATGCCGGGATCGGCTCGCGAGCGAGCCCGGCAGCGCGTGTTCGATCAGTCCGTTTCATCACAGGAGAACACGATGTCTGCCACGACAGTTCCTATTCCCTTCCCTGGTCCCGATGTCCGGAGACCGGGAACGCCATCATCCTGGAGGCCGAACATCGGCATCCACAGCCGCCGCCAGCGCTGGGGCCTGATCTCACTGGCCGCCGCCCTGCTCATCCTGCTGGCCGGGATCGGCGCCTATCTGACGATCGTCCCGGAAGGAGACCGCATCTTCGGTGGCCGGGACAACGAAAACGTCGTCATTCCAGCTGCGCAGCCGCCGTTCGACCCGACGGGGGTTTCCACCATCTGGGAAACCGGTGGAACCGATGCCAATCCGCTCGATTGGCCGGTTGCCGTGGCCATCGCCCCCGACGGCAACATCTATGTCGCCAATGCTTCCACCAGCACCATCGAGGTCTTTTCGCCAGACGGCAATCATTTGGAGTCCTGGGGCGAGGAGGGAGACGGACCGGGCCAGTTTGCCTTCTCCAGTGGACCCTTTACCCTGGCCGACCTCGAATTCGACAACGATGGCAATCTTTTCGTCTTCGATTCGCTCAACTCCCGCGTCCAGAAATTCGCTCCAGATCACACCTTCCTCCTCGAATGGGGCTTTAAAGGAACAGCGAATCCTGGCGAATTTGACCTCACCATGGGGGGAGTCGATGGAGATCTTGGACTCGTTTATGTCTCCGATCGCACTGGCCGTATCCAGGTCTTCGATCTCGACGGCAATTACCAGTATCAGTGGGGATCGACCGGCACTGGACCGGGCGAGTTCACCTATCCATGGGATGTCGATGTCGTCGACGGCCGTGTCTTCATCGTCGACGAAGGCTCGATTGGCGAGTTTCCCCAGGGAGATCCCCGCGTCCAGGAATTCGACTCTTCCGGCACGCTGATCGAAGGATCAGGCGCCATGGGAAGCTTTTTCTCCGATTTCAGCTCGGTTGTCCACTACATCGCGTTCGACCCAGGGGGCAGGCTGTTTGTGGCCGACTATGAGGTAGCCTCGATCCGGATCGCATCACCTGACGGCCGGCTGATCGACAGCTTGACCAACGTGCCCGGTGGACTCTCGATGAGCGGCCCAAGCGGCATGGCGTTCGACGATGAAGGCAACCTCTATTTCGTCGACGACATCCTCAACCGCCTGTACAAGGTGGCCATTCCACCGGGCGCATAAGCCAGACGTTCATTCAGTCTGCGCTGCACCGAACCCGGCTGCAATCAAGGTGAAGCAGCCGGGTTCATTTCATGACGACGAGTCGCCGGGCGGTGAGACGGAGCCATTCGCAGTCCTCCATCCACCACTCCCATTCACCTTTGCCCGCAACCTCTCCCCTACCAGTCCCCCACCGATCCATCGCTGTAGTACGACCGCTGCGGCAGCTCCTGCTCGAAGGGATGCTTGCGGACCTCGTCCTCGTTGATTTCGATGCCCAGACCCGGTTTCTGGTTGGGGAGGACGATTCGTCCTTCCTTTTGTATGGTGTAGCCCTCCTGAACGACATCCTGCCGCCAGGGGACGTCTTCGGTCACCGTCTCGCAGATGATGTAACTCGGCTGGGAGAATCCAAACTCGAGACTCGCCGCGGTGCTGACTGGCCCCTGGGGATTGTGCGGCGCCAGGGCGATGCGATGCGCTTCGGCCAGTGCGGCAATCCGGCGAGCCTCGGTCAGGCCACCGCAATGAGTGATGTCCAGCTGGCAAATTTCGCAACCGCGGACATCGAACAGGGCTTTGAACTGAGCGAGATGGGTCATCCGCTCGCCGGTTGCGACGGGCGTCGTCAGACTGGCGTTGATGTGCGACAACCCCTCCAGTGACTCCGGCCAGCAGGGTTCCTCGAAGAAGTAGAGATTGAACTGCTCCAGCGCCTGTCCGAACTTGAGCCCCATGGCTGGGGAAGGGCGAGCGTGGCAATCGACCATAATGTCGATGTCGTCGCCGACCGCATCGCGCATGGCGGCGACGTTGTTGACGGCCCATTTGACGGGTCGGTTGCCTTCGATCGGCATCGTTTCCGGCACAGCCATCGATTTGAAAGCGGTGTATCCGTTTTCGACGGCAGCCTGCGCAAGCTCGCCGAATCGCTTGGCGTCGTCACGGCCGGTTTCGTAGAAATCCTCGAGCTTGCCGCCGCCGAGATGCGCGTAGGTTCGGATGTGGTCGCGCACCGGTCCGCCCCAGAGCTTGTGACAGGGCATCCCGGCGACCTTCCCCATGATGTCCCAGAGGGCGAGGTCGATCCCGGAAATGGCGGTCGCCCGCACGATGCCGTTGCCATGCCAGAAATGCTGGCGATACATGATTTGCCAGAGGTGTTCGATCCTGGTTGGGTCCTCGCCAATCAACAGCTGGCTGAGATCCTCGATCGATCCGACAACGCCGCGGGTGTGCCACTCCAGCGTCGCTTCGCCCCAGCCAATCAGTCCTGGTTGATCGGTGGTGATCTTGACGAAAATCCAGTTGCGCATCCGCGCATTGCAAACAAGCGTTTCGATCTTTTCGATTTTCATTACGCGCTCTTCCTCCTGCGTCATCGTACCCGCTTGAGACACGTGACGAAATGGGGCGCTCGACCGGCTTCCTGCATGGCCGCTAACCCGTAGCTGCGCATGGAGTGCGCCAATTGCTGCCCGCTGCCCTTCCCATTTCCGTCAGCATCGTATCGGGGAACGACAGGTGCGCAGTTGTGGGATGTCGCGTCGACGCAGATCTAGAGCTCGTCGAACGTCGCGACCGGTCGCCACCCCAGCGCCGCCGTTGTGTGCGCGACATCGAACCGCCGGCATCCTTCCTCCGTGGCCATGATATGAAATGGCTGAAACCCCTCGATATCCGCCTCCAGCGCCAGCCGGCATGCCTCAGCCAGATCGTACCGGCAGACAAATCCGAAATAGTCCGGATCGTCGCGGCTGAGCTCGTCGGTAAACCGGTGCAGGTTGAGGCGGCTGTCGACGATCACCCACGGCCGCAGAGTGGGAATCGTCATACCGAACTCGAACGCGTACTGCTCGGCGAGTCGTTCCTGCAGCGACTTGGTCAGCCGGTAAAGATCGCGGAAGCGGTGCGGCAAATCGACGTGAATGTAGGGCGTTTCCGGCCAGTAGTCCTCGATCACCGCGCCGCTGCTCATCAGCACGAAGCGGTTGACGCCCGCCCGGCGCGCTGCCCAGAGAAGATTGGCCGTCGCGACCACATTCGTCTGCATCAGCAACTCGGGCGGATCGTCCGGTCCCGGTACTGGTCCCATCGCCATGTGGACGACGGCATCGATCCCCTCCACGGCGCGTTCGGCATCGGCGGCGCTGGTCAGATCGCAGACGATCGTTTCGCCGTACTTTGGTTGCGGCGACTCGCGAATATCCGCGCACCGCAGCCAGTAGTGCTCACCGAGCACTTCCACCGCGCCCTGCCCCGCAAACCCGGCAGCGCCGGTCAGGAGAACCTTGTTCATCGTTGCCCCATCGAATCGGAAACCCAAACTCCCATCAAGCCGGAACCTTGCCCGCAAATCACCATGGAGTCAACTGCCACATGTCACCCCCCAGGTAATCCGGACCGTCGTGGAACTGTACCGGCGACCTGGGCAATAGGTTCACCCTTCCCGCACGCCAATCCCTACCAGACGACCATCGATCGCCTCGGCAACAAAGCCGAAATCACCCGCGAGAGGCGGCTCGACGACGAGGAACCGGTCGCCGGGATCGACGATCGTTCCACCCTCCCAGGGACCAATCTGGATAATGTCGAAGTTCGACGTGGTGGCCGCGATGCCGCTGCCTGTTTCGGTGCTCCAGGCGCTCAGTGTTCGATAGACGGTGTCATCCTCCAGCGTTTCTTCCCAGAGGAGCTCGCCGCTTCTCAGATCGAACCCCATCACATGGTTCTCGACCCCCGGAGCGACAACGATCCCCGTGAAATCTGGCGTCGGTGTCGCCGGCAGTCCAGCCGAATCACGCTCCGCCGCGGGAACCTCGCTGCCGATAACCGCGAATGTGCTTTCAGTTGCCGCTTGGAACTGCGGTCTGGCCAGGACAAATCGCTCCCACAATGTCTGCCCGTCGGCCCCATCGATCGCCACGATTCGATAGACGGCGAATCTGCTCTTGGGGAAGGTTTCGAAATCATCGGGGGACGCAGAACCCGGCTCACCAGTCATTCCTTCCCAACGATAGGCGGACATCACAACCAGTGTGCTCCCTGTCGGTTTCAGGAACGTTCCCACCCAGTTGAAGCCGCTGCTCCGCCAGAGTTCCGCACCCGTGTCAGGGTCATACCCAACCAGTGCTCCGTCACAATTGAAGGTCACGATGGCGTCATCGAGGATTGCCGGGAGTCCGCCCTGCTGTTCCCGGAATGTCCAGGGTGTTCCGCATGGCAGGCTATCGGCAGCTTGACCTGCAGTCCACAGAATCTCGCCAGTTTCGGTATCGATGGCCGTCAGCCGCTCGTTGTCATGACGGACGTAGAGGCGGCCATCGTCGATGGACGTGTCCGTCGGGCGAGAGCGTTCGATTTCGAGTCGCCAGCGTTCCTGGCCCGATTGGGGCGACAGGGCAACAATGAGGCTCCCGCCGCCTTCGCGCGTCGTTACTTCACTGAATCCGACGTAATAGACGCCGTAACTGTCCGCACGCAACGTTCTCCCGTTGCCGTAGGCTGGGACGCTCCAGAGCGTTTCGCCAGTCTTTCCATCGATCGCCTCGATGCCGTTGAGGTCATTGTCGGTCCGGAACCAGTACACGCTGTCCCCAACTACGAACGTGTCCAGCATATTGACGTTGTCACTTGCAGTCGTCACCACCCGCTCCCAGAGAAACCCTGAAACCGGTGTCGCGGCTGCAGACGGTGACTCATGTGCAGGAGTGGCCATCGCCATACCTTCTGGCACACCGTTCGCAGCAGTTGAACTCACGCCACCAGGAGTCAGGTGACTCGCTGTTTCCAGGTCGCTGGACGCGTCCCGAGCGTCTTCCGACCCGGCCAACTGCCAGAGCAGAAAGGTCGCCGAGCCAAGAAGCAGCGCGATCAATGCCGCCCACACGGCAACGTGCGGAATCGACGTACGCGCAAGCACGCGCCGATCCGTGAACGGGAGGTCGCGGACTGATTCTCGGCTCATCTCTGGTCGGGGCTTCTCGATCGGCGTCACCTCCGTGGTCATTTCCGGCCACAAACGCAATTCGAGCCTTTGCACGAACTCCTCGTCCGGCTCCTGACCACCAGTCGCGGCCAGAACACCGAACTCCCGCGCCGTCGCCAGCAATTCGGAAACGTCGAGTTCAGGCGACGCAACGGAGGCATCACCGATCCGCCTCCCGTCGAGGGCGATGTCCAGCATGTGGGCGCGGCGCTCGTTGTCATTCATCTGACCTTGCTCCTGATTCAGCAATGAGGCTTCGGAGTCGCTGATACGCCCGAAACTGCGCGGCGCGCACCGCTCCATGACTGCGACCAAGCACGTCGGCGATTTCCGCGCCGTTCAACCCGGCCAGACGAAGCAGCACGATGTCGCGCTGCTCGGGCGTCAGTTGATCGAGCAACCGGTGAACTCGCTGGTCGCTTTCCGCCATCAAGGCCCCTTCCTCCGGTCGCTGAGCGCGATCCGCAAGCGAAGCGGCATCGCTCAACGCCACCGCCCGCGGCCGCCTCAGTGCATCGATCACGACATGGCGCGCGATGGTGAAGAGCCAGGCCCGAAAGGAGTTCGTCTGGTACTCGTCCAGGTGTGCGAGCGCATTGACGAACACCTGACTCGTGGCATCTTCCGCCGCTTCACGCGTTCCCAGACGGCGATAGCAGAAGACATGGACCGGCCGCACATAGGTCTGATAGAGCGCGGCGAACGCCGCCGGGTCGTTTCGCGCACGCTCCACCAGCGCCTCGTCATCGGGCGCCGAAGCACATCCCTGCTGGACATCGCTCTCACGTGAATCGCTCACCGACGTCGCCATGTCCCTCCTTCCCGCATCGCTCGCGTTTGGGCAACTGCGCAGTCAGGAATTCAGAACGAAACAGAGGACAAAAGTGTTACGGCCCATGTCCAACATCGCAAGTGCGGCGGCCAGCTCGTCCGGAGAATCCAATGACGGGAAGAGGCGCCTCCCTACGTCCGGATGCGAGATGCAGGGAGACGGCTTGTCCGTCTCCCTGCTGGCCGGTGGTGGTCTCCTGGCTGGAGAAGATCGTGGTTGAGTTTGAGTCCGTGCCGCCGGCGCTACGGCGACTCGTCCGCCAGTGACACGGCGACCACCGAGCCATCATCGAGCAGCAGATACGCGACATCGTTATTGATCTGGATGTCGACAACAACGCCATCGACCGGTCCAGCCTGCAAGATATCGAGCCGGGATTGATCGACGGGATCGAAGAATGTCAGCGCGCCATCGGCCGCGCCCACGAGCACAAGCGGCTCATCCCCGTTCGAAGGCGACCAGACCGCCCCTGACGTGAATGACGATGGACCGGTTCTGATCTCGATCGTTCTGATCTCGCCGGTCTGCGCATCGAGGGCAAAGAGTTTGCCGATCGCTGCGTCCAGATAGCTTCTGTCCGGCGCTGGCGTTGCCGGTACGTACTGAACATTGAACTCGATGAAATACACCATGTCGCCAACGACGCCGACTGGGTACGCATAAGCGTCCATCTCATGCCGCCAGAGCGTTGCGGCATCATCGTCAAGATCAGCTCCGACGATCTCCGAACGAATCGGGACATCGGGGGGAGGAGTGCTTTGCAAACTCACTGGCGCTTCGATCAGCAAGGGACTGAACCTCACCAGAACATCGCCGGCAACCACATACTCGCTCCCCGGCCCGGGAGTGCGCACACTGGTCCACAACCGCGCTCCATCGACGGGATCGAACCCGGCGATCGTGCCGTTCGCGGCCATGGCGACGACCATGACAGTGGTCACGACAGGACCGTGCATGTGCAGCATGATCTCGTTGCTGGAGACGGGATCGACATATGGATCGATGGCCGACTCCCAGAGAATCTCCCCATCTCGAATCGCCATCAGTGTGTTTGGCGAAACCTCCGCGTAGAGCACCCCATTCGCGGCGGTCAATCCCATCACGGTCCGGTCTGGAGCGACCGTCCATGCCACGTGACCCGTCGAGGCATCGAGCGCCACGATCGTCATCACACCGAGCGAGGCGGCGTATCTCGCGTAGTAGAGATGGGCATCGTCAGCGACCGGCTGCACGAGCGCCCACTGCTGTTCCTCTTTCCAGAGTTGCCTTCCAGTCTGCCCGTCCAGCGCCTCGATGCCCGTGAAGCCGTCGATCAGAGTGAATCGGAACACGGCATCGTCGTTCACCGCGAAGAACGCAATGTCTTCGATCTCCTGGAGTTCGCCAGGCGATGTCCAAAGCACCGCTGGTCCTGCTTCAGGCGTGGCCTGCGCCAGCCCCTCCGGCACAGCGTTCACGGCAACCCCGGCCAAATCCCCATTCTCCAGCACCACCACGAATCCAAAGTCGCCGGAGATTGGACGGGGATAGAGACTCATCTTCGTATCAGGTACGGCCAGCTTCCCCTCTCTCCAGAACCCGATTGGTCGTAGCGTTCTGTCAGAGGTCGTGGCAACAATCCCGCCCCCGACTCCCGAAGGCGGTGTCCACGTGCTCAACGTGCTGAAGTACGTCTCTCCGGCATTAACGATCCAGAGGAGTTCACCAGTGACAGGATCAAGTCCTATAGCCTGGTCCAGCCGCTCACCCAGCAACGGAGTCTCCACTGATTCACCCTCGTGCTCAGTCGGATTGGGAGTTCCCTGGCGGACACTCGCAAATGGGGGTTGACTCCCGATATACGCGACGACGCCATCAGTCGCTGCGATTTCGAGAGACTGGGAAGAGATGAATCGGGCCCACAATTCCGATCCATCGATTGGATCAATCGCAGACACGCGGGCGATGAGGAGCAATGCATCGTCCTCCCCATCCACCTTGCCGATATCGGTTTCGAGAATGCCGTCGGAGTCTGCTCCAGCCACGAATGTGATCGACGTGAGGACATCACCAGCCGCAGCGAAGCGAGTCGCCTGCGGATGCACATCGTCGCGAATCCATCGCTCGGCGCCCGTTTGCTTGTCGAGACCAACCACCTGGCCCGCGCGTGTGAAGCTGACGACAATGTCACCAAACACGAGGGGAACACTGTTCTGAACGGAGAGGTAGGCAACGGGAACCTCTTCCGCAGTGCCAGCCAAAGCAAGATACTCCCAGATTCCTTCACCATCTGTGGAATCGATCGCCCTCGTCACATTCTGGTCATCAGAGATGTAGATGACCCCGTCCTGAACCGACCAGGTGAGAGGGATTCCTGTCAATTCGATACTCCAGAGTTCCGCTCCGTCTTCGGCCGCCACCGCGGTAACGCGACTCAGAGCATCGCCAGCCGAGCCCTCAAAGAACGCTTCAAGAATGTAAGCTCCTTGTTGGTTTGCTCGAATGCCGACCAGGCTTGGAAGCGAATGTTCCACTCGCCATATCGTCTCACCCGTCCGGCCATCAATCGCCTCGACTCCGTTGAAATCGGGTGGCGAGTCGACCACTCGATAGACGGTGTTGCCGGAAACAGCCACCGTCCGGAAATAGGGGGAGTCGACTTCCGAATTCGCCATTTGCCAAAGCAGCGGCTGACCCGTGATCTCCCCGGAATCGAACGAGGCCATCTCATTGGAGACCGTGGGCGCCAGAATCATCGGCGACGACGGCGCATCAAGCGCCCGCCAGGTCAGGAGCGCAACCAGACACAGCGCCGCCGCGACAAACCCCGCCATGGCCGCGGGAACGAATGCCGGGCGCGAACCAAGCCCGCCCGGTCGCACCTCCGGCAACACAGGGAGCACCCATCGATGGGTCGTGGTGCCGGTTGGTTCCGGCACGAGCGCCGCGACTGGCTCGTTAGCAATGAGCCGGCTGCGCAACTCGTCGACAAACGCGCCACTCGGCCTGGCAACCTGCGCGTCGTAGCGCCGCTGCAGGTCCGTTGCCACGGTCAGCATCTCAGCCAGTCCAGCGTCTGCACCACGATTGCCTGGCGTTCCGAGCGCGAGCCGGTCGAGCTCCTGATCGAATGCTATGAGTTCATGCTCGTTTGTCATTGCTCCATGTCCTTCTCTGCCAAAATCTCTCGCAGACGTTGATAGGCACGAAACTGGATCGCCCGCACCGCGCCAGGACGTTTTCCCGTCGCTTCGGCGATTTCGGGACCGGTCAGACCTGCCAGACGAAGCTCGACGACATCCCGCTGCTCGTCGGTCAGGCAGGCGAGCAAACGCCGGAGATCGATGTCGCTTTCGGCGTCGTGAAGCGCCGCATCGTGTGACGCCGCGCGTGTTTCCGGCAACGCAACCGGTCGGCGGCGCTCGTCGGTCACCACATTGCGGGCAATGGCGTAGAGCCAGCCGCGAAACGATCCGGCCCGGTAGCGGGGCAGGGCAGCCAGGGCATTGGTGAAGACCTGACTGGTGGCGTCTTCGGCCAGCTCCCTGCTACCAAGTCGCTGAAAGCAGAAGGCGTAGATCGATTCCACATAGCGCTCATAGAGCAGGGCAAATGCCGCTGCGTCCTGCTGAGCCACCGCAACGAGGGCCCCGTCCGGATCAGCACGTTCTTGCGATTCGGCCCCGTTGCCAAATCCCGCGCTGATCGATTGGTCGAGCGAGGCGTTCGTGCCGGTTCTCCTGCCGAATCGACGTCCAAACCGGTGGAAGCAATCTCCACTCCGGCATGTTGCTCACCGGAGAAAACGGAAATGCTGGATGAAGTGTTATGCAGGCATCCCAAAAGTATCGAGGAACCTGTACAGTGGTCGTATTGAACGTTGTTCGCGCCAGGAGTCGATCGCATGCCGCTGGGTCCAGTCGAACTGATCATTTTTCGGTTTCCGGGGAGTGAGTTCACCGGTGGCGTCGCCAGGGAAATCAACGCGCTGGTCGATTCCGGGCTCGTCCGGATCATCGACCTGCTCTTCGTGATGAAGGAAGAGGACGGGTCGTCCCTCGTCGTCACCATCGACGACATCGGCGGCGCCACTGCCCTCCTCGTCGAATCGCCGGACGAAGCGGAAGACCTGCTTTCGGAACGCGACGCCCAGTTGGTCGTTGAGCATCTCGCGCCCAATTCCTCGGCTGCACTGATCCTGTTCGAGAACATCTGGGCCCGCAAAGTGGCGGAAGCAGTTCAGGAGGCCGACGGCACCGTCGTGCTGAACAAGCGCATTCCGCGCGCCGCCATCGAACAGATGCTCAACGAATCATTAGTCTGAGTCGTCTCTCTTCCAGAATGCGGCGAGAGTGTTTTTACGGACGCTCCAAACCGCGATGTCATTCCGACCGGAGCGAAGCGGAGTGGAGGAATCGCTCGTTCGGGCACCGCAGCGAGCAAGAGACACCGCTGCCAGAGGCTTACCGCTGCGGCGGGAGATGCTTCGACTGCACTCCGCTGCGCTCCGTTCCGCTCAGCATGACGGCGCCTTTTTCATGCCACGCTGGCGCTGGTATGCCGGCTATTGAACAACCCCGGCCAAATCGCACGCGATATGTCCGCCTCGCCGGCTCATGCTTCCAGCCAGAACATTTCCTCCAGCGGCCACGTCTTGGGCGAGTTGTCCGGATTTGTCTCCATATACTCCGCCATCATGTCCCACCAGCGACGGACCACCGGATCCACCGACTCGCCCGGCGTCTGCGGAAGACTCGACTCGAGATGAGCGAAGAGATCGAGCCCACTCAGGTAGATCGCATAGCGAACCACTCCCTGCCCCTTCAGCACCTCCACCAGCTCCGGCCAGATCTGATCGTGCTTTTCCTTATAGATCGCTTCATTGCCCGGTTTGAGTCGCATTCTGAATCCGGTGCGGTACACGGTCTCCTCCTTCACAGCGCCGCCGAATGACGGCAGTTCAATGGAACCCCGGCGGGGGAATCCGTTCGAATGGCTGATCGTCCACGGTCAGACGGCGGCGATGCCACCTGATGTACGGCAGGAAGACGACGTACTGGATGATCGAACAGAGGACGACCGCCGCAACGAACGAATCCTCGGGAAAGTTGACCGATGCGATCGTGAGCGCGACCACCGTGTACCGGTTCGCGCAAGCCAGTCCCAACACTGAGGCATGATTGGGATCCGGGCCGCCGATCAGATGTCCGGCCGCCACTGCCGCGATCGTGAAGAGGGTCATGCCGAGGACGGTGCGCAAGTCGATGAGCTCGAGGATCGAAGGCGCCATGACGATCAGCAGGCAGACCGTCGCGACCAGCAGGATTCGGTTCGCCACTCTCGATAACGGCAGGCCGATGCGATCCCAACTGGAAGGCACAAGCCAGGCAACCACGAAGCCCAGCATGAGAGGCTCGAAGACGAGCAATCCGATCGTCGCCAGCACGGATCGCGCGCTTACATCGTACGGCCGGTCCAGGAGGTCACCGGCAAAGGCGACGAGAAGAGGCGAAATGAGAACGGAGCCGAACGCGACCGCGAAAGCCAGTCCCACACCCAACGAACCGCTGCCACCGGCTTTCCGCTCCTGAATGCGGAGAAATGGAGAGACGGGAGACAGGGCCAGGGCGATGATCGCAACCGATGCGACCCTCGAGAGATCGAGTGTTTCGGAGACTGCGATCGCCGCCACCGGTGTGACGATGAAGACCGCCACCAGCGTGAGCGCCAGCAACCGGGGACGCCGAACGAGGTAGTACAGCTCGTCGCGCGAACCGTGCAAGCCGTAAACGAATGCGGTGAAGGCATTGCCGATCTGAAAGCCGAGAAGAACGATCTCCATTGTGCTCCCGACCCGCTATGCAAATAGCAATTCAGCCTGATTGCGCCGAAGGTTGGGAATGTTGTTGACAGCAATGTCCCAGATGACCTCGGCACGAATATCGTCATAGCCGTGCGCTACCCGATTCCGTGTGCCAATGACATCCAGAGCTTCGGGACTTGTATCGAGCAGCGACGGCTCCGCGCGTACTGCCTGTGCAATGCACTCGCCGATTGCGATGATGATCCGCTCTGTAATCAGCTGAAGGTCACGGTCAGCTAGGTAGCGCTCGAAGGACGTGTCGCCAAAACGGCTGAGGAGCTCGTCCGACGCCTCCACGGCGTCATGCAGCGACTTTGCCGCTCGTCGATTCATAGATCAGCTCGCGTGATCGGTCGACTTCTTCCTGAAAAATGGGATTCTTCATCGTCGGCCCGAAGACAGTATCGACCTTCCTGCCGAACTGCGCTTCCATCGCCCGAATAAATCCGAAGTAGCGCTTGGCGATTCCCGGTCCATAGTCGAGAAACTCGACGACGAAGTCGAGATCACTGGTCTCGGGAACAAAATCCCCGCGGGCGGCAGAGCCAAAGACTTCAAGCCGAAGAACGCCGTATTCCTCGCAGATCGCCTTGATGGTTTCCTGGTTGTGCTTGAGCAGATCAATCATCACTTCAATCCAACGAATCGGACGGTCATCGCGCTCAATACCGTAGCACAGTTGCCCCGGTCCTCTGACCGTCGTTGGTCGCCGATTCATCGACCGCGTCATCCGGCAACACCAGATAGGTCAGAAAATCCTGACCGGGAATCTCTGCTGGAACCCGCGTGAGATGCCCATCTGGGTATTTCAACAAGATCTCGGCCAGGCGCGCCGCGTCGTCGTAATGCAGCACCAGGAATAGCGGTTCGCCCGGTCGCCGCTCCGGCAACGGGTCGTCCAAACCAATGTTGTGATCGTACGCCCAGCCGAGATTGCCCAGCGTCAGCCCGATGTTCCGAATATCGAGCCAGTACGCGCGATCGATGATGTAGGCGTTGTCGAGCGATACGCCTACCGACGACGCGCCGTCGATGGCCGCGGCGATCTCCGTCGTGTTGACAACGATCAACCGAGTCTGCCGGTCGAAGTCGCGATAATAGCGCTCGAAATTCTCGTATGCGGCGATACCGAGCAACACGGTCAACACCGTCGCGGCCAGCGCCGTCAACAGTCGCGGCTGGACTGACCTGCGGATCGATTGCGCGAGAATCGCCAGCGGCAACGCGCACAGCGCGAAGATCAATGGAATGGCTGACCCGGCCCGGTTGACGCTGGGGTTCTCATACGGAACTGCCAGTGCCAGGGTCGAAGGCAGGAAGAGCACCGGCAACGCGACCAGCAAAAGCACGAGCGCCCGGTCGAAGCGCCGAACAATGCGGCGCAACGCGACAACCAGTCCCGCCAGAAGGAGAGCGCCCATCACGACATCGAGGAACGGATCGTAGGTCACCGCATTGACCATCGTCGAATCGCCCCGATAGGTGAACGCCAGCGCGGCGTGCCAGTTGTTTTCCAGAAAGACGGAAAGCTGGTCGAACGCCACGCGCAGTGCCGAGGCCTCATCTTTGCCAGCAACGACGTTGGTCGATCGCTGCCAGAAGTTGTCCGGTTTCTCGATGCCGTAGGTGCCGAGCGGCAGAAAGACGACGAGCGCGGTGGCGGCGGTCAGGAGTCCATGACCAAATGCACGCTTGCGGGTAATCGCTTTGGTGGGAGCCAGCAACACGAGGAGAAATCCGATCGCCACCACCGGCACAACGGCGCGAAAGGGGGTATAGCCGTACAGCCCCGCCCCCAGGGCCAGACCACAGGCGAGTGCGTCCCGGCGATCGCCCGTGCGCATCCAGCGGACGAGAAACCAGAGGGTGATCGCCGCGAAGGTCATCCCATACGGAAAGCGCAGACCAGCGCGGGAAATCTCCACCGGCCATTTGCCGATTGCCATCAGCAGCGACGCGGCCAACCCCGCCGCCACGCCCCCCAGCTCGGCCGCCAGCAGATAGACGAACGGAATGGACAGCAAGCCGACAAACGCCGTCCCGACCTTCATCGTCGTGAAATTGAGCGGCGAATCGAATGTATCGACCATCGTGTAGATCAGATAGAACTGCATCGGCTCGCGGCCGGTGTTGTTCTCGAAAAAGATCGGGCGCCCGCCATCGATGATCGTTTGGACATCGGCCAGCTTTTCTGCGTGGTCGCTGGTCGGGTCGCGCGGCGTTTTATCGATCTGATAGAAGAGGAAGAAGGTCCCTACCGCCAGGATCAGCAGCATCGCCAGACAGATCGCAAGCGTCTGCCGGGTTGGCCGTCCGGGGAAGTTAAGTGCGGTCGATGCCGGCGCGGCGCCCTCACTTCTCGATTGCCGAAAGCGCTGCAACCAGTTTGCCGAGGATGACTTGGGCCACCAGCCGACCGTCCAGGAGACGATGGCCGCGATCCAGCATATGACGCCCGCTGTCCGAAATTCATTGTCTCTCGACCAATAGACCGCCCCAGCACCGCTCGCGACCGTAATGCCCAGCAGGAGCCATTGCCATCTCGCCGGCCAGCGTTCGTTCCGCAACACGGCGCGTTTCGGAAACCAGACATCGAGATGCTCGCTGCTCACCGCCCAAACGGCAAGACCGGCCAGCAACACCACGGCCACGAGAAGATCGAATCGCTGCTCGTTCAACCACGAATTGGCGAGGATGAGCAGCGCGATCCCCAGCACGCCGCACAACCAGGTCAACGTCGAAATCGGCGTCCTCGATGTCGCATTGGTCGCACGAGCAGGGGACGCGGAGGCAACATCGGCGCAGAAATCAGGCCCGCACTCCAGAGACGCCGCCCCACCGGGCGCGAGGGTTCCCCGCACTCCCATCGCGGCAGTGCGGACAGCAGATGCGACGCGGTCCCAGGAATCGCTCAACGATCAACTCAACGTGTGGTTTGCGGACGGCAACCGTGCGAAGCATCCTACCCCAACGCGAGGCGGAGAGGCGGCAAGGCGGAGAGGCGGCAAGAAATGTGTAGCGGAAACGCCTGCGTTTCCCGCTTATCTTTGCATGTTGTGCTGGTGGTTATGCCTCAAATGCTCAAGTCGGCGTCGCCATAGACGCCAATGCTCTAAGCGTTCATGGTTGCTGCTCGTTTGCAGAAGAAAGTCGAACCAGCGAATGATCCAGCTCGACGCCCCAGCCGGGCAGATCGCGCGGTTGCATCCGGCCGTTCTCCGGCGTCGGCTCTCCCTTGAACACGTTGCCAAAGATCGAGACGAAGATCTCTCTCACGACTAGCCTCTACCAAGGCGGCGAAACGTTGAGAAGTTACTACTGAGTTGCTATGAGGCAAAAACCGGCATAGACTCGGTCCGGTCCAGACCGAGTCGATCGCCGTTCCGAACCAGTCGCTCAGAGGATTTCCTAGGATGGCAATAGGCACTCATGTGCATGCAACGTTTCGTATTGTCACCCTCATCGTAGCGGTCCTTCTGTGCCCTCATTTCTCAACACAAGTGGAGGGCGCGGCGCAGCAGGACGGTTTTCCTCTCAGCGCCCTAACTGCGAAGTGCGATCCTGGATACTCCTGGCCGTTCGTTGGCTGCCAACCATGGGACGGAGTCCCCATACAATTTGAAACGCCTCGTGGGGTCCACAGAGACACGTGTACAACGACTATCCCGGAGGCGGCAAGCTCTACCGCTGGATGCACCGTCAATGTTCCGTTCTCCGCTATAGTAATCGTTTCAATTGATCCAATAGACATTCCCGAGGGCTACTCGCTTGAGGGAGATATCAATCAGGTTTTCACTATTCCCGATGGACCCCCGACTGGAGTATTCGGAGGTTCAGTTTTTGTGCTTCTCCCTCTTGAATCCGAGAAGCCTGTGAACCCATCTTCAAATCAACAATCCTCTCTTCAGGACAATCCGTCATCAAGTACTTGTACGCTGGTGGAATTGCGACCCGGGTATCCAGGATTTCGCGGCTTTGTAACTGGGATCGCAGGATTGGGAGAAGCAGCGTGTTTGGAGGAACTTGAATCAAGTTATCCACAGTTCTCCCAGGATGCTGAGGACTCGGAAAATCTGGCGGCTGCGAACCGATTGGGAGTAGCTGGCACTAAGGACGAATGGGTTTGGGAAACCTGGATGGCAATTCATGCCGAGCGTGGCCTAAGCCCTGTCTGCTACGTGTGTATCTGGACCGGGAATGACCCAAGCCCTCCCCCTACTTTGCGAGTCGAAGTTCCTATGAACGATCCTCGATTGCTGCTATCACAGTGGGGCACGAAGGAATTCGCTGTTTCCTACGCCAACGAATTCGGGTTCACGATACCGGTATCGCCGGGGGGCCTGGGACATGGCCTCCCTACTGACGACGAACTGCGGGCACTCGCTGCACTTCTCGAACCTGCGCGTTTTCCGACTGCCAATCAATTGATAGCCGCTGCTTCCTGGTGGCTTGCGCAGTACTTCGCGAATCCATTTATCCCCGATTACTCCTATTTCTCATCGACTGTCATTGAAGAAGGGGGTTATTTTCCTGGAAGCGGGACTATGACGTTCGACGATCAGTTCTATCTCATCAATCATGTTTTGGCCATGGATTACTGGCAGCGCTCGGGCGCATTGGCAGATCCGTGGCTCACAGCCATGCAGAATCGAGTTGGGCGATACGAATCCGATTTTCTTCTGGCTCACGCGAATGGAACGTATTCCAGTTATGCGGAATATGTGAGAGCTGTCGCAAATCAGTCATGAGGACCAATCCCCACCGTGAACAAATTGGGGATTAGAGAACCTTACTCGTCTTTCGGTTGAACAATCACATGATGTACATCCAGAAAGTGCTGGCAACTGGCTCGAATTCGGGAAGCGACTCACCCTGTTCCAGAATTGATTCGATCAACAACTCGAGGGCTTCTTGGCCGTTCGCGGCAGCCTCTTCGTATGTCATACCGTGCGTTACCGGGTTGATGACCCGCTCGTGCCACTCCGGCAACGACACGACAAAAGCACCGTCCTCTTCAGACCAGCGAATAATCATGGTGTAGTGTGAAGCGTTCATTGACCGTCAATTTCCTCAACACGGCTCGTCCCGCAGTTGGGATGTGTTGTCTTTGTTGCGCACCCGCATTCGTTTTTGTACGCCAGGAGAGTGTTCAGAAGAGTCAGCAGCCTGGGAAAGCGGGGTTGCACACATCAGGGAAGGTCATCGATGTCTGAGATGATTTTTCTGGCGAGGTAGACCGCGTTCCTCGCTTCCGCATGAAGATTGGGAATCGGAAACGGAATGTCATAATCCGCGTTCTTCCGTAGCGAATGCAAGCCCCGGAGGTTATCAGCGATGTGCAACTGCCCCTGACTACTCAGGCTCGACCGAACCTGATCGTGTCCTCGACCCGACCTTTCAATTCGATATCCGTTTTGCCAGCAGTATTCTCGGGCATGAAGAAATGCCGAATAATAGGATCTGCTGATGGCAGTTCGGAGTGCACCTTCAGTTGCCGCACCTTGAATCAGTGCTTGTGCGACATGCAGGAAGTCAGGACCCGAAAACGACACGGCTACTCGAATTCATTGACGATGAGAATCTGGTTCTGCACACCTTCGGGTACACCAAACCACCAATCTTCACGTAGCCTGTACAGGTGTTGATACGCGTCATCCGGGCTGAGCGCGGTCCTGATTCCAGCGATCAAGTACTCCAAACCGGTATCAGAATCGGGATCCCAGTCACGCCGAAGACTGAACGTAGTGGCATTTCCGTAAATGTTACGGGCATGGTGAACTAATTGGGCCAAATAGGGCGCCAATTCCTGATGGGTGCTCAGATACTCAATGACCGCGTTGCGATCCGCTGCGACGAATTCCTCAACGGTTTCCTGAATCTGCCGCGGGTATGTCATTGCCATGGCGTGGTTCCTTCACGACGAGGAGCAGGTTCGCTCCTGAGTATACGAGGTCAGGTCGGTTATCGAGCTGGTTCGAGATGTCGTGTCATACCGATCCAATCAGCTCATTTCCGCACAGTCACCAAGTCGCAATGTGCGAAAGCGTCTTTGATCGGAAGATAAACGCAACACACACTATTATTGACTCATCGAGTGCTGCGTTGTCGGGACGGGATCAGCGGTGGAACCAGATCGCTTCGATGAATTTACACGAGTCCTGGCCGCCCGTTGGTCTCGACGGAGTCTGGCAAAGCTCACGATTGGGCCGGTATTGGCATCGGTTGCACTGCAGTTCCGCGGTCAGACACGTTCAATCGCGCAGGCCACTTGCGGATTCTTCGAAACCAATTGCGGCTTCATGGGAGTCTCCGATTGCGTGGACCTCAGTCAAGACGATAACAACTGCGGATTTTGCGGAAATCGCTGCGACTTTGGCCTGACTTGTCGCAATAGCCAGTGTCAATGTGGATCATTTTCAAATGAGGTCGTGTGTCCAGGTCAGCTTGGTAGCCAGACATGTGTGAACCTTGAATCGGACAACGACAATTGTGGATTCTGCGGGAATCGCTGCGACTTTGGACTGACTTGTCGTAGTGGCCAATGTCAATGTGGATCATTCTCAAATGAGGTTGTGTGCCCAAGTCAGCATGGTGGCCAGACATGTGTGAGCCTTGAATCAGACAATGGCAATTGTGGATTCTGTGGGAATCAATGTGGCTTCGATTGCCAATGCAGAAGCGGGCTCTGCGGCTGCATTGGTGACGGAGAGCCACCTAGTGAGCCGAGCCCCAGTTCGCCTGATTATGAATCGGAAAAGTGCGGGTTTGAAGTCAGCTGGACATTGCCATGGAGACTCATTGCCGACAACAGCACGACCAATTGGGACGCGATTGCCATAGAAGCGGACATCAACGCGACTCAAGCGGTCACGGTCGAGATATGGGGGATTCCGCTGGCGGCAGGAACCAGCATGGACCAAGCTCTCGGATCGCTAGATCAGTCAAGTGCCGTAACAGCGGAATTTACAGAGAATTTTCGGAACGACCATCCCGACTTACAGGTCGTTCAACAGGCCAACGGCAGAATGCCCATGATCATCGAGTACTCAGACCGTGAGGGAGATTGGGTTCGTGAGTTTATCTATGGCCACATCACCGAAGGCAATCGATGTGCTTATGTTTATCTGAATAGACTCATCGGTCTGGAGTTTCTTCCTGAAGAATTCAGGGAGATAGAACAGAATCTCAAGGTAGGGTTCGGGGAAGTGGAAGCATCCGCCTGCAATTCTGGACTTACTGATTGCGGCGGCGGACAGTGTGTTGATTTGCAGAGTGACGTGCTTAACTGCGGGCATTGTGGAAGCTCATGTGATGGCGTGCCCGGGCCAGGTCAGTCGAGCATAGGGCAATGCATCGACGGACAGTGTCAAGCAGCCTGCCTAGAGGGAGCGGATTATTGTGACGAAGAATGCACGGATTTATCCATCGATGTCTTGAACTGCGGGGCTTGCGGGGTCGAGTGTTGGGAAGAACAGGCTTGCTGTGATGGACGTTGCATCAGCGAGGGAGACGCTGATAGGTTTTGCGATTTTTGCGGAATTCAGGGAGGCTGGCGCCAGGGTTGCCGAGACGACGAAGAATGCGACGGAGCGATATGCATCACTCGTAGGGCGGCGTGTGACGCGGATGAAGGTGACTGTGCCAACCAACCGACATCAGAGTCGAACTCATTCAGCATTGAGTTGGGGAAGCGAATTGCCGGTCCAGATTTAGGAATCCTGACAGAATCTGAGAAAGAGATGTTGATCTCTTCCGCAGGAGTGGAGGTCGCTGATTTTTACGCCACGGTCCATTTTGTCGTGCCAAGTGAAGAATTTGCACCATGGGATTTCACTTTAGGCTTTCGCGACATTGGAGGAGAAGATCACTTTCGCCTCACAATAATCTCAGATAAATCCTGGACACTCTCCTACGGCGGGGCAGACACGATCGCTTCGGGCATGTTGAACAGCCTCCTGATGACACAAGGCGATGAAATCAGGGTTGAACTATTGGCACGGGGTAGCAATGGGATATTCGCGGTACTTGGAGTTCAGATTGCTGAACTAAGTTTGGCAGATGCTCTGGAAGCTGGCGACATCTGGCTTGCTTCCGCTTCGCATGTCGCAAACACGGATGTGAATCGCACGACCGAATACAGCAAATTCGAGGTATTCACCTTGGAATGAGTGCCATCGAGGAGAAATCCGTTGAGCCCGTAGCGTCTCAGTGAAACCAATCTCTGGTTGTCCCAGCATTCAATCGACTCTTGTTGGAGTTGCCCTGACTCGCTCATGATCCAGCTCGACGCCCCAGCCGGGCAGGTCGCGCGGCTGCATCCGGCCGTTCTCCGGCGTCGGCTCTCCCTCGAACACATTGCCGAAGATCGAGACGAAGTCCATGCCATCCTTGCTCATCGCCAGCACTTCCTGGAACGGCGAATTCGTGTGCGCCATCTGGAAGTGCGTGCTGAAAAAGGCGCTGCCATGCGGCACAACAGGCGTGTCATACGCTGCCGCCATAGCGGCAATCTTGCGCGCTTCAGTGACCCCACCGCACCAGGTCAGGTCGGGCTGCAGGATGTCTACGCACTGCCGCGCGATCAGCTCCCGGTAGCCATACCGGCTGAACTCGTGCTCGCCGGTCGTGAACTGCTGCCACGGACAGGCGGCTTTTATCCGGGCATGACCGTCGTAGTCGTCGGGCGGCAACGGTTCCTCGATCCAGCGAATACGGTATGGCCGTAATGCCTCAGCGAGCTCGATCGTGTAGGGGACCGTCAGCGACATGTAGCAATCGATCATCAGATCGAAATCAGGACCGACCTCCTCCCGCGCCGCCGCGAAGCGCGCGACGTTCCTTTTCAGTCCTTCATAGCCGTCGGCGGGACCATATTGCAGCGGAATCTTGGCGCCGAAGAAACCGAGCTCCTGATACCGCTTCTCCCGAATGCCGGTGACGTAGCACGGGATGTCCAGCTTGGTACGACCGCCCAGCACCATGTACACCGGCTCGTCGCGCAGCTTGCCGAGGAGGTCCCAGAGCGCGAGATCGACGGCGCTGATCGCGCAGAGAGTAATCCCCTTTCTTCCATAATAGAGGGAAGCGCGCCAGAGCTGATCCCAGATCCGCTCGACGTCGCGCGGGTCGGACCCGATCAGGAAACGGCGGAAGTGCTTGTTGATCAGAAACGCGCCGGCTTCGCCGCCGTGTGTGATGCCGACGCCGGTCAGACCGCTCTCAAGCTCGATCTCCACGATCAGCCCGCCGATCGCATCGATCCCCCACTTCAGGCGCGATGATTTGTATTCGGGGTAAACCGACATCGGGTTGCTAATGATCGTATCGACGATCCAGTGCCCTTCGCCCCGACCGTGGTAGTCGCCACCTTCCTTCCCGCCAAGTGGCAGATAGGTCCGAATGTCGGCAATGCGGTCGGGCGGACGTGTCATGAAAAGCGCCTCCAGCGGTTCGTCGGTCGTTTGCGATTCATAGCACGAATTCAGCACCGTGTCTGCGCCTTACGTAGCGTCGCCATTTATGGCGACTTCTCATCGAGCGCGCATACATCTGATACACGGAAGTCCCGCAATCGTGAAGGTTGTTGTCGGCGGGGCATGTTATGGCCCTGCGGGCCATCGGCGACCACAAGGGATCGCCGCTACGCGCTCTGCTACCTCCGAGGTCCTGGAGCTACAGCGCGCTCACCCGCACATGCGCATCCGGGCGGTCTCGCAGGCCTGGCAGCAGCTCGGTTCCCAGTCCGGGAGCGTGGGGGACGTCGAGGTAGCCATTCGAAAACACCGGAAGCTGTGTCACCAGCTCGTTGTACCAGCCGGTGTAGAAGGCCCGCACCGACTCTTGAATCAGCGTGTTCACCGCGTTCAGCGACAGATGCATCGAGGCCATGTAGACAACCGGGCCGGTGCAGTCGTGCGGGGCCACCGGCAGCTTGTATGTCTCGGCCATGCCGGCGATCTTCTTTCCTTCTGAAATGCCGCCGCACCAGGAGAGGTCGATCATGATCACACCGGCGGCGTTCGCCTCCATCACCTCGCGGAACGACCACCGCGTCGCCAGCGTCTCGCTGATGGTGGTCGGCACGTGGGTCGAGGCAGCATAGTCGGCGAGGGCGTCGATGTTGTCCGCCTTGATCGGATCTTCGAACCAGAAGGGCTCGAACTCCTCCAGCGCCCGGGCGATTTTCTTCGCCGTTGGGAGATTCCAGAGGGAGTGGAACTCGACCATGATGTCCATGTCGTTGCCGACCGCCGAGCGAATCTTGCGAAACGGCTCGAGCGCAGCGTTCAGATCAGCGTTGGAGATGTAGAGTCCGCCGCTCGCTTCGGCGGCCGGATCGAACGGCCAGATCTTCATCCCGGTGATGCCTTGCTCCATCAGGCTGAGAGCCAGCTCGTCGGCGCGATGCAGGAAAGCGTCGAGGTCTTCATACGGACCGTCGTTGTTGCCGAGACCCCAGAGCTCGACCGCCTGCTGGGGACGGCTGCGCACGTACCGATAACCGGCGCAGGTGTTGTACGTGCGGATCGACTCTCGCGACCTGCCGCCGAGGAGCTGGTAGACCGGCTGATTCGTCACCTTACCGAGCAGGTCCCAGAGCGCGATGTCGAGCGCCGAGTTGCCGCGCATCTCGACCCCCGACGACCGGTACCCGACATACCCGTAAAGCGCCAGGGCATGTTTGTCGATAGTCAGCGGATCTTTGCCGAGGAGATAGGGCGCGATCGACTCGTGCACATAGGCCTCTATCGCCTGCGACCCGAAGAAGGTCTCGCCCAGCCCGACCAGCCCCTCATCCGTGTGGACTTGCAGCCAGATGACGTTCGGAAACTCCTCGAGCCAGATCGTCTCGACCTTGGTGACCTTCATCGGACCTGCCCCTCTTCCCCTGCTCGACCGGTCGCCAACAGCGGTCCGGGAGCGGACACGCCGCTCCCGGGCTGTGTTTCGGGTTATTCGGCGAAGACCGCCTCTCGCTCGGCGACCGCATCGATATTAGTCGAATCGACGACCTCGGCCCCGGTGTCGTAGTCAAACGCCTGGAAACCGTGCGCCGTGGCCATGTGGATCAGCGCTGAGGTGATCCAGCCCTGTGCGTACGGATTCTGACCGATCGACCATTGCGCGGTGCCGACCTTAATCGCATCGATCACGCCGGGAATGAGGTCGAATCCGCCGTTGGCGAATCGTCCTTCCAGCCCTTGTTGCTCGATCCAGGTGCCGGTGAACCAGTGCACATAGTCGGCGTGGGCGAACCCGACGATCTCGTCTCCTCGTTCGGCGTAGACAGCGTCGAGCGCCGCGATGGCGGTCGGACCGTCCGTGGATGTGGTGAGATCGGAAGTCGTGTAGCTTGTGCCGTTCTCCTCGTTGTACGCCGCGATGCCCTGCCGAGTGCCTTCCATGCGGGCATCCAGCGCGCTGTGTCCCGGCGCGATTGTTCCGAGAATGATCTCACCGTCGGTGCGGCCGGTGATTTCCTGCGCGTACCTGGCGGCATTCTGCCCGCTGACGATGCCGGCCGGGATGAAATCCTGACCAACATACGCGACACCGAGCTCCTGATAGCCTTCGGAAGCGGTGTTATAGAGGATGCCGTAGACGCCGGCTTCCTGCGCCTGCTGAATCGGTTCGTCGAACATGGTGGTGTTGACTCTGGTGAAACCAATCGCCGTCGGTTGGGCCGCGATGGCATCGAGCTGGAACTGCAATGTGGCCTGCTCGTCATGCTGCGGAGGTCCGACCCACTGGGTTTCCCATCCGGCCATTGCGCCAAACTCCTCAAGCGCGGAACGCACCGGGATGAAGAAGGGGTTGTCGTCGTGGGTCACGAAGATGACCCGCTTCGAGCCCTCTTGGGATCGAATGGGATAGCTCGTGGTGCTGCTCGAGGGGGCAGCAAGCATCGACGCTGGTACGCCGAGCGTGGCTGCCGCTGCGCCGATGGCGCCACTGGTCATGAGCATTCTGCGTCGAGACATGGACATCTGGATACTCCTTCTGTTCTGCTCTGAACAACGAACCAAGCGTTTCATCGTATCCGCGGCAATCACCGAACCGGTCGTGGCCGGTTATTCGAGTCTCTCCCTTCTACGGTGACTCCCTGACGTGTCGAACAGTCCTAACCAATACGCTGTCGCTTGCGGACGGTGACATCGAACACCACCGCCAGGATGATCACCACGCCCATGGCGATAGGAATCGTTTCCTGCTCGGCTCCGAGCAAGACGAGACCGTTGCGGATCATGCCCGTGATCGCGCCACCCAGAAACGTGCCGAGCACGCTGCCGATGCCGCCAAAGAGATTCGTGCCGCCGATGACCACCGCAGCGATCACATCGAGTTCATACCCCTGCCCGTAGCCACGCGAGGTGCTGCCGATCCAGCCGATCAGCACAGCGGAAGCGAGTCCGGTCAATCCGCCCAGGATCATGAAACAGGCGATCTTGATCCGGCGGGTGTTGATGCCTGCATTTGCCGCGGCTTGCGCGTTGCTGCCGGTGGCGTAGACGTGGTAACCGAACCTGGTCCTCGAAAGAACGAAGCTGCCGACGATCACGACGCCGATCATCCAGAAGACCTGCACCGGAATCGTTCCCCACAGCCGCGCGCCCATCATCTTGACGAACCAGGCGTGCTCGGCTTTCCACTCGCGAGAAGGAAATGGCGGAACCCTCACCCAGGTGAGCTGGAGTCCCACGAAGACGCTCATCATGCCAAGCGTGACGATGAACGAAGGCACACCAAAGAAGGTGGTGATCATGCCATTGATCGCCCCCAGCAACATGCCGAGAAGGATCGCCGCCGGCACCGCCAGAATGGGCGGAATGTCGTGCGTGTACATGGCGACGGAGAGGAACATCGCCAGCAGCCCATGCATCGTGCCGACCGACAGATCGAGCTCACCAGCAATGAAGAGGAAGGTCATCCCCGTGGCAATGATGGTCAGAATCGAGATCGACTGGGCGATGCGCAGGAAATTCGCTTCGGTGAAGAATGTGTCCGGCCGTAATATCGATAAAACGGCGAACAGCCCGACGGCGGCAGCGAAGATGCCGAATTCCCGCATCCCAATCAGTCGCCGCAGCAACCCTTTCTCACCGATGCCGACGTGCCCTTCCGATTCTTCGTCTTTCAGAACGATCTCCGCCACTCGGTTTACTCCTCCGGGTAGTCGCTGATCGATCCGACGATCAGCTGGACGATTTCGGCATGGGTGGTTTCGGAGCGAATGCGCTCGCCGGCGTTGCGGCCGCCTCGCAGGACCACGATTCTGTCCGCGACATGAAAGACGTGCTGCAGGTTGTGACTGACAATGACGATCGCAGCGCCTTCCCGCTGCAGGTCTTCGATCAGCTTCAGCACCTTTGCCTGCTCCTGGACACCGAGCGCGGCGGTCGGTTCGTCCATGAAGATCAGGCGTCCACCCTGCTGTACCGCTCGGGCGATGGCGACAGCCTGTCGCTGACCGCCGGAGAGCATGCCAACCTGTGCGTAGACGGACGGGATATTGATCTTCAAGCGCTGCAGGACTTCACGCGACTCCCGAATCATGCGGCCCTTGTCGACGACGATGCCTTTCTTCGGCTCGCGCCCCAGAAAGACGTTGCAGGCGACGTCACGATGATTGACGAGCGCCAGGTCCTGGAAGACGACGGCAATTCCCAGCGCCACCGCGTCGTGCGGGTTTCGCAGATGCACCAGCTGGCCATCGAACCCGATCGTTCCGGCATCCGGCTGATACGCCCCGCACAGGATCTTCATCAGGGTGCTCTTGCCAGCGCCGTTGTCTCCGACCAATGCGACTGTCTCGCCGGGGTAGACGCGGAAGCTGACATCCTCCAGCGCCTGAACGTGAAGAAAGGTCTTGCTCAGCCCTCTCGCTTCGAGCAGCGGCGTCGCGTCGCGGTCGATGTGGCGACTGGTGGAAGCGGCATCCAGCAACGTTTGTGTCATACATTCACCTCATCGAGGAGCTCTTCCAATGTCACACCCGGTTCGAACAGACGGGCAAACTCGCGCTGCGCCACGCTCTTGATCGACCTTTCGTAATCCTCGCCATAGTGCTGACTCGCCAGAGCGAGGTGGCGCGACATCGCCTCTCTGGCTGTGGCCGAGTCCCGGTTTCTGATCGCCTCCAGCACTTCGCGATGAATCGGTATCGATGTCGATCTGACCGCCGGATCACTGAGGCTGCGAAACATCAGCTCGATTGTGAGACCGGAGATCGAGCGGAACATCGTTTCGATCACCGGGTTCTTTGCCGCACGGGCGATCCCCAGATGGAATGCAAGATCGAATCGGGCTTCATCGAGGATCATGTGCGCTTCCTCGCAGCCGGTCACAGCGGCTTCCAGACCGGAGAGGTCCTGCTCGCTCGCCCGCTCCGAGGCCAGCTCGGCCGCCGTGCATTCCAGCATCTCCCGGGCCTCGATCAGGTCGCGAGCGGTCGCGTTTTCGAACCGGTAGGAGGAATCGAGTGAGTTGGCTGCCGCGGCGGAGCCATCCGCGCTGACAAATGCGCCGCGTCCAGGCAGGACTTCGATGAGTCGCCGTTCGACGAGAGCACGCAACGCCTCGCGCACGATGGGGCGGCTGACGTGCAGCTCTTCGGCAAGTTGCCGTTCGGACGGAAGCCGGGCGCCCGGCTCGTAGTGGCCGGAGACGATCCTGTCTTCGAGATATTTGGCGACAGCGTATCGAGACACCGGCGCGTTGGTAAGACTGGTCAGACCGGTCATAGCAGTAGTGGTACGATACCCGCAAGTTGGGCACGTGTCAATGCCCGGTCAGCGGTTTCTGTGCATCGTGCATTGCCAGAGCGAGGAGGAGCGGTCGATGGAAGGCATCACAGGACTCGGAATCGCCATCGCTGGCGGCGCGGGCGACATCGGCGCGGCGATGGCGGCCGAGCTGACCCGCCACGGCGCCGTGGTCACGATCATCGATCGAAAGAGCGAGGCAGACGCGGCCGCCTGGATCGAGCGAGCGAGTGTGCATGGCGCTGTTTCGTTCATCGAGGCGGATGTCACCGACCGCACCGCCATCGACCGCGCGCTTTCCTCGCTGGACCGGCTCGACGTGGCCATCGCCAACCAGGCGATCGGGCACGGGATCCCTTTTCTCGATCTGAACCAGGAGCAATGGCAGCAGCATGTCGACGTCAACTTCACCGGCTGCTTCAACGTGGGGCAGTCGGCGGCACGCCTGATGGTCGAGCAGGGGACGGCGGGGCGGATTCTGTTCACCGGGTCGTGGGTGATGGATATCCCCTGGCCGGAGATCAGCGCCTATTCAGCGACCAAAGCGGGTGTGAAGATGCTCTCGCGGTCGATGGCAAGAGAACTTTCCCGGTACGGCATCACCGTGAATGTGATCGCGCCGGGGATCGTCTACGCCGGACTGGCAAAACATCAGCTCGAGACCGAACCGCAGTATGCACGGCGGGTGAAAGGCATCATCCCGCTTGGCGACCTCCAGACTCCAGAGCAGATCGCACAAGCCACCGCATTTCTCTGCTCCTCCGGCGCATCCCAGATGACCGGCTCGGTGTTGCTCGTCGATGGCGGTCTGTCGCTCTTCCAGTTCCCGGAAGACGATTGACTTCCGGCGTGTAGAACACGGCCCTGTGCCGGCGGGATTCAGGGGAGTCGTTGCCAGCGTGCATCGATCATCAGCGAAGGGGGTTGGGGAAGGAACTGGGGCGCGAGATCGTGAAGCTGGAGCGGGGATGCGGGCGATGCTGTTGGAGACGGGAGGACGGGAGAGCCGTGGGTTTCGCGTACAGATTGAAATCTGTAGCTAAGGATACGAGCCCCCTGGGCGGTCAGACTTGGATGCTAGGATACGAACACATACGTGATGCGAAGTGATGGGAGATCGGGAGGGTCAATGGTGGTGAGATCACTGGAGCTGGCGACGCAGGCTTTCATCTATGGGTATCCGCTTGTCTATGATCTCACTGAGGTGACGAGTCAGGTTACTGCGCCGAAGGTGACATTCACCGCGCCGGTGAACATGTTCGGGGCTGGCCGCGAGTTGGCTGGGCCGGCTGACGAGTTCGTTTCGCTGAACAATGACACGGTCTATGCGATGGCGCATGTCGATGTAACCAACGAGCCGCAGGTGCTGCACTTGCCGGATACGCACGATCGCTATTATGTGATGCAGTTTGTCGATGCCTGGTCGAACAATTTCGCCTATGTGGGCAGGCGGGCGACCGGCACGGCGGAGCAGTGGTGGTTGCTGGCCGGGCCGGATTGGGAGGGCACTGTTCCGGATGGGATGGGGCTGATCACGGCGCCGACGAACGTCTTCTCCATCGTCGGCCGGTTTGCCGTCAATGGCAACGATGATTTGCCGGCGGTGTTTGTGCTCGAGGACGACACGTGGTTGACGCCGCTGAGTCTGTATCCGAGCCGACCTGACACGACCGCACGTGCCTTTGGTGATTTTGACGTTGCCCCGTACGACCGGGATGCTCCCGAGGATATCGCCTGGTGGGAGAAGTTCCGAGCATGGTCGCAGCTTTTTCCGGCGGCGAATCCCGCCGAACTGGATCCATTCGCCTCGCTCGGCATTCTGGAGTCCACGAGTCCCTACCATGACGTCGATCCCGAGCTGCGCGCCATTCTGGTTCAGGCTCAGACAGACGGCTTCGCTGCTATCGATCGAGCCGCGAAAGGGGATCCTGATGCGCCGCCGGTGGGGTGGCAATCGGCGCTCCATCTTTTCGACTACAACACCACGTCGTTCCAGGTCGGCACGATTGACGTCGACGAATGGAAGATTGCTGATCTGCCGACGGCGACGATGGTTCGCGCGATCGCCGCGTACGGTGGTTTGTGGGGCAATCATGGGTACGAAGCGGCGTATCTCTGGACGTTCACCGATGAAGAGGGCCAGCTTCTCATCGGCGAGCATGCCTATACGGTGCATTTCGATGAGGTTCCGCCTGTTGATGCGTTTTGGTCGATGACGATGTACGACGACGAGAAGTTTTATCTGGTCGAGAACCCGATCGATCGCTACTCAATTGGCGATCGCACCGCCGGGTTGCGGTACAACGACGACGGCAGTCTCGATCTCTTCATCCAGGCATCTGATCCGGGCGGCGAGAGATCGGCGAACTGGCTCCCGTGTCCGGCTGGGGGATTCCGGCCGCTGATCCGGATGTACCAGCCAGGCGCTTCGGTACTCGATGACACGTACGTCCTGCCGCCATTCGTCAGGGTCAAGTAGCGTCGAAAGCACTTCTCCCGGATGGGGAGATGCTGCCGGAACCCCTGATGATCTCCTGCTGTGTGGTGTGTTCCTGGTCTGTCTCTCCCGCGATGTGTCGAGATGTATCGGCACGTACTGAAAGTGGCCGGGCTGAATCAGCGACGTCCATTGGAAATGGACTGATTCGTCCGGTCCACTTGTGAACGTTGACAACCTCATCCGGATACATCATGTAACCCCCTATCCCCGGCCCTCTCCCCCGCTGGACAGGCACGCGGCCCAGAAGGTTGTGGACACGGGGGAAAGGGAGAACGAACGAGTGTCCGGATTAACTCGTCAACATTCATGAACCTGTGGCTAAGGCTGCAAAATCCCGCCGGGACTGTCTATCGCAGCCAGTGCGCTTCGGAGACCCACGGACGTCGGATGTCCTCAGGAGAACGAGTGGTATCGGTTCCTGGTCGATGCTGGGCCTGTCCAGCATCGTCGGGAAGAGACAGACTCGTTGTATGCGGCGAGGTCGACCGCGCCGAGCCGGGAGGTCATCTTTCAGGAGACGGAAGCCGGCAGTTGGCAGTGGGCGGCAGGCAGCGAATCCGAGCTGCCGACTGCATGTTGCCCGCTTTGGGAGGCGGTTTCGGGACCCCTATTCGAGGGCCGGGTACGATTCTCCTGCGCCGGCCCAGACCGTCCCACCGAGCTCGCGTGGTTGCAGAATGGGCACATGTTCTTGTCTGTCAAGGGGTTGACAAGAGGAAATGGGGAGGAGGGCGAAGGAGGGAGGGCGTGACGCCATATTCGAATGAGCTGGAGCGGTTGTTTTGGGAGGAGGATGTTGCGATGGCTCATGAAAAGGAACTGTGGCGGCAGGTCGCGGAGGGAAGGGGGGGCGCTATCCGCCAAGCCCCTCCATTTCCAGGCACCTTGATTTGAGGTTGCGGTTACGCTCGTTTCAACCCCGTCGCCCTCATCCCCTCCCCTCTCCCCAATTCTGGGAGAAGGATGCCGTTCTCCAAAATCAGGCGGAAATTGGCGCACCCGTATCAACCGTTCCCGCATATTCTCCGCCCAAGCACAGAGTGTCCGGAGTGAAGAGGGAGGATTGAGAAGCAAAGAGCATCGAGGTCTTCCCACTGCCTAGCGGGTGCATGCTTTGAGCTTTAAGGTGTCCACCGTCATCAAGCAATCTGATCCTCGACGCCACCGAACCCTCTCATACTCGGTGTTCGTCATCTCGCTCTCTTGCGTGCGGCAGCCACGCTTGTAGAGCCAAGAGCTCTTTTCCTGCCCACTTCCTTACCGTTTCGGATTCATGAGTGAGCCATCGATTGATCTGCTGCAGTTTCTCAGTGACGAACTGAGATTCGCTACTGTATGAGCCTCCAGATCCGAAAGTTTCCGACAGAGCATCAGACGATGCAGTGCCATCGTGCTCAAGAAGCAATCTCGCAACTTCTGGAAAGTCGTCACTATCAAGATTGACACAATGGGCAACATAGCGGACTGCTTCGGTCGACGATGCAGCAACCCATCTCGCCGCAACTTCAACTGGCAACGAATTCGCGATCTTTAGCTCTCGGAGAGAGTAATGGGTACCACAGGGATACCCTTCTTGGGCAATCTCTTCCATTAGTACAGACCAGGCGCCTTCCGGAGCTAGTTCGAAAGCGTTCACCAAAGCAGTACCCCTCTCGTCATGGAAGGAAAGTCGGTCTCCCGCGATCGCACGTCCAATAGTCCTTGACATTCGAACTGGATCAATGACTACGAGTCTGTCTGCTACAAGTCTCCAGTAGTAGGGTGTCATCTGGTCGAGGGATTCCCATGAGAGATCGCTTTCGGCTGCCTTCCACGCTGAATCGACTAGCTCTGGAGGTACAGCACCATGTCTCTGGGAGGTTTCCTCCAAAATCCTGAGAGCAGCATCTGTCGCAGTAACAGACTCGAAAGGGATAAGTCGTTCCAACCACTCTTTAACAACATTGACTGGCAATCCGGCCACCCAAAGCGTTGCTCCGTGCCAAGACATGTGCTCAATCGAGAGAAACGTGGTGTCGAAAAGGGAAACGATCCGTCGCCCCGCATGCTCAGAGGAAGGGCCGCGTATCGTGGCATCGTAAACGATTCCTGAGAGAATCCGATCCTCCGACCAGTGGTCAAGCAGCGAGTTCCGCCATGATTCACCATCGCTGCCTCGCTCGATCCCCCGCACCACTAGATAGGCGCTGAGAATTCTAGAATCCACGCCTTCGACTGCGCCCTGCTGAAGTTCGTCTATCCAATATTCGTCATCATCTAGACTTCCGAGCACCCGCCCAAATTCCAGCGGAAACTCGACTTTCTCGGAGAAGAGCCATGGCAGGAGTTTACCCAAAGTGTTGGGAGATTCGAAACATTCCGCAACTAGACTTCGTCTTGTTTCATCAATGGTATCTCGCTCACGGAAGTTCGAGGGACTTCGAACGCCGAAGTATCGCTTCACTCGATCTTCAAGGGAAGCTCCGAAAACACTATCGGAAACTGCCTTCAATCTCGTTCTGTCATCTTCCGCGAATGCCCACGATCTAGATGCCTGCAGGTCATCTGACAGTTCCCAGATGGTCTCATCCGGCACGGCAACGAAGTCCCTCACGCGCTCCAGTAGATCTACAAGACCCGTCGCGGAGCCTGACGCAGCAATTGACCTCGCGTGGCGCCGGACCACTTCGAATCCAGTTTCTCGAACTGAAGGCTCTTCGTCGTTCAGCACCATTCGTTTCAGTATGAGGAATGCTTGCTGCTTTGCTTCCAAAATCTCTCCCTCACTTGGGGGCAAAGTGCTCGGCGGAGCGTCGGGACTTTGATGAATCGCCGCCGACTCGTATTCCGTCACAATGGAGCCGATAGCCTGGAGTGCAAGTTTCCTCTTTTCGGAATCTGCACTGTCTGAATACTCGCGCAGAACTGCGATCCTTTCCTCAAGTGATGCTTGAGTTTGGCCAAGAATTGGCAGGAATACCCTGTTCCAGATTCCAGTTGCAGCACCCCGGAAGCCATCAACCTCCGCCATTGCCAGACTCGCCACAACGCGGATTGCCGCATTGAAGGTCTGACGTCTAGACACGGCATCTTCGAGGAACCAAAGTACTTCCTGTCGCCCACTGCTGAACGCGACGAGCTCTTCATATGACGCATTTGCGACGATAGCGCCGAGACTCTGGAGGGCAAAATCAGGATTCAGCCGCGCTAGGCAGGCGAATTCCGTGGCGGCGCCATCGTCGCTGAGTGATTGAATCGAAGCGTGACCGGAAATTCTTTCCTCGACAAACTGATTAAGGGGCGGAAATGGACCGATTGACTTAAGTCTGTCCAGCATTCTCGTTCGAGCGTCATCGGTCGGGAGGCGGCTTAGGAGATCTCCGATGCGATAGGCGTTGTCACTCCAGTAATCGTGCGCTAGCCAGATCGCAAGGACTTCAGGAGAGATAGACCGGTAGCGTCCTCGCTTGACGACAACTTCATGCCGATAAGCCCGACTCAACGCATTCTGCATCTGGGAAAAATCGATTCCCAGGAACTCAGCTACTGCAGCGCCCTCGGCGGCAAGGTCCCCCTCTATTCCTGCAAAAGTCAGCAATGCGATCCCAGTCAGCGCTAATTCACCGAGTTCGCTTGCACCGAGAAAGCTACGAATGATGCGTGATCGCTCGATTGGGTCGGCTAGTAGAGGAGCGGCTTCGCCACCTGCGATTAGGGCTTGGCCGATGATGAGCGCCAGCCCCGGATATCCCTCCGCGACTCTGGTCACCCAAAGGGATTGTTCGTAGCTCAAATCTGGAAGTCTTGCCCGAATCAGGTTTTCTATTGCATCCGCATTCATGGGAGGAACTCTCGGAACACCCGGAATCGAATCCACAATTGCGATGACCTTCAGGCGACCGTCTAACGAATCCACTTGCCTTTTGATCCTGGCGGCGCAATCCTCATCACAGTTATCAATCACCAATAGGGCGCTGACCGATCCGCTTGCTGCCATCCAGTTGAAAAATCCCTCGGAAGATGGCAGTCCATCACGGTAAAGCGCCACTTCGGCCCCTCCTGTCCGATTCACCATCTCGAGAGCAAGCCTCGTCCTTCCGGAACCGGACTTTCCATCAATCAAGACCAACGCCCCTCCTGCGGCCTCGATCTTTCGAATCGCATTCTCGACAATGGACTCGCGAGCTTCATCTGCGATGAATGGCCCGATATGACGCTGGTCCTGCAGCAGCACCTCCGCCACTCTTCGAAACTCATTCAACTGGGGCTTCAGCTCAGATACCGCTGAGGGTGCAGTACTGGCTAAGTCAGCTATTTGATTGGCACAGAGCAAGCGGACCGCTCCGGTGCAACCGGCAGCAGCGGCGAGTTCCTGTAGGCTGGTCAGTCGATCGCTCTGGTCGGCCGCCACGGCGTTCTTCTTGACTACCAGAACATACCCGGCGCCACGCTCAAACGCTTCTCTCACTTTTGGTTTGGCAAGTTCCTCTTCGATTTTTGAATCAGAAGGCCAGTCAGTCTGTGCCTTGAGTTGCCATACCACCTCGCCGGTACCTAGGCAATCGTCTTCCAGATCGCCGGCCTGCGTAAGTACATCAACTCCTCCATCTCTGGCAGTCGCCTTATCCGTTAACCGAACTGCTTCTGGCGGTAAACTCAATCTACGCCGTCGATCTTGGAGGAGATTTCTGACAACTCTCTCAAAACTCTCTTGATTGAGTTGCTCAATTTCGACGGGAGCTATCTCGGAAGGATGCATGATCTAACTCCTGGGCCAAATCAACAGATTTCTACACATGAGCGGTCGTGTGTCTGCCCGTGATGGCTCTAGACCTCGGCAGGGCGAACGGTGACTTCGACCACGTGGTCGAGAGCATTGAGCAACAGGATGAGCCGTTCGAGCGAGAATCCGTCCAGACGACCTCGACTGATCGCTGAGATTTTGGGCTGATCGACTCCCATGTGAAGTGCTGCTTCCGCCTGGGTCCATCCCTTCGCCTCGATGATCTTGCCAATCGCATGGGCAAGCTCCGCTTTCGCCAGCTCGATCGATCGCTCGGCGAAACCAAGGTCCGCATAGACGTTGCCGGAACTCTTGATGACGTCCTGTTGTGCTGCGCTCCTGGTCATTCGTGGCCCCCTTTGTCTCTCTCGTGTCGAGATAATGCATCGCCGGGTACCACCGGTTCAAACCGGTGGCTAACACGCCTCGTAGGTTGCCTAGAGGATCGTTGGCAGCGGTGACCTCATCTCAGGATGGTTTCGACGGCCATCCTGTCCAGTGTGCCGCTTTGATCGGCGCGCTTCCTTAGTGGCCACTCGCAGCCCGGCTGAGTTGCATATGCAAAAGCGATCTCCCTCCCGCGCTACCATTCCTCCCATTGCCCATTGCCCTTTGCCAGGAGCGAAGCGATCCATGAAAGCCGCCGTTTACCACGGACAACGCGACATCCGCATCGAAACCGTTCCCGACCCGACGCCGGGGCCGAATGATCTCGTGCTGAAGGTTGGGGCGTGTGGGATTTGTGGGACGGATTTGGAGGAGTACACGATTGGCCCGCTCTTCATTCCCGACAAAGGCAAACCGCATCCGCTGACGGGGAAGACGTTGCCGGTGGTGATGGGGCATGAGTTTGCGGGTGAGGTGGTGGAGGTTGGGCCGGGGGTGACGCGGTTCAAGCCGGGAGACCGGGTGGGGCCGGACATTCTGCTGACCTGCGGGGAGTGTTATTGGTGCAAGCGGCATCAGCTGGCGCTGTGCCCGAATCAGGGGGCGCTGGGGCTGGCGGGGGATGGTGGGCTGGCGGAGTACTGCGTCGTGCCGGAGTTCATGTGCATTCCCCTGCCGAATGGGATGTCGTGGGCGGCAGCGGCCGTCGCCGAACCGACCTCCGTTGCCGTGCGTGCGGTGCGGCGAGGTCAGGTGACCGTCGGGGAGAAGGTGGCGATTTTCGGGGGTGGCGCAATCGGTCAGCTGGCGGCTCAGGCGTCGCGGGTGGCTGGGGCGAGCGAGGTGTATGTGGTCGAGCCGCAACCGAACCGGCGAAAACTGGCCGAACAGCTCGGCGCCACCGCGACCTTCGATCCCAAAATGGGCGATCCGGTGGAATGGCTCCTCGAGCAAACAGGGATCGGTCCGGATGTGACGATCGAAGCCGCTGGAGCGCCAGTTGCCGCCCCAACCGCCATCGACGCCGTCCGCCCAGGCGGCCGGGCAGTGATCGTCGGCATCCCTACCGGCTCGGTCGACTTCAACTTCCTGCAGGTCGTCAAAGGCGAGAAGAATGTGCATGGCGTGATCAGTCACGTCTACGACGAAGACTACAAGAACGCCATCTGGCTGCTGGGGGAGGGTCGCATCCAGGCCGAGCCGCTGATCACCCGCCGCATCGGGCTGGATGATGTTGTCAGCGGTGGGTTCGACTGGTTGCTCGAGCATCAGGCGGATACGCTGAAGATCATTGTTGAGCCGGGAGAGTAGTCTCCGTTTAATGCGTTCGAAAAACGAGTTCGTGAGAATAGAACCATATGCCTGACCTTGTAAGTGACCTGTGGAACAGCGACTGGTTCCGATATGCCGGCGCAACGACGATCGGATTCTTCATCGCTTTCTTCGCGGACGAGGGGGTGCAGTATCTGCAACGCAGGAGAATCCGCCAAGCGGTTAGAGAAGCTTTGATCGATGAGACAACGGATAACCTCCAAGTACTTGACAGCTGGAATGACGCATTTAGGCGTCTCATGAGCGGCACGAGAAATGTTTGGCCAACCGGGCGCCTCAATATCTCAATACTGGAACGATGCTTGGATGCGTCCGTGATAACGGCTTTGGCCAGAGATGAGCAGACGTTTGCCGCCGACTCGTACTATCAGGCTGTGGCGCTGAATCGTGACGTTGACCGTGTGCGAGAAAGCGTTCGCCAAGGTGATCTCAGAGGAGTGGTGTCCCTCAATCAAGAACTCCCAAGATATGCGCAAAACCTTCTGAATCTAATGTTAACGGTGCTTGAAAAGCAACAGGTCTACACGTCGGAGCGGAGCACATGGATAGCTACGAGACTTATTCCTCTCTTCGAACAAAATGAACTGGCATCCTATCGAATCTGGCGGACGAGTAGCATCAGGAAAGATCAAATGGTTGGCCGCTATTACATTGCCTGGGAGAATGACGCGAAGGAATCCATCCCAGCCAGCACGACCGTTATTGAGTTGAAGCCTGAGTCTGGTGGTTGGGGAACCTTCAAGAACGAATCACTAGGGTTGCGTTCGCGTGCGTTGCATCACTTGCGCAAGCGCAGAGCGCTTCGACGTTTGCGTACAGGGGACAAGAAGTTGCAGGACATCAAGTGCGCAGGGCCGGGAAACACAGGCGTTCCATAGCGAGTGAGCGCTATGCAATTAAGATTCATCCTGAACTTCAACCCGACGCTTACAGAGTGAAATCGTCCCGCCTCTTTTCGCACGGTGAACGCTGGATCTGCCTATCGCTCCGCAGTCCAAGTTATGACCATCGGCATCCCCACCAGGCGGGTGGCATCAACTCTCAGCCAGTGGCCTAATGCGAGAAAAACGTCAACGGCGTCATCTGCCACGTCTGCGACGATCACGACAAGAACGCAATCCCGCAGGTAGGCAAGGGTCCAATGTTAGCCAAACCGCCGATTACCCACCGGAACTGACCGAAAGACGTCGTCAGCGGTATCTTCGACTGCAATCTGCTCCGTAGCTCAAGTGGAGTTCCATATCGCGGATCAGTAAAGTCGAGCGAATTCCTATCTCCAATAAGCCATTGTGTACGTTGTGCTCATATGAAGGAATGCGACATACTGACCACTCTTGATCGCTTTCTTGTTTCAGGCATTAGACGTTGGATTCGCCTCTGTATCAGACACTGCCAAAGGTGAGATCAGCGGCATGTCTGGTGTGGATACTGAGAACCGGGCGGTTGTAAACAGGGTACGTAAGAGTGTTGAGCTAACGGTGCGGAAGGGACCTGTTATTGATGTGGCATAGCACAATAGCACGGCAAGCGACCTTAGTCGTCGTCGCAATCATTGTCTTCGTACATCTTCTCATTCACACAGCTCTCGCGGACGTCCTCACTTGCGACGATTTTCCTGACCAGGTATCCGCGCAGCAATTCTTCGATCAATGGAGTAATGCCCTCTCCGATCCATATGTGCTCGACTCTGATGACGATGGAATAGCTTGCGAAAGCGGTACTGACAATATCAGCGAGCATAGCAGTTCAGTCGAAGTCGCCTACTATCTGTGCGAAGAGGAATTTGTTACGCTTGAGGCAATGCTCGATGGATTGCCCATTGAGCCCGACGCATGGGCGATGGCGTCGGACCAAGTACTGCAAACCTGGACTCCCGAACAACGTGCGCAATACGAATCTTTTAGAATCGCCCGTCAAGCGCTGTTCGACGGCGAGGTATGCAACATCAGTAATGAGCCAATGGAAATCTCTCTTCTTGGCTGCTCAAACATCTTCAGCAACCTTAGAATCATTGCCGATATCTTGGGTCTACCTCTGTCAGAAGAAGAGGTAAAACAGTTGACATCTGACGAGGCACGCCTGTTGTTCATCTTTGACGACTATGCGAGCCAAGTGGCAAGTTTCTGTGTGGATTTCCATGGAGTATTGAGTCAAGATGAATAGAGTTGCACATTCCGTTGTATTTGACGATTGAACCTCCAGAAGCGGAATGTCTTGGTAAGCCTCCTACTAGAGAGTTGCAGTTTCGCCAAGCGCACATCTCACTAGAATCACCGTTGTGTCCTAACTTAGATTCGTGTAAAGGACCAAGATCTGCGTTCGCTCAGACACTAGAACGTCCGCTTATTTGCAATGGTCTCCGCGCTTTGTACTCCAGACCACTCTTAATCTCACTTCGAAGGTCACAATCGGATAGCTCACCACTGCCACGTGATCGAGATTGCCGCCCAGTCCTGCCAGTCCAGCACGATCGCGCCGTCCGTCCCGGCGGCCGGGCGGTGATCGTCGGCATCCCCACCGGCTCGGTCGACTTCAACTTCCTGCAGG
>CAYWSE010000015.1:40223-65153 GCA_964461025.1 uncultured Sphaerobacteraceae bacterium | reverse complement strand
TCCGGCCCGATCACGACTCGCAGCCCGCCGCCGTCGATCCCGACTTCGCAGATCGCAGTGTCTGCAAGCGCGTAATAATCCTCTCCACAGTCGAAGAGCACCGTCGTCCCGTCGTCGCTGATCGACGGCTCCTGATGGTACTGGGCAGTCGAATCTCCGCTCAGCAGCACCGGCGCGCTCCAGCTGTCGCCCTCGCGGGTGATCGCCCACAGATCGAACGGGTGCGGACCACCTTCGAGCGAATAGACGATCACATTTCCGCCATTGGCAACTGTCGCCAATCCGGTGCCTGCACGCACCGGCACGCCGTGGATAGCCACGAGGTCCTGTGTCAATAGATCCGACGAGACGAGCACGAGGCAGGGCCAGCCGGCGCAATCGGGATAGAATCGCTCGGTCTGGAGGAGGAGCCACTCGCCATCGTTGGAGACATCGATCCAGTAATCCTGCCCGGAAGATGCAGCATCGAACGCATCCGCCAGCCGTTCCGGTTCGGCGCCGGCTGCCGCGACGATCCGCCAGACGCTGCCATCGCTGAGGGTGTAGACGATCGAGCCGGCGCCGGTCGCCGCCGCGCCGCCCTCCTCGGCCGCGGGCGGTGGCGCTTCCGACGAGCCGCCGGATGAGCCATCCGGATTCGGAGTTGGCGTGGGCGGCGCAGGCTCGGTCGGGACAATTGCCGGAGCGAACGTCGGCGACGATTCCGCCGTCACGTCGCCGGGTTCGACAAATCCGGCCGCAAGCTCGGGTATCGTCACACCAGCGTCCCGAAGCAAGGCAAACTGTTCGAGCGACGCGTTGAACCACCAGCCGATCTTCCGCTTCGGCCAGATGTTATGCAGCACATCCCCGACACCATAGTTTTCATAGATGAAGGTGTCCGGGTCAGCAAGTCCCTCTGCAAGATACTCGGGTGTCCACCATGACGGATCGTGAAATGGCCGTGTCTGGCCTTCGAGTACCCACCGGGCGCACCACGCAAACTCCTGATGCATCGCGACAAACGATTCACCCTCGGACGCGAAGGGCCTGATGGGGTTCTCATCGAATGTGCCCATCCGCGTCAGCGAGCGGATCCCGGCAGCAGTAATCGCGGTGACGTCGGGGCAGTGCTGGATGTCGTCGTAGTCGCCGAAGTTTCGCCGCGTGCCGTCGACATCGATGCCGGAGCCGTACAGCGGCAACAACATGCGCGGGTTGTCCGGGTCGCTCGAATCCCACGGCCGCGACGGGAAGAGGAACGAATCGTCCGAGTTCCCGTAATCGTTGCTCCAGTAGGCAGCGCCGGTGTCGCGGAAGAACCGAGTCAGCCGAACGAAGATTTCATCGACGCGCGGATCGTTCGTCTCCCGCTGGTAAACCAGGAGCGCGTCGACCATCAGCACCGGCATCCATCCGGAGCACCATGGCTGGTTCTCATCACCTTCGGCTGCCTGGAGCGCGTTGTGGATCAGGCAGTTTTGCGGTGGGAACTGGATTCCGTCCGGAGTGATCTGGGCGAGCGTCGCCGCGTCGCCGGTGATGTGGCGATGCGTGGTCGCGACCAGCCGGGTCGCCGCGTCGAGGTACTCCCGGTTGCCGGAGATCAGCCAGCCGTAGACCTCTGCTTCGAGCGCCGCACCCAGCTGGCGTTCAGTCCACAGCTTGTCATAGCCACGGGTGACACCCTCCTGGTATGGAAGGGAGACGTATGGATCGGTCAGGAAGTAATCCGCGATCGCGACCCCGGCCTCGAACGCGGTTTCATCCCCTGTCAGGGCGTAATACCCATAAACGCCGCGGCCATGGGAATACTTGTCGTCCGGCTCAGTCGTTCCCGTGAAGGTGCCGCGCTGTTCCCCCTCCAGCCGAATGCTGGCGGGGTAGAAGGCACAGATCCGGTATGACTCCCGCAGAAAGCGCGTATCTCCGGACACCGCGTAGAACGAGAGAAAGGTCGTGCAGCGGTCGTACAGCCACCCTTCGGACAACTCGGGATCGAGCGGATCGAGCACGAACTCCTTGTTGATCGGGTATGTCTCCTCGTACATGGCCGACAACCCGAACGGAACAACCGCGTCGAGCATGAACTGAAGACCCGCGTAATCGGGTCCAGCCTGGTCAACCGTGACGAGATCACCGAAGAGCCCGGTCGCGGCCAGGTATCCGGGCGGGAAATTCGCCATCACCGCCGGCTCGCGCGACGTGAAGAGTACGCGCTCTTCCGGATCGGAGATGGTCAGCGTGGGTACGCCATTTTGCTCCTCGAGTCCGTAGACCGCCTGCTCGACCGTTTCATTGGATTCCGCACTCGTCTCGGAAAAGGGCGTGGTAGTTTCGCTGACCGCCACGCCTCCGCTGCGCCAGCTCACCCGGACCTCATTGCAGCTGCCGGAGAGCGCGGAGGACGGAAATTGGACGAGCACGGAACGGATATCCGCCGGCGACCCGCTCGCGTCAGAACCGCCGAGGAGGACTTTGACGGTGGCATCGATCGCGGCGCCGTTCAGCGAAACACCGAGCATGTTCGCATCCTGCAGTGTTGCAGGCGGCACCGGCAGACCGAACGAAACGACGTCCCGAGGCGCAAAGGTCGATTCGAGGGCGACGGTGACGGCGTCCGCATCGAATCCCGTCGACGCCGTGCAGCTACCGGGCGTCGCCTCCTGCGCGGCGCGTGACGGCACCGCGGGCGAAATGGTGACCGCCGGGAGGAGGAGAACGAGGACGACAAACGCGGACAGGATCCGGCGTGGCACGGCGTTCCCTTTCGGAGCATCGACCGAAGGAGCTTGTGTCTCCTGATGGGAGCTATTGTACAGAATCAATCGGCCGCAACAGTCTGCTCAACGCCCGCACCAAACTCGACCATCTCTATCCAATTCCCTCAGCCCTCTCAACCACTGTGGACACGTACCAGCGGCCCGACGGGGAACTTGGACGCAGTCGTGGGGGTGGGGCAGCAAACTCCACCTGATCAGCGATCGTCAGGGCAAACCCGTCGTCGTCGCGCTCACCGGAGGACAATGCCATGAAAGTCCCGAGGCGGTTCCAGCAGGTGGCGATCACCGCCAGCGTCGCTTGACAAGGATTGAGCATTCGTTCATTATGCCAGTGTGCAGGGATTCACAATTCCTGTCGCGTTTCAGTATGAGGAAACGAACCGTGTCGAAGTTCTCGTTGATTATTGGTCTCGTACTTATTTCGCTCCCCGGAGGGAGCGTATGTGGTGCTGGAGGCCGTTAGTCCAGTCGAGAACGAATCGAGCAGAACCAAGAACCTGACCGGCCTCCCAGCAGATTGGGAGGTTTTTTGTTGACTGACGCTTCCAACCGGGAAGCAGAGCTCTGGAGGGAAACCGGGATGTCCACAATGACTGAGAACTCCACTTCGACGGTCCGCAAGAACGGCGCATCGACGAATGGGAACTCGTCTGGCGTCGTAGCATCCTCCGGCTCCAGGCCAGAGATGCTCACCGGCAGCCAGATCACCTGTCGCGCATTGGAAGCGGAAGGCGTCGATGTGGTCTTCGGCTATCCGGGCGGCGCGGTGATTCCGCTTTATGACGCGCTGCCATCGGCTGGGTTCCATCATGTCCTGACCCGTTTCGAGCAGTGGGCGGCGCTGGCGGCAGACGGTTACGCCCGGGCGACTGGCAAGGTTGGCGTCTGCATCGCCACTTCTGGCCCTGGCGCCACGAATCTGGTGACCGGACTGGCCAATTCGCAACTCGACTCGGTGCCGGTCGTAGCGATCACCGGGCAGGTCGGGCAGGCGATGATCGGACTGGACGCGTTCCAGGAAACCGACATTACCGGCATCACGCTGCCGATCACCAAACACAACTACCTGGTGCAGTCGGTCGATGACATCGCCCCGACGATTCGCGAGGCATTTCATCTGGCGCGTTCAGGACGCCCCGGGCCGGTTCTCGTCGACATTCCAAAGAATCTCTTTCAGGCAACGACGAAATACACACCGGCGGCATTGCGGGAGCGGCGAGGATACCAGCCAACGACGACGCCCAACCAGCGGCAGGTCCGCATGGCGGCCGAGTTGCTCAATTCCGCCAAGCGGCCATTGATCATGGCCGGACACGGCATTCTGATCTCCGGGGCCGAAGACTCGTTCGCCAAGCTGGTGGAGCAAACCGGCGTGCCGGTGATCTTCACATTGCTCGGACAGGGTTCGCTGCCGGAATCACATCCGCTGGCTCTCGGATTGATGGGCATGCACGGACATCGTCATGTGAACAAGGCGCTCGAAGAATGCGATCTGCTGGTGAACATCGGCGCCAGGTTCGACGATCGAGCCACGGGCAAGGTCGCCGAATTCGCGACGAAGGCAAAAGTCGTCCATGTCGATATCGACCCCGCTGAGATCGGCAAGAACGTGCATACCGACGTACCGGTTGTGGGCGACGCGCGGCATGTCATCAATGTAATGCTGCAGGAAGTCGAACCGCGAAGTCACGAGGCCTGGATGGGCTGGATCGAGAGTCAACGGGATGTCCTGCTCGAAGCCGCGCTGGAGGACCGTCCGGAGTGGCCGGAGGCGTACACGATCATCAAAGCGCTCGGCGAAGCGACCCATCACGATGCGATCTTCACGACCGACGTAGGTCAGCATCAGATGTGGGCGGCGCAGCACCTCGGCATCGAGAGGCCGAACCGGTGGCTGACGTCCGGCGGTCTGGGTACGATGGGCTACGGCCTCCCGTCAGCCGTTGGCGCAAAGATCGGCCAGCCGAAAATGGAAGTCTGGACGATCGTCGGCGACGGTGGGTTCCAGATGTCGCTCAACGAACTGGCGACCTGCGTGCAGGAGAAACTCGATGTCCGAATCGCCGTCATCAACAATGGCTATCTCGGCATGGTTCGTCAGTGGCAGGATCTCTTCCATGCCAAGAACTATTCCGAAGTCGAGATTCTCGGTCCCGATTTTGTGAAACTGGCGGAAGCCTACGGGGCGACCGGGTATCGCGTCACCAGGGATTCGGAGATACTTCCGACGATCCAGAAAGCCCGGGAAACACCCGGTCCGGTAGTGATCGACTTCGTGATCGAACCGGAAGCGAACGTCTGGCCGATCGTTCCGCCGGGAGCGAGCAATTCTGAAATGATGCTGCACCGGTTCGAGGACCATTGATGTCGAGCAGAAGACCACGGTCGATTGCCGCGACGAGGAATGCTACCGATTGTCATCCTGAGCGAAGCGAAGGATCTCCTGCCGCGGCAGGTCCGTGGGAGACGGCGATCGTTGAGAACGAACGAGAGATTGTTCACTTCGTTCAGAATGACGAAGCGGTAGGGTCAAGGATGAGAATGAGGGGATCCCGATGAACCGTCAACATATTCTGGTCGTGATGGTGGAGGATCATCCCGGTGTGCTGAACCGGGTGGTCTCGTTGCTGCGCCGCCGCTCGATCAACATCGACTCGATCACAGTTGGGCACTCAGAGCAGCCAGGGGTTTCGCGGATGACGCTGGTGCTGCCCGGCAATGACGACGATATCGAGCAGGCGACCAAGCAGCTCTACAAGCTACTCGAAGTGCTGAAGGTGACTGATGTCACCGATCTGCCGGCGGTATCGCATGAAATGGCGCTGATCAAAGTCGCGGCGAAATCGCAGCACCGACAGGAGATTCTACTGATTGCCCAGATGTTCAACGCCCGCGTCATCGACGCCAGCCCCAATACGCTCCTGCTGGAGATGACAGGACCAGAAGATCAGGTCGATTCGCTACTGACGATGCTGCGATCCTTCGGCATCAGGGAACTGGTGCGCACCGGCTCGATCGCTATGACGCGCGGTAACTCGCAGATCGCAGGCAAGGGTCTGCCTGCCAGCGTAGCCGAGTTCGCGGCGGCAGCGGCCAACTAAGTGTTATCCAACGACCGGCGAAGTACGCCGGTCGTTTCAATTGTCAGGGTGGAAAGAGGAAGGAACTTCACGTGCCGGCAACCATTTACTACGACTCCGACGCCAGTCTCGCGCCGCTCCAGGGCAAAACCGTTGCCGTGATCGGCTATGGCAGCCAGGGTCACGCTCATGCGCAGAACCTGCGCGACTCGGGCGTCAAGGTCGTCGTCGGACTCCATGAGGGCAGCAAGAGCCGAGCCAAAGCTGAGGCCGACGGATTCGAAGTGAAAACCGTTGCCGAGGCCGCCAAGGCTGCGGACATCATCATGGTGGTGATTCCCGATCAGACGCAGGGCAAGGTCTATCGCGACGAAATCGCGCCAAATCTGGCTGCCGGCAAGACGCTGATGTTCGCTCACGGATTCAACATTCACTTCGGTCAGGTGCAACCACCAGCCGATGTCGATGTCGTGATGATCGCTCCCAAGAGCCCGGGGCACCGTCTCCGTGAGCTCTATGCCGAGGGTGTCGGTGTACCCGCGCTGATCGCCGTCCATCAGGACGCGACAGGGCATGCAAAGGAGACAGGGCTGGCGTATGCGAAGGGTCTCGGCTCGACGCGCGCCGGCGTTCTTGAGACGACCTTCAAGGAAGAAACCGAGACCGACCTTTTCGGCGAGCAGGCGATTCTTTGTGGAGGCGTTTCCGCTCTCGTCGAAGCCGGGTTCGATACGCTCGTGGCGGCTGGTTATCAGCCGGAAGTGGCCTATTTCGAGTGCCTGCACGAGCTGAAGTTGATCGTCGATCTCTTCTACACCGGTGGACTCTCGTACATGCGGTATTCCGTCAGTGACACCGCCGAATATGGTGATTACACCGCTGGGCCGAAGATCGTCGACGATCACACACGCGAAGCCATGCAGGGACTCCTCGCCGACATTCAGAGCGGCAAATGGGCCGACGCCTGGATCGCCGAGAACGAAGCGGGGCGGGAGAACTTCCTGAAGCTGCGCGACGATCATGCCTCCACGACCATCGAAACAGTAGGAAAAGGCCTGCGGGACATGATGCCGTTCCTGCACCCGGGAAAAGCCCCGGCCTGATCCGTCGCAACGGAGCCAAGAACTGATGACAGCAACGGAGCCGGACGTACAAAAGCGCATCTGGATTTTCGACACGACCCTGCGTGACGGCGAGCAGTCGCCCGGCGCCACGATGACCGTCGAGGAAAAACTCGAGGTCGCCGACGCGCTGGTCGAGCTCGGCGTGGACATTATCGAAGCGGGATTTCCCGCCGCATCGCCGGGCGACTTCGAAGCGGTCCGGATGATCGCCCAGCGTGTGAAAGGCGCCCGGGTGGCCGGTCTTGCCCGCACTAACCGCTCCGATATCGAGCAGTGCGCGCGCGCAGTCGAGCCCGCGGAGTCGTCCCGGATTCACACATTCATCGCCACGTCTGATATTCATCTCGAGCACAAGCTGCGGATGAGCCGCGAGGAAGTGCTCGAGCGTGTTTCCGAGATGGTCACTCTGGCCCGCTCGTTCACGGACAACGTCGAGTTCTCGGCGGAGGACGCCACGAGATCGGACTGGGATTACCTCGTTCAGGTGTTCGGCAGGGCGATCGAAGCGGGGGCGACGACGCTCAATGTGCCGGACACGGTCGGCTACACGACGCCTGCGGAGTACGCCGCGCTGATGACGCACCTGCAGGAGAACGTGCCCGGCATTGCCGACGTGATCATCTCTGTGCACTGCCACAACGATCTGGGCATGGCCACGGCGAACACGCTGGCCGCGATCGGCGCCGGCGCCAGACAGGCCGAAGTGACGATCAACGGCATCGGCGAGCGGGCCGGAAACACGGCGCTCGAAGAAGTCGTAATGGCGCTCTCGACCCGCGGCGACACCTTTGGCGGCGCCTGGACAAACGTCCGGAAAGATCGCATCGTGCCGGCGAGCAGGCTCGTTTCGGGCATCACCGGTCTCAACGTGCAAGTGAACAAGGCGATCGTCGGCGAGAACGCGTTCGCGCATGAAGCGGGCATTCATCAGGACGGCATGCTCAAGGAGCGCACGACGTACGAGATCATGAATCCGCAGGACGTCGGGTGGGAAGGCACCAAGCTGGTGCTTGGCAAACACTCCGGCCGGGCCGGTTTCCGTAATGCGCTGACCGAGCTCGGTTTCAAGCTGAGCGACGAGGAAATGCAGGACGCCTACACGAGTTTCCTCGAGCTGGCGGACAAGAAGAAGCGGGTGACCGCGGCGGACCTGATCGCGCTCGTTCGCAATCAGCAGCAGACGCGTGACGATGTCTATGCCTTGCGGCAGTGGCGGGTCGATATCGCCAGCGGCGAACCTGCAAATGCCTCAGTGGTGCTGGCTTACGGCGACATCCAGCTGGCCGGCGACGCGGAGGGAAATGGTCCGGTCGACGCTCTCCTGCAGGCGATCGATGCGGCGACGTCGATTTCGACGACGCTCGAGTACTACCAGGTCGAAGCGGTGACGCCGGGCGAAGACGCGCAGGGACAGGTTCATGTGCGGATTCGATCGGAAGAGGGTGAGCTGTTCACAGGTCATGGACTCGCCACCGACATCGTCGAAGCCAGCGCTCGCGCCTATCTCGATGCATTGAGCAAGGTTCGCGCCGGTGAGCCATCGACGGTGATTGCCGGATCATCCGTCTCTCGATGGGCTTGACGTCGATCGCCCCTGGCGGGTCCGGACGGTGGGTCGGACCCGCCACTTCGAGCCGGGGTGTGTTTTCAGGAGCCACAAGGCTCACGCAAAGGTCGAAAGAGGAAGAATGGTGTGACAGCCAAACCACAGACGCTCAGTGAAAAACTCTGGGAGCGACATATCGTCCATTCTGGTCCCGGAGAACCCGATCTGCTTTACATCGACCTGCACCTCGTGCATGAGGTCACCTCGCCGCAGGCGTTCGACGGATTGCGGATGCATGGCCGCAACGTGCGCCGGCCGGATCTGACGATCGCCACGGCGGATCACAATGTGCCGACAATCAATATCGATCAGCCGATTATCGATCCTGTTTCGGCGAAGCAGGTCTCGGCGCTGACGAAGAATTGCGCCGAGTTCGGCGTCAAACTCTTTCCGATGGGACATCGCAATCAGGGGATCGTTCACGTGATCGGCCCCGAACAGGGTCTCACTCAACCGGGTATGACGATCGTCTGTGGCGATAGTCACACTTCGACGCATGGCGCGTTTGGCGCTCTCGCGTTCGGTATCGGTACGAGTGAAGTCGAGCACGTTCTGGCTACCCAGACGCTGCCCTCGATGCGGCCGAAGACGATGTCGATCGAAGTCAATGGCGATCTGCCCGAGGGCGTGACAGCCAAGGATGTCATTCTGGCGATCATCGGCAAGATCGGCACCGGCGGCGGCATCGGTCACATCATCGAATACCGCGGGTCGACGATTCGCTCCCTTTCCATGGAAGGCCGAATGACTGTCTGCAATATGTCGATCGAGGCAGGCGCTCGGGCGGGGATGATCGCTCCTGACGACACCACGTTTTCATATGTCGAAGGGCGCGAGCATGCGCCGAAGGGCGACGAGTGGAAACAGGCGCTCGATTCCTGGCGATCGCTGCCAACCGATGAAGGCGCCACGTTCGACACCTATGTCGAGCTCGACGGCGCGGCGATCCGGCCTCACGTGTCGTGGGGAACGAACCCGGCGCAAGTGGTGCCGATCGACGGCCGGGTACCCGATCCGGCCAGCATCGACGATCCGCGAGCGCGAGATGCCGCCGACCGGGCGCTGACCTACATGGACCTGAAGCCCGGCACGCCGATCGGCGACATCTCCGTCGACGTCGTGTTCATCGGTTCCTGCACCAATAGCCGCATCGAGGATTTGCGGCTGGCTGCGTCGGTGATCGATGGGCGCCGGGTTTCGCCGCGCGTGCAGGGGATCGTGGTGCCGGGGTCGATGCAGGTCAAAGCACAAGCCGAGCGAGAGGGTCTCGATCGCATCTTCATCGATGCCGGGTTCGAGTGGAGGGCTGCTGGTTGCTCGATGTGTCTCGGTATGAACCCCGATCAGTTGGTCGCCGGTCAGCGATGCGCTTCGACCAGTAACCGCAATTTCGAGGGCCGGCAAGGCAAGGGTGGTCGCACACATCTCGTCTCGCCTGCCGTTGCCGCGGCCACTGCGGTAGCCGGGGTCTTCGCCACTCCCGCGGAGGTTCAGTAGTCATGCAGAAAGTGGAATCGATCAGCGGCGTAGCCATGCCGCTCGACAGGAGTGACGTCGATACCGACCAGATCATCCCGGCGGTCTGGCTGAAACGGGTCGAGCGAACGGGATTCGGCGAGGGCCTTTTCTCCTCCTGGAAACAGGACCCTGATTTCGTCATGAACCGGCCTGAGTATCAGGGTGCGTCGATCATCATCGCCGGCGCCAATTTCGGTGTCGGTTCGTCGCGCGAGCATGCCGTCTGGGCATTGATGGATGCCGGCATTCAGGCAGTGATCTCGCCGCGTTTTGGCGACATCTTTCGCAACAACTCGACGAAAACCGGTCTCGTCCCGGTCGTTGTCGATCCCGAGATCGCCGACATCCTGATGCGGGCCGCGACCGACGAGCCAGGTTTGCAGATGACGATCGACATCAAGAGTCGCACGCTTTCCGTACCCGAGATCGGCATTGAGGTCGAGTTTCCGCTCGACGACTTCACGCTGTACCGGCTCCTGGAAGGTCTGGATGACATCGGGCTGACCTTGCGTCATGAAGATGCGATCGAGGCGTACGAATCGCACCGGGCGGCATGGTTGCCCGAAGTCGCCGCCGCTGGCGCATAATCTCGCAGTCGAGAACCCAGCGCTCCGAACCTGGTTCGCCGGGCCGGAGCGCTCTTTGTGTCAAAAGAAGGGATCGTTCAGGTGAAAGCTTCGATTGTGGTCATGCACGGCGATGGCGTCGGTCCGGAAATCACGGCTGCGGCCCTCGAGGTGCTCGACAAGGTCGCCAGCGCGTTCGGGCATCAAATCGATACCACCGAGGTGGCCATCGGCGGCGCGGCAATCGACGCTCATGGCGTACCGCTGCGCAAGGAAGATCTGGCCATCTGCAAGCGTGCCGATGCTGTGTTGCTGGGCGCCGTCGGTGGCCCGCAGTGGGACAGCATCGAAGTGGGACTTCGCCCCGAACGGGGATTACTGGCGCTTCGCAAGGGTCTGGGGCTCTTCGCCAACCTGCGGCCGGTGGCGGTTCATCCCGATCTCGCCGAAACATCGCCCATCAAGACGGAAATCGTCTCGGGGGTCGATCTGGTTGTCGTGCGTGAGCTGACCGGCGGCATCTATTTTGGCAAACCGACGCGGCAATGGTCAGATTCGCGGGGCCGGCTCGCCGTTGATACAATGAAATACCGCGAGCAGGAGATCGAGCGGGTCGTGCGTCTCGGATTCGAGCTGGCCCGCGATCGCCGGAAACAACTCGCCAGTGTCGACAAATCGAATGTCCTTTCGACCTCCCGGCTGTGGCGCGAGATCGTCGAGGAGGTCGCGCCGGATTATCCCGACGTAACCCTCGAACATGTGCTCGTCGATGCGATGGCGATGCGGCTGGTTCGCCAGCCGGGCAGATTCGACGTGATCGTCATGGAAAACATGTTCGGCGACATTCTGACCGATGAAGCGAGTGTGATCGCCGGGTCGATTGGTCTGTTGCCGTCCGCCAGCCTTGGGGCGCCAAAGCAATCGGGACGGCGCATCGGCTTGTACGAACCGATTCACGGCAGTGCGCCATCAATGGCTCGTCAGGGGAAAGCGAATCCGACCGGAACAATTCTCTCGCTGGCCATGCTGTTGCGCAGCTCGCTTGGTCTGGAATCCGAGGCAACTGCGGTCGAACAGGCCGTTTCGGCGGCAATTGCTGACGGCGTCCGCACCTATGACATCGCGGGAGCGGGCATCACGCCGGTGACAACATCCGAATTCGGCAAGGAAGTCGCTAAGCGGGTGCAAGGCTGAACGGGAGCCTGCGGGAAGACCTCCGAACGACACAACCGGTGCCGGAAGATCGGTCGCCGACGCACGAGAAACCATGCGAGTGACTTTCCGCCGCGGCGGGAGACCCTTCGACTTCACTCGCTTCGCGTCGTTCAGCTCAGGGTGACAGCGCTTTCTCATGCCACGCGCTGATTTCGCCGCATTCGCTGACCGAGACGTGCCACAAATCATTGAGCGTGCGACGGATTGCCTCGTCGAGCAGCACGACAGGCAGTCGCTGCCCGAGCAGCTCGTCGGCGAGCACCGCGCCCAAACCCAGCACTGGGTCGCGGCTGGCGACGAGGATGGCGGCGGGTCCTGTTCGGTTCGCTACCGCTTCGAGCAGGACACCGCTTGCCGAGCACGACCCTCGCCCAAATGGCAACGACAGCACCCTGCCAGCGACATTCATGCCGCACAGCGGATGTCGCCGGTCGATGATCTGACCGGTTTCGGGATCGAGACCTCCCCACAGGCCGAGCGGCTCGTCCGTCGCCAGCACCCGGCCCAATCCCGCCCCGGGCACTAGCACCTCACTCTGAATGCGCATCACGTCCACGACGACTCGTCGATCGTAATCCGCCCGGCGATCGCCGATCGCACGCAATCGGAGGTCGAACCAAACACCGACTCGACGCCGATCAATCCGGGACCGTAATGCGCGTACTTTGCGGAGTTGGTCATCAACGTGCGAGCGCCTGGTTTCACCAGCGGGGCAACCGCGATACAGGTGTCGGCCGTCACTCACGCGCCAAATCGCTCCAGTTCTTCAACGATGCCAAGGCGCGTCCCGATCTCCCGGATCGCGGAACTCGTTGTGACGAAAAACTGAACTCCCTCCGCAACGCGTGCTCCTCGCATCAATTCAGCCAGCTCGCGCAACTCATCCAGACTGCAATGAGGACTACCGAACGCCACGACATCGACACGATCATCGCTTGTCGTCGATGTGCGCTCTGGTCACGGTCTGGAGCTTCGTCGCTCCGTAGAGCGGGGCGACGCGAGTCAGAATGCGCATCGCGATCTGCGTCGCCTCTCCGTGGCGACCTTCGAGCATTGCGGCTTCTTCGGCATCGAGTGCCATCGCGCCATTCACGGTATCGACGCGCCCACTGCGGTGCCAGGCTCGTATCCCGCTTCACCGATTCGATCGACGCTGTAGGAAACTGTCCGCTGCGGCGGGAGATCCTTCTTCACTCCGCTGGCGCTCCGTTCCGCTCAGGATGACAGGTTCGTTTTCATGCCGCGCTCGTTCTGGCGCGCCATATTCGGACTGCTGTGATATAACGGCACATCCGCCAGGGGCGGCGATCGGTCCACGGTCCGGGTGTCCATGAAACTCATCGTAGCCATCGTCCAGGATTACGACACCGACCGTGTGTTGCGTGGCGTCACCTCAACCGGTTTCCGCGTCACTCGCATCTCGAGCATCGGTGGCTTTCTGCGAAATTCGAACGCGACGTTGCTGATCGGCGTCGATGACCGTGATGTCCGAACGTGCCTCGACATCATCAATCAGAACAGCGGCACCCGCGTTCACCAAATGGAAACGGGTGCCGAAGAGTACTGGCTCGAAATGGGCGGGCTGGAGATTTCCAGGGACGCCGCAGGCGGCGCTGTGGCGCTCGTGCTGCCGGTTGAGCGATTCGAACGTCTCGAACGCGATCTTGCCCTGCTCAGCTCCCCTGAAAACGAGAGCTCACCGCGCTGATCAAACCGGGACTTCGGCGGGCTCCATCGCATATCGGGCGTCTTCACTCAGCATCGTTTTCAGCAATTCCTGCAACGCCATAATGTGACTGCATGTGCCAATGGCATGTGTTTCGAAAGTATGGCAGGTGCATTCCCAATGATCGCCGTTCATCGACACCGTGTAATCGTCGTGACCGCCGTGAAAACTGGCTTTCAGTTCCTGAATGTTGATTCGCTCGGGCTCTGTTGCATACCGGTGAGCCTTTTCGATTTTGCTGATCATGCTGGAGTTCATTCGAGCGCCTCCTCTGCGTCCTGGCGACAAACCCGCATGACACGAGAACCCTCTTTCAAAGCGAACAAAAAAGGCACCGCGTGTTCCGCAGGCGCCTTCGGTGCGTTTGAATCGGGGGCTTCGGCCCACATTGGCCGCTTCACCGCCCGACTCCCCATCGTCCACTCGTATGTGAGTCATTCCCGTGCATAATCCATTCTAGCAACATTTGCGGCCATCGCGCACATGTGAGCATGCCCAGATTGTGAATCGAGAACAACCTGCATCCGAACCGCTCTCCGTGGCGATTCTCGCCGGAGGCCAATCGCAGCGGATGGGCATCGACAAGGCGCAGATCAGACTCGATCCAATTGGCCCGACGATGCTCGACCGCGCCGTCAGCGTGGCCTTTGCCCTCTCCAGCGATGTGCTGGTGATCGGACGGGAAGCGATTGATCATGCCGACGGTCGGGCCAGATTCGTTCCCGATCGTCAGCCGGGACAGGGGCCACTCGCTGGAATCGCCACTGCGCTCGAAGTCAGCGCCTTCGAGCGTTGTCTGGTGATACCGTGCGACGCCCCATTTCTGTCGCTGCCGGTTCTCCGCTGGATGGCGACGATCGAGATGTCAGGTGATGCGGTGATTCCAGTCACAATCGACGCATCGCGTCAACAAGGCCAACTCACCTATCAGACGCTCCACGCCATATACAGAAAGTCGAGTCTCCGCTTCATCTGCGAGGCGCTCGATTCAGGATCACGCCGGACAACCGACTGGTTCGATGCAGCGCACATTCAAGTCATCCCGGAAGACGGCATCCGCCAACTCGACCCCGACCTGCTGACCTTCTTCACGATGAACACTCCGGCGGATCTGGAGCGAGCGCAAACTATCTATCACGCGCTGAATCGGGCGTCCGGAACTGGCACGACGAAGGAGCAACCACTATGATCACACATGGCCGCAGGCACCCACGGGGAGCTATGGCCGGCAATTGTTTCAGAATCTGAACTGATGAGGCCATGACGGAAAAGCAGAAGAGCGGCTCAGCGCGAAAATCGCAAGCGAAGAAACCAAATCGCGCTCAGGTACGGGCCGCCGAAGTACGCGCCGCTGAGACACGTTCTGAAGTCCAGCAGGCAATCGACACAGGAACGTACGAGGAACCGGCCGCTCCGTCAATGACAGCGCGCACGCGTGCCCGACAACGCAAGAGTCAGCAGCAGCCGCTCCAGCGTCCCAGTCATCTGACTCGTGCGCAGGAATACATCTACATTCGGTCTGACTTCCGCCGGCTCCTGATCACCGCCGGTTCGCTCCTGGCGCTGATGATGGTGATTCTGGTCGTCGTCGAAGGTTAGTCGAGCGTCCGTATCCGAAAACAAAACGCCCAGCGGACGTTGCCGCTGGGCGTTTCGTTTCATCTCCAGGTCGTCGTTTACAGGCTGTCCTGATCTTCTTCGTCGACAACGCCCTCGACTTCGGCCTCGCCGTCGGCGGCGCCATCTTCTTCGGCCTCGCCACCTTCGTCATCTTCACTGGCGGCCTTCACCGGCACATCGTCCTCTGCATCTTCGAATTCATCGACATAGAAGTCTGATTCATCGCGCTGCCGGAGCAAATCGCGCTCGCGCAGGTAGGCTCTTGTTTCCTGAATCTGGCGCGGAAACGAAATCCGTCCGGCCTGAGACGGGTCGCGGAAAACCTCGCGAAGGATCACCCGGAGCGACGCCGCCGTCAGCCCCAATGCGAATACTTCGTAGATGTTTCCGCCTTCCATCAACTCGATCACCCGCTCCGCAGTGCGGTGCTCGATCTCGCCAATTCGGTCGCCGCCAGGCGTTGAAACGACCAAGCGTCCATCGGAAACGGAGAGGGAGAGCTGCTGTCCAGCGTAGATTCCCGCCAGGACCGAAACTGGCACGGGATTCGTCAGTTCGGTCACCCAGGTCTTGCCAACCTCTTCGAGGAAGACCGCGGTGCGCGGAAAAACCGTGCCATCGTCCGATAGCGGTTCGCCCTTCCGCGCGCGGAGCAGCTCAAGACGCTGCAAATTGCGACGGGCGATCAGGTTCGCCGGATCGCTCTTGAGGGCGTTCGAATACGCGTCATACGACGCGTTGTAATCGTGCACTTCCATTAGCGCCCGGCCAAGCCGGTTGTGGGCCTCGGTGTCTTTGGCATCACGCTGAATCAATTCCCGGTTGATCTCAATCGCGTCCTGCCAGCGACCTTCGAGCGACGCCAAACGCGCTTCTTCGACCACTTGACGCCGGGTTCGCTGTTTCGTATCTGCACTCACGCTATCAGTTCCTCTCGTCGCAACCGCCTAGCGCGGTTCACCTTTGACATTTCCAATGACGTACCAGGGAGATGTTTCCGTGACCTCCACATCGGCGATTTTTCCAAGCAGGGGACGGGCGTCCTCGACATGAACCAGCGTGTTGCCGCGGGTGCGACCGCCCCAACGACCCTTGTTGAATGAATCGAACAGCACTTCCTCCGTTGACCCCATTCGTGCGCTGTTCAGGCGAGTCGCGATTTCCTGTTGCTGGACCTCGACAGCACGATGCCGCTCGTGCTTGACCTCGGCGGGTACATCGTCCTCCCAGCGGGCCGAAAGCGTTCCCGGCCGCGGCGAATACATGGCGACATGGACCTTGTCCAGCGCGGCCTCGGCCAGCACCGAGAGTGTATCTGCGAATTGCTCGTCGGTTTCTCCAGGGAATCCGACAATGATGTCGGTCGCCACCGTGACTCCCGGCATCAGTTCGCGCGCCTTCGCAATCCGGTCCATCCACAGATCGACGGTGTAGGTTCGTCGCATGCGCTTCAGGACATCGTTGTTGCCCGCCTGCACCGGCAAATTGAGATGTTCGCAGGCAGAAGGCAGTTCGGCCATCGCCTGAAGGATGTCGTCCCCCATGTACTTCGGATGCGAGGTCAGAAACCGCAGCCGGTCGAGACCGGACACCTGGTCGACTGCCTCCAGCAGGTCAGACAGCGACCGATCGCCATCGAGATCGTGCCCCCAGGCATTCACCGTTTGGCCGAGCAGCGTCACATCGCGAACACCCCTGGCCACAAGTCCTTCGACTTCAGCCACGATATCCGCCAGCGGTCGCGATCGTTCCTTTCCGCGCCGGTAGGGCACAATGCAGTAGGAACAAAGGAAATTACAGCCATAAATGATCGGCACGTATGCGCTGACGCGAGCGTCGGTCGATGCATCCACATAGTAGTGAGGCAACGCTTCGAGATCGTCTTCGAGATCCGACAACTCCGGAACGAACGACTTAAACGTTTCGAAGTCCGACGGGTCGAAGAAAAGGTCGACGTGCGGAAAGCGCTGGGCCAGTGATTCCTGCTGATTGGTGACCATGCATCCGGTCAACACAAGCGACATTTCAGGTCGTCGCCGCTTTTCGCGAATCAACGCGTTCAAGCGCCCCGCAACCTTGTCCTCCGCCGCCTGGCGAACGACGCAGGAATTCAAGATGACAATGTCCGCTGCCGCTTCGCTGTCGGTCGCTCGATAGCCCGCCTCCATCAGCATGGCGGCCACTCTGGCGCTGTCGGCTTCGTTCATCTGGCAACCGATCGTCCAGATATAGAAGCGCTTTCCGTTGTCAGGCAATCGCGCTGGAGCGAACGAAGGCTGGATTGTCAATGCAGCGCCGTGAGTCAAACGTGCTTTCCTCGAACGTCGGGATGGGTCGTCTGATCGGGAGCCTGTCGAGCATTCCATGAATGATCGCTCCCAACCTCCTAGTGTACACCGATTCACCCGACGGAAACCCGTGGGTGCAATTGAGTCACACCTTCACCGTCATGCCGTTGGCATATGAGCTAACCGTACACCCATGACGTGCATGTTCGTACATCCCGGGTTGTCAGATAGACAATGCGTGATCTTCTTGATAAACTGCCAGAAATAAGCGGGCAGGGGTGCCAACTTACGACAATTCATGTGACGCCAGGGCAAGTCCCCGCAGGGAGTGCTGTGTCCCGTCAGGTTTGACCGCCCAGTCAAAGGCAGAATCCGACTATGAAGCGACGTGTTTGCGAAACCTGTTTCTTTTTCGAATCCACAGGTCTCAATAACAGCGGTTGGTGTCGTCATCCAGATCGTCAGTTCGGGGCAGGAGTGCGTCTTGTTGTGCGCGGCAACGAGATTGCCTGCCGAAATGGCTGGGATGCTGATTCGTGGGTGTCGGCAGAGATCGACCCGTCTGGGACTGGGGTCTCTCCCGACGACCAAGCGGTTGCGTCCGGCACGGCGGATGAGATTACGTCGATTCTGCCAGCCAGGTATGAACCTCTTGCTCCTTCGCCTGCCATCCCCCCCACGCCAACCTATCAGAGCGAAGATATCGTCGTCGGCCATGCTCCGTTCCCTGGATACGTGGCGCCAGAGAAGGATGCGCGCGATCTGGTTACGAATCCACGCGCCGCAATCCTGCGGGCTCGCGAGCAGTTCAAATCGCGCCAGAAACGGGAAGGCCGCATCTCAGACTACGAACAGCGGCCACCGCTGATCGTCGATGCAACAAACGATTTCCCGGCGTCCGACTGGAATCTGCCGGATGATGACAAGGAGGACTGGGGTCCCGCCTCCCGGGAGGATGCCCCCTTTCCAGTCAGACAATCCGTAACGCCGAGTCCACGTATCAATATCGTTCCACCGGTCTCTCGTGATGAGATGCAGCGGCCCTACCCGACCATTACCTCGTTCGCCGAAGATGCTGAGCGGTTCGAATCGATTCCCGACGATCCTGTTGAGTTCGCCAGGTCATCTTCGACCCGTGAGGAAGACGATCTTGCATTCACGGATTCATATTATGACGAATACGACTCTAATGATGGTTACGCCGACGACCGACTCGACTTCGAACAGGACTTCGTCACGGCGGTACCACGCCAACGCCGGGAGTCGTTCTTCGAACGATTCATGCGCGACCGCCGCGACCGCAAGGCGCCTGTTCCGATGCCAGAAATCGAGACATATGTCGATGAGTACATCGACGATTTTCCAGCGGTCAGAGATCCGGATCTCGAGACTGAGTTTGCGTACTCCACCCGGCAGCATGACATCGATCCACGCGAGGACCGGTCAATGACGGATCAGTACCTCGACGAACCTGACTACACCGAATCGCCAGACTTCGAAGTCCACGAGGTGCGTAACCGCCGCCCCGACATGCAAGCTTGGAGTGTCGATGAGCGACAAGCAGATTCTCGATTGAACCCATTTCATCGTGAACCACGCCGTGCGCCAGAGTCCCGGGCGAGCGATGATCCAGCCATTCCGGTTTCTCGAGATGATCTGGATGAACTGATGCCTGAGACCCGGCACCTGTTCGATTCCTACGGTGAAGTGCGCCACGAGCAGCAGCGCAATCAGCGGATCGAGCCTGAGCACGATCGCCGCGCACAGCGACGCTACGTTCCCGAGCCAGTCTTGACAGCACACCAGAACGCCTCCTCCTCCGTCGGGCCAGCCATCGATCGGGAATCAGCGCGCAACGAGCGACAACCCCACGCATCACTACCGTCAGACTCATACGACGACTTTCAGCTCTTCCAGAACGACGATCCATCTCTGGAGTTTGCCGATCTGCCACGCTGGAACGACAGCGTCGTCGACCGCGCAACTGGACCCACAAAGCCTGCGCCCGTTGCACCGCCATTTGCCGCCGGAGTGCCCAAGGTATGCCGGACATGTCGCGATTACCGGCCATCGGAGAACCCGGAGCGAGGCTGGTGCAACAATGCCTGGGCATTCACCCACCGGCGCATGGTCGATGCAGAGACGCTCTCGTGCGGACAGTCGGCGCTGGGACCATGGTGGACCGCCAACGACAACTACTGGCAAGGACCGGGCGATGTTGCACGGCACGCGCAGGAAACGCCACTTCTCGACCGTCTGCTTGCGTCACGCTTCGAACGTTATGACGATCAGCGCCGCGTAAGTGGCGGGGGACGGGGCTAGTTTGCGCTGTCCACTCTCTCGTGACGGAAATTTGGTAGACTGGAAGCTGACGCTATCGCTGTCCCGCATCAGGCGGTCCGTCGGCTGAGAATTGGATCCGCGTTTCAACCATGTCTGTTTTCGGCGATACTCTGCGGCAAGCCCGGGCCCAGAAGGGTCTCACGTTGCGCGAGGTCGAGCGCGACCTTCGCATCAACCGGCATTATCTCGCCGCCCTCGAAGAAGAATCATTCGAGCACCTGCCCGCACTGACCTATCAGCGCGGCATTGTTCGTTCCTATGCCATTTATCTGGGTCTCGATCCTTCGCGCCTGGTTACACTCTTCGAAGAAGCCCGAGGCGGCAACGACGACCCAGCAGTGCTGAATCCCGCAACACAGCAATTGGAGATGCCCAATCACTGGGCGCCGAACTTCGCCATTATTGCGTTTACGCTGATCGCCGGCGCTGTGCTGTTGACCTGGCTCTACAGCGCGTACTACAACGCAGAGTCCGAAACCCCGGAAGTGATCGGCCTTCAACCCACTGTGACACCAGTGAGTGACGAGCTGATCTTCATCCCCAGCCCGACCCCACTCATACCCACACCCACGCCAACATTGACACCAAGTCCGGAACCAACCGCGACGATCGCGCTGGAGCCAAGCCAGACTCCAAATGCCGAAATCGCGGCTCAACAAACCGCCGCAGCCGGAACGGCAGCAAATGACCTCACCGTTGATGAGCAACCAACAGGATTGCCGGCAGGCCAGGCGGCCATCAAGGTCACGGCCGTGCAGCCGATTACCCTCCAAATTGCTGTCGATGGCAAAGTCGTGTACGACGGCGTTTTGCAGGCGGGACAAAGCACCGGCTGGGCGACCGGCGCCACGTTCGATGTCTTCACCTCCTCGGGCTACAACACCGTCTTCACCAACCACCAGAATGTCGAATTCCGAATGGGTGAAGAACCTGGCAACGCCGTCTATTACCTGTCTGGCTAGTCACTTTCGCTTGAGTTGCCACAGATCATGGAGATCGCCCTTTGCCGCACTTCAAGCGCAAAGGGCGTTTCGCCGATGACATCTCCATCGAATTCGAATGGCAGCGCTGGCAACGCATCTATTCGAATCTTCCGGCCCTTCAGCAAGATGACCCGCGGATCTTCCCTCCAGCGCATAACGGTCAGATGTGCGACTGACTGCGCGATCTCAGTCACGCTGTCAGCAGTGAATATCCCGACCTCGAAGAGACCGTCCGACCGGCTCTCCGTTGGAAGAACGGTGAACCGGGGGTTTATCAACGCTCCGGAATTTGCGATCAGCACCAGTCGCGATCGAACAGTCAGAGCAATCCCATCAACGACTACTTCAACGTTGGATGCTCGTTCATTCAGGCTGCGTAGAACGGCAGGACCATATCCCAGCCATCGCAGTCTTCGCTTCAGCAACGTGCTCGATCGCTCGAACATGCGCGCATCGAGGCCTGCGCCGCCGAGATGCAGCAGAACGCGATCTCCGCAGACTCCCGCATCGATACGCTCGAGCTCGTGCTGGCCAAGGATCAACCGAACCGCAGCCTCGGGCTGAAGCGGAACGCGGTTGACCCTCGCCAGCATATTTGTCGAACCAGCCGGCACGATTCCGAGGGGGATCGCACGTTCCAGCATGCCGGCGGCGGTGGCAGAGACGGTGCCATCACCACCTACCGCGACGACCATGGATGCCGTGTCCAGGTGATGTCGCAGCAATTCGGCGACAGACTTGTCGGGTGACGTTTCGATCAGGCAAAATCGATCCTTGCCTGCGTATGATCGGAAGAGTTGCTCGATCTCATCGCGGGGGAGGTGACTTGTCGGGTTATAGACGACGAGTATGGTCATGGCAAATGATGTTTCAACCTGGTTGATGCATTCCGTGCCGACGAGAGGTCGTCAAAACCGGCGACGCTAAGTAGAACAATCACAGGGCGACGGCAGACGGATCGCGGTGTGCAGCTCAAGCGCTCGTTTCGTCGGGTCCGAACATGCGCTCGACCAGTTCATTGGCCAACCAGGTGGCCGCCGCTGTCAGCGCCAGCGCCAGCATGCCCCTTACAACATTTTTCATCGAGTTTCCTTTCCCTGCAGCAACCCGCGCTGCGACCGCATTCGAACGATGCAGACAATTCTAGTACCCCGGCCTGCGCGCCACGATCACCGCCGGCACGGCAATCACACCGGCGAGCAATGTCAGATCCGCCAGTGTCAACTGGCCAACGAGTTCGGCGTCTCCACCCGGCAGGATTTTCAGTACGGCGGCGAGCGGATCGGTGACGCCATAGATGACGCTTCCCACCCACAAGTTGTCCGAGGTGCCAATGCTGAGCAAGAGAGAACGTATCACGATGAATGCAGCAACGAGCGAATAAAGCGCAATGCCCATTTGCGCCAGGAGCCGGGCTCCGCTTCCTCCGGACGGATTCCGGCTCAACCGGTTCCTGGATGTGTTCATCATTCCCCAGACGAACGCTGTGAGACGAGTTCGGCGATTCTGTCCGCGATGAGACCAGCGAGTTCTTGCTTGGGCATTTCCGGCAGTGGCTCGGTCACACGATCGCGATAGAGCAAGGTTGCCTGACTGGACGGACTGCCGATCGTTCGCTCGGCGTCGTTCGCGACAATCATATCGAGCGATTTTGCCTCAAGCTTGCGCTGCGCGTTCTCCAGCAGATTCTCCGTTTCGGCGGCAAAACCAACCTTTACGATGTCTGAACCTGAGACCCCTGCGATGATGTCCGGATTGGCAACCAGTTCTATCGTCAGGGTGTTGCCGAGTTTGTCCTTCTTGATCTTGGAAGGGGACTCCCTCATCGGGCGGTAATCCGAAACCGCCGCCGACATCACCAGAGCGTCCGCCTGCTGGGCCGCTTCGGCGACTGCGCGCTGCATGTCGATTGCGGTTTCCACATTGACGACTTCCGCTCCGTATGGCAGCGGAAGAGCAACTGGACCAGACACCAGAACAACCGCACCGCCGCGGTCGATCAACGACTGCGCGAGCGCATATCCCATCAGACCACTGGAGCGATTGCCCACGAAGCGAATCGGATCGAGCCGTTCACGCGTGCCTCCAGCGGTGACCACAATTCGTTTGCCGCACAACGGTCCGTTTTGCCCAAGCGTCTGGCGAATCGCTCCCAGGATGGTCGTCGGTTCCGACATACGGCCGTCTCCGCTGTCGCCCGAGGCGAGCCGTCCCGATTCCGGGCCGATCAGTCTGACGCCACGATCGCGCAGTACCGTCAGATTCGCCTGAGTGGCGGGATGGTGATACATCTGATGTTCCATCGCCGGCGCAAGGAGGAGTGGGCAGTTCGAGGCGAGTACGGCGGCGCCGAGCATGTCGTCGGCGCGTCCTGTCGCCAGTCGGGCGATGGTATCGGCTGTGGCTGGAGCGACAACAATGAGATCAGCGTGCTGACCGAGGCTGATGTGACCGTGCCAGTCCTCCCGCCAGGGTTCAAAGACGCTGGTGTGCACCGGTCGCTGTGTGATTGCCTCAAAGCTGGCCGCGGTCACAAAGTGGGTGGCGCCATTCGTGAGCACCGTATCAATGACTGCCCCGGCTTGAACGAGCTTGCTCGCCAGATCAACTGCTTTGTATGCCGCGATACCGCCCGTGACGCCAAGGAGAATTCGGGCATTCCGGAGAAACGTCACGCGTTCACTCGCTTCCTGGCGAAAGTCGGAATTACCCGCGAAAGTCGACTAATCCTCAATCTGGCGATTGCGTGGTTGGTGTATCAGGTAAAACTCACAAGCACGGCGAAAAGCGTCCAGATAACGGCAAGCACAATCGTCGCTTCGAAGAGCGTCTTCTCGAAACCTCTCCGCGTCCGATAGATCGACCCTGAGTCGCCGCCAAATGCACCGCTAAACGAGGAACCCTTGGTCTGCAACAGCACAACAACCATGAGCACGACCGAAAGGAGGATCATGATGATGTCGACTACGGTATCCATTCAGCGCGTTGCCTTTGCTCACTCTCAACAATTGCACAGTACATCCACCACACGATGGGCGGGCAAACAAGTTTAGCAGGCTTCGATGATCGCCAGAAACTGATCGGCTTTCAGGCTTGCTCCACCGACGAGCAAGCCGTCGACATCAGGCTCACTCAGATACGTCGTGGCGTTCTCCGGCACCACACTGCCGCCGTAGAGAATCCGAACATCCTCGCCCAGTTGACTGCGGGTCTTCGACCGGATGTAGGCGGCCATGGCCTGGGCGTCACTCGGTGATGCTGACCGGCCGGTGCCGATCGCCCAGATTGGCTCATAAGCCCATACCAGCGTCGAAGTATCGATATCTGAGACTTCAGCGAGCACGGCTTCGACCTGCCCACCGACTACGTGCTCATGTCGGCCCGATTCTCGTGCATCGATTGCTTCACCCACGCAGACGATAGGCCTGAGCCCCGCGAGCAGGGCTGCTCGGGCCTTCCTGCCGACGAGGGCGTCCGATTCGGCCGCATCCCGGCGTCGCTCCGAGTGTCCGACGATGACCCAGTCGCACAGCTCGGTCAGCATCGGTGCGGAGATCTGGCCCGTGTAGGCGCCTCTGTCTTCAGCGGAGCAATCCTGCCCCCCAAGGCCAAGGTTCGACCCACTGATTGCACGCGCAACGGCTTCGAGCCAGAGAAAGGGCGGAAAGATGACAACGTCGGCATTCGCCAGCCTTGGCGCTTGCGCGACCGTTGTGGCCAACGCGAGAGCGTCATTGCGCGACGCGTTCATCTTCCAGTTTCCGGCGATCAGCGGCTTTCGCATGGTTGCTCCTGCTACCGATCGAGCGCCGCGACGCCAGGCAGCGTCTTGCCTTCCAGAAACTCGAGCGACGCTCCACCGCCAGTCGAAAGGTGATCGATCCGATCCGCCACGCCCGACTGTTCAATTGCCGCGAGCGAATCGCCGCCGCCAATGACGCTGAACGCCTGCGATGCGGCGATCGCATTGGCCACGCCAAGCGTACCGTGGGAAAACTCGGGTTTCTCAAAAACACCCATTGGCCCATTCCAGAAAATTGTCTTCGCACCCGCGAGCACTGCACCGTATGCCGCGATGGTGTCCGGTCCGATATCGAAG
>CAYWSE010000015.1:0-40213 GCA_964461025.1 uncultured Sphaerobacteraceae bacterium | reverse complement strand
ATCGAAGATACCCTGGTCGTCCCCGACTTCGCCCGCCGGAATGACCTGGCCTTTGCCGTAGATCGACTCCGACACCACGACATCGACCGGCAAATGAATCGAGACGTGTGAATCTTTTGCAGTCGCCAGAATCGCTTTTGCCTCGTCGGTGAACTCGCGGTCGGCCAGCGAGGTGCCGATCTGCTGACCGGTAGCCAGCGCAAAGGTGTTGGCGATGCCGCCACCGAGCAAGAGCGCGTCGACGCGCTGCAGAAGTTGTTCGATGACGCCCACCTTGTCGGTCACTTTGGCGCCACCCAGCACGGCGACGAAGGGCCCTTTCGGCTCCTCAATGAGGGCGCCGAGACTTCTGAGCTCGTCCTGCATGAGCAATCCGATGAATGATGGAAGGTAGTCAGCCACACCGGTGGTCGATGCATGGGCCCGGTGTGCTGCGCCGAAGGCGTCATTCACATAGATGTCAGCGAGGCTGGCCAACTCTTGCGCGAGGGCAGGATCGTTGTTTTCCTCGCGTGGGTCGAATCGCAAATTCTCCAGCAACATCACCTCGCCCGGTGCGAGCGCGGCCGCCAGAGTTCGGGCGGAATCTCCGGTCACATCCGTTGCCGCCTTCACCGGCAATTCCAGCAGTTCACTGAGGCGCTTTGCTACGGGGGCCAGGCGCATCTCCTCGACGACCTTTCCCTTCGGCCGACCGAGATGGGAGGACAGAATGACGGCGCCGCCTCGTTCGAAAATCAACCGGATCGTCGGCAGCGACGCCCGAATTCTGGTGTCATCGGTGATCGCACCATCTCTGAGCGGCACGTTAAAATCGACGCGCACCAGCACGCGCTTTCCCGATACGTCGGCGTCCTCGACGGAAAGAATCGCCATGATCAGACTCCTTGTCGTTCAGGCATGAACGTGAGGTAGTTCAGGCCGTTCCCGGAATGCCCGCCTCACAGGCAAAGGCGATCAGATCGGCTGTCCGGCAGGCCAGCGCCCAGTCGGCGTCGAACCAGCCGCGCACCGAAACAAACGCCCGGCCGATCATCTCCAGCTCGTCGATCGAGACGACGACTGACCGCGCGTCCCCCTTCATGTCACTCGACACCAGCGGGCTGGTGGACACTCCCAGCAATCCAGCGTACTGATCGGCAGATGCCGCTTCCGTAATCGCCAACACAGCATCTTCTCGTTCGAATCGCCGCTCTGTCTCGACGGCGAACGCTGTCCAGGCAACCGGCGACACCGGAGCATGCAGAACCGAGCCGGCCAGTTTTGAGCCGAGAATGGGATCGAGCTCGCCGAGCTCGATTGATGTGCGATCGGCCAGATCGGGAACGAGGTTGAACACCGATCGCTCCTCCAGCAGTTCAGTGCGGGACGCGTCGCCGACCGGTTGCGAGATGCTGACGGGATGAACCACGTTGAAGCTGCCACGCGCAATCGCGAACTGCTTCTGAATGAGGCTGGCGAGAATTGCCACCGCGTTCAATCTGGCGGTTCCGGTGCCGATGATGACGTGCGCATCTGGATCGTAGGTGTGCTCGTTCACGCCAAAGACGATCTGCTTGGCGCCCTCTCCAGGCGAACCGGCCACAATCACTTTCTTGGCATGTTGCTCGATGTGCGCCTGGGCACGCTCCGGCGTTCCCTGACCTGATTCCCCCAGCACCACGACATCGACACCGAGGGTCTCCCAGTCGAAACCAGAAACGTCGGCAGTCGCCGTGAACGCAAGTTTTTGCTCACCGAGCATCGCGACGTCGCCGCTAACCTCTGCGCCGACAGGAAATCGCCCGTAGATGGAGTCAAACTGCAACCGCCGTTGCGCTGCGCCGGCGCCGGCCGGCTCGTTGATGTGGACCACCTCGAACAGATCGGCAAATCCCCCTGCCGTGATGGCGGCGAGCAGCTGACGACTGACGCCGCCCAGGCCGTCGATGGCGACTCGAATTGGCAAGCGAATCTCTCCCCGAAAACAAGGCAGCGCCGGTTGACTGACGATGAAAAACGCCGACCGACTCTCTATCGAACGTTGGCGTGAACTCCGGAATTGACGACTTCGACGACCCGGGGAGCAACTTTTGGTCGCCGGGCCAGCGCCATCAGGGTTGCCGTCAACTTTTCAGGATCGTGACGCAGCGGGTTGGCGTCACTGATCACATCCTGCGAAATCGTACTCGTTGTGCCGACCATCGACATGCTACCGCCGTCGACCACGGCCTCCACATTCAAATCGGGCCTGATCGCGTCGGCGGCGGCCCGGTTGGAGTTGACAACCGCGAAGTCGAGCGCATCCTCACCAAGGTAATCCTGCACGACACGGATATGATCTTCGGCGCTGAAGTGGTCAGTTTCGCCATGTTGTGTTGCCACATTGCAGACATACGCGGTAATGCCACGAGACCAGCGAATCGCCTCGAGAATGCCGCTGACGAGGAGATTGGGAATCACGCTCGTGTAAAGGCTTCCCGGTCCAAGAACGATCAAATCCGCATTGACGATCGCTTCGAGGGCCGGTTCATAGGCACTCGGCTGACCACCATCGAAATACACCTGCGCGATGGGCGTGCCGCGGCTGGAGATATTCGATTCGCCGCAGGCCTCTGTGCCGTCGACGAACTTCGCGCAGAGCGTGACGTTGTCGAGCGTTGATGGCAATACACGACCACGGATGTTCACGACCCGGCCGAACTCCAGGACCGCCTGCTCGAAACTGCCGGTCGTCTGTGTCAGGGCCGTGATAAAGAGATTGCCCAGCGAATGACCTTTCAGATCGGAACCATCCTTATCGAACCGGTACTGGAAGAGCTGGTTGACGAGCAGTTCATCGTCCGCCAGAGCGAGAATGCAGTTTCGGATATCCCCCGGCGCCGGCATGTCGTACTCGCGGCGAATCCGGCCGGTGCTGCCACCGTCGTCGGCCACAGTTACGATCGCGGTCAGATTGATGTTTTCATGTTTGAGACCGCGCAGCAGACTCGACAATCCTGTACCGCCGCCGATCGCGACGACATTGAGCTCTGGGCGGGTAGGTCCGAAACGATGTTCGGCGACGATCTGTGCCAGAGGTTGCCTGACAGTCATAAGCGACATCAGGGGACCGAGAACGGCTTCGCTCAGCCGCCACAGACCGACGCCCATGGCAACGATGCCAACGGCAATCAACAGCATTTCCCGGAAGGGATGCGGAATGAACTGAAGCGTGATGAATTTAACGAAATCTGAGGTTTGTTCGAGAGAAGAATAGTAATTCCGGTATGCCCAGGTCAGCCCCATCGCCAACCCGAGACTGATGATCACGACGCTGGCCATGATCAGCATGATCCAGCGCTTGATGAGCATCCCCGGCCGCAGCCAGGTCCGCCAGCTTCGTAGCTCCATCTCCCCCTCAAATCGTTCCTGTCGGACGCCGCCACTGTGTCATTGAGGAACGATGCCAAGTATATCACCTGACACGCGCCAGCGGACCGACACCAGCCACCCGGAGCCACCGGGCGGGAAGGTGCATCGACCTTCGTGTTCTTCAACGCCTGAGGAGGTGAAAACGTTGCTCCATTACCTCAGTCGCTGGTATAATAACCGCAGCGTAACCGGGGAGCAGGTAACGTGGGTCATCGGCCCACGTTCTTTATTGTCCATTACTCCCTCTCCGCTTCGACTCGGTCCCCTAAATCCACCCAATTCGAAGCGGTAGAACCCGAGTAGGAGGTTCTCGGGATGAAAAGTGACTTCTACACAGCGATTGCCCAAATTGCCGCAGAACGCGGCATCCCGAAAGAAGCCGTGCTCTCTTCCGTTGAGCATGCGCTGAAAACGGTCTACAAAAAGATGACCGGCTCCGAGGAAGAGGTCGATGTCATCATCGATTCGAACACCGGATTGATGCATGTTTTCGTCGACAAACAGGTCGTTCGGGAGATCGAAGATCCGCTCACGCAGATTTCGGTCGAGGAAGCCCGCACCTATTCGCCCTCCGCAACAGCGGGGGATCAAATCCGCATCGAGCGCACGCCTGACAACTTCGGACGGATCGCCGCGCAGACCGCCAAGCAGGTGGTGTTGCAGCGGATTCGCGATTACGAGCGAGATACGGTCTATGAGGAGTACGCCGACCGGCAGGGCGAGCTGATCAACGGCATCGTTCAGCGTGCCGACAACCGCGCCGTGATCGTCGAGCTCGGCAAAGCCGAAGCGGTGATGCCGGCTAGAGAGCAGGTGCCATCCGAGCGATATCGCCCGGGACAACGCCTGAAGGTTTATCTGCTCGAAGTCAACAACGAAACCAAGGGACCACAGCTGATCGTCTCCCGGTCGCATCCTCATCTGATCAAGCGGCTTTTCGAAATTGAGGTGCCCGAGATCTACAGCGGCGCGGTCGAGATCGTCGAAGTGGCCCGGGAACCAGGCCTGCGCTCGAAAGTCGCTGTGGCTGCCCGGCAGGAAAAGGTCGATCCAGTTGGCTCCTGTGTCGGAGTGCGTGGCGTGCGCATTCAGAATATCGTTAACGAACTCTACGGCGAGAAGATCGACGTCATCGAGTGGTCGCCCGACACAGCAACGTTCATCGCCAACGCTTTGAGCCCGGCCAAACCATCCAGCGTCACGCTGAACGAATCGGAGAAGGTCGCCACGGTTGTGGTGCCGACCGATCAGATGTCGCTGGCGATTGGCAAGGAAGGGCAAAACGCCCGCCTGACCTACAAACTGACCGGCTGGCGCATCGACATCAAGGATCCCGAATCGTTGCGTGAAGAGGGCCTCGAACTGCTGCGCAATGCACAGGTCAGCTTCGAAGCGCCCCCTGAGGAATTCGCCTGGCACGGTCGTCAGCCGCGCTTGGTGCGCACCGACGGGATGATCTCGATTCGTGACCGCGAATTTGGACCGCTCGACCCGTCGCTTGTCGGTATGAGTGTCGATGTGGAGATTCGTGACACCGCGCTGGAGGTCTACTACAACCGCGATCTCCGGGCCCGGTTCGATGTTGAGAGCGGCAACGAATTGCCGCTCGACGAGGTCGCCAGTTTGGCCGAAGGCTAGACCGGCGAAGGGAGCAGCACCTGTTCACCATGACCGAGCACGCTGCTTCCTCCAGTGCCACACCACGGGGGAAGCACAGAGGACCGCGTCCCAAACACCAGCCTCAGCGGACGTGCATCGCCTGCCGCGACAAGACGTCGAAACGCGGATTGATGCGCATCGTGCGAACGCCGGAGGGAGAGGTTCACGTTGATCCCACTGGCAGGGCAAACGGCAGGGGCGCCTACCTTTGTGAGAATCCCGCCTGCTGGCAGCGGGCGTTGAAATCGGGGGCGATCGAGCATGCGCTCAAAGTCAGCCTCGACGATGACGCCAAAGCGCGATTGCGTGGTTTCGCGAGTCAACTCGCCGCAGCAAGCCATAGCGAAACCGCACAATTTGAAGGAGAGAGCAATACATGACAGATACCTATGAGAGAAGAAGTGGCCGCCGCCCGGGCGGCTCCAAGCGATCCAAAAACCAGCGCTCAGGTGGTTCGCGGGTAGTCGCGGTGCGCCGCGCGGCGCCAGTCGTGCGCGAACCGGTCGCGTTGCCTCCCGTGCTGACCGTGGCCGAGTTGGCCGAGAAGCTGGAAGCTACACCAATCGAAGTCATCAAGGAATTGATGTCGATGGGCATCATGGCGTCGATCAATGTCCAGATCGACTACGCCACGGCATCGCGAGTCGCCGAAAGTCTCGGGTGGGAAACACTCGAGGATATTCCGGAAGCGGTTCAGGCGGCCGCGGCGGACTTCGAGAGCCGCAGGCTTGAGGGTCATACCGATCCAGATGCCGAGTCCCGCGCTCCCGTCGTCACGATCATGGGACATGTCGATCACGGCAAAACGAAGCTCCTTGACGCCATACGCCAGACCAAAGTTGCCGAAGGAGAAGCTGGCGGCATCACGCAACACATCGGCGCCTATCAGATCGAAAACCAGGGCCGCAAGATCACCTTTCTCGATACTCCAGGTCACGAAGCATTCACGGCCATGCGAGCTCGCGGCGCTCAGGCGACTGATGTCGCCGTGCTTGTCGTCGCGGCGGATGACGGCGTCATGCCGACAACCCGGGAGGCCGTTGCACATATCCGCTCCGCGAGTGTGCCGATCATCGTGGCTATCAACAAAATCGATCTCCCGACCGCCAATCCCGATCTCGTGAAACAACAGCTCTCTGAGATGAACGTCATCCCTGAAGATTGGGGAGGCGATGTGCCATTCGTCGAAGTCTCAGCATTGCAGCGCCTGGGACTGGACGATCTGCTGGAAGTGGCGCTCCTCGTCGCCGACGTCCATGAACTGAAAGCGAATCCGCATAAGCATGCCAGCGGCGTTGTGATCGAAGCCAAGGTCGATCGTTCTCGCGGACCGGTTGCCACGCTCCTCGTACAAAGCGGTACGCTCAACGTGCGCGATATCGTCGTTGCTGGCGCCACGATGGGACGCGTCAAGGCGATGTTCGATGATCGCGGACGCCGGGTGCGTCGCGCCGAACCAAGCATGCCGGTCGAGATTCTCGGTCTGCTCGAGCTTCCGCAAGCTGGAGACACGTTCCAGGTCATCGAAGATGAGCGAGCTGCTCGACAGATCGTGGAACAGCGTCAGGCCCAGAAGCGCACGGAATCGCTCACAAGTGACCGTGGTATCAAGCTGACAGAGCTGTACAACCAGGTTCGCACCGGGCAGACCGCCGAGTTGCGTGTCATCGTCAAAGCAGACGTGCAGGGATCACTTGAAGCGATTCAGGCTGCTCTCCTCAAACTGAATGATTCGAGCGACGAAGTCAAGCTGAGCATTCCGTACGCGGGAACTGGCGCAATATCGGAGTCTGACGTCAGTCTCGCCGTCACAACCCGCAGCATCATTATTGGATTTAACGTGCGGCCGGATGTCGCCGCCAAGCGAGCCACCGATGCTGCCGGCGTCGATATCCGTTATTACACCGTCATCTATAACCTGATCGACGAAGTCAAAGCTGCCATGCAGGGCATGCTTGCGCCGATTTTCGAAGATGTCACCGATGGCTATGCCGAGGTTCGAGACACCTTCCGGTTGCCTTCAGGCGATGTTGTCGCGGGGCTCTACGTGCTCGATGGCAAGATCACTCGCAATTCCCGCGCCCGCGTGCTGCGCGACGGCACCGTGATCCACGAAGGCGGCATCAAGTCGCTGCGCCGGTTCAAGGACGACGTTCGTGAAGTCGCCCAGGGGTACGAATGCGGTCTTGGGCTTGATTCGTTCAACGATTTGCGGGTCAGCGATCAGCTCGAATTCTTCCATCGCGAGGAAATCGCAAGGAAATAGCGACTCGGAGCCAGTCAGTGGTATAGCTGGCTGGCTCTGTGCATTATTTTGCGAGCATTTCCTGGAAAGGAGTTCCTCGATGAGCCGGCGAACACGACAGGTCGGCGACCTGCTTCGGGAAGAACTCGATGACATCATCCGTCACGATGTCAAAGACCCACGCGTGGCGTTTTTCACGATCACCAGGGTCGACGTTACTCCTGACATTCGGCAGGCAAACGCCTACATCTCTGTTCTCGGAACGGATGAGGAGCGGGCTGGCACAATGGCGGCGCTCGATTCGGCCTCCGGATATATTCGTCGCCAGTTGAAACCGCGTTTACGCATGCGGCAGATTCCCGAAGTGACCTTCGTGGACGATCGCTCCATGGAGTACGCAGAAACGATTGCCAGCGCAATCGCACAGGCCAGATCATCCGATACCTCCGGCTCTCGGGGTGGGAGTTCGAGCTAATGGATCGTGTCAGCTGGACGGTCGACGAATCGCTCGCCAGAGAGTGCCTGGTAAGACTGCGCTCGGCAACGATGATTTGCCTGCCAACGCACCAGAACATCGATGCTGATGGATTCGGATCGGCGCTCGCTTTGAGTCACGCGCTTCGACGCCTCGAAGTCTCCAGCTTCGTACTCATCAGCGACGGCAAGCTACCGGACTCGCTCCGCTTTTTGCCCGGCAGTAGTCAGGCTGTGATCTATGGCCAGGATGACATTCCGGAATACGATCTTCTCTGCATGGTCGACTGCTCCGATCGCCGCCGTCTTGGTGATTTCTACCAAGACGATCCAACCCGCACCGACGGCGTGAGCATGCCGATCGTCAACATCGATCACCACATCACGAACGATCATTTCGGCGAGATCAACATCGTCGAACCGAAGGCAGCCGCAACCGCGGAGATCATTACGGTTCTGCTCGACACCTGGGACATCGAGAAAACGGTGCCTGTTGCCCAGTGTCTCCTCGCCGGAATCTACGGCGACACGCTGGGACTGCGAACGGAATCCACAACCTCCCGAACCATGCGAATGGCGGCGGATCTTGTTGATGCTGGAGCCAACCCGACCAGCATCACCGATGCACTCTTCCGGCTGAAACCAGCCTCCAGCGTCTGTCTGTGGCGTCGCGCCCTCGATGTCACGTCGTGGACCGGCTCCCTGATCTGGACCAGCATCACGCACGAGATGCTTGAATCGTGCGGCGCCGATCCCTCCGAAGCAGAGGGCATCGTCAATTTCCTGGCCGGTACGCACGGTTCGCGTGCGGCGGCAATTCTCCACGAAAACGATCGTGGATGGCGGGTCAGCATGCGCAGCATGACCTCAGATGTCGATGTGGCCGCGATCGCCGCGGAGTTCGGTGGCGGCGGGCATCCTCGCGCCGCTGGCTGCCAGGTGACTGGTGGCGAGGCAGAGCGCGAGTACTTTCTGACGACCGTGGCCGAGCGGATCAGCCGCAAGCCAGTTGCCTGAATGTGGCCCGCCCGGACAATCCTCGCTTTCACGGATTTCTGATCGTCGACAAACCGGCCGGCATGACGAGTCATGACGTAGTCAATCGTGTGCGGCGGTTGACCGGACAGCGGACTGTGGGTCACACGGGAACACTCGATCCCGCCGCGACCGGCGTCCTCCCGGTCGCGCTGGGGATGGCCACGAAAGCTCTGGCATTTGCGGACGATGGTTCGAAAACGTATCGCGCCGAAATCACCTTCGGCACCGAGACAGACTCGTTCGACGCTGACGGAACGGTCACGCGGTTGACGAATCAGTTCCCCTCTCAGGCAGAGATCGAGACGATGCTCCCCTTCTATGACGGTCAGCTGGACCAGATTCCGCCGATGCATTCAGCGGTTCAGATTGGCGGTCGCCGCTTATATGATTTGGCCAGGGAAGGCATCGAGATCGATCGGCCTGCTCGGTCGGTAGTCATTCACGAGATCGTCATTATCGACTACACGCCGCCGGTTCTGACGATCTGCGTTGACTGCAGCGCCGGCACCTACATCAGGTCGCTCGCTTTCGATCTTGGCCGCGATCTTGGCGCCGGCGCACATCTCTCCGATCTGGTTCGCTTGCGATCTGGTTCGTTTTCGCTCGAAGACGCGTGGACGCTCGAGCAGCTTGCGGAGATGTCACTCGAGGACGCCTGGCCGGTCATCGCCTATCATCCGGATGCGGTGTTGGGTCACCTGCCGGCGGCGATCCTCGATGAGGCTGGTGAAGCGCGATGGCGTCGCGGTCAAACCATCTCGACGTCCTCCTGCGAGCAGGATTGGGTACGCGTCTATTCTCAATCTGGCCAGTGGCTCGGAATCGGGGAAATCAACACCAACGCTGATGCCTGGTGGATTCAGCCCCGCAGAGTGGTCGATGTGATGTCCGCGTGCGAGACCGCGCAAAGTCAGAGGTAACGCTGAAGTGAAGTGCGTCGCAACAATCGGGACTTTTGACGGCGTCCATCGCGGTCACCAGGCTCTAATCGGCCTGGTCGTCAATCGGGCGCGGGAACAAGGCATTCAGTCGGCGGTCGTGACATTCGAGCCGGTGCCAATATCCGTGCTCAGACCGGAGCTGTACCGTGGTCGGCTCACGACACTCGAGGAAAAGCTGCGGCTCCTGCGCGATTCCGGGGCGGATCACATCGAAGTCGTCCCATTCACCCGTGAGCTCGCGGTACTCAGTCCGGAAGAGTTTCTCCAGATGCTGATCGAGAAGATAGGCATGGTCGAGCTCTGGGTCGGCGACGATTTTGCCCTCGGCCGCAAGCGTTCCGGCACGATCGACGTCATCCGGGAGATCGGCGTTTCGCAGGGCTTCTCACTTGATGTCTTCCCTCGCCTGCCGGAAGGTGAAGCGCCGATCAGCAGCACTGCGGTCCGCAAAGCGATCGAGTCAGGCGACGTCAGTTCCGCGGCGAGCATGCTTGGCCGGCCATACCGGGTAAGCGGGGAGGTCATCCACGGCGCGCACCTCGGCCGGCAGATCGGCTTTCCGACCGCCAACTTCGCTCCTCCTGCGGGGATGATTCAACTCGCCGACGGCATCTATGCCTCGCTGGCGACAGTTCCAGGCCAGTTCACGGACCGGCCGGCCATGACCTATCTCGGCACCCGGCCCACGGTCGATGGCGGCGAACGTCAGGTGGAAACCAACGTGCTCGATTTCAGCGGCGATCTCTACGGCACCTGGATGACGGTCGATCTGATCGAACGCATCCGCCCGGATCAGACATTCGACGGCCTGGAAGCGCTTGTGGAGCAGTTGAAGATCGACGAAACGGCGATTCGGGCGGTGCTTGCCGCAAGGGGTGCATGATTCAGCTTTCCTTCGACCAGCTTTCAGCGTCATCAGTCTCAGGTTCCATGCGTCGCCTCACCATTTATGGCGCTTTCCGGCGATCGCGCTCCTTACAGGCATGGTTGTCGCTCCGCGCCGTTCCTCTTCGCCACTGGCTGACACGGATGTCAGCCGCTACGCCTTCATCGAATCATTCGAGTCTCCATTTCGTTGAACCAGATGGGCGGAGGTGATAGAATCGTTCGGTCGCAACGCTCGGCGATTCATCGCCCGAGCGTCAATTGTGTATGGTGTCTTTTCACGAGCGACGCTAGCTGACACACCATTTACAGGAGGCCACTATAGCCAGACCAGTTCAGACGAGAGTCAACGAGCGAATACGCATTCGCGAAGTTCGGCTTATCGACGAGAACGGCGAGCAGGTTGGAATCATTCCGACGCGTGACGCGCTTGAAATGGCGCGGGAACGAGGACTTGACCTCGTTGAAGTCGCGCCCAATGCCATTCCCCCAGTCTGCCGTCTTATGGATTATGGGAAATTCAAGTACGAGCAGAGTCGCAAGGAACGTGAATCTCGCCGGCATCAGACCACGATCGAGCTGAAAGAAGTTCGCATCCGTCCGAAGATCGACGATCACGATCTGGAAACCAAAGGGCGTCGAGCCGCGAAGTTTCTCGATTCCGGCGATAAGGTGAAGGTCACAGTGCTCTTCAGGGGTCGCGAAATGGCCCACCCGGACATTGGGCGAGGACTCCTCGACCAGCTGGTGGAGATGCTGCGGCCGCACGGATCGATCGAACAGGCGCCGAAGCTCGAAGGGCGAACGATGACGATGATCCTCGCCCCACTGAAACAGAAACAATCGCACCGCGAAAAGGAAGGCAGTGCAAGTCATGAAGAAAGCGAAGCTGAAAACGCATAAGGGCGCCAAGCGGCGCTTCAAAATCACGGCGACCGGCAAAGTGATGCGGGCGAAGGGAATGAAGAGCCATTTCCGTCGTCGCAAGGCGCCTCGCGTCAAGCGCCAGTTCGACCGCATGCAGGCAGTTGATTCGACGAGCGTGAAGCAGGTCCGCCGGCTCATGCCATATGGCGACTAAGTACCCACAGGCAGACGGAGACTGACAATGGCACGAGTCAAGCGCGGTGTGGCCGCGCATCGCAAGCATAAGAAGGTTTTGGCCCAGACACGGGGCCACTACTCGACTAACAACCGGCTGTACAAGCGCGCGCATGAATCGATGATGCGTTCGCTCATGTACGCATATCGCGACCGCCGCACGCGCAAACGCGATATGCGCCGTCTTTGGATCATTCGGATCAATGCCGCGGCACGCCTCAACGACATTTCCTACTCGCGGTTTGTCGAAGGACTGCGCAAAGCGCACGTTTCGATCGACCGCAAGATGCTTGCCGATCTGGCGGTGAAGGATCCGGCGGCGTTTTCAGAGATTGCGGCGATCGCCAAGGCGAATGCCGGCGGCCCGTCCTGACCGAAGGATCCGGCGTGAGTATGGCGGCCAGTCTTCCGCCAATCACGAGCCGCGACAATCCAGTTTTCAAGCGCGTACGCTCGCTTCAGCGGACTTCGGTTCGAAACGCTGAACGAGCGTTCGTCGTTGAAGGTGTAAGATCGGTCATCGATGCCCTGCTGACCGGCGCCGCTCCCGAGCTCGTGCTCCTGAGTACAGACTTCGCGAACAACGAGTTCGAGGCGCTGATCGGAGAATCGCCAGTTCGCACTATAGCGCCGCCTCTCTTCGCTGACCTCGCCGGCACGGTAACTCCACAAGGAGTGCTTGCCATCTTTCCCTGGCCCTCCCCTTCCCTTCCACCTACCGGGCCGGAGCTGACGCTCGTCGCCGATTCGATCAGCGATCCGGGCAACCTGGGCACCTTGATCCGCAGCGCAGCCGCCGCGTGGGCGAATCGCGTTCTGCTGACGCCGGGCACAGTCGATCCCTACAACGACAAGGTGGTCAGATCGGCCATGGGGTCGCACTTCCACATTCCCATCGGACGTTTCGATCCCGCCGTCGATCCACCGCCGGAGTCCAGTGTGCGGGTCGTCCTACTTTCCCGCGATGATGGTGCGAGCTCATTTGAATCGGTCGATCTGCGCGGTCCGACCTGGATCGTTGTCGGTTCCGAGGCAAGCGGACCAGGCGCGGCCATGCGAGCGCTCGCCTCGGAATCGGCAGTGATCCCCATGGCGTTGGGCACGGAGTCACTCAATGCAGCCGTTGCAGGTTCCATAATGCTCTTCGAGGCCGTGCGACAGCGCCGAATCGACCCAGATTTGCGCAAAAGCCCGCGTGGGGATTGACGAACTGATCCTTTTCAATACATCATTTGCCAATCGGTCACCGAGATTGGCACAGTCCTTGCTCGGTGACGCGTGCCCGCAATACTTCAACACGTGGTTGGGCGTAATCGATATCCGCGTGCTAGTACCCGCAGGGGAGGACGTGAATGCGCAAGCAGGATTTGGTCGAAGCAGTTTCCCAGGAAACAGGAATCGCTGAATCGAAAGTCAACCAGGCCGTGACGGCTGTCTTCGCAGCCATTGAGGGAGCACTCGCCAAGGGCGACGAAGTCTCGATCAGTGGCTTCGGAACGTTCAAAGTGACCGAGCGACCGGCCCGCGACGGCCGTAACCCGCAGACTGGCGAAACGATCAAAATCGCCGCCAAGAAGAGCCCGACCTTCAAGGCCGGCGCTGGTCTGCGACGCGCCGTCGAGTAGGCGCCAGCGCAATAGAATGAGAAACGGGGTAGCGAGTGTTCGCTACCCCGTTTTTTGCGTGCACCGATCTCGCAGCAATTGCGGTGACGGAGTGCGGCCCCGTTCGAGGTGTCGCGTCCGATCACCACCAAGGCTAGCGGCGACGAGCAGCGCGCGTAGTGCGCTACCACGGCGTGCGTCCTGGCTCACGCGGGGCGCCGCGGGAGGAATTCCGCTCCCTCTGAAACCGTGGATATGCTCGAACGGTGTATCACCTTCCCGATTCCATCCCTCTCCTTAGCCAGTAGCGATTGCTCCGCACGTTGCCGTTGGCTGGCGGCACGTGCAGTCGTCGAGAGGGAACGTGATGACAGATGGTGGGGGGAAAACGCCGGGGCTGGCTGGCGCCCGGGTGATGTTCTATTGCCACGACACCTATGGTCTCGGGCATCTACGGCGCACCCTGACGGTGGCGAACTACCTCCAACGGAGCGCGCCCGGCATCTCACAACTGATCGTTACCGGTTCGCCTGTGGCGCATCGGTTTCAGTTTCCTGAAGGCGCGGACTACGTCAAGCTGCCGTCGATCACCAAGACACGCAATGGCGACTACACGTCGCAATCATTGAGCAGCGGCTTCGATGATTTGCGAAACATGCGGGAAGAGATCCTGCTCTCCGCGGCTCAGCACTTTCGGCCCGACCTGTTCATCGTCGATCACGCTCCCGGCGGTCTCAAAGGCGAAGCCGTGAAGTCGCTGCACCACATCCGCACGGCGCTTCCGGAAACCAGGTTGGTGGTCGGTCTGCGAGACATCCTGGATGAGCCGTCGACCGTGCGCCGGTCCTGGGCCCGGGACGGCATCTACGAGCTTCTGGATGAGGTCTACGACCTGATTCTCGTCTACGGCCACCGCCACTTCTACGACGTGGTTCAGGAGTATGGTCTCTCGCCACGGGCCGCGGAAAAGACTCAGTTCGTCGGCTATCTCGGGCGCGAGTCAGGTCGCGTTGCGCGGCACAAGGTACGGGCGAACCTCGACATGCAAACCGATCGACTCGTGGTGGTGACCGCTGGCGGCGGCGGCGACGGCACGGCCATGCTCAACGCCTTGCTTCGCGATCTCCAAGGCGAACAGCATCCGCCATTCGACTGTCTGATCATCGGCGGCCCGCTACAGTCACAGGCCGATCGAGGGTTGATTCAGCAGCAGCTTCGCGATCGGCGCAATCTGCACTTTCTCGAGTTCACCGACGATCTCGCCAGTTATCTGAGCGCCGCCGACGTCGTTGTTTCGATGGGTGGCTACAACTCGGTATGCGAAATCCTGGCCGCCAGAAAGCCCGCCCTGATCGTGCCCCGGACGACTCCTCGACTCGAGCAGTTGATCCGCGCCGAGATCCTCACGAGTCGCGGCTTGCTGCAGATGGTCAATCCCCGGCAGCTGACTCCCGGGCGGATGCTGGCACGCATCAGCGCTCTGCTGGATGAGACACCCAGGAAGCGGCAGGTTCTGTCGATGAACGGTCTTCCCAGCATGGTCAGCGCTCTCGATGAGCTGATGCAATCCGTGCCGCGGCATCAGGAAGCAGGCTCTTCAAGGCGGCGGGCCGCGAGCCGGCTCGCCGTGTCGGCCTGAAGGACGGAAGGTGGTTATTGATGGACGAGGATGGTCGGGACACGACGCCGTCTCAACCGCCGGCAGTGGCATACATCCTGAAGATGTTTCCGCGATTCTCCGAGACGTTCATCCTGGCCGAGATTCTCGAGCTGGAGCGATCCGGATTGCCGGTGCGGATCTTCTCCCTGAAGCGCCCCAATGACAGTCGCGTCCATGCTGACGTCGCGCGAGTGCGGGCCAAGGTTTCCTATGTGCCGGTGACCGGCCTTTCGGATGCGTGGGCGCTGCTCGGGAGTCATCTGACCGTGTTCAGGTGGGATCCCGGCAGATACGTGAAGGTCGCCATATCCACCATCAAACGCCGGCGCTGGGGCGCCGTCAAGCGCTTCCTGCAGGCCAGCGCGATTGCGCCGGACCTGAAAGCGGAGGGGATCGGGCACGTTCATGCCCATTTCGCCAGCAGTGCGACGTCGGTCGCCTACTACCTGCACCAACTGATGGATATGAGCTATTCGTTCACCGCCCATGCGAAAGACATCTACATCGACTCCGTGGCAGAGGACGTCCTCACTCGCAAGATGCGTGACGCGCGGTTCGTGGTGACCGTCAGCGACTTCAACGTGCAACGACTCTCGTCGCTGGCCCCGGACGCGTCGATCACCCGCATCTACAACGGTCTCGATCTGCAGCAGTTTCGGTTGAATGGCACGAAGCCAGATCCGGTCCCCCTGGTGCTGGCGGTTGGACGCCTCGTGGAGAAGAAGGGCTTCGACGACCTGATCCGGGCATGCGCCATCCTGCGCGACCGGAATGTCAGGTTTCGGTGCAGCATCGTCGGCGACGGAGAGCAACGAGCGACGCTGCAGACCCTGGTCGATGAGCTCGATCTGCAGGGCGCCGTCGAGCTTGCCGGGCCGCTGCCGAGGGAGGAGCTCATCGAGCGCTATCCACGGGCCAGCGTGGTCGTTGCGCCGTGCGTGGTTGGCGCCGACGGCAACCGTGACGGGCTCCCAACGGTGCTGATCGAAGCCATGGCGCTGCAGACACCGGTGATTTCCACACCGGTGACGGGCATCCCTGAGCTGGTTCGCCACGAGGAAACCGGACAGCTCGTCGCTCCCCACGACCCTGCCGGTCTGGCGACGGTCATCGAACGATCGCTGGGGCAACGCGAGCAGCTGACCGCTATGGCGGAAGCGGGCAGGTTGCTGGTCGAGCAGGAGTTCGACATCCGTCGGAACGTTGGACATCTGCGGCAGCTGTTCGAGATGGCGAGCGAGACGGCATGAACATCGCCTACCTCTGTACCGATTTCGGTATTCCGGTTGCCGGCAGCAAGGGCGCTTCGATCCACGTTCGGGAACTAAGCGCCGCCCTGGCCGCGCTGGGACACGCAGTGGAAATCGTCACCTGCCGTGCAGGCGGCGAGACTCCGGCGGATTTCGATGTCCCCGTGACCGAGATTCCCCCATCCGCGCCCGAGCAACTGCTCGCGGACTGGATGGCCGATGACCCGGAAGTGAGCAAATCGATGGCTGCCGCTCTGCGCTCGATGCTCTATCTCGGGACATTCCGCTGTCAGGTTCTGCCATTGCTGAAGGACCTACGTCCCGACGCGATCTACGAACGCTACTCCCTGCTGGGGTCGGCAGGTGTGGAGATTGCCGCCGAGCTCGATGTGCCGCTCATCCTCGAGGTCAATGCGCCATTGAGCGAGGAGCATGCCCGACATCGCGGCATCGCCTTTGCTCAGACAGTACGAGCCGCGGAGCAGCGCATCCTTTCCTCCGCAGATCAGATCATCGCCGTGTCAGAGCCGCTGAAGCAGTGGATCGTGGCGACCGGCGTGGACGAGCGCCGGGTAACAGTTCTGCCAAACGGGGTCGACGTCGATCGCTTCCCAGCTGGCGCGGCCGATGTCCGGCGACGACGAAATCCCGAAGACCGGCCGGTCGTCGGGTTTGTCGGCAGTCTCAAAGCCTGGCATGGCACCGACTCGCTCATTCGGGCGGTTGGGGCGCTGTGCCGTCAGCGAGGAGCGGCGGATGCGCCAACCCTGCTGATCGTCGGCGATGGGCCCCAGCGGGCGTACTTGCAGTTGGTTGCCCAGGAAGAGGGCGTCGACGAGCTGACCACCTTCACCGGCGCAGTTCCGCACGACCAGATTCCGTTCTACCTTGGAGCCATGGATATTGCGGTCGCTCCATACGGTGAGACCGCCGACTTCTATTTCTCTCCACTCAAGGTTTTCGAGTACATGGCTGCCGGTCGCGCCATCGTCGCTGCGCGCATCGGGCAGCTCAAGGAATGCATTCGCGACGGAGAAACCGGCCTCCTCTATCCGCCCGGGGATACCGCCGTGCTAGCGCGTTGCCTGGAACAGCTGATGGACGACGCGGCTCTGTCAAACCGGCTGGGCGCCGCCGCCAGGCGGGAGGTGGAGACGAAACACAGCTGGAGACAGAACGCGCAGGCGGTGGTCGACCTGATCGAGGCGGCAGCCGGGAGCAGGAACGGTCGTCTGGCAGGCAGCCTGACCACAGTTGGAGCCAGCTAGCGTGAGCACTCTGGCCGCCACACTGAAACGACAGCTGCGAGGCGTGCAGATCTCGTTGTCGATGATCGTGCGTTTTCGGCGGGAGCTCCTGGCGCATTGGCCGAAGCTCCTGATGGCGGCTCTCTGTGCGCTGGGTTATACCGCCATGCGACTTGTCGAGCCCTGGCCACTCAAATTCGTGTTCGACAACGTGCTGATCGACGAGCCGCTGGTCACGCCATTTCCCCGGCTCAACGACTGGCTAGGAGCGGACCGCACTCGGGTGCTGATGCTGGCGGTGAGCGCGTTACTCGTCTTCGCGTTGCTGAGGGGCGCCTTCTACTACTTCCAGAATGTGCTGACGACCGCTACCGGGCAGCAGGTGGTCATCGGTATCCGGCAGCAGCTGTTCGCGCACGTCCAGCGCTTGTCGTTGCGCTTTCATCACAACAGCAGCACCGGCGACCTGCTGATGCGATTCACCGGCGACATCAACAACCTCCGGCAATTGCTGGCGGCTTCTCTCCTGTCGCTGATCACGGAATCGATCGTTCTGATCGGCTTCGTGATCGTGATGTTCATCATGAACTGGCAGCTCGCGCTTCTCGCGGTCGTGACGATGCCTGCGATTTTTCTGCTGATGGTCTTCTACTCCGGCCGGATTCGCGCCGCGGCGCGCAAGCAGCGGAGACGGGAAGGTGAACTGGCCGCCCGGCTCCACGAATCGTTGTCGAACATTCATGTCGTGCAGATGTTCACCGGCGAACGGGAGGAGGAGGAACGCCTTCGCAGGCTGAACAAGCGCAGCCTGCGCTCCGGGATGAGGGCCACCAGACTGGAGGGCCAGCTCAACCAGGGCATCGAGGTCTCGGTCGCCGTGGGTATGGCCCTGACGCTCTGGATCGGTGCGAATCAGGTGATCGACGGGCGGCTCACGCCTGGCGAGCTGCTGGTGTTCATGACCTACATGCAGGGTTTCTACCGGCCGATGCGACGACTTTCGCGAGTGGCCGAGCGGGCTAGCAAGGCCGCCAGCTGTGTCGACCGGATCACCGATGTGCTCGACCACCAGCCAGACCTGACAGATGGTTCCGTTTTGGCTGGGAGCCTACAGGGCGCCATCGAATTCGATCGTGTGTCATTCGCGTACGACGATGGCGAGGAAACGCTGAGCGATGTGTCGCTGGTGATCGAACCGGGTCAGACAGTGGCCCTGGTCGGTCCGTCCGGAGCCGGCAAATCGACCATGCTCTCCCTGCTGCCGAGACTCTACGATGCGACGGCGGGAACCATCTCGATCGACGGCGTAGAGGTGCGGGACTACACGCTCCGGTCGTTGCGAGAGAACATCAGCGTTGTGCCACAGGACGGGGCACTCTTCGCCGGCACGATTCGGGAGAACATCGCCTACGGCAACATAAACGCGACCGACGAGGAGATCGCCGCCGCGGCCCGGTCCGCCGATCTGCACGAGTTCATTACGTCTCTACCCAAGGGTTACGAGACGAAGATCGGGGAGCGCGGCGTCTCGCTCTCGGGCGGGCAACGCCAGCGCCTGGCCATCGCGCGAGCGATTGTCAAGGACGCCCCGATCGTCCTGCTCGACGAGCCGACGACCGGTCTCGACGCAGAGTCGGAGCAGGCGGTGATGCTTGCCCTCTCCCGCTTGCTGGAGGGCCGTACAGCGCTGATCATCGCCCATCGATTGACGACCATCCAGCAGGCGGACCGGGTGCTCGTGCTCGAAGAGGGCACAATCGCCGACCAGGGGACGCACGCCGAGCTGGTCGCCCGGCCGGGCCGGTATCGCGATCTCTTCCGCTTACAGAACCGGGGGGCTGCTGAAGCGGAGGGCAATGTGTCCCGGCTGCCGCTCTCGCCTGCGCGGGTGATGTCATGACCGCTCCTCCGCCGCGTGATAACGGCTTGCCCGCACTCCCCACCCTCTTCGACGGCACTCCCATGGCGGAGCTGTTGAACGCGGAGCTGGGCCGCGGGCAACGAGTGATCGTCGAGTGGTGTGAGCCCCGGTATGTGCGCTACAAGCCAGAAACAAGCTGCATCGTTCAGTACGATCTGGGCTTTCGCCTCGCTGATGGAGAGCTGACCAGCACGACGGCGTACGTGAAGAGTTTCGCGGGTTCCCGGGCGGACCAACGTGGGGCAAGCCAGCGCCTCAGTCGCATGCAACAGCGGGCAGCCGAGATGCACGGGCCCTCACCAATGCCGCTGAGCGTGCCTTTGCCACCCGTGGGTGGGCTGCTCCACGTCTTTCCCGTCGATTTCGAGCTTCGCTTCCTGGTGCGTGCATCGAGCCGGGACGGAATGCAGTCGTTCCTTCGCAAATATGGCGATGGGCTGGAGGATGACGTCTGTGTAGCCGGCGCTCCAGAGTTGGTGCGCTACAAGCCGGAGCGGAAGGCGATGCTCCGGTATCGCCTGGAGAATGGTCCGGTCGAGACACTCTACGGCAAGGTCCATGCGACCGAGCGGATCGAACAGCTGGCCGGGTACTCACGCGCATTGCAGGCCGGCGGAGTAGCCACGCCGCCCGCCCTCGTCGCCGTGCCGAGACGCAGTTTCATCGCCCACGCCGGCGCAGAGGGAGAGGTACTGGCATCGTTGCGAGGAAGCGACGCCTATGCTGGTTGGATGCGACCCCTCGTCGACGCACTGGTCGGATTGCAGGGAGCGCGCGTCCCTGAGGCGCCACTCGTAACGCTCACCGACAACGCGATCGAGCTGGCAACGACGACGCACCTACTGGGGATCATCGTTCCATCGCTCAGACCGCGACTCGACGCCATGTTCTGCAAAATCTCCGACGGTCTGGCGTCGATCTCATCCCACTTCACAACCTGTCATGGCGACTTCTACGACGATCAGGCGCTGGTTTCCGATCGAGGTGTGACGCTGGTCGACCTCGATGAGCTGCGCACCAGCCATCCACTCCTCGATCCGAGCAACATGCTGGCCCACTTGTCGGTCGCCGAATGGCGCGGTCTCAGAGTCAACGCTGCCCGCGACGCATTTCATGGCGCGGTGCTCGACCACCTGGACTATCCCGACCGCGACCTGGCGGTTTTCGAGGCGATGCAGATTCTGAAGCTGGCGGTGAGACCATTTCGCAGGATGGAACCCGACTGGCCGGAACGCGTCGAGCAGATCGTCTTGCTGGCCGAGCTGGCCATGTCGCGATCCCGGATCGCGACGCCAACTACCGGTGGCAGCAGCAGCCAGTCGAATCCGGCTCAGTGGATCGCCGACGACGCCCTGCCTCAGCTGCGCACGCTTCAGGAGCGGGACACAATGTCCCAGCTGGTTGCTGTTGTTCTCGGAGACCCGTCTGCCGCGGTCGCGGACATCGCCGTCGTTCGACACAAGGCCTGGCGCCGGGCGACGCTGCGTTACAGGATCTCACGAGTCGGACGCGACGAAATCATCTTCGGCAAGACGTTTGCGTCGGACCGTGGGGCTCGGGTGTACGAGACGTGGACGCGCATTGCTGAAGCGCGGGCGTTCGGCGACGACGTCGCCGTGCCCGAACCGGTGGCATTGGTGCCAGAGGTCAAGCTGCTGATGCAACGAGCCGTCCCGGGGGAGCCCATTGAGCCGGAGCTGCTGGCGGGCAACAGACAGCTGGCAGTCATGATTGCCGCCGCCTTGCATCGATTCCATACCTCACAGCTCGATCTCGATCGATCCCACGATCCTTTCCAGGAACTCGCTCCGCTGCCGATGCGCGTCAATGCGATAGCCAGAGTGAATGAGGAGCTCGGACTCCGGGCGCAGGCTTGCCTGAACCAGATCTTGGAGACGCCCGCGTCAGCGTTTCGATGGCGACATCAGCCAGTACACAGAGATTTCTACTCCGAGCAGCTCCTACTGGACGGTCAGCGCCTGGCAGTGCTCGATCTGGACGACGCGGCGATGTCCGAGCCACTGGTCGACGTCGCAAACTTCGCAGCACACCTGAGACTGCTGCGTGCTAAGTCTCCGGGATACACCGGCGCCATCCACCACGTTGAGTTGGCGTTCGTCGCTCACTATCGAGATCTGGACGCTGGCTTCAGCGACGATCTGATGCGGTTCCTCTCAGCCACGACCCTCGTGCGCTTGGCGGGTATTCACGTTTCGCGCGCCAACGGAGAGCAGGTGGCATCGGGCCTGCTGGAGGAGACGGAAGTTCTCCTGAGCGACTAGCAGACCTGGCTTGCCCAATGGCGCCGGATTGTATTCCTTCCCGCTCGCACCAGCGAATCCACCTCAGACGTCGAGGTTGACGACTTCCCGCGCGTGCGTCTGGATGAACTTCTTGCGCGGCGGCACCGCGGCGCCCATGAGCATATCGAATGTCTCATCGGCAGCCACAGCGTCGTCGATCGTGACTTTGCGCAGTGTGCGAATGGCGGGGTCCATCGTCGTTTCCCAGAGCTGGTCAGGATTCATCTCGCCAAGGCCTTTGTACCTTTGAATCTCGGCACGCTCACCGAGCTCCTGCACTGCGGCTTCGCGTTCAGACTCGGTATAGGTCCACATCTCTTTCTTGCCTGATTTGACGCGATAGAGCGGCGGCTGGGCGATGTAGAGATGACCGTCGTGAATGATTTCCTCCATGTGGCGGAAGAAGAAGGTCAGAAGCAGAGTGCGGATGTGCGATCCATCAACATCCGCGTCGGTCATGATAATCACCCGGTGATAGCGTAGCTTCGTCGGATCGAATTGGTCGCCGACCGACGTGCCGAGCGCGGTGATCAGTGTCCGGATCTCGTTGTTCTGAAGAATCTTGTCCAATCGCGCTTTCTCGACATTGAGAATCTTGCCCCGAAGCGGCAGGATCGCCTGGAACCGGCGGTCCCGCCCTTGTTTGGCCGAACCACCAGCAGAGTCGCCCTCGACGATATAGAGCTCAGCGTTCTCAGGATCGCGCTCGGTGCAGTCGGCGAGCTTACCGGGCAATGAGAAGCTATCGAGTCCTCCCTTGCGCTGTACGAGCTCACGTGCCTTTCTGGCCGCTTCTCTGGCGCGGGAAGCGTTGACGCACTTCTCGATGACTCTCCTGGCCACCTGTGGGTTCTCTTCGAGATAGGCGCCGAGCGATTCGTTGACTACGGCCTGTACGGCGCCCGCCACGTCAGCGTTGCCGAGCTTGCCCTTGGTTTGTCCCTCGAACTGCGGTTCTTCGAGTTTGACGGAAACGATGGCGGTCAAGCCCTCACGCACGTCTTCACCGGAGAGCGACTCGTCGCCCTTCAGAAAGCCATTCTTCTTGGCATAGTCATTGATCGTCCGGGTCAGGGCCGACTTAAAACCGGACAGGTGCGTGCCGCCGTCACCGGTGCTGATGTTGTTCGCGAAGGTATGCGTCGACTCGCCGTACGTGTCGTTGTACTGCAGCGCCACCTCGACGAGACAGCAGGGCGTTTCCTTCATCACGTAGAAGGGGCGGTCCTGAACGACATTGCGATTGCGATTCAGGTGACGCACGAAGGAAACGATGCCCCCTTCGAAGTAGAAGGTCATTTCCCGGTCGGAGCGCTGATCGATCAGCGTGATCCGCAGTCCTTTGGTCAGATACGCTGTTTCCCGGAACCATTGCACGAGCGCTTCGAAGTTGTAGTCGAGTCCATCGACAAAGATTGTTTCGTCAGCTTTGAATGTCGTCGTTGTACCGTGCTCATCCGGCCCGGATTCACCAATCTGGCGGACTTTCGACTTCGGCACACCCCGTTCGTACTCCTGCATGTAGTGTTTTCCGTTGCGCCGCACTTCGACTCGGCACCATTCGGAGAGCGCATTCACGACCGAGGCGCCAACCCCGTGCAGACCGCCCGAGACCTTGTATCCGCCGCCACCGAATTTTCCGCCCGCATGCAGCACGGTCATGATCACCTCGAGAGCGGAGGTGTTCATTTTTGGATGCTTATCGACGGGGATGCCGCGCCCATTGTCGGTGACCTGAACGACGCCATCCGGCGCGATCGTCACAATCACGTGATCGCAATGACCCCCCAGCGCCTCGTCGACCGAGTTGTCGACAATCTCGCGAATGAGGTGATGCAGACCTCGCTGATCGGTGCTCCCGATGTACATTCCCGGCCGCCGCCGTACCGCTTCCAGACCCTCCAGAACTTGGATCGAGCTGGCGTCGTACTTAGGGGCTTTCGTCACTGTTGCGGTCAAAACCATATCTCCTCTACAGGCTATGCAGCCGGTTTCTGGCCATCAGCCAGCGACTGCACCGCACGGTCCGTTTCGAGCGATTGCCATCGCTCGTTGAAAAACAACATCGCCGCCAGCGCCAACGCGCATCCGGCAAACGCACTTCCACTCATCGCCAGCAAAAGGCCTGGCGGGTTGGTTGCCATTCGTTCCCAGAGATCGCTCAAACCCCAGCTCAGCAGGGTTGTGGCGCCCACGAAGCCGAGCGTGATCCAGCCGTTGTTTCGGACCACTTGCGTGCTCATACGCAGCGCCTGAGTGGGGGACGCTCCTGCGACGAAAACCGCCTCCGGGGCAAAATAGAAGAGCACCATCATCGCCGTAGCCAGAATCACAATCAGCGGCAGGAAGAGTCCTTTCAGATCGAGCCCGGCTACAGACGTCGCTCCCCACGCAAGCAACATGGGAAGGCAAAACAAGAGGACGATACCAATACCCAGAGCAAAGACTGCCGCGATGCGCGAGCTGATACCCGGCAAGGCTCGGAAACGTTCACTCCAGGTGCGTTCGCGATTGAGACCGACATCGGAGAGCCAGGCGCCAAACAGACCATAAACAAGCGCCGCCAATACGATAGTCGTTGCGATCGCTACTATCGCCATGGCTGAGCTCTGAATTTCTATCGGGCTCCTTGCTACCGGGTCGTAAGTCGAGCCGGTGTCGACACCACCAAACATCGTCGGCAGGATGAGGGAAAAGAGTCCGGTAACGTCGGTTCCTGCCGCCTCTGAAGTCCAGCTCGAGAGACGCTCGCTCCCGGTGAACGTGGCCCGTTCGAACCTCGCTGCAAAACGATCCAGGACTGGGCCGATGGTGATTTCTCGTCCCGCGATATAGGCCGCATCGAGCGCAAGGGGGATGAGCAACACCCCTAAATGGGCGAGCACCACGTTGACGCTCTCGGTGATCACATCGAGGACCGACGAGGGCGAATGCAGATTTGGCGTTGTCCGGGTGCGTTGTACGCTCACCCTGCGCCTTTCACTCGTAACCGAGTTCTTCCAACCGCACTTCATCCATCCCAAAATGATGGGCGATTTCGTGCAGAACGGTGATGCGGATTTGCCTGTAGAGCTCACCCGACTCGGAGAACGTCCGTTCCAGCGGACCCTGATAGATCGTGATGCGGTCCGGCAAGACGAGACCGTAGTCGCCGGTTCGCTCCGTCAACGGCACACCTTCATAAAAGCCAAACAACTCGTCGTCTGGCCCATCGATCCGGTCGACCGGAGGCTCTTGCTCAACGATGATATGAAGATTATCGAGACTGAGACGCAGCTCACTCGAGAGTGATGCGACGACCCGGTTGACTACTCGCTCGAACCTCCGCCGGTTCAATTCTCGGTTCAGTGCGGAAGCCCGATCGCGCATAACTCATTTTACCATGTTTGCGGTAAATTCTGGAGGATTTGAGAGGTCCGAGAGCTGCGTACGTACGCTCAATTTTGGCGTTTTTCAGAATCTGTTCCGCGATAGCACGTACACACTCATCCCAGACCTGCCTGCAAAAGGGCTCCGCCAATGGTTGAAGCGACCGCACCGCCCGATCCGCCGTGCTCCAGCACGACCGCAACAGCCATTGTTGGTCGCTCGATTCCGCCAAATCCAATGAACCAGGCGTGAGGGTCTCCGTCGTTGACTTCGGCCGTTCCTGTCTTGCCGCCGATCCGCAATCCAGGCACGTTGGCGGCCGACGCATAGCCGCTTTCCACGGCCACAACCATCATCTCCTCGACAGCCGATGCCGTCTCGGGTCGCACCGGCCGGCGCCATTCGGACGGTTCGACGCGGAGCCGCACCCCACCATCCTCGTCCAGGTAGCGATCGATCATGTAGGGATTCATCATAACGCCGCCATTGGCAATCGCCTGAGCGACAAGCGCCATGTGCACCGCGGTCGTCTGGAGCTCCCCTTGACCGAACGCTGTGTCAGCCAGCGCCGCGTCCTGCGCGAGAAAGCCGTCACTCGATGCGACCTGACTGCGGGCGACGGGATATTCGAAGTCCGGCGCCGTGCCAAACCCGAATGCTTTCGCGTATTCGGTCAGTCGCTCGGCTCCAAGATCGAGACCGACTTGCGCGAAGACGACATTCAGCGAATAGGCCAGCGCTTCGGTCAGCGTCCACTCGGTCACAGAGTCATCCGGCCGGTTCGCCTCGATAATCGTGTGACCATCGACAGTGAAAACACCGTCGTCCTCGTACACCGTTCCCGGATCGGCGATCCGTGAGTCGATCGCCGCCGCCGCTGTCACGACCTTGAAGATCGATCCCGGTGTGTACAGTCCCAGTGTCGATCGGCGCAAGAGAGGCTGCCTGCTATCTGCCAGCAGTGATGCCCAGTAGTTGCGCGCCGAAGTGACATCGTCCTCTTCGATAGCGGCGAGTGGACGAGGGTCGACCAGCGGATAACTGGCAAGCGCGAGCACCGCGCCGGTTTCCACGTCCATCGCCACGACGGCCCCGATGCGTTCGGCGAGCAGGCGTTGCGCTTCCGCCTGCAGACCGGAACGAATCGTCAGCTGGACGTTCTCGGGCGCATCCGAAGCAATTCCCAGCGCTCCGGCGAGTTGCTCGCCCACTCCTCGCCGGGTGCCGGTCCTCAAGGCGTCATCCGCTTCGAACTCGATGCCGTCTTTGCCATACAGCATCGGCGAGAAATACCCCGCGACATGCGAGACGCCTGGCGATCCGTAGCGCCGCTGATTGAAGGTCGCGCGATCTTCCGACCAGGCGATCTCCACTCCGGTCGCGTCGAGAATGCTGCCCCGCAGGTCGCGCAAGTCGCTGACGATCAATCGGGTGTTCGCAGTGACCTCGCCTGTCGATGGATCGATGCCCGAACGATTCGCGTACGTCTTTTGCTGGAATACCTGAATGCGGGACGCCTGCACGGCAAGCACGAAAAGCGTCATGATCACGCCTGCCGCCACGACGGGAAGATTCCGGCTGATCGGCTCGACACGCCGGCGCCGCTGTCGCCAGGCGAAGAGCAGGACGATCGCCGTGGCGGCGCCCCAGAGCAGGATGGTCCATTGCATTTCGGTTGGCATCATGTCCTTGCCGCTTCCGGAGCGATCGTCGATATCCGCATCAGCGCACCGATCATGACCGACGTCACCAGAATCGAACTGCCTCCATAGGCCACCATCGGCAATGTGACGCCAGTGAGCGGCATGAGCCGCAGTACACCGGCCAGAATGATGATCGATTGCACCACGAGCCCTGCCGTCAGACCCGTCGCCAGCAACCGGAGAAAGGGCGTTGGCGCCGCGCGGGCGATGACAATGCCTCGCGTAGCGATAAGCATATAGAGCGCCATGACGGCGACAATGCCGAACAGGCCGGCTTCTTCGCCGATCGCCGCGATGATGTAATCGTTTTCCACGACCGGGATCAACCAGGGACTGCCCTTGCCAATCCCAAGACCAAAGAACCCTCCTGTCGCCAGCGCGTACTCCGCCTGAATTTGCTGATACCCGGTGACGAGATTGCTCCAGGGATCGACCCAGACATCGAAACGCACTCGCACCCGGGGTACGGTCATATAGGCGAAGACAAAAGCGAGCACAAAGAGTGCTGATCCAAGGAGGAATTGCGAGACACGCCCGTTCGCAACATAGAGCATGATCATGAAAATCATGAAGAAGAGCAGCGCTGTGCCCAGATCGTTGAGGACCATTAATGCGCCGGTGCAGAGTCCACACATGATGACCATCGGGGCCAGATAGGGCAGCGGGGGCAGCGTCAGTGGTCCTAGTCGCCAGCTCGATCCGACCAGCTCGAGTTTCTCCGAGAGATACGCGGCGAGAAACACGATCAACGCCAGCTTGACTACCTCGGTCGTCTGGATCACCACCGGTCCGGCCGACAACCAGAGTCTGGCGCCCTGGATTTCAGTTCCCAGAACCGCCGTGACAGCCAATAGCCCGAGCCCGGCGAAGAGGACGCTGTAGCGATACGGAGCGATGATCTCAGGATTCGGCGCCAGCATCGCGACTGCCCAGATGATCAGCAGCCCGGCGAGGAGATAGAAGAGCTGGCGCTGTCCGAGATCGATCGTCAGACCCCGAACGGCGACGAGGTCCGGACCGAGGCGGACGGTCATGATCAGCCCAATGCCGCCCAGCACTCCAGCCAGCGGCAGCAGGTAGGGGTCGCCCCGATACCGGCCCAGGCGAAGCGAAAACCAAACCGCAAGCAATGTCGCGCAATAGATCACGCCCGACTTGAACTCGTTCGAAGGAACGAGGTCCTTTCCGTCGCGCGCGAGAAACGTGGCGCCCAGACCGGCGGCGGTAGCGCCGACGGCGGCGATCATCAGCGCAAACGAAGCGCTCCAGGAGGTTCTGTGTGTCATCAGTCTCCAGCAGCGGGAAGATAGCGGTCGGCGATAATGCCGATTTTGGCTCTCGTCTCGGCGGGAATGGCGTCCGGGTCAGTGACGATCGCTCCGCGCAAGGCGTCACGGCAACCACAAGCGTCCGGCTCTGAACTCCACGACCGCACCAGCTCGGCGACGATCGCACTCCCGGCGGCGGCATTCTTTCTGATGTGTTTCGATACCAGCTCGACGCTGACCGACGCTTCGGATTCGTGCCAGACGTCGAAGTCGGTGACCATCGCCAGCGTCGAATAACAGAGCTCAGCTTCACGCGCCAGGCGTGCTTCGGGCATCGCGGTCATGCCGATCACAGAGCACCCCCACGAGCGGTAGAGCTGCGATTCGGCTTTCGTCGAAAACTGCGGTCCTTCGATGCAGAGATACGTTCCGCCAGTGACGATCGATTGCCCTGCCCGGCTGCCTGCTTCCACGACTCGACGCCCGAAGTCGGCGCAATAGGGATCGGCGATGCCGACATGCGCGACAACACCGCCACTGAAAAACGAACGGGGACGCTGAAAAGTGCGATCGATGACTTGGTCGGGCAGCACGATCGTTTCCGGCGGCAGTTCCTCTTTCAAACTCCCTACGGCGCTGACCGTCAACAGATGGGTGACGCCGAGCTCCTTCAACGCGTAGACATTGGCCTGGTATGGGAGCTCGCTAGGCGTGAGGCGATGCCCAGCGCCGTGGCGGGGCAAAAAGACGACATCATTCCCGCCGATTCGGCCGATGGTCAGCACGTCGCTGGGAGAACCCCAGGGAGTCGCCGCCTCGACTCGATCGATGATTTCAAGTTCTGGAATGGAATAGAGGCCGCTGCCTCCGATGACTCCAAGCACGTTGATCGAACTCCTTGCGGTCAGCACGCACTATCGCGAGTATAGCGACGTGCTTTGCATCATTAGCGAATACGTCGGCAGGGCCGTTTCGCCCGCGCTTCATATACACCATCGGACGGGAAGTCGTGGTAATATTCACGGCTGTGTTATTTGATCGATTCGAAGCATCAGTACACATCTACCCAGGTATTGGAGGCAACGCCAGCATGGCGCTCAAGCAAGCTGAAAAAGAAGCACTGATTTCGAATGTGCGAACCCATGAGTCGGATACTGGATCGCCCGAGGTGCAGATCGCGCTTCTGACGGAGCGAATCAATCTGCTCACCGATCATCTCCGCACCCACAAGCACGATCATCACTCGCGGCGAGGGCTGCTGCAGATGGTCGGTCGCCGCCGGCGACTGCTTGCCTACCTGAGCAAAAATGATATCGACCGCTACCGCGCGACGATCGCCCGGCACGGTCTGCGCAAGTAGGCAACATCGGTTGGGCAGCTGTCAGAACTCTTCTCAGGAGACGCTGCGGCGGCGTATGCATCGACCTTTTTCGACCCAGAGGCTCTCCTCTGGGTCGTTTGACGTTGCTCTCGCGATGAGCGGGCCGAAAGGAGGCGCCTGACAAACGTGTGCATTGCCGGTGTCGCAGTGCATGTTGCGGCCGTGGGGTATTGGAGCGTGCCGGAGGCAGACTCGCCGTCACGCTCCAGTTCCTCACGAAAACATCACTGAGATGCCAGCTTCCGCCGGGGCGACCCGGTCCGAAGCATGTCCATCATCCTGTGCGGGTGGTGTTGATTCATTCGTGAGGAGTCTTCTATACCATGCCACCAACAGTTTCTTCTGTTTCCATCGATGTCGCCGGACGCACGCTGACCCTGCGGACTGGATTGCTTGCCGAGCAGGCGAGCGGCTCGGTCGAGGTCCGCTACGGCGACACCATCGTCTTTGTCTCGGCGACAGGCTCACAGTCCGGCCGTGAAGACATTGATTTCTTCCCGCTCTCGGTCGACTATGAGGAAAAGATGTATGCCGCCGGCAAGATCCCCGGTGGTTTCATCAAGCGCGAGGGTCGTCCGACCGAGAACGCCGTTCTCGCCGGCCGTCTCACCGACCGGCCAATTCGGCCCCTCTTTCCGAAGGGATACCGCAACGAAGTTCAGATCATCTCAACCGTTTTCTCGGCCGACCAGGAGAATTCGCCGGACATTCTGTCGATCATCGGCGCTTCGGCGGCGCTGACCCTTTCGCCCATCCCGTTCGATGGACCAGTCGGCGCAGCCCGGGTCGGCATGATCGATGGCGAGCTCGTCATCAATCCGCTCATGTCGCTGCTGCCCGAGAGTCAGCTCAACATGGTCGTCGCTGGCACCGCCGACGCGATCATGATGGTCGAGGGTGAAGCGGATCAGGTTTCGGAAGAGACGCTCGTGCAGGCGATCGAGCTGGCGCATGTCGAGATCAAGCGCCTCGTCGCCATGCAGCTCGAACTCGCGGAGTCGGCCGGCAAGGCGAAGTGGGAGTTCGTTCCGCCCGCCGACAACGTGGAGCTCGGTGATGCCGTTGCCGGCTACCTGGGTGATTCGTTGCGCGCAGCGGTCAACAACCCCGACAAGGTTGTCCGCCTCGAAGGCACAAACGAGCTTCGCTCCCAGACGATCGAGCGCATTCTGGCGCAGCAGGACACTGATGCCCCAGCCTTCACCGCCAAAGAGATCGGCGGCGCGTTCGACAAGCTGCTGAAGCAGGAAGTACGCAACGGCATTCTTGATTCCGGCTCACGTCCCGACGGACGGACGCCAACCGAGATTCGGCCAATCTGGTGCGAGGTCGGCTATCTGCCGCGCGCGCACGGATCGTCGATCTTCACTCGCGGTCAGACGCAGGTCGTCAACGTCGCTACGCTTGGATCGGCGGCCGAAGAGCAGCGGCTCGATTCGATCGGAACGGATACCAGCAAGCGCTACATTCACCACTACAACTTCCCGCCATATAGCGTCGGCGAAGTCCGCCGCATGTCGGGTCCTGGGCGTCGCGACATTGGCCACGGCGCCCTGGCCGAGCGCGCCCTGCTGGCTGTTCTGCCAGACGGAGATGAGTTTCCGTACACGATGCGCCTCGTTTCCGAAGTCGTCAGCTCAAACGGTTCGACGTCGATGGCCAGTGTCTGCGCCTCGACCCTTTCACTCATGGATGCGGGTGTTCCGATTTCGGCGCCGGTCGCCGGAGTGGCGATGGGCTTGATCACCGATCAGGAGTCAGGCCGCTACACGGTGCTCACCGATATCCAGGGGATGGAAGACGCTCTGGGCGACATGGACTTCAAGGTGGCAGGCACCGCCGAAGGCGTCACGGCAATCCAGATGGACATCAAGGTCAAGGGCATTACGCCGGCGATCATGCGCGAAGCGCTGGCCCAGGCACATGACGGCAGACTCTTCATCCTCGGCAAGATGTTGGAGACGATTGCCACGCCTCGAACGGAGATGTCGCAATACGCACCGCGCGTCACGCAGATCAAGATCAATCCGGAGAAGATCGGCGCCGTCATCGGTCCGGGCGGCAAGATGATCCGCGCTCTTCAGGATGAGACAGGCACCAAGATCGAGATTCAGGACGACGGCACCGTTTCGATCGCCGCCACCGATCCGGCCAGCGCGGAAAAGGCGCTGGAGAAGATTCGCGGTCTGACGCAGGAGATTCGCATCGAGAAGGGCGACATCTACAACGGCAAGATCGTCAGCATCATGCCGTATGGCGCATTCGTCGAGCTCTTCCCGGGCCGCGATGGCCTCGTGCACATTTCCGAACTCTCTGAGGACCCGGCGATCCGGGTCAACAAGGTCGAGGATCTCTTCCAGGTTGGCGACGAAATCACCGTGATGGTGATCGAGGTGGCCCCGAACGGCAAGGTCAGCCTCTCACGGCGAGCGGCGATGACCGGCATCGTGCCGGAAGACCGTCCACGACCGCAGAGACGCGATGGCGATCGCGGTCCCCGACGGGATGACCGCGGTCCTCGCGGGCCGCGCCGTGAGGAACGAGGTTCCTTCGAATAGGCATTGCACCTGAATCTGGAGACATTCACTCAACGAGCCAGCCCCCACGGCTGGCTCGTTGCTCATTCGCGAAGCGAGTCGCTATTCAGCTTCCTCTGTGGCGCGTTCGGCGACCTCTGTCTGGAAGTTCTTGCCGCTATCGGTATAGGCGAGCCAGTACATACTTCCCGCACAGATCAGTACACATGCCAGCAGGAGCACTCCGAGTATCCACAGCCAGACTCGTCGCCCACGCGGCGGCTCTAGTTCTTCCTGCGGCAACGGCGCCATGCGCCAATCGGGCGATGACGGCGGAGTTTCCCATGGGGATTGCTGCGACACGTGTTGGGGAGCCTGTGGAGCCGCAGACCAGGTTGACGAAGGCGTAGGCGCCTGCTGACCAGATGCGGCAAGCCCGGAAAAATCAGCTCCGCAGTTCTCGCAGAATCGGTTCTGGTCTTCGTTCGACCATCCGCAGTTCGGGCACGACTTCACACTTTCCTCCGCTGTCAGTCGACTGAGATCATTGCCATGCTGACAGGGATTTTACTCGGTGCGAACGACCTCACCGTTCGAGTCGCGGATCGAGAGCATCACGCAGCCCATTCCCGACCAAATTCACCGAAAGCGCCGCCAGAAAGATGGCCAGACCGGGAAAGAAAACGTTCGTCCAGTTCGATCGATAAAAAGGCTGCGCCTCGGAAAGCATATTGCCCCACGAGGGTGTCGGTGACCGCACGCCGAGTCCGAGGAAACTGAGCGCCGCCTCGGTCAGGATGAACGCAGGAATGACGAGGGATGCCCAAACGATGATGGTTGGCAGCACGTTTGGCAAGAGATGCCGAGAGATGATGCGGACGTCCCCAGCGCCAAGAATACGGGCCGCGTCGATGTAGTCCCGTTTGCGCAGTGCGAGCGCCTCGCCGCGGATCAGCCGCGAGACGCCAGGCCAGAGAACGAAGGCGATGACGAGCGCCAGCTCATACTGATCGGGACGATAGAGCGCGGAGATCAGAATCAGGATCGAAAGCGCCGGAATCGATAGAAAGACATCGGCGATTCGCATGAGCAACGAGTCGATGAAACCGCTTGCATAGCCTGCCACCAAGCCGACCGTTCCCCCAATGAGCAGCGTTGTCATTGTGGCCAGAACTGCGACCAGCATCGACACTCGTCCACCATAGGCAAGGCGCGTCAGAATGTCGCGACCATTGCCGTCGCTGCCGAGGATATAGCCCTGCTCGCCCGGTTTGACCAGCACCGCGTCGAGGTGGTTTTCACTGTAGTCGAAGCCCGTCACGTAGGTTGAGATCACGTCAGCAAGCAGCACAAAACCCAGTATGGCAATCAGCACGACTGACCCGGCCATAGCCGTGGGATTGCGCCTGAATCGTCGCCACGCGCGCGTATAGGCACCGGCTGGCGCGGTGGTGCGTTCAGGCACAGACGGGGTCCTGCCGGCAGGAACTGAGGATGCCGCTTCGCTCATTGGTATCGAATGCGTGGATCGGCGACGGCATAAAGCACATCGGCAAGCAAATTGCCAAGCATGGTCAGAAACGCGAAGAGCAATGTGGCGCCCATGATCATCGTGTAGTCGTTGTTCTGCGTGGCATCAAATGCGAGCCTGCCCAGACCATTCCACGCGAAGATCTGTTCGATCAGATAGGCGCCGCCGAAGAGTTCCGGAATCGCCAGTCCCACTAACGTCACAAGCGGCAGAATGGCGTTGCGAAACGCGTGCCGGTAGACCACCGAAGGCTCCGCCAGACCCTTGGCGCGGGCGGTGCGAACGTAGTCCTGGCCGATGGACTCCAGCATCGAAGAGCGAATGAAGCGGGTCCATCCGGCAACCTGGCCCAATGCAAGAGCCAGGGACGGCATAATCATGTGCTCGATGCGGTCGAGCAGCCCGGTATCGCCTTGCAGGTCATACATCCCTTGCGCTGGAAGCGACGGCAATCCCCACTCATCGAACTTCACCGCAAAGAGAATGATCAGCAGCAGTGCCATCCAGAAAGACGGGACCGCCGCAATGGCGGTGACCACTGTTGTCGTCACATGATCGAAAACGGAGTTGTGGCGGACCGCCGACGCGACGCCGAGCGGCACTGCCACCAGCAGCGCCAGAGTCAGAGCGGTGCCGGTCAACAGAAGCGTGTTCGGCAGCACGCCCAGAATACGGTCGCTGACGGGTGTGAAGTTGGTCAGCGACAATCCCAGATCGCCGCGCAAGACATCGCTCAGCCAGTTCAGATAACGCTCATACCACGGTTTATCGAGCCCGAGATTTTGCCGGATGCGTTCGAGGTCCTCTGGCCGGGCCCGGGGATTGAGCTGCATCGAACTGACCGGACTGCCGGGAACGAAGCTGACGATGGCAAACGTCAGAAACGTCACCCCAAACAGGAGAGGGATCATCTGCAACACACGCCTGACGATGTATCCGGTCACGCGCCGCCGCTCATTCGCTCATATCCCGTGAAGTCGTACGGTGAGGTCTGCCTAGTTGTTCAGTCGCGGATCCAGAGCGTCCCGGAGACCGGAACCAACCAGATTGATACAGAGCACGGTAATGTAGATCATGAAACCGGGAATGAACACGAGCTGCCAGTTGGTGCGGACATACTGTTTGGCGTCCTGCAACATGTTTCCCCACGACGGATTTGGCGCTCGCACGCCCAGTCCCAGATAACTCAGGGTGGCTTCCACAAGAATCAGGGTCGGTATGACGAGCGAAGCCCAGACAATGATCAATGGCACGATGTTCGGGAAGAGGTGCTTCACGATGATCCGGGAGTTGGATGCTCCCATGACGCGAGCCGCATCGACAAAGTCCCGGTGCTTTAGTGAAATGACTTCACCACGAATCAGCCTCGAAACGCCCGCCCAGCTGACGACGGCAATGAGCAACGCCAGCATTGTTGGCGTCGGTTGATAGAACGATGACACCAGGATAAGCAGAACCAGCGTCGGGATGGAGAGCAGCACATCGGCAAGGCGCATGAGCACTGTATCGACGAATCCGCCAAAGTATCCTGCCGCGGCTCCGATGCTGCCGCCAATGAGCAGAATGGAAAGCGCCGCGAGTGTCGCGACGAGGAGAGAGACCCGGCCGCCGTAAGCGAGGCGTGTCAGCACATCTCTTCCGTTTCCATCCGAGCCCAGTATGAAATCGTTCTCACCGGGAGCGGAAAGCGCGGCGGTCAGATGGTTCTCCGCGTAGTCGTATCCGGTGATGTATTTCGAGACGAGCGGTGCCGCCAGACAGAAGCCGAGAATCACGACTGTCAAAACCAATGCCGCCATGGCGACGTGGTTGCGCTTGAACCGGCGCCAGGCTCGAGTCCAGTAGCCGGGCGCGTCCTTGTCGGTGCGGCCAAGACCCTGCCAGTCGCGCGCTTCGTCACGCTCCAGCGTGATTGGGGCGACGGTTTGCAGAGTGGCTCCCTCTTCGGCCATATGTTTCCAGTCTCCTCAGCGGCGTCGTTGCCTAATCGAGGCGAATTCTCGGATCGACGACGGCATACAGCACATCGGCGAGCAGGTTTCCAATGACGACAAGAAAAGCAAATACGAGCGTAATGCCCATCACCAGCGTGTGGTCCTTATCGCCGATCGCGGTGATGGTCAGGCGTCCCATTCCCGGATATGCAAAGACATTTTCGACGATCAGCGCCCCGGCAAAGAGGTCGGGCAACGACAGACCGAGCAACGTGACGAGCGGGATCAGCGCGTTTCGGAATGCATGCCGGTAGAGCACTGTTCGCGATTCGAGTCCCTTGGCAGACGCGGTGCGAACGTAGTCCTGCCGGATCGTTTCCAGCATGTTGGACCGAATGTAAATGAGCCAGACGGCCACTTGAGGAATCACCAGCGCGGTGATTGGGAGAATCAGATGCTCGACCCTGTCGGCGAACCCGCCGCCGCTGCGAAGATCGCGGACTCCTCCTACCGGGAACGCATAGAAGCCCCAATCTGCGAACTTCACGGCGAAGAGGATAATGAGCAGGAGCGCCAACCAGACCGTTGGAACTGCGTAGCCAGCGACCGCAACGAAATTGATGACGCGGTCGGCGATCGAGTTGCGGTGGACTGCGGCATAGATACCAAGCGGAATGGCGATCATCAACGAAATGACCAGCGACAGCCCGGACAGCAGGAGCGTATTGCCCATCACTTCGAGGATCCGGTCGCTAACCGGGCGAAAATTGATGAGCGAGTAGCCGAGATCGCCCTGCAGGACATTCTTGACCCAGATGAAGTAGCGCTCGTGGATGGGATCGTTCAAACCGAGGTTTTCGCGAATGCGCTCTTGATCGGCGGGTGTCACGCGTGGATTGAAGGTGAGGTCGGCCAGCGGGCTGCCAGCGGCATTGATGATGACAAACGTGATCAGCGTGATTCCAAACAACAATGGAATCATCTGCAACAATCGACGAATGATGAATGCGGCCATGCTTCGACGCGCCCCTGTTGAACCAGTATGAGGTTACCACGCATTACCCAACCGGCGCAGGTGTCATGCGCAGGGGGTATGGAAAGTGCCAGGCGCGGACTGCGCCTGGCACTGCGGTGTTTGAAGTCTAGCTCTGGACGGTCACATACGGCAGCGACCAAAGCCGCCCGTTTGCCGTCGGCACGAAGTTCTGCAGACGGACGTTGTATGCCGTGCGGCCATCGCGGTACCAAAGCACACAAACTGGGGCTTCGTCGTTGACGATGTTCGATGATTCGACCAGGAGCGCCTTGCGGGCTTCCGGCTCGAGTTCGAGGTTCGCCTCGACGATCAGCTCATCGAATCGGGTATTTGAGTAGCCCATGGCGTTGAAGCCGGCGCCCTTCATCTCGGTGCCGAACATCGCGGACTGATCGCCATTCGGCGACGCCCAGTCGAACGCCAACATGCAAATCCGGAAATCGAAGTTCTCGACCAGAGCCGGCACCAGCACTGTATCGAAGTCGACCGGATTCGGGCTGCCATCGACGCCAATCGCCTTCCAGTAGTCCTGGAGAGCCGCCGCGACCTGATCGTTGATCGACGCAGTGCCGTACATCACGTCAAACGACAGCTTGACGCCATCCTTCTCGCGGATGCCGTCGCCGCCGACAACCCAACCGGCCTCATCGAGAAGGGCCGCGGCCTTTTCGGGATCGTACGTATAGACCGTGTTGATCTGATCGGGAGCGTACGCCTCAGAGAGAACCGGCTGAGGACCGTTGGCAACCTCGCCGAAACCAAGATAGAAGGTGTCGAGCATCGTCTGGCGATCGAGCGCATAGATGAGCGCCTGACGCACGGCCTGTTCCTGGAAGAGCGGAGTCTTCTCGGGATCGAGATTGAAACCGAACCAGGAGAACAGATAGCTGTCGTAGAGCGCGACTTCGAGGTTCTCGTCTTCCTGGAGACCTGGAACGTCGCTTGGGGTTGGAGAGTCAAGAATGTCAATGTCGCCGGCGCGCAGCGCTTCGGTAACCGCGACATCATCCGGCCACGTCTGGAAGATCAGGCGCTCGACCGACGGAACCACATCGTAGTGACCTTCGTAAGGCGCGAATGTCACAGTTCCCTCGGCCTCGTTGACGCCGTCAAAGCGGAACGGGCCGGAACCGACGACCAATGCAGGATCCTGCCCCGTGCTGCCGGCATCCGTCTGCCAGTTTTCGACCGGGATGGGCTCCCAGATATGCTTCGGAATGATCGGCATGAATGCGTTGGAGAAGAAGACGAGCTGCGCCATCACGCTGGCCGCGGTCACCTGCACCGTGTGGTCGTCAATCACTTCCCACGATGCAACGGTGTTGTTGAACTGACCGGTGTACTGGCTGCCGACCGCCTCATTCGACTGAGCATCGAGTGAGAAAACGACATCTGCCGCGGTCACAGGATTACCGTCGTGCCAGGTCGCGTTCTGGTTCAGGTAGAAGGTGTACGTAACACCGTCCTCCGCGATTTCGTAGCTGTCGGCGAGACCAGGAACGATGTCAGCGCCGCCCTTTGGATAGAGACCAGTCAGAGTCTCAAAGATCTGCAGAACGAAATCCTGAGTGGGGAAGTTGTTGGCGAACATCGGGTTGAACGTGGTCATGTTCGAAGACTGCGATGTGCCAAAGATTGCTGTGCCACCCGCGTCAAGCTCTTCGCCGGTGAACGGATAGTCCTCTGCCAGTCGAGCGCGATACTCCTCGCGGGTCATCGACTGGAAACCGCCGGGGAGCACAACATCCTGCGCCGATGCCGGGACACCTTTGGCAAACGTCGAGAGCGCCATAGCGGAGAGTCCGAGTGTGCCGGCCCTCGCCAGGAGTGTGCGGCGGTCGATCTCGCCGTTCGCGAACTGAGTGTACAGATCGTTCAACTGAACAACCGGGTTCTTCTTACCCATTGTGACTCCTCGATACGTTGCGACATCGCAGTCGCGCGGCGGGCCAGCATCGGCCCCATTCACCTGATCCGACGCCATCCGCCGGAAAAATGACCGATGGAGTATACCACCGGCGGTGGCTTTATGACTAATTGCAAGGGAAGGTGAAAGCGTGATGAGTTCGGTTATGAGTCGTGGGCCGCTGACCACGTTCGGCGCCTGCCGTTTCGCCTCCTGACCGCCATCCTCTGCGGTCTCGTTTGCCCTGCTGTGCCTGCACTGGTAGCATCGAGCCTGAAGCAACGAAGTATTCGAGGAAGGTTGTCCCGTTGTCCGTCACCACCACGCCAGATCAGGAAACACTGGACAAATGGAACGCGATGCTCGGCTCGCTGGAATCGATGGGTTCTGTCGTCGTCGCCTTCTCTGGCGGCGTCGACAGCGCACTGGTCCTGAAAGCTGCGCACGACGTTCTCGGCGATCGCGCCATCGCCGCGACTGGATTGTCCGAGACGTACGCGCCAGAGGAAATGGAAGAAGCGCGGCAGATCGCAAAGCACATCGGCGCGGCGCACGAGATGGTGCGCACGATGGAGCTGACCGATCCGCGCTACGCCAGCAACACGCATCAGCGCTGCTTTTTCTGCAAGACGGAACTGTATACGCAGATGCAGCATTTCGCGACGGAACGCGGTCTGGCTGAGATCATCGACGGAACGAACGCCGACGATCTTGGCGACTTCCGGCCCGGCATCCGCGCGGCGAAACAGATCGGGGTGCGCAGCCCGCTGGTCGAACAGCAAATCGGCAAGAGCGAAATCCGCATCCTGTCGAGCTGGCTCGAGTTGCCGACGTGGAACAAGCCCGCGGCGGCATGCTTGTCGTCACGTTTTGCGTACGGCGATCCGATCACCGTGGAAAAACTCAAGCAGGTCTCCGCAGCCGAAAGCGCGGTGCGAACACTTGGTTTTCGTGGTTTTAGGGTGCGGCACCATGGCGAGATCGCCAGACTCGAGTTTCCCACCGAAGACCTCGCGGACGCATTCGAACGTCGCGACGAGATCATCGCCGGGGTCAAAGCGGCAGGATACGCGTATGTTACGATCGATCTCGATGGTTTCCGGTCGGGACGTATGAATGAGGGGCTGAATGCGCATCTCAAGCCGCACTGATTATGGCGTGCGGGCGCTCTTCGAGCTGGCGCTCCATTATGGTGAAGGGCCGATTCAGAGCCGGGAGATCGCTGCGCGGCAGGAGGTGCCTGAAGCCTATCTGCACCAGGTCCTGAGCGCGCTCAGTCGCGGCGGTCTGGTTCGCAGCACGAGGGGCCCATCCGGTGGCCATTCCCTGGCTCTGGCGCCTTCCGACGTGACGCTTTACGATGCGATGGAAGTGCTTGACGGCATCGACACCAAGAACCATCCCCACCGGTCTGACAGCGACGACAATCCGGTTCATCTCGTCTGGCACGAGGTGACGAACCAAACGATCTCCTACCTCAAGTCGATTACACTCGAAGACCTCGTGATCCGCTCCCGTTCCGGCGCTGGCGTGGCGAACTATAGTATTTGACGCAGTCCGCAGTCCGCAGTCCGCAGTCCGCAGTCCGCAGTCCGCAGTCCGCAGTCCGCAGTCCGAGAGGATTGTAGGCGGCGGCTGATCGCACCATATCCCAGTTCCCCTTCTCGTTCGCCTTTTGCCCAGTGCCCAGTGCCTAGTGCCTAGTGCCTAGTGCCTAGTTCCTACTGATTATCAATCTGCGCCCGCTGCAGCTGGCCGCTGTAATCGACGTAGATGCTCTGCCACTCGGTGTAGAAGTCGAGGGTTGCGGTGCCGGCTTCGCGGTGACCGTTGCCGGTCGCCTTTGTG
>CAYWSE010000014.1:0-65434 GCA_964461025.1 uncultured Sphaerobacteraceae bacterium | reverse complement strand
GAACCGCCACCGGTGATGAATGCCACTTTGCCTTCGAACCGCGCGCCCATTCAAAGCTCCTCCAGTAATCAAGTTACAGTGATCGTAGTTCGGGGACTTGTGCCCCGACGTATCCACACAACCGCCCACGTCGGCCCACCGGTGGCCGAACTACGCTTACGGAACGTCGGCCCACCGGTGGCCAATGACGCCTGCGGAATTCGATCGTGGATTGTACTGGCATGGTCATCGTATTCGAGATTCTTTACGCTCGCAATGCGCCATCCTGCAACCCACGCATGAACCAATGCTGGGCAATGGCAAAAATGACCAGCGCGGGCAGAATTGCAATGACCAGGAGCGCCGCGGATCCAGGCCCAACCCCAACACCCTGACCGAGCAGGACAGCAAGAGTCCAATTGTCTCGCCTGTTGACGAGCGTCGCCGCCAGCAGATACTCCCCCCAGGCGAGATTGAACGCCAGAATCATCACCACCACAATGCCGTTGCGCACCATTGGCAGCAGGACACCGCCGAGCGCGCGCATGGAGCTGGCGCCGTCGATTCTGGCAGCATCGATGATCTCGCGCGGAACCGCCTGAAAGACACTCCTCATCACGAACACGCTGATCGCCACCATCATCGATGTGTATGGGAAAAAGAGCGTCCAGGGCCGGTCGAGAAACCCCAGCCGGTACTGAATCAAAAAGGTCCCGGTGAGCGCCGTCACCTGAGTCGGAAAAAACAGCGACGCGACCAGCAATCCCAGAATTGCACGCTTGCCCGGAGTGCTGAGATGGGAGAGAGCATAGCCACCGAGCACTGCCGCCACGGTGGTGGCGGTCACGGTGAGCAAGGTGATGACGGTGCTGTGCATCAGACTGCGGTAGAAGGGGTTCTCCAGGTTCGCGTCCTGCCAGAGCCATTGATAGTTCGCCCAGAGCGGGTCTTCGAACTGCACCGGCCAGACATGTTCATAGAACTTGAACGCCCCCGCCTTCATCGAGTGCAGCACCACCCACACCAGCGGCGCCAGCACCCAGAAGCAGAGAAGCAGCAGGGCGGCGTGTTTTAGTATCGACCTCGCAGGCGGAAAGGCGAAGAGGCGGAAAGGCGGAACGGGGAGGTGCACGATATTGCGGGGTCCTTCTGCCTGAATAGTTGACGACCAGCTGAAGCATCCAAACTGATCTTGAGACTCACCGTCTCCTGGACTCCAACGTCTGGATCATGCTTCTTAGCATTCGGCCAATTTCAGAACACAGGCTGATCAACTTCTCGAGACTCTGTTCGTCCAGGAAACCGAGGTCATGCGCCAGGAATAGCTGAGTCTCGAGTTCCCAAAGAGAGCCGTGAGCAACGGATAAGTGGTATGCGTACGGCTTGGCTCCCGATCGTCCCTTGCCTTCGGCGATGTTGCTGGGAACAGACACGGCGCATCTACGCACCTGAGCAGTGAGTCCAAACTGCTCAAGGCTTGGCCAGCGATCGGAAACGCCATACACTTCGCGCACCAGCACTCTCGCCTTTTGCCAGACAATGAGATCCCGGTAGCCCCCATCTGCCATCAGCCGCCCTAACCTCCGGGTCACCCATTGCTACGCGTCAACCGACGTATCACCTCGCCCCCCGAAGCGGTCGGTACGTCGCCGGGTACAACGCTCCCCTCGTTCCTCTCCGCCTCTCCGCCTCTTCGCCTCTTCGCCTCGTGCCCGCACGCCGGCTACCCCTTCAGCGCCCCTTCCTGCAGACCCTTCATGTACCACCGTTGGGCGAGAGCAAAGGTGATCAAAGCCGGGATAATGGCCAGAATGTAGAGGGCCGCGGTGCGGGGCCAATCCAGTGCGCCGACGCCTCCCGAGGAGTTGGAGATGAAGACCGCCAGCGTCCGCTGGTCGGCGTCGTTCATCAGCGTCAGAGCCAGCAGGTATTCTCCCCAGGCAAAGACAAAGAGCACGATGATCACCACCACCACGCCATTCTTGATGAGCGGGAAGATGATCCCCACAAGCGTACGAAGCGAGCTCGCGCCATCGACCTTCGCGGAATCGACCAATTCGTTGGGTACCGTCTGGAACACCCCGCGCATGATGAATACGCAGATGGCGATCTGCAGCGCCACATAGGGAAACATCAACGTCCAGGTCTTGTTGATGAAACCGAGCTCCTGCTGAATTCGAAAGATACCGGTCAGGGCGGTCACCTGCGTCGGGAAGAAGAGCGACGCCACAAGTATGGTCGTGACAAACGCCTTGAACGGCGTGCGCAAGTGCACCAGCGCATATCCGCCGAGCACCGCGGCGATCGTGCCGAAAAAGACGGTGAGCAGGGTCACGGTCACACTGTTCATAGCGCTCGCGCCGACCGGTCCCACCGCACGAGGCTGGGAGAGAATGAACTGGTAATTGGCGAAGAGCGGATCGATGAAGTTTTCCGGCCAGATATACCGCCGGGCGCCGTCATATTTCGACTTGAAGGACAACAGCACAACCCAGGCAAGTGGCAGAAGCACCCACAGACAGAGCGTGATCAGCACAGCGTGCCGGGCAATCGCACCCCATTTGATCCGGAAACGACGCTTGTGCGGTGTCACCGCGGGTGGGATCGACTGATTGGTGGTTGCTGGTGCGCTCATGGCTCAATCCTTTCCGTGTTGAGAACAGGAGTCTTCGTCGTTCCCACTCTCAGTCTCGCGACCGGAAGATGTAGAAGAGTCCTGCGACGACGAAAAGCATGAAAATGGCGCCCAGCCAGCCAATTGCCGCGGCATATCCACGGAACTGCTGACCAGTTCTGAACGCCTCGTCATACATGTACATCGTCCACGTGTACGTGCTCGATGTGCGTTCGAAACCCTGCATGATGATGTATTCGGTGATCACAGCCATCGCGCTGCCAAACCGGACGACGGTCAGCACGAGAATGATTGGCAGAAGACGCCAAATCGTGACGCCCCAGAACATACGCCACTCGCCGGCGCCGTCCACTCTGGCGGCATCGGGAAGATCCTTTGGAATTGATGCCAGGCCGGCCAGGAAGAACATGGTGTGGTACCCAAGACCCCACCACCATTCCATGAACGCGATGGAAAAGTAGATCAGCACATTATTGTCAAGCCAGAGCGGCGCATTCGCCAGATCAAAAAAGCCCCAGCGATCGACGAGGAAATAGTTGATCGGGCCGATGTAGTTGTCGTACATCCACACCCAGAGCACGAAGATCAGCGGGGCGGGGATCATCGAAGGGATAAGCAGAATAATCCGGTAAACCGTGGCGACCTTATTGTTCAGAACGCGATCGACCAGAATCGCCGCAAGCATGGGGATGAAGATCATGCCCGGGATGAAAATAGCGGTGAAGATGAGCGCCCGCTTGATGCCCTGCCAGAACAGTCCCTGTTGAATCGCCGTGCGGTAGTTGTCCAGGCCGATCCAGTTCGCCGGCTGATTGTCGAGGAATCGCTCATCCGTGAAGCTGAGATAAAGCGACGCCAGAATCGGCCAGACTTGCCAGCCGATAAAGAAGAACATCACTGGAATGAGGTAGGGATAACTGGTGACGAAATCCTTGGCTGTTCGGTACCAGCTCGGCTTGACTGGTTTCACCCCGTTCGAACCCGCTGCACCGGCGGCTTCTGGTGATAGTGCGGCGCCCGCCATGGTCGATTCACTCCTGAATGTATCCCGCGCCGGTAGATCGATGGCAGCGTCGCGCAACTACCCGGTCGAACAACGGTGATCTGGTACGTCGAGAGGTCATTTCCTGAAGCGCGCGCCGCCCCATGCCATTGCTGGTGGTGGCGGCGCGCCGGAAATCACGTGATGTGCGAACGACTACTGAGCGGGAGAACCAGTCTGGCGCTCGAACTCAGCGCGAACCGCATCGTACGCCTTGGTCAGCGCAGTGCGGGCATCCGCCTCTTCACCTGACAAGTACTTGTGCCACTCAGGCCGGGCCACATCGAACTGGCTGATCGCCAGAGCGGTTGGCTGAATTGCGCGAGCCGCGGCAAGTGAGTCGCGAACGGCGAACGCCCAGTCAGCGCCCTCGAGGAACGCCGGCGGGTTCGCGTCCCACTCTTCCCAGACCGACTGCAGGATCGGCAGCTGACCAACCGGCGTCGTTCCCTCATCCGGATTGCCAACCACCGAGTTCTCCCAGACGCGCTCGTCCTTGGAGAAGGAGAGCATGTACTCCGCCATTTTCTCCTTGTTCTGGCCGTGGGTGAGAAGTACGGCGCCGGTGTCCCAGAACACTGTGCCTCCGGCGGTGTCTGGCTGCGATGGCAGTTTGGCCATGCGCAGCTGAGAGGGATCCTGCCACGTGGCGGAATAGGTCAGTGGCGCATTCTGATACTTGAAGTAGTAGCCAGCCTGTTCGGATGACCAGACAGCCTGGTCGACCAGCACAGCGGCATCGACGCTGGAGGCGGCGAGGACGTCAGGAGCGGTGTACTGCATGAGCTCCTTCATCACTTCGAGCGCATTCACTGCGGCATCACTGTTGTAGATGAAGAGTCCATCCGGGCTGTAGACATCCGTATCGAACGAGTGCGTGATCGGAATCAGCGAACGCCAGTCGCGATTGTCGAAGATCACGCCGAACGTAGTTACGCCTGCCTCGTGAACGGTCTTCACATTCGAGATGTACTCATCCCAGGTGACCGGGGCAACTTCCGGATCGAGACCAGCAGCCTCGACGAATCCCGCATGCCATCCCTGAACGATGATGTCGAGCAGGAGCGGCCACACATAGAAGCTGCCGTTGTACGTGCCTTCTTCGACGGCGGCCGGGAAGATGTCTTCCTTGACGCCCTCTGGCAGGTACGGGTCCCAGGGCTCAATGGTCTCTGTATCGGCCAGAGGCTTCATCTCGAGGAACGGAGTGACGCCAGTGTAGGCATCCCAGGTGCTCATGCCCTGGTTCTTTTCGGTGATGAACCGGTCGAAGCTGAAGTCGACCGATGGGGCCTCTTCAACAATGATCCCCATCTCGTCGCCAAGCGTGCCAAACATGGGGTGCAGGCGCAGCTGCCAGTCGTAGCTGTTCAGGATCGGATCGCGGTCCTGCGCCATGGCGCCGCGAATGGTCTCCTGCGAGAGCGCAGCGAGCGCCATGCCGCTGAGGCCAAGGGCGCTACCGCGTACGAGCACGTCGCGGCGGCTGATCTTGCCAGTGAGGGCATCCTGCCACAGCTGTTTGATCTGCGTGTTCTTTTCCGACATTGTCACGTTCCTCCAGGGTGAGTGACGTCTGATGCTTGTCGCGCACCACGCGCGCGACGCCTTGATATGGGCGCTCGGCATTGTATGGATGTCTCAAATTCCTGTCAAGAAAGACACAGTTCGCCGTATGCCCCATGAAAGCATGGAAAGGCGCGTTTGTTTCGACATTGGAAACGGCGCACCATATCGTTCTTCTTCACGTGTGCATTCGCACAGAAAGATGCGGTTGTCGGCCCTTTTCAGCAACGAGCGCACCGCTGGGGAGCGTCGTGAGAGCGCCTTTTTAGGTACGATAGTCACGGCTGCTTGTCAGGGTCGCCATCGCCATGTGGGAAGGCATGTTTGCAGGCGCCCTTCGGCACCGGCGCAACAGAGAGGAAGCAACTGTGACCGACCAGTACTCAATCCGCAGAATTCTGGTGCCACTCGATGGGTCTGACTATGGCGAACGCGCCCTGCCATGGGCTGCCGCGCTTGCAGGAGAAGGTGTAGAGCTCGTCCTGCTCGAGGTCGTCGCCCACCAGTCCGGGGTTCGCAATTTCACGGGCAAAATTGTCTCCAGCGGTGAGGAGATGGCCTCCGCCTACCGGGAGCTGGCCACTGAACAGCTGAACACGGTGCAATCGCGCTACTTTCCCGATCGCGAGAACGTGACCCTCGTCGTCGCTGAGGGTGATCCGACCGAACAGATCCTCGCCGCGGCGCATCAGCACAGCGCCGACCTGATCATCATGTCGAGTCGCGGCAGGGGCGCTGTGGGCCGATTCGCCAGCGGTTCTGTCGCCGACAGAGTTGTTCGTCATGCCCCCTTGCCGGTCTGCGTGATCGGCCCGGAAGGTGAGCTCGATCAGCGAGTGGCCATCAACCGGGTCATCGCTCCTATCGACAATTCGGCGCTCTCCACGGGAGCGCTTCCAGTCGCCGCAGCCATCGGCGTTCTCCACGATGTCGAGGTCCATGCCGTACATGTGCTGGCTCCGGCAGTCGACGATCTCATCATTCCACTGAGCGGTTTACAGCCAATCCCCCCGAGCTACTCCGAAGATGTCCTCGCCGCACGCGAAGCGGCAGGCAAAGAGTTGCTCGATCAGGCTGTCAACCGGTTGAGAATGCTTGGAGCCAGGGCGGTTGGCGATTTGTACAGCGGACGTCCCGCCGATGCGCTACACGACTGGCTGCAGGAGGGGGATATGCTCGTCCTCTCCAGTCACGGACGTCGCGGCGTGCCGCGCTGGGTGCTCGGCAGCACGGCGATGAAACTGATCCAGAATGGTTCGGCCCCCGTGGTCGTGGTCACGCGGGAATATCTGGAGTCAATCGCCCCCGACTGACGAAAACCTCAACGTCAAATCGAATGCAATCGGCCAGCAGTCTGTGCTGCTGGCCGATGCGTTGTTCCCCGGTTCCCGCAATCCGGCTAGATGGCAACGCCCGTCGCTTCGTCGTCGTATTCGAACTCGTCGGATTCGAGATCGTCTTCGTCGAACTCTTCGTCATTTGCTTCCTGACCGGCCGGGCGTAGATCGGCCGGCAACCGGCGACTCGGCACGCCAAATGTTGCTTCGCCGCGCTGATTCGCAAGACGTCGCTCCAGCTGCCGCTTCAGGTCGGAGAACGCCGCTTTGGTCGCCGTATCGGCCGATGGTCCTTCCTGATGACTGACCAGGTGCCCGCCAAGCGGCCCCAGCGCCAGCCGCATATCGACTTTCACGAGATGCGGCGTCGCCTGCTCGTCAAACGCAATTTCCAGTCGTGGATCGGGGAACTGCTCGATGCGTTTCTCCAGCGACTTTACCTGTCGCTCGATCCGCTCCTCTTCGAGCCGGCTCAGCGTGAGGCCGCGCATCCGGTACTCAGTGTTGAGCGCCATTGCTCCAACTCCTTTCGCCCTTCGCCCGGAATGCGCAGCAGGCGTTCCGGAAACGAAGTGTCCCGGCGAGGTCCGCCCTCGCCACCGCGTGCAGTGGGTTGTCTGCCACGTCGTTCTTCATTGTCCGAGTATGAACTGCAGCCAGTCACACGCTCGTCACGACATGGCCCCGGCATATGGCAAGAGTGCCACAATCGGAACGCCAGGGGCTCACACGTCGATGGTCAGACTCTCCAGGTCGCGCGGATACCAGGTCATCCGCTCGGAGCCGCTGGCGCGGACGACGATCGTGTCCGAATGGCGGAATCCCGCCAGACCCGGTAGATAGAACCCGGGCTCGACGGAAAGCACCATGTTTTCCTCGATGACATCCTCCGAGCCAAGATCGATGAACGGCCACTCGTGGCCCTCCAGCCCGATCCCATGGCCGGTGTGATGTCGCTGGTTTGGCAACAATCCCAGCTCGGCAAACGCTTCCCGCACATCCGCCTCAACTGCGGCGAACGTACGCCCTGGTCGGATCGCATCGAACGCCACTTGCTGCAGTATCAACATCTGCCCGAACGCCTTCGCGGCGTCCTTCGACGGAGCGCCGAGAAACATCGTCCGCTCCAGCTCAGACACGTATCCACCGACATCGGCGCCGCCATAGGTCACGAGCACATCACCGACGCGCAAACCTGTTGCGCTGTTCAGCGCGTGAGGATCAGAGGTGCTCGACCCGGCAGTGAAATTGGCCAGGGCCGGAAAGCCGAATGCTGATGTCATCGGCTGATAACCGGGACCGAGCGACGCCGACATCATTTGCGACGCCACATTCGAGGCGTCCAGCCAGATCTCCATGGCCCCGCGACCGGGTTCGATTGCATCATGCATCAACCGGTGCGCCAGATTCCCCCAGACACAGCTCTCGGCGATCAGGCGAAGCTCTTCCTGACTCTTGACCGCCCGAAGCCGGTCGACGAGATCACGGGCTGGAACGCACTCCACCCATCCGGCAACGATCTCTGAGAGCGCTGGTCCGTCGTAGCCGTTGATGTCGAGATAGCCGTTGTTGTCATACCCAAGCCGGACTCCCCGCTTGTTCAGCTTCATCGTTTTGAGCAGGTCGGCAAGATGAAACATCGGGTGCTTGCCGCCGCCGGTTGGATACTCTGGATAAACCTCGACATTGGTGATGCTACGGGCCTTGGCGAAGTGACCTACCTCCAGGTGTGGAATCAGCCCGCCGATGCCTCCCTCGCGGGAAATGACGATCGCCATCGGCCGCTCGGTCGAGAGATGAAAAAAACCGCTCACGTAGGCCATGCGCACCGGGTGGAAGAGCACCAGCCCGTCGAGATTGCGCTTTTCCAGCTCCTCCCGCACGCGCACGATCCGGTCGTCGTACTCCGCCCCGCCGATTGTCCACGAGAGTGTCGGGGTTCGGCTGTCGGATACCTGCGCGACGATCGACTTCTTCTTTGCTTTGGCCATGTCTGTCACCTGACGGATGGATTTGGACGAAAAGGACCGCTACCCTGACCGAAGGCGCGGCGTTGAGTGATCCACGCAACCGATCTGTGCGTTGTGAATGGTAATCGCGCCGGCGCGAACGACACACCGATGGGAGCGGTCATTCTGATCGTTTCCGAAACGTTAGGGGGCATATCGAATGATGTCGAGACTGCGAATACCAATCCGGCCGATCGTTGCGCTGGCGTTCGCGTTGACCCTTGCCAGCGCGCTGGCGACGGGTGCGGCCACACGTTCGGCTGTCGCACAGGGGATGCCTGCAACACATCCTGCCCATCTGCACACCGGCACATGTGCGGCTCCCGGCGACGTCGTCTATCCACTGACTAACGTTGGTTTCGATTACTCGGTTGACGGCATGATGATGGCCGGCGGCACGGTGGGCGTATCAACGGCGATTCCGGTCGAGAGCAGCCAGACGACCGTGCAGGCAGCGCTCGCCGACATTGCCGCCGGCGGTCATACCCTTGTCGTCCATGAGAGCGACGCGAATATCCAGAACTACATCGCCTGTGGTGACGTCGGCGGTACGCTGATGGGTCAATCTGATCTCGCTTTCGGTTTGGCGGCGCTCAACAACTCCGGATTCGGCGGCGTGGCGTGGCTTCACGACAACGGCGACGGCACAACCATGGTGACGATCTTCCTGACCGGCGCCTCGATGGACATGGGCATGGGGATGGACGGTAGCGCGATGGCTGGCGAAACCGCCGTGACCATCGAGGGCTTCGCGTTCAATCCAGCCACCATTGAAATAGGCGTTGGCGACTCTGTCACATGGACGAACAACGACGGATCGCCGCATACGGTCACACAGTCGCCTTCAGGTTCAGGATTCCAGTCCGGACCGATCGCTTCGGGTGGAACGTTCACCCAGACGTTCGATGCCCCGGGCACGTTTGAGTACTTCTGCGAGTTTCACGCCAACATGACGGGCACCGTGGTAGTCAGCTAGCGCGCCGGTCCTTCCTGGCGCTACAGAAGGGTGTCCAGCGCACCAGTCGGCACGAACTTCCTCCTTGCGTTACTGCAGTTCCTTGCAGTCAGGTGCGCTCAGCCAGAGCTCCGGAGCGGCAACGAGCCCTCCGGAGTTTTCTTCGTCTGCCGGACCGGGATGAGAAGAACGGGGGCAGACGGCTTCGCCCGGAAAGTGAATGCAATCTGCACCGCGAACGACGCCAGCACCAGCGCGATGCCAACATGAGAGAGCTCGATCGCCGTCTGAAAGTCGCCGCGACCGCCATTCTGCAGTCGTCGAACGATCCCGCCGGCAAAGATCGCCGCGGCAAGCGCTGGAATCTGAAGATTGACCAGTCTCGGCCAGACCATGGCGCTGCCGGCAAATCGGGGCACCAGATAATACGCCGCGCCAAGAATCAGCATTCCGGCCCAGCCGAAGAGATTGAACTCGGCATGCACCTGCCGGTAGATCGGCCCGAACTTCTCACGAATCGCAAACGCCGCGCCGAGCGACACGCCCATCGCCAGAAATCCAAACGCTATGAACCAGGCCAGGCGGGTCGGCTGCGGCAGCCGCAGCATCAACGGCGCGCAGTTGATGCCCCAAAGGAGGAGCGCCACGGCCTGCAACGGACCGCCAATTCGAAAGAGCCAGCTCTGATCGGTTGCCAGCGCCACGATCATTGCCGGTGTGGCGATCAGCGAGAGCGCAAAATGGACCGGGATGAGCCGCGGCGTTCGCCATCGCCCATCAGACCATCGCGGCAGGACGTGATAGGTCACACTCGCCGCCATCGAGACCACACAACCGAGCAACAGCACATGCGCCCAGACGAGGTCCCAGCGCCCCCGGTCCGGCACTGAAAAGGAGGTTGCGACGCCTGCGAGCAGTCCAATCAGGAGGTAGATACCGGACAAGCGTGAAAAGCGGGTAGCGATGCGATCGACGGCTGTTTGAGTTTCAAATGGAAGGGGCGGCAGGGGACCGGCCGGTTCCTGCCTGAACAGCATGCCAATCTGGACGGTGAACAACATGCCACCGACCAGCCCGAGCACCGCCCCCACCTGAAGGAGCATGTCGTGATCGAACCGGAATCCGGCTGCGGAGAGCACTCCGCCAGCCAGACTCGATGCGACCAAAACGAACCAGAGTTGCTCCCTCTGCCATTTCCGGCGGGAGAAGACGGGAACGATCCGGTGATTGACCGCGTAGCTCACCGGCAACACACCGCCCAGCACCGCCAGGTGGATGGCCGCTTCCCACCAGCGGCCATCCCGATTCGTCAATCCGGCGACCAGCGCTGCTGTCGCCAGGCAGAACAATCCCCCAACGAACCCAACCGGCGCTACTCTGGCCGGATTCATGAAGCCAGCGCCTCCTGCTCCGACTGAACGATGGCGACGATCGCGCCCACGACGTCGTCAACGGGCGCGCCGTGCAGTTCGAGTGCTTCACCGACCTCACGCCCGCCACCGCAACAAAGATCGATGCCATATGGCGTCAGCAGGGACATCACCGCCGGATAGTGTTCGACCAAATCCCTCACGAGCGTTGCGCGGACGTCCTGAAATGCGTTTTCCATGATGGCTCCCTCACATACGGAGATGTCGCCATCTCCCGGCGCGACTTACTGACTGGAAGTTTGACAACGCCTGTGTGACAAAATCGTGACAAATCGCAGTCCGACCATCACAACGTCCGCGATAATCCGACTAATTCACTCAGAATTATTGAGATTTGTGCCGGCCAGGCCGTATCGACGTCAATGCGAGCCGATTTCGAACCGGCCGGATTTTCGCGTGGGCACAACGCGGTAGAGCACCAACCCTGGCTCGGCGGCGATGCCACGCGTGATCATCTGATCCGACAACCCGTTCAGCACCGCCGAGGCATACATCCGCTCGACGGGATCGGTCACCTCCTCGAACGTGCCCTCGACGAGCACTGATTCCCACTGGCCATGGGATTGAATGTCGTCGACCAGCAACGCAACCTTCGGCTGGCTCCGCATCATCTCGATCTTCTGGCCAGGCCCGCTATACCCGTAGACCACCCGGCCGTCGTAGACATAGGAGACTGGCACGACGTACGGAAACGCACCCGCACACATCGCCAGCCGGCCGACCCGGTTCTGGCTGAGCACTGCTTCGATTTCGCTCGGAGAGAGAATGCCAATCACATGCGCCGTCTTGTCTAGCGTCAGATTCTTCCAGTCCCGATTGTCGGACTCCCCTGATCGCAGACGCGTACAGTCCCCTCTTCCGATGTGACAAACGTGTGACAACTTCGCCGCCGTGTTGTGCTCATCTCGCCGGTTGGTATTGTCGAGTTCGGCCGTGTGATCACCGGGCGTCGCAGCGCCGATCGAACTGGCGATACTGGAAAACTGCCCTTGGCAGGACCAAGCGTGTACCTGACTGACGTGCAGAGAGGCTGGTCGTCAACGTGGAAGCAGCAGCGGAGGCATGTTCGTCAGGGGGTGCGAACATGGAGAGCGGCGTCCCGGCTTCGGTGCCGTTCGTCTCCGTCACCCGCACGCCTGGCACAAGTGCCAGGGTGCCTTGAAATCCGGCTCGAACGTCGTTCGCCGCACATTGCCCTCATCTCCGCCGCTGCCGCCACGTTGCGACCGGTGTCGCGATATTCCAGCGCGACACCGCAATCATGGCGGCAAAACCGCCTCGTCCGTGCATCATCCAGCCTGCCGGCGTCACAGAATCGTGTCACTTTGACGATTTGGACGACGCCCACCGGGTTTCACAAGCGGCGTCCAGACTGAGGTTGTACTATTCCGGGACACGCGGCGCCCCGACTACGCACCCGCCTTTGCGAGCGATTGTCGGTGCGGCGCTAGAGGTGTCTCCGGCGATGCGTGGAAGGAGCGCGCCGGCGCCTGGCGAATGCGTCAGAGCGATCGGTCAGGATCGAAACCTATGACAGATATCGACGTTTTTCATGGTCCGAATGCCGGTTATGTTCTCGAGTTGTATGACCGGTATCTGGAGAATGCAGACTCGGTCGGCAGTGATTGGCAGCGCTATTTCCAGGAGTTCAAACCCACCGCGCCATCGACGAACGGGGCCGCCGTTGCCAGGGCGCCGGTGGCAACGGCGCCGGCGATCGATGTCGAGAAGATCGTCGGCGCTTCCGAGCTTGTTGGCGCCATCCGCGATTACGGGCATCTCGCCGCAAATCTCGACCCGCTCGGCTCGGAACCGCCCGGTTCTCCCGATCTCGATCCCGCCAGCTACGATCTGACCACCGCGGATCTCGCCTCGCTCTCGCCGGCCGTGGTCAGTGGACCTTTGGCCGAAGGAGCCTCCAACGCCGGAGAAGCGATCGAGCACCTGCGCGAGATTTATTGCGGATCGATCGGGTTCGACTTCGATCACGTTCATCAGATCGACGAACGGCGCTGGTTGACCGATGCCGTCGAAACGCAACGCTTTTCGACCGCGCTCGAACGGCTGGAACGGCGAGCGCTGTTGCGCAGACTCACCGATGTGGAAGCGTTCGAGAAATTCCTTCATCAGACCTATCTCGGCCAGAAGCGGTTCTCCCTGGAGGGAACCGACATGCTGGTGCCGATGCTCGACGAAATCGTGCACACGGCGGCGTCGCACGGTGTCCGCGAGATCATCACCGGCATGGCGCACCGCGGCCGGCTGAATGTGATGACTCATGTCCTCGGTAAGCCATACGAGGAAATCGTCGCGGCCTTCGAGGGGAACCGCTGGCGCAAGGCCGACGTGCAGTCAGACGCCGACCCGGCTCAGGACTTCTCGGGAGACGTCAAATACCACCTCGGCGCCCGGCTCCTGCGCGGCCAGAACGGCATGATGGTCGAGGTGCCAATGGCGCTGGCGCCGAACCCGAGTCACCTCGAAGCCGTGAATCCGGTGGTCGAGGGGATGGTGCGGGCCTCGCAGGACATCTGCGACGAGCCAGGCATGCCGGTTCGCGACAACAAAGCGAGCATGGCGATTCTGATCCATGGAGACGCGGCATTCCCCGGTCAGGGAGTCGTCGCGGAAACATTGAACCTCTCCTCGCTGCCCGGTTACTCGACCGGCGGCACGATTCACATCATCGTCAACAACCAGATCGGCTTCACGACCCTGCCGGGAGACTCGCGATCGACGCTCTACGCCGGCGACCTGGCCAAGGGATTCGAGATTCCGGTTGTGCATGTCAATGCCGATGAAGTGGAAGCCTGCCTCAGCGCCGTGCGGATGGCGATCGCCTACCGCGAAGAGTTCGGTAAGGACTTCCTGATCGACCTGATTGGTTACCGGCGGTGGGGACACAACGAAGGCGACGAACCATCATTTACCCAGCCGTTGATGTACGAGATCGTCGACGTGCACCCGACCGTGCGCGAGCTTCACGCCAGAGCGCTGATCGCGGACGGGACCGTGTCGGAAGACGAACCGGAAGCGATGCTGCAGGCGGCGCTCGATCACCTTGCCGGCGTGCGACGGTCAGTGACCGACGGTGGAGTACACCACGAAGAACCAGCGCCTCAACCTGGCCCACGGTCCGAAGTTGAAACCGGCATCCCCGAAGCAACATTGCGCTCGTTCCACACGTCGATTCACGAGCTGCCGGACGGCTTCACGATGAGCTCGAAGCTGGCCAGGCAGTGGGAGCGCCGGGCGAAAGTGCTCGATCAGCCGGAGCCGATGATCGACTGGGCGCACGGCGAGACGTTCGCCTTCGCCGGCATCATTTCGGACGGCATTCCGATTCGCCTGACAGGTCAGGATGCAGAGCGCGGCACCTTCAGCCAGCGACATCTCGTGCTCCACGACACGAAGACCGGCGATGTCATCGTTCCGGTGGCGTCGGTACCTGAAGCCAAAGCCTCGTTCGCGGTCTACAACAGTCCTCTTTCAGAGGAAGCTGCCGTTGGATTCGAATATGGCTACAGCGTTCAGGCTCCGGGCCGGCTGGTTATCTGGGAAGGGCAATTCGGCGACTTCGCCAACGGCGCCCAGGTGATGATCGATCAGTTCATCAGCGCTGCTCGATCGAAATGGCAAGCGCACCCCTCCCTCGTGATGCTCCTGCCGCACGGCTATGAGGGTCAGGGTCCGGAGCACTCGAGCGGACGCCTCGAACGGTTCCTGCAGCTTGCTGCACAGGACAACATCCGCGTCGCCAATTGCACGTCGTCCGCTCAGTACTTCCATTTGTTGCGACGGCAGGCGGCTCGGCTCGATTCCGATCCTCGTCCGCTGGTTCTGATGTCGCCGAAGAGCCTGTTGCGCAATCCGGCGGCAGCCAGTCCACTTTCCGACTTTGTGAACGGTAGCTTCCAGCCGGTGCTCGATGATGCGCAGGCGGAGAGTCGCCGCGACGCCGTGACCCGGCTCGTTCTCTGCTCCGGCAAAGTCGCGATCGATCTCGATTCCAGTGACGCTCGGGCCGAAGCGACCAGTGTGGCAATCGCCCGAGTCGAACAGCTGGCGCCATTCCAGCGCACGGCAATCAGCACGGTGATCGGTCACTATCCGAACCTGCGGGAAATCGTCTGGCTGCAGGAAGAACCACGCAATATGGGCGCCTGGACCTTCATGGATGCTCGATTGCGCGAGCTCGCGGGCGATCTGCCAGTGCGGTACATTGGCCGCCCGGAACGCGCCAGTCCAGCCGAGGGCGCTGCCGATCTGCACGCGCGCGAACAATCCCGCATCGTGGCCGAAGCGTTCGCTGATGTCCCTGCCGCGACCGTCAGAAAGTCGGCGAAATCGCCGAACGGCGGGGCAGCGACGGCGACACAGGAATCGAATGGCAAATCAAAGAGCCCGGATCGCAGTAGCACGACCAGGAGCAGGAGTTAGATGCAATGCCGGTAGAGATCCGGGTTCCTCCGCTGGGGGAATCGCTTGTCGACGCCGTTGTCGGCCAGTGGCTGAAGTCAGAAGGCGATGCCGTCAGCCGCGGTGATACGCTGCTCGAACTCGAAACAGACAAAGTCAATCTCGATGTCGCCGCCACTGAAGATGGCATTCTGGGCGCGATTCTCAAGAACGAGGGCGATGTGGTGGTCGTCGGCGAGGTGCTCGGCACCATCGGCGAAGGCAGCGGCGGCTCGAGTAACGGCACGCCCGCTCAGTCAGCACCAGCGCCCGAGACTGCCCCAGCCGCTGTCGTTGCTACAGCACCGGCGGCAGAAACGGTAACAGATGCTGCCGGCCGGGCGGCTCCAGCGGTTCGACGTCTGGCGGAAGAACACAATGTCAACCTGGCGGCCCTGTCCGGATCGGGACCAGGCGGCCGCGTTACTCGCGAAGACGTCATGGCCGCTGTTCAGCCGGCTGCCACGCCAGCGCCGATTGCGCCGGCAGCACCGCCAGCTCCAGCCACTCCAGCCGCCGCTTCGGCTCCACCGGCGCCGCCAGCTGCTGCCCCGGCTTCCGACCGGCCGGAAGAACGCATCCGCATGTCGCGCCGCCGCCAGACCATTGCCAACCGGCTGGTCGAAGCGCAGCACACCGCGGCGATGCTGACCACGTTCAACGAAATCGACATGACCGCCGTCATGGACGTGCGGTCGGCCCGCAAGGAAGCATTCAAAGAGCGCCACGGCGTCAATCTCGGGTTCATGTCCTTCTTCACGAAGGCAGTTGTCGGCGCCTTGAAAGCGTTCCCGTATGTCAACGGGGAAATCGACGGCAACGAGATCGTGCTCAAGAAGTACTACGACGTCGGCATCGCCGTCGGCGTCGAAGAAGGTCTCGTCGTTCCGATCATTCGCGACGCCGACAAGAAGAACTTCGCGGAAATCGAGAAGGAAATCGTCGATTTGGCAACCAGAGCCCGGGAAGGAAGTCTGACCTTGCCAGAGCTGACCGGGGGCACATTTACGATCACCAACGGCGGTATCTATGGATCGCTGATGTCGACCCCGATTCTGAATACGCCACAGGTTGGCATCCTCGGCATGCATGCGATTCAGAAACGACCCGTCGTGGTCAACGATGAAATCGTCATCCGGCCAATGATGTACGTGGCGCTCTCATACGATCACCGCATCGTCGATGGCAGCGACGCCGTCCGCTTCCTGGTTCGCATCAAGGAACTACTCGAGGATCCGACTGCGCTGCTGCTCGAGGGCTGAGGCCGAGGATGAACAACGCCATGTCGCGACAACGACGCACCACGACCATGATGATCACTGCGCTGCTGATTGCCGCGTCGTTGCTCATGTCGTCCCACCTCGGACCCGTTGCCGCGTTGCAGGACGATGACGAACTGCTGACCGGAGAGGACCTCGGCTTGCCGGAGATTGTCATCGCCGCCACCGACGAAGGCTGGGATGCTCCCGCCGAACTCAGCGCCGGGCGGTATCTTGTGACGGTTTCCTACGAAGGCGAGCGCGAATTCGGTACGACTGCGTTCGCCCTGCTGCCCGGTGACTGGACGGTCGACGACTTCAACCGGAAGCTCGCTGAGACTGCGGGCCGGGTCGAACCGGTTGCCACGCCGGAGACCGAGTTTCCCGGCGGCGGACCCGATCTCAGCTGGCTCTACGACATGACTCTGGCCGGCGGCGTTTCGCCGACGCCGGGCACAACCGAGCAGGGTATCGTCGATCTTGCCGCCGGCAACTGGGTGATCTGGGCAGATTCGTACGATCCGGCCGCCATTCCGCTCACCGTGACCGGCAGTCCCCCGTCTATACAGTCAATCCCCCAGGCCACTATGAGCATAACCGGGGTCAGCGAGAACGATGAGTTTCGTTTCGACATCGAGGGTGAGTTCTCCACTGAGCGCCAGATTATCGAGATCACCAACCAGAGCTCACAACCGATGTACATCGAGTTCGTGAAGATCACCGATCTGGTTACACCCGAACAGCTCGAAGCGTTCATGACCGCACCCGCGGACGCCGAACCCGACCCGGCTCTTGGGTTGCCGGAAGGATTCGACTACGGCGTCACGCCTTTTTACTCGGCAATCCAGTCAGACGGTTCACGGCAATGGATCATCACCAGCTTCGAACCAGGCGCCTACGGCATGGTCTGCTGGATGCCCGATCCCGAACATGATGGCGCATCGCACGCTTCTCTCGGCATGATCGAGACCTTCGAAGTCTCCTGAACTGTCATAGGAAAACGGTGCGCAGCGACGGCCTTGCTCGTAGGGAAGAACCTTCATGTTTGCCTGTGGTCGAACGGAGCGGAGGAGCGCAGCGGCGTGAGACCACAACTGCGCGCGGTTTCGACCGCTTTCTCTCGAAGCCTGCCGACCATGGGACAGTTTCATGGCCCTGCGGGCCAAAGCATCGACACGGAGGTCGATGCGTACGGTTGGGTATCATGAGTCAGGCACGTTCCAGACATGCCCCATGACGCCGGGCGTCATCGGCATTCGCTTCGAAATCCCGGCGCAGTCGCAAACGGTTCCAGAGAAACTCCCGGTAGGCATCCGCCGGTTCCATGATGCTCCCCTGCGGGAATCCATCGGCAAACCATGTATCGGGCACCGCACTGACGGCATCGTCGATGACCCGATCATCGATCCGGCGCACCATCTCATCGCCAGCGTCCGCCACTGAGGACGCCCACGGTAAAAGAACATTGTCGTTTTTCTGCCACCAGGTGAGCCCGCTCACCGGCGATATCAGATAGGGAGATCGCTTTGCTGGTTCGGCCCAGCGGTGATGCAGGTTGAACGCGGAATCGTTGTCGATGACCCAGTATCGACCTTCCTTCGTGAGGATGTTCGGGTTGCGCCATTTTCGGTCGGCATTCAGCACCAATGCGTCGAACCAGACGATCGCCGCCGCTTCTTCGGCGGTCATGGGCGGATCGGCGCCGCGTCGCAGCGTCGCCGTTCCCGGCATCTGAAGCGATCCGAAAACCAACCCCCGCGATTCAACCAGTTCCGTCGCTTTGTCAGTGCCGATTGATTCGAGTCCGCCGATCGTATCGTCGACCTCGATCAACGCGATCGGCGGTTGTGGAATACCGGCGACAGACGCCATCGACCAGCAAATGACTTCCGCGATCAACCGGCGAGCCGTCTTTTCCGACGCCCGCAGCTTCACCACATACTGCTGACCGTCGCTCGCTTCGATCACGATCGGGCGCGATCGCCCTCTGCCGATCGCCGAATGCACCTGCATGCCCTTCAGTCGGGGAATGTCGTCGGCGCGTCTGCCTGAGGCGTCAGACCTGAATCGTCCACGGATTCCGGATACCGGTTGAGCCAACACACCCCCCTTACTTCTCCAGCAACCGATCCGCCGTTTCCGGATCGGTCCTGGCAACGAGGGCAACGAAGAGATCATCGAGCTCTGCGGCAGGGTCGAGGCAGAGACCAGTATGCACAGGAGATGGTTGCAGTACCGTGCTGGCGGGAGCGCTCAGCAAGTGCCATCGTTCGTTCATCGAAAGTCCGGCAAGCGGATTGGCCGCCGCATCGCCATGCGCGATGGCGCAGAGCTGGGCAAGTTGCTCCCCGATCGCGTCGAGCTCGATCGGTGTCAGCGACGGATCGAGCGACTGGACCCGATCCGGCTCGAAAAGCGTCCGGGCGCCAAGAAATGCGTGCGGCCGGCAAATGAGCATCACCCCGGCGTTGATGAACTCGCCTCGATCGACCCTCGGCATGATGCGAAGCACGACATATTCAAAGGGAGCTCGCCCGGGCACGGGCCACCTCCTCTTCGAATGCGGATCGTTGCCGCACGCGATCCCGGAAGAACTGCGAATAGGTTTGCCTGAATTGCTCGACCTCCGCCTCGCTTCCATCGCCAATCAACTCGGCCGGGACGATATCCACGATCGCATCGAGGCGATCTGGCGTCAGCACAGCGGAGAGCTGGTTGCCGGCAGCCGCAATGTCACCGACCCACGGCAGGAGCACATGGTCACTGATCTGGGCGAAAGGAGAACCTGCCCGATCGGCAAAGTCAGGCGTGACGTGCTGCACGTAAATCGAAGCCCCATGGTCGATCAACCAGGGCTGACCATGCCAGACGAGCATATTTGGGTTGCGCGGCGTGCGATCGACGTTCATCGACAGCGCATCGAACCAGACGACCGCCGTCGCGAATTCCGGGTCGATTGGTGATTTTGCGCTCGGCGTAAAGGCCAGCGAACCGGGCAGAAAATCGACGCCGACGTTGATTCCGGCGCTCTTTCGCAGCAATTCCTGGATCTCCGGATCGGGTTCTGCATTGCTGAGCGCTTCATCGACGTCGATGATCACCATGTCAGGCACACGCAATCCGAGCGCGCGGCCAATCTCTCCCGTGATCAATTCCGCCACCAGCGACTTTGGTCCTTGCCCCGCGCCGCGAAATTTGACGACATACAGCCCGTCGTCATCCGCCTCCATGATCGCCGGCAACGAGCCGCCTTCGCGCAACGGCGTCACATACCGCGTGGCCTGCACAGTACGAATGTCAGGACCCGTTTGCGTCATCGTCATCATGATTCCTATCGTATCGGCAATGACGCGAACATGTCCGGTCATCTCCGTGGGAGCCAAGTATCCACGATCACCCACCAGCGCCCTGCCACAATCGCCTTTCTTTACAACGAATCAGAATTGAGACTTGCTAGCTGCTCGCCTATACTCGCCGTATCTCGGCGAACACCGCCAGGACTACGGGCATGCTGCCCACGGTGATCGATAGGACCCGCGCGACGTAGAGGGAAGGCTTCCCTGTGTCCGACCGGTCTGCTAGTCGCTCAGGAGTGATGCAATGAGTTCACGTGAAACGAAGAACCAACCTGCACCCGGGGAGGATGCCTTCGAGTATTACTTCCGGCAGATTCTGGCCGGCAAGATTACTCGCCGCGATGCCGTCAAGCGCACGGCAGTCGGTGGCGCTGTTGCCGCTGGTGCACTGGGCGCCGCCCCAATGCTCCATCCGGCGCTGCGCACCATGGCCCAGGATGCTGAGCCAGTCGCAGGCGGCACGCTGCGCATGGGGATGCAGTCTGATCCTGGCGTCCTGGACACTCAGCTGCAATCGCTGACCGCCGCCTGGCACGTTGTTGAGCACATTTACAGCGGTCTGACCTGGATTCAGCCAGACATGTCGGTCGCGCCCGACCTCGCCGAGTCGTGGGAGATTTCGGAAGACGGACTGGTCTACACATTCCATCTCCATCAGGGTGTGCTCTTCCACAATGGTCGCGAGGTCACGGCCGAGGATGTCAAATTCAGTCTTGAGCGGCTGATGGATCCAGCAACAGCGTCGCCCAGCGCTTCGGACCTCGCCGCCGTTGACACAATCGAAGCGGCTGATCCATATACCGTCGTCATGACGCTTTCCGCTCCGGATGCCGCGCATCTCTCCAACCTGGCGAACTCGAGCTGCATCATCTTCCCGCCGGAAGTGATCGAGGAGTACGGCGATCTGTCGCAGGTGGCAATCGGCTCGGGCCCATTCCGGTTCATCGAGTACGTCCCGAATACGCATGTCAAGCTAGAGCGCAACGCCGACTACTTCATTCAGCCTCTCCCCTACCTGGATGCAGTGGAAATGATCATCGCCTCCAATCCCACCGCGCGCACAGCGGCGCTGGTGCAGGGAGCCGTTGATTTCATCGAGTACGTTCCCTCTCTGGACGTCGAGCTGCTTGAAGCTGATGAAAGCATCAAGCTGGTCGGGAATGCCATCGCCCAGATTCGATTCCTCGGCTTCAACCTTACGCGCGAGCCATTCACCGATCCGCGCGTTCGGCAGGCGATCAGCATGGCGGTCGATCGCGGCCCTGTGATCGATTCGGCGGAGAACGGGTTCGGGACGGCCACCGACATCATCTTCCCACAGGGATTCTGGGCGGCCCTAGATCGACCGGAGATTCCGGCGCCGGATATCGAAGGAGCCAAAGCGCTGCTCGCCGAGGCTGGATTCCCGGACGGGTTCGACACCACCATCACCAGCTGGGCCGAATACACCAACATCTCAAACGGCGGACTGGTGATTCAGGAGCAGCTTCGGCAGATCGGCATCAACGCCGAGATGAACCTGCTGGACACCGGGACCATGGGTCAGACCGTCTATGTCGACAGAGACTTCGATATGACAGTAACGGGGACCAGCGGATTCGTCGATCCAGGCTCTGTGCTTACCGAAAACTTCAAGACCGGTGAAGGCGGCAACTTCGTCACCTACAGCAATCCTGAAGTCGACGATTTGCTGGCGCAGGGCGCAGCTTCGACCGATCAGGACGTACGCGCCGGGATCTATCAGCAGGTTCAGGAGATTCTGTTGGTCGATCTTCCGTGGGTCAATCTCTGGATCGGCCAGCAGTACGAAGCGATGAAGACCTTTGTGATGGGCTTTGAGCACATCCCAACCGGATCGAACAAGATGGTTCGGGTCACCTGGCTCGATCAGTAGTCGATCGCATCTCTCGGAAAGGTTGGACCAGCGGGCATTCGGCATGACTGCTCGTTGGTCCAGCCCTTCAATTTCCTTTCCCGGTACCTGGCGAGGCGAGCATGGGACGGTATCTCCTCCGAAGACTCCTGTTGCTGATTCCCGTGCTGTTCGGTGTCTCAATTCTGGTTTTTGCGCTGATTCACGCGATTCCGGGTGACATCTCGAACTTCGTCATCGGCACCGATACGCGAATTACCGAAGAGCAGCGCGAACTGGTTCGCAAGTCATATGGCCTCGACCAGCCACTGCCCGTGCAATACGGCAGGTGGCTCGGTCATGTACTGCAGGGCGATCTGGGAACGTCGTTTCGGACGCGCCGGGAGATTACTGAGGAGCTCAGTCTTCGCCTTCCCGTGACAACCCAGCTCGCCCTGATGGCGGCGGCCATGGCGATGGCCGTGGCCATTCCGGTGGGCGTGCTTGCGGCCGTCAAGCGCAATTCGCGAATCGACTACGCCGCCACGATCGGCACACTCATCGGCATATCGATGCCGAACTTCCTGCTGGCCACGATTCTGGTGTTGATCTTTTCGTTCAAGCTGAAGTGGCTACCCCCTATTGGCTATGTTCCTTTCCGGGATGACCCCGTTGCCAACATGAAGGTCATGCTGATGCCTTCGATCAGCCTCGCGCTGCCGCTGGCCGCCGTGTTGATGCGCTACACCCGTTCCGCGGTGCTCGAAGCGCTGGCCCACGATCACGTGCGCGTCGCCAGGGCGAAAGGGCTGGCGAACCGCACGGTCATGTCCCGCCACGTCCTGCGCAATGCCTCGATTCCAATCATCACAGTCATCGGCATCCAGTTCGCAACACTCCTCGGTGGCACGGTGATCATCGAATCGATTTTCGGCTTGCCCGGTATCGGGCGCTATATCTACGAATCCATCTCCACGCGCGACTACCCCGTCGTTCAGGGCGTCACACTGGTGATGGCTACGATCTTCGTGCTCATCAGTTTGATCGTGGATATCTCGTATGCGTTTATGGATCCGCGCTTGCGGCATCGATAGCGCAGTGCCATGAGTCAACTCAACGACACCGCAGTTCCGCCCACCAGCAGCGCTGAATCCGCTGACAACACTGCCACGCTTTCGGCGGCAGCTCCGGCCACTCAGCGCGTATCCAGGCGCACCGGCATCTTTGCTGCAATCCGGCAGCAGCGGCTGGCGCTTACTGGATTGATCATCGTCGCGTTTTTTGCCCTGATCGCCCTGATCGGTCCGGCCATCGCGCCCCACGGACCAACTGAACAGTTTTCCGCCGACCGGTTACAGAGTCCAAGCTGGGACTATCCCTTCGGTACCGATGAGTTCGGGCGAGACATTTACACCCGAGTGCTGTACGGAGCGCGCATTTCGTTCCAGGTTGGGACAATCGTCGTCGGCATCGCGGGCACGGTCGGGGTGCTCCTGGGCATGCTGGCCGGGTACAAAGGGGGATGGATCGACAACTTGATCGTACTTCTCTCCGACGTCATCTTCGCGTTTCCGGCTGTGCTGCTGGCCATCGCCATCATCACCGTGCTCGGCAACAACCTGACCAACGCCATTCTGGCGATTTCGGTCGTCTACATCCCGCCCTTTGTCCGCATTGTGCGCGGCGCCACGTTGACTGTGCGGAACACCGCGTATGTGGAGGCCGCTCAGTCGGCCGGGGCCAGCACCAGCCGTCTGATGGCTCGTCATGTCTTTCCGAACATCACGGCGCCGCTGATCGTGCAGGCGTCGATCAGTTTCGGGTTCGCCATTCTCTCCGAAGCCGGGCTTTCTTTTCTGGGATTGGGCAACAAAGCACCCGACCCCTCATGGGGCACGATGGTCGCTGGCTCGTACGGCTTTCTGCAGTACGCTCCCTGGGCGGCGCTCTTTCCCGGCATCGCCATCGCCCTCACCGTCCTCGGCTTCCAGCTCCTCGGCGACGGACTCCGCGACGCCCTCGACCCGCGGCTGCGGAATCGGGGTTAGCCCCAGCGAATTCAAACCGCAGTAGTTGCGCGCCCCCGTGTGCGCTTTCCATACCAGCTAGTTCGGTCGTGGAAACGTAGATGAGTTGTACTCACGTTCGCAAACTGCGCATTGTACGAACTCGGGAACATCTCCCTCGACGAACGTCTCATAGTCCAACCAGGAAGCACCATCGAACCGCTGCGAATAGACGGTCTTCCCAAATTCCTTCCAGTCTTCCCGACTTCCGCACTCGCAAACCGGCAGTCCATCGCCATCAATCGAGACATTGGGGTAGTCAGGCGGTTCAGGTGGGAGCAAAGCGCGCGCACGATCGATCGCAGTCGAGGCTCGGGCTACGTCATCCAGGTCAGCGTACTCGTCGTCATTCAGATAGGCAGCTATGTGAGCGAGTGCAAGTTCGAGCCAACCACTCATTGTGACCGGGTGTTCCATGTGCTCGGTTTCCAATCGATTGCCTTCCAGACTTGGTGAGAAGCCTGACGCTCGTCTGAGACGATTCGAATCAGATCGCTCTCGATACGCGGTCTGATCAGTCACGCAAGTACATGCGTTCTATTATACTTTGCTACTTGGCCGGATGTGAATTCAACGAACTACTGACAGGTGTCTTGCCACCCTTCAAACGATCATTCGATCCACTAATTGTCCGACGACAGCGGATACTCCATCGGTCGCGTCCGGACATTGTTGCACCGGTCAGAGACGCCGATCCGGCGCCGAGGTGCGCCGAAGTACGACGCGAGCCCTCCGACAAACGCAGCCGACTGACTCGGATTGGCTCGTCGTCTGAATCGCTGTCGTCACCCGCTGACGATCGCCCTCAGCGGTCGACGATTCAGCACGAAACAGACATCCACTACTTGCGGTTGAACAAGACTCCGTGCCAGGCGCCGGTGGATTTGTCCCGGGCAACGCCGGCGATTCGACCGGAATCACTCAGGGTTGTCACCTGATAGTCCGAGTAATCCGCCGCGTTGGTGACCTGATGCAGAAATCGAATGGGGACACCGTCGATCCAGACTGTATGTATCGCGCGATTCCGGAGATGGAACGGCTGGCTGTCGTCATAGGAGTAGCCGTGCATCATGCCGGTCCTGTTTGCGATCAGGATCTGGACACCTCGGCCCGTTAACCCCTCGATATAGTCTCCTCCGGTCGTCCGGCAACGGACGGTTCGTCGATATCGCCCTTCTGCGTACGGGATCTGAATATGCGCCAGCGCGCTGCCATCGTCGTAATAGCGGAGCAGACTCTCGTTGCTCCACGTTTGGGCATCGATCTGCGCGTCGAGATCAGGCGGATAACGCAGGATCTCGTCGGGTCCGTTCATTTTCCAGACGGACAGCTCCCGTCGTGTCCTGACATTCGTTTCACGGTCCACGACCGGCGGAGTGAAGTAGGCGACGTCGCCAAAGGCATTGATCATTGCGGCGTCGCTGTTCACGCCCATCCAGCCGGACGAGCCCATTGAATCCCAATGCGCGACATTCGAGTCACGGATGCCTGAAACTTTCCCGTCACTATTCATATCGTTCACAGTAACCGCCGTGCCGCCGAGCACTTCCGTGGTTGCCCCTTGCCATCGAACCCCGAAGTAACGTGGCCATGCATTCGGCTCGTCATTCCAGAGGTTTGCTGCAACGAGCTGGGAGCTTTGAACCAGAACGCTCCGGTTGACGGACGTAAAGCTGATCCCACTCGTGTCGAGCAGCGTTCGGTTGCCACTCGAATCCCAGATTGCGGGCGCAGCGCTGCCATTCACGTGGTCGAATCCCGCAAACGTGCCATCGTCGGCAAGACCCGACACCGAGCCCTCGGCGATGCCGGTAGCGTCGAATGCGAAAACCTTGACTATCTCGAACTGAGGAGTGACGGCGCTCATTGATTCCCCCTGATACAGTCAGCACACGCGTCTCCGACCGTCAGGCGCCTCACCCGTCGCGACGGAAGCACATTCGATTACGTTCACTGGAACGGGATGCTATCACAACGAAGGACGAGTCCGGAATCGTTGGCTCCACTCACGACTGGCGCCATCAGGGTGTACTCTCCGGCGCCGCGACCACCCCCCCGCCAGGCTCCGCGCCGATTATCCGCTGCAGGAACTGGCGGGTCCGCTCTTCGCGCGGGTGATTGAAGATCTCCTCGGGAGGTCCGATTTCCAGAATCACACCGGCGTCGAGAAAGGCCACGCGATCGGCGATCTGGCGGGCGAAGGCCATCTGATGCGTGGCGAGCATCATCGTCATGCCGAGCGTTTTTAGCTCGGCGATGATCTCCAGCACCTCGCCGACCATTTCCGGGTCGAGCGCCGAGGTAACCTCGTCGAGCAACAGCACCTCCGGTCGCAGGGCCAACGCGCGAATGATCGCCACCCGCTGCTGTTGCCCCCCGGAGAGCCGGTCGGGATACTCTCGCGCTTTATCGGAGAGCCCGAATCGCTCCAGCAGCGCCAGCCCATCAGCCTCCGCCTGGCGCTTGCCGACGCCCAGCACCTTGCGCGGCGCCAGCATCACATTCTCGATCACCGACATGTGCGGAAAGAGATTGTACGACTGAAACACCATGCCAACGCGCTGCCTGATCCGGTTCAGGTTCGGCGACTCGTGCGAGATCTCTTCGCCGGCCAGCACGACAACCCCCGCGTTGATTTCCTCGAGCAGGTTGATACAACGCAGCAGAGTCGACTTGCCGCACCCCGACGCGCCGATCAGGCAGATCACTTCGTGCTCGGCGACATCGAGATTGATGTTTTTCAGCACCAGATTCTGGTCGTACGCCTTGTACAGCCCGCGGATGCTCAGAATCGGCTCGCTCATACGGCGCCTCCCATCGAGCGACGAACCTCGCTCCGCCGGAGGAGATAGTCGGTGAACCGGGCGAGCGGAATGGTGATCGAGATGAACAGGAGCCCGGCCACGACGTAACTCGTGTAATTGAAATGCAGACTGCCGTAAATCTGTGCCTGGCGGGTGGCCTCTAACGGTCCAAGCACAGATATAAGCGCCGTTTCCTTCTGTAATCCGACAAACCCGCTCAGCGTCGGTGGAATCACCCGCCGGATTGCCTGTGGCAGCACGACAAAGCGCATGGCCTGCGTGCTGGAAAGCCCAAGTGCCCGAGCAGCGGCCCGCTGACTGCCATGGACTGTGCCGATGCCGGCCCGGAATGTTTCGGCCTGATACGCCGAAGAGCTGAGAATGATGGCAACTGTCCCCCAGAAGACGGGGGTGTTCGGCACGGCGGAGATGCGCAACGCCGGGACACCGAATCCGAGTGTCAGAATGACCAGCAGCGCCGGGGCGCCCCGAAAGAGATCGGTGTAGGCGACGGCAAACGCCCGCAACGGAAAGAGCGCCGCGCCGCGCGTGCTGCGGATCACCGCCAGCAACAGACCGATCGCCAGAATGATCGGCTCGGCAATCATGAAAATCTTGATATTGAGCTTGAAGCCGTCCCAGATACTGGGGAATGACGCCTTGAAGTGTTTCCAGCTGAAGAATGATCTCTGGACAGCATCCCAGCCTTCGGTGCCGCTGATCAGCCAGGCGAGTCCACCGAAAATCACGATGCTGCTGATCAGGGCAATGAACGCCGACCGCAATACGTCCCGATCGCGCCACGCGGCCTGCGGTGTCAACATAGCAGCGATTTCGGCATCGCTCAGCGCCGCTGCAGGGGATGGAATTGCCGACATTCAGCTCGCCTCTCAACACATGACTGCGTGTGATGGACACCACGCGAAGCAGGTCTTCGCCTGCGAAATGGTACCCGTCGAATCGGTTGCGTTCCGCCTGCGCATTTGACGCCCAACCATGACACCGCGTGTCCGCCGGGCAACTTAAGTTCATAACTTGATAACAAACTGCAGTATACTCGCAGTGCAAGCGGCTTTCGGGCCAATTGCAGCCAGCGAGACGACCTGTCAGAATCGTCGATGGGTGTTTTCGTGATCAGACCAGAGAAGGAGTTGTTCATGATCAACCGACGTCAATTCGTGGGCCGGTCTGCGGCGATTGCCGCGGCGCTGGCAGCGTCGCCGAGGCTTGTGGGCCTGGCGCAGGAGGCGACTCCCGATGCTTCTCCGGCGGCCTCTCCGGTCGCGGGGCTCTTCGACATCGCCACTCTGCCGTTGAGGAATGAGGGCAGACTGACGATCCACGCCGATCAACCACTCTATCCACCGTGGTTCATCGACAACGACCCGACCAATGGGCAGGGATTCGAAGGCGCTCTCGCCGCGGCGCTGGCGGCGCGGCTCGGTTTCGCTCCCGATCAGGTTGACTGGGGTTACACGTCGTTCAACGCCTCGTATGCACCGGGTGAGAAGCCATTCGACTTCTATATGACAGAAGTCAGCATCACCGAGGAGCGCAAGGAAGCGGTCGACTTCTCTGATGCCTACTACAAATCACCGCTGACGGTCATCACCCGTGAAGGATCGCCGGTTCTCGAAGCGAAGACCCTTGCAGACCTGAGCCAGTTCACCTTCGCCACCCAGGTCGGCACGACGTACTATCAGGTCGTCATCGACGACATCCAGCCGGAAAACGATCCGCTCGTCATGGACACGACCGCTGACGCACTGCAGCAGCTGGTGAACGAGACCGTCGATGCGACCGTCGCCGATCTCGAATCGGCCCAGTTCATCACCGGAATTCAGTTCGAAGGACTCGTCATCGCCGGCGTGCTTCCGAACAACCCCGGCGAAGGCATGGGCGCGGTCTTCGAAAAAGGAAGCGAGCTCGTTCCCTTCTTCAACGAAGCGCTCGCTTCGTTGAAGGACGACGGCACGCATCAGGCAATTGTCGAAGAGTGGCTGACGCAACCAGGCGAGCTGCTCAACTACACCTAGGCCACGCGAGGCAGACCTCGCTAGCCCTTGATCACAAGCTCGACCCGGACGAATCCAATCGTCCGGGTTTCTATATCCTGAACCGGCAACCAGAAGACGCCTTCCTCCTCTTCGGCAGGACCGAGCACGGTCAGCAAAGCTCCCACTTCGAGGAGCGCGACCGCTGGCGACAATCCCGTCGGCGCCGCGTGAAGCGGTACGCCGTTCGATGCGACGATCGCCCGGTCGCCAGCCTCGAAGTCCTCGCTGGCAACTGCCGGCGGGCTGGCGGGTGCATCTGGACGTTCGGCAACGAGCGGCGACTCTCGCGGCGGTACTTCCAGCAGCGTTCCGGAATGGATGTCGGACGCAACGAAGATGAGGCCGGAGGCGGTCCAGCTGGGCCCAATGGTCGGCTCGACGGAGATCACACCGGAGAGACCCTCGACGAGCTGGGTCGCTTCGCCCGAGTCGATGGTCATCTCCCACAATTGGAAGTCGGGAGTCGATCGCCTGGTTCCAATCAGGAGCGATGCACCCTCCGGTGAGAACGCCGCCGCCGCCACAAAACCAGGATCATTTTCAGTTTCGCCCGGTGGTTGGAGCGGTTCGATTTCCAGCGTTTCAAGATCGAGTAACCAGAAGATCGGTTCGAACGCGCCCAGCGTTACGGCTGCAGTTGGATAGAAGACAAGTATTTTGTCCCCAGCGGGGCTGATCTCGGTGATCGCCGGTGCCCCAACATCGCGCGAAAATCCAAGAAGTTGCTCGGACGTGCCCGTAGCGGCGTCGAACCGATAGATGCCGGTGGAGGGATCGCTGCGCTGGACCGGCGTCAGCACGTAGTAGAGAGCGCTTCCGTCCGGCGACCATCGCATCGGGAAGAAAGCGACGCCGATCTCCTCCGGAGATACGTTCAGCAACACTTGTGGTTCCCCACCAGCGGCTGGAATGGTGACGATGTCGTTGCCTGCTCGTTCACCATCGACAAATGTCGTTCGCGAGAAGGTGATGGACTCGCTATCCGGGCTCCAGGCGGGCGCTACATCGAAATAGAATGTCTCGCCAGCCATCTTCTCCGGAGAGCCGATGGCGAGATTTTCATTGAATCCATCATCGGTCAGATTCGTCAGTTCGCCGGTCATTGCGTCGACGACCCAGAGATCGCCATCTCGCAGGATGCGAAATGAGTCTTCGGTCAGAACCAGACGTGTGCTGTCAGGCGACCAGGACACGTCGCCGACGCGCAATCCCGCCTCCAGAGGCTCCAGATCGACGCAAGCCTGCTGCGCCATTGACGGTACCTGATAGGTGCACAGTTCGGCGCGGTTCGCGGCGGCGAGGAGACTACCGTCTGGCGAGAGCCCCAGCGGCATCAAATTGTCGAGCCATACCGATTGCTGACTGAGTACAGGGGATGCTTCCTGGGCGACCGTATCACGCACAGACATCACGCCGCCGCAGACAATGACGAATGTCATTGCTATGCTCAACACGCTTCTCAGACGATTCACACACACCCTCCCGATTTCAATATCTTCCTTCTATCTTAACCGGCTCTTCCACTGCCAAACGAGCGTCTGCCGAACCTGCACGGGAGTCGCGGACGGTAGTACGCTTGCGCATGACAACGGAACTGGTCGCCGGACTCTCGCAACAACGCCATGAGCACTCCACAACACGACGAATCTGCAAAACGTGAACGACGCGAGCGTTGGGTGAAACGGCTCGCCGTCGCCGCCACGATCGGCATGTTCATCGTGCTGATGATGGGCTCGACCGTCACCAGCACCGGTTCGGGCGAAGGGTGTGGCCGTTCGTGGCCCCTCTGCCAGGGCAAATTCATCCCGTCCTACGCTGTGGAGACGGCAATCGAGTTCAGCCATCGCATTGTGACGGCGATCGAGGGCATTTTGATCGCGGCGACGGCGATCGGCGCTGTTTTGATCCGGCGCGGCAATCGCGAAGTCCGCATCTACGTCGCCGTCATGGTGGGCACGCTCCTCCTTCAGTCAGGACTGGGCGCCGCGGCGGTGATGTGGCCGCAGAGTCCGCAGATCATGGCCGCCCACTTTGGCATATCGATGACCTGCTTCGCGGCGGTTTTCCTGCTGACGCGGTTGCTCTATGAGGATCCGGGCAAACCCGATCCACTGGTCGTCGAAGGACAATCACACCCGCTGCCGGTATGGTTCCACCGGGGCGCGTGGGGCATGCTCGTTGGCTCGATCATCGTGGCGTATGTGGGAGCCTACATGCGGCATTCGGGCAACGAAATGGCCTGCTACGAGTGGCCGAGCTGCAATGGTCAGATCGTTCCCGCCGATCTGACCAGTCCAGCCGGCATCGCCTTCACGCATCGATTCGTGGCGGTGCTATTGATGCTGCTCGTGTACGGGCTGACGTTCGCAATCTGGCGAATGCAGCCGCACTACCGGTCGATTTTCGTCGTACTTGGACTGGCAAGCGTCACCATCACGCTACAGGCCCTGGCGGGAGGCGCGGTCGTACTCTCCGAGCTCGATATCTGGGCCACCCTCGCCCACGCCGCACTGATGGCCTGGCTTTTCGTCTTCATCACCGACACCTGCCGGCAGGTCATGAAAACGCGGCGACCCGCACCTGCTTCACCGGCGCCATCACTGCGCGCCGTTCCCAGCGGCGACTGATTGCCCTATCAGCACCCCGGTGTAGCGGCAACGCCTTCGTTGCTCGTCTCGCGGGATCGGTGAATCAATGAGTACGGAAGCAATATGCGGCGAGCGCCATAAATGGCGAGGCTACGCATGGTTCTCATGCCGCGCCGGAGCCGGCGCCTGGCAGGTCGGCTGCCGTGGTCAATACTCCTGCTCGGCTATGGCGAGGACCAGCAACCGGCACGCTTCGGCGTCGGCGAGAGCGCGATGACCGCCGGGCATGATGTCGAAGGTGCGCACCGCCTGCTCGAGTCTGAAGCGACGGTAGCCGCCACGCCATTGGGTCGAACGCTCACCGATGAACGCGGCATACGCCTCCATGGCGCAGTCCCAACGTGCGGACGGCATCTTCAGCGAGCAAGCGCGGCAACAGCTCTCGATCATTCCACGATCGAAATCGGCGTTGTAGACCACCACACGGCGACCGGCGATCGCGTCGGCCACGCCGGGAAGCACATCTTCCCAATGCGGAGCTCCAGCGACATCGTCGTCAACGATGCCATGGATGCGGCTGGCATCAGGTGGAATATGCGATCGGGGACGCACGAGCGTGTCGAGAAGCACGTCGCCGCCGCACGCAATGACGGCGATATCGACGATCTCGGCGCGCGGACCAACACCAGTCGTTTCCGTATCGAGAAACACGACTGACGGGTCGGCGACGATGCCGGCCGCCCAATCGATGATGGTGATGCGATCGTGAGATCTTGACATGCTGTGGCGAGCGTTCATACGTCGTTCGGGGACCTGCGCCGCGTCGCTTCACATCGGCCCACGGGTGGCCGAACTACGCAACGTGGACGAAGCGGATGTAGTTCGGGGACCTGTGCCCCGACTGTGCCCCGACGCGCCCGGCCTGAGCCCAATTGTGGCACATCCGAAGATGCTCCCAGCCATACGGAATCGCGAGTACCATTCAGAACCAGAGGGCGCCTTTACCAGTCGATCACGAGGACGGATTGAACACCGAGCAGCGCGACTCTTTGGGGGCGCGAGCTCCGGCCGGTCTGACAACCGCGATGATCATGGCGTACTTCGTCGCGGTCAGCCTGCGCACCGGATTGATCGGCGTTGGACCGCTGATTCCCGACATCCGCGAAGATCTCTCACTGAGCAACACCAATGCGTCGCTGCTGGTGGCGTTGCCTCCCCTCCTGATGGGGGCGTTCGCGGTGCCGGGCGGGCGATTTGCCGACCGGCGTGGCGCCCGGCTGACGATGACGATCGGTCTGGCGATCGTGGCGATCGCCGGCGGAATGCGCGCCATCGCGCCGGGTTTTGCCGTGCTCATCGGATTGACGATTCTTTTCGGCGCCGGAATCGGCATCTCCCAACCGGCGATGCCTCGGCTGGGTCGCAGTCTGATGCCGCTGCGCATGGGCATCGCCACCGGCGTGTTCACAGGCGGCTTTTTCACCGGTTCGGTTGTCGCCGCGTCGATCACCGGGCCGCTCTTTCTCTCCTCCGACCGGGTCGACGACTGGCGTCTCCCGCTCGCCATCTGGGGTGCGATTGCAGGTGTCACGCTGATTGCCTGGATGATTTCCCTGACACGCTGGTCGATTCCCGCCCAGACGCAGCAAACAATCAGGCATGCATCGTCAACAGTCTCCGAAAACGATTGGTCACCATGGCGCGACCGCAAAACGTGGATCGTCGCCGGGATTTTTGCGGCACAGGGGCTTGCCTACTACGCGCTGGTCGCCTGGTTGCCGTCGATCTACGAAGATCACGGGCTGAACGATTCGCAGATCGCCATTCTCTTCGCGCTCTTCAATATGGCGACCTTTCCCGCGATGGTTTTTCTGCCGATACTCTCCGACCGCATCAACTCTCGCCGGTTGCCGACGCTGGCTGCGGCGACCATCTTTCTGGTTGCCTCGACTGGTCTTGCCCTGGCGCCAGTCACCAGCGGCGTGAAGTGGATCTGGCCAGTCGGCGCCGGTTTCGGACTGGCCGGTCTGTTCGGAATGGGAATGCTGATGCCCACCGATACGGCGAGGCCAGGCAAAATCGGGCAGACTGCTGGGATGGTCCTGGCTGTGGGGTATGTCGCTTCCGGTTTAGGTCCGATCATCGGTGGTGCGATTCAGGATCTGACGGGCTCGTTCGATCTCGCTCTGCAGCTCATACCTCTGGTTGCACTGGGCGCGATTGCTCTCGCCTGGATGTCGCCCACGCCTCGTGAGGCGACAGTTTTGCTCGAACGCCATTCCTGACTGTGTCGTCCGGCATACAATTGTCACACTCCCGCTGCGCTTCGCCACATCGAGACGACATCCGACCGAAGACAATTGTGCCAATCTGGATTGGCAGCGAAGAAGATGAGGAGGTGTGCAATGTCCATGGCTATCGTGATCGCCAGCAAACATGGCAGCACCCGGGAAATTGGCGAAGAGGTCGCTCGTACGCTCAGGCACGACGGTATCGGTTCAACGATCTATGACGCCACTGATGTCGTGAACCTGGAAGGGCGATCCGGCGTCATCGTCGGCAGCGCGGTCTATATGGGCAAATGGATGAAGGAAGCTCGCGACTTCGTCGAGGAGAACGCCGATCGGCTGCGCACCATGCCGGTCTGGCTCTTCAGCAGCGGACCGATCGGCGAGCAGTCACCGGAATCGGCTGTCGATGCTCGCGCCATGAACGATCTGATCGCCTCGTGCGGCGCGCGAAGTCATCGCCTCTTCTCCGGCAAACTCGACCGCTCCGAACTGAGCCGGACCGAACGCCTGGCAACTCGCCTGGTGAACGCACCGGAAGGTGACTTTCGCGATTTCGACGCGATCGACGCCTGGGCGGAGGAGATTGCCGCGGTCCTGCTTGCCGAACGCAACGCCGCTGCGCTTACAGACTAATGCCGCCCCACAAGTCGCCGACGATGAAGCCTTCCTGAAACGGGTCGGAGGGATCGACGACGTACTGGGCAATTCCGGTGATCCAGGCTTGTCCGGTGATGGTGGGAATCACCGCTTTGTAGGGACCGACCGTCGTCTCCCCGACCAGCCGACCGGTGAAGGTCGTGCCCATGATGCTTTCGTGAACGAAGTCGGTGTTCAGCCCCAGCTGACCCTTCGCGTGAAGCACTGCCATCGTCGCGCACGTGCCCGTTCCACAGGCTGAGCGATCGAGCACGCCGGTCCAGGTGGAACGGTTGTTCCAATCGAATTGACCTGTCGACACGACCACCGTGTTTTTCGCGGTGGCGCCCGGGAGCGTGGGTGGCGCGGTAAGCACGATGATGCTGACGCCGGTGATGTCCGGATTCTCGGGATGGACCGCCGGGAGCTGCTCGCGTGCCGCGGCTTTCACCATCTCACCCAACCGGACGATCTCGGCGCCCTCCTCTGGAACGATGCGCAATCCAAGATCGGCGGCCTCGCAGATGACGTACCACATACCGCCAAAGGCCACATCGACCCGCAAGGCGCCGATTTCCGGGACCTGGATCATCGAGTTCAAGTGCATGGCGAACGCCGGCACATTCTGGAACGTCACGCCGGTCACCTTGCCGCCTTCACAGCGAGCCTCAACGTGCACCAGGCCGGCCGGCGTTTCCAGCGTGAGGTCCGTCACCGGTTCCTGCATCGGAACCATGCCGGTTTCGAGCAGCACGGTCGTCGTGCAGATCGTGTTCGAGCCCGACATCGGGGGATACTCGATCTGCTCCATGATGATGAAGCCCGCATCAGCGTCGGGATGGGTGGGCGGTAGAACGAGGTTGCAGCAAAGCGCCGGATAGCCGCGTGGTTCTCGCAGCATCAACTTGCGCAAACCGTCCTGATATCGCTGCAGATGCTGCATCTTGGCGAACATCGTCTCACCCGGCACGTCGAGCACGCCGCCCGTGATGACCCGGCCGGGCTCGCCCCCGGCGTGGGCATCGACGGCAGTGATCATTCGTCCGAGTCGCATCAGCCGCTATCTCCGGATCGCATCGATGCGGCGATCTTCTCGGCGATCATGATCGCCGGCAGATTCGTGTTGGCGCGTGGAACAGTCGGCATGAGCGATACATCGGCAACGCGCACGCCTTCGACGCCGTACACCTGGCCTACCGGAGAGGTCGCTGCGCGCGGGTCCTCCTCGCGTCCCATGCGCGCCGTTCCGCAGCAATGCCAGGTGCCGTGCGAGCGTTCCCGGAGGAACGCATCGAGCGTGTCGTGATCCCGCACGATGTCAAAAAGCGAGAGCCCGCCGGAAACGCGATGCCGCATCACCCGCCGCCGCAACACGCCCGGTCCATCGACTGCGCGCGCCCAGGGCTCGGTGCTCAGACGGTTGCGTCGCGTCACAACTGCCAGGTCGCGAGATTTTTCGGTGTAACTCGTGGGAAAGGGGTATTTCGCGACCGCGCGCATGGAAGGATGACGATAGAGCGCGGCAAGCCGTTGCAATCCATCGTGGAGGCGGAGACGATCCCGGTCGTCGCCTAGCAGATTCAGCTCGACACGTGGTTCGGTCAGTGGATCGGCATTCTCGATCGTCACCCACCCTTCCGAGTAGGCGCGATTGACCCAGATGAGGAATCCGCCCATCTTCTGTCCGAGCGGATGCCAGGCGCCGCGGTTGACGATGACGCCATACATATCGACATCGTCACACCCCTCGACGCCGGAGGAATAGCGAAATCCACCGAAAATGTGTCTTCGCGTGCTCCATGGCTGCCTCGCGTCCGGACTTAACAGCGACGACACGGCGATCTGCGGATGCTCCTGCAAATTGCGGCCAACAGCAGGGCGATCAGCAACAACGTCGATCCCCAGTCTCGACAGCGTTGCGCCATCGCCGATGCCCGACCGCTGAAGCAGCGCCGGTGTATGCAACGCACCTGCCGCGAGCACGATCTCGCCGGCATCGAGATGCTCCGTGATCCCGTCCGCGATCTGGACATCGACGCCGGCGGCGCGGCGACCTTCGAAAGTCATGCGCAGCACCTGGGTATCGGGATAGATCGCCAGGTTTTCGCGCGCGCGAACTGAGTCGGTCAGATACGAGATTGCAGTCGAGGCGCGGCGTTGACCGTCGTTGTTGATGACGATCGGGAACCATCCTGGATCGAAATGCTCGTGCTGATCGAAGATGTAGGTCAATCCCTGCGCGGTGAGCGCCTCGCCTGCGGCGCGAGAAAACGCCGGCCACTGACTGAGTCCGACTCGCCGCAGTGGCATCGGACCGTCGTCTCCGTGCAGTTCGCCATGACAATCGAGGTCGGTTTCGAGCTTTCGAAAGAACGGGAGCACCTCATCCCACGTCCACCCCTCAGCGCCCATGCTGGCCCAGAGATCGTAGTCGTCAGGGGAACCGCGGTTGGCCATCATGCCGTTGATCGACGACCCGCCGCCCATGACCTTGGCCTGCTCGTAGCGACGGCGCGGGCGATCGTCAGGACCATCGTCCGGAGGTGGCTGATGGTAGACGCGGAGATCGCGCCAGTGATGACGCGGATCGAAATAGGCCACGATCGGATAGCTATCCCACAGCACCGCGTCCGTATGGTCGGGCGGCGTATCCGGACCTGCCTCGATCAGCGCGACCGTGCGCGCGGAGTCCTCGGAGAGGCGGCTGGCCAGCACACAGCCCGCCGTTCCGCCTCCCACAATGACAACGTCGAATCGTCTCCCCATGCGCGGATTATCGCAGGTTCCCAAATCGCGGTCCGAAGTCCGAGGAATGCAGACCGAAGGTCGTAGGCCGATGGCCGGACTCCGTAGCCGCGCACAGCGGTGCGCCAGGCGCATCCCAGACGGCGTTCAAATCCCGACACGCCAAGCCGATCACTGTAGCCGCGCACAGCGGTGCGCCCGGCGCATCTTGGACAATTGCGGAATGCGGGCAGCTAGTCCCGAAAGGACTTCTCAACCTTAGCCACAGGTTTTAACCTGTGCGGCGATTCACCGGCACGGAGCCGGATGCTACGCCCTGCGACTAGTAAAGCGGGGTTTCCTTCGGTCGCTCGATGCGACTGAAGCTGGCCGGCGGCAGATTCCAGCCGAGCGATTCCGATTCGTCGCCCGAAACGGCCAGGTAGGCCGTCTGCGTGTCTGGAAAGACCGCGGTGACCGCCTCGATGGGGATCCAGAGCTCGTCCGACACGCCATGTAATCCCCGGGCGAAGATCAGCGTCCGCTGCCTCGAACCGACATCCTCGACGCTCTGGAGCACATCGACAACCTGAGCAAATTCGCCATTCCGCGCGTTGAGCGTGTATCCGGGGGCAATATCGGCGACCACTCCAGGTGCTCCCTGCGTCAGGTAGGGATTGGCCACACTTGCCGAAATCTCGCCGCGCATCGGCTTGGAACCGATCGCGACGTCGTCATCCAGCGGACCAAGCGAGTCTTTGGGACGGGTCGCCAGAAAGGACGCAATCGCGAGAATGCCGACGGTGAGACCGACACCCAACCACAACTCTTTGCGTTTCAGCTCACTGGTGAAATGCGCGTCGTGCACATTCAAAAGCGTTTCGCCGATCAGCACGATCGCCCCACCGACCAGCACCGCGGCCACAAGAAAGACAACGAGGGGCCGAATAAACCGGATGCCTACATACTCAATCGCCATGCTCGTGCTTCTCTCCTGTGCTCCCGATCACCACCGCCGGAACAGATCGTCCCGATTGCGGGTCCGCCCCGATCATCCACTCCGATAGCTGCAAGCTCGCCCGTCGCCGCCTTACGCGCCGAACCCGGAACTGATACAGCAACGTTCCAGAAAACGCAATTGCCGGAATAATAAGCCATGGCCATGTGGTAATGGAGAGGATGTAGGTCGCTTCCGACGTCAACCCCGCCGCCCAGATTGTCGCGGCCACGGTCAGGAACTTGAATGCGAAGAGCACCCAGATGAATCCCCAAACGGTGGCTCTGTCGTCGTCGGTCTGATCCGGCCGATCCGGACCGGGTTTGCGTTCGGATGACATCGTCACAACACTCCATCGGCCTACTGGCTCCTGACGTGCGCGGGATCGGACGTCGGCGGAATCGAGAGCGTGCCATGTTCCTGTTCGTCGGCGCGGCGCCCCCATCGCAGAAAGATGCTGGAGATCCACAGGAAATAGATCGTACTGCCGCCAACCCACATCATCAGTCCGGCAAGTTGCTGATCGACCTCCAGATCGATGCCAAAAATACGCGGCGAATTCGCATAAAAGTGATAGAAGGGTACAGCAGCGAAGGTGATGAAGGCACCCACCAGGCCGCCGGGGAGACTTATCAGAAAGAGGTAGACGCACTGGAGCGGTTCAGGCAATTTCGGCCAGGCTGGGAGAGGACTCAGCACCGACCACCAGGCGAGCAACGCCGCCAGCAGAAACGAGCCATGTTGCAGCACATGCACCGGTTCCGACTGCAAGGCCCGGTCGTAGACGCCTGGAATGTGCCAGAAGATGATGATGGCATTCGAAATCAGCAGCGCCGGCACGGGCCGCGTCAACGCATATCCGGCGCGGTTCAGCCAAGGATGCTTCGTCAACGGCTCCAGCAACCATGCCGGAGTGCCATACAGCCAGAGCGGCGCCACCACATACATCAGGATCATGTGCTGGAGCATGTGCGCGCTGAGCAGATACTTGTCTGCCCAGTCATCGATTGGCGGCCCCAGCGCGATCAGAAATGCCAGACATCCGAGCAGGAATGCTGTTTGCTGGCTCCCGCTAACAACTCGCTCGCGGGCATCAGGGCGTTTCCTGTTGAAGGTTCCGGTATAGAGGATGTATCCGGCAGCGATGACGAACGCCACAACGGCGACTATTGGATCGATCCGCCAGTCACTATGCAGCCATCCGGTGGGAAAACCTTCGCCGCCATGAAGAATGGGCCAGATCATAACGAATGGAATCACTTCTCTCGCCGCCGGTTGAGCGGCTCAGAATCGCGGCCGGCCCGGAACGCCTCGCACCGGAGCTAGAACAGCCCGGAGACTCCGTAGTCGGTCCGATGCACTGAGAGCAGAGCAATCAGCGCGCCGATCACTGCCAGCGATCCAACCAAGGCTGCAATGAAGATGTATTTGAAAAGAGGTGCATCGAACTTCAGGTGCATGAAATAGCCGACAACTGTGACGAACTTGAAGATCGACAATACGAAAAGCAACGGGACGAGCACACCCGAATCATGCATCCAGTCGACATAGTAGATCGCGACCTCGATGATCGTGACGATCGTCAGAAAGATCGCGACCTGAATGTACTTCTTCTCGCTGGGATGTTCGTGCTCGCCGTGATCGGTCGCAGCCAGTGCTCCATGCGTCATTGCCGTTCTCCCCTTCCTGGCCTAACCGAGTCCGATGCCAATGAGGCGAAGCGCCTCCTCGGCCTCATGCGAAATGGATTGAATATCGTCGTACGGGACCAGATAGACGAGTGTGAAGATGACGATCCAGACGATGTCGACGAAGTGCCAGTAAAGCCCGGCGATTTCGACGTTCAGCGCCTGGTCCTTGCGAATGCCGCCTCGCAGTGAAACGATCAGCAGGGAAACCAGCCAGATCACGCCGATCGTCACGTGCGCGCCGTGGAAACCGGTGAGCGTGAAGAACGAGCTTCCGAAGATATTGGTGGTCAGTCCGAGCCCTTCATGCTTGAACGCGGTGAACTCGAAGAACTGCCCACCGAGGAAGACCGCACCAAGCAGAGCCGTCGCCGCCAGCCAAATGCGAAGTCCGCGCACGTTCCCTTTCTGAATCGACGCCAAAGCCAGAACCATCGTCAGCGAACTCATCAGCAGCACGAACGCACTGATCGACGTGTAGGGGATGTCGAGAATCTCATGCGGCAGCGGGCCAACGCCCTGCCCCGCCAGGAAAAGCCGCTCGGCTTCGCCACGATAGATCATGTACATCGCAATCAGCGAGCCGAAGAACATGCAGTCCGATGCCAGGAAAGCCCACATTGCCAGCTTCCGGCTGTCGAGCCCGGTGCTGGTCGGTGGATGACCGGAATGATCGTGACCGCCGGCATGGGACTCTCCAGCCCCGTGTGCGGTTTCGAGTGTGGCAACTGCCTGAGCCAATGCGATCCCTCCTCTGAACGCCCTCGCCGCGTTTCTTAACCCGCTGGCTCGAAGGCCCAGGCGTAAATCGACACGATCATGATCAAACCGCCCAAAGCCACCAAAACAGGGAGATGCAACAGACCGATGGTCAGGGTCGGATTATCGAGCAGCAGTCCCAATCCCATGATGAAGAAACCGACGGCGGCCAGAAGCGGGAAGTAGGATGGGTTCGGCAAGTGAATGTGCTCAGCGTGTTCATCGCCGCTGTCAGCATGGGCCTGAGCGCTGTGAACCTGCGCTGTCGGCTGATGGTCCGACGGATCGTGCGAGCCATATTTGTCCCACCAGAGTTGATCGCGGTGCGTGAACGTGGGAATCGTCGCGAAGTTGTACACGGGTGGCGGCGACGGAATCATCCACTCGGCGGTTGCCGCATCCCATGGATCGTTGCCGGCGACTTCGCCCGATCGCAGCGACTTCATGACGTTGATGATGAAGACCACGAACGAGAAAGCCAGAATGAATGCGCCGATGGTGATGACCAGATTCCACTGACCCCATCCGCTGTCTTCCGCATACGTGAAGTAGCGACGCGGCATCCCGGCCAGTCCGACAAAGTGCATCGGGAAAAACGTCAGGTTGAATCCGAGGAAGGTCAACCAGAAATGCCACTTGCCAAGCCCCTCGTCGAGCAGCTTGCCGGAGAATTTCGGGAACCAGTAGTAGATGCCGGCCAGCAAACCGAAAATCGCGCCGCCGAAGAGAACGTAATGGAAGTGCGCAACGACGAAGTAAGAGTCGTTGTGTTGGGAGTCGACTGGCGGCGATGCGTGCATGACGCCGGAGAGTCCTCCGATCACGAACTGTGAAACGAGTCCGACCGCGAAGAGCATCGCTGTCGTGAACCGCAGCGACCCCTTATACATCGTTCCCATCCAGTTGAAGATCTTCACACCGGTGGGAATGGCGATGAGCATCGTACTGCCGGCGAAGACGGCGTTCGCGGTCGGTCCCATGCCCACGGTGAACATGTGGTGCGCCCACACGCCGAAGCCAAGAAAGGCGATCGCCGCCGTGGCATAGACCATCACCGAATAACCGAACAGCGGCTTGCGCGAGAAAACCGGGATGATTTCGGACACGATGCCGAAGGCCGGGAGAATCAAGATGTACACCTCGGGGTGCCCGAAGACCCAGAAGAGGTGTTGCCAGAGCAGCGGATCGCCCCCGGCCGCATACTCGTAGAAACCGGTCCCGGCGAAGCGGTCGAATCCGAGCAGAATCAGCGCCGCGGTGATCGCGGGAAACGCCATCACGATGAGGATCGAAACGATCAGAGTCGTCCAGGTGAAGATCGGCATGCGCAGCATCGACATGCCTGGCGCGCGCATATTGATGATTGTTACGGCGAAGTTGAATGCCGCCGCCATCGATGCGACACCAAGCACTTGCAGGCCAATCAACCAGAAATCGACATTCCGGCCCGGGTTCCAGGCCGTCGAAGTGAGCGGCGAATAGCCATACCAGCCCGCGTTCGGCGCCGCGCTAAAGAACCACGACATGTTCAGAATGACTGCGCCCGCGAGAAAGACCCAATAGCTGAACGCATTCAGCCTTGGGAACGCGACGTCACGAGCTCCGATTTGAAGCGGCACGATGTAGTTGAAGAAGGCGGAGCTCATCGGCATGACGGCGAGGAAGATCATCGTGGTGCCGTGCATTGTGAAGAGCTCGTTGTAGCGCTGCGCGCTGACAACGTCGAGATCAGGCCGCGAAAGCTGCATTCGGATGATCAGCGCCTCGACGCCGCCGAGGAGCAGGAAAAGGAAGGCGGACACGCCATAGAGCAAACCGATCCGCTTGTGATCGATCGTGGTCAACCAGCTCCAGATGCCGGTATTCGGCTTGGTGACGGGTTGTGCCATCACCTGTGGCTGGGCAATCGATGCCATGTTCCGCTCCTACCTGTGCAACCCCGCGTGCGCGACGTCTGCTCTCCCGTAAATGTCGTTTCTCGCCGATCCGGCCAGCCTAGTCCGGATCAGTGACCTGTACCTGCTCGCTGACTCCGGGTTGAACCGGGATCTCCGGACAACCGCCTTCCGGTGTGAGTGAACCGAGATACGCAACGATCTCCTGGATTTGTTCGTCCGTCAGCGAACCTGGCGTAATCACCGTGCCCATATAGTTGCCCGGTTTGATGCCATCCGGGTCGTGCAGCCAGGCGGTGAGGTTCTCATCCGTATTGGTAAGCGTTCCTGACGCAATCGTCGTCCGGCAGCCGAGGAGCGTCAGATTCGGCCCGAACGTGCGAGCCGCATCGAGCGCTTCCGGCAGATCTGGCACCGCATTGCCCCCGGCGACCGTTTCAGCGCCGTTGATTTCGTGGCAGGTCATGCAGAGTGCCAGCGATTGCGGAACAGCGGTAAGGTCGCCACCCGCGAGATCGCCCGACGCCTGGGTCGGCCCGGCTCTCCAGGCCTCCTGCCAGGCGAGGAACTGTTCTTCCGGCTCGACGATCACCTTGAATCGCATCAGCGCGTGGGAATCACCGCAAAACTCCGCACATTGCCCGAAGTAATAGCCGGGCGTATCGGTGTCGATCGCCAGCTTGTTCGTGTGACCCGGCATCAGGTCCATCTTGCCGCTTAGCTGAGGCACCCAGAATGAGTGGATGACGTTGTTCGTGAAGAGATGGAAAACGACTCGCTTTCCTTGCGGCACGCGAATCTCGTTCGCGGTGACCACCTCGACCTGCCCATCTTCGGCCGGGTAGTGCACTTCCCACCACCACTGCTTGCCGTAGACCTCGACGACCAGATCAGGGTTCTCAGTCTGTTCGTCGTGGGCATAGATCGTGCGCACCGTCGGAATGAAAATCACCAGCAGAATGATGGCCGGGATGATTGTCCAAATGATCTCGAGGGTCTTGTGGCCGTGAATTTGTTCGGGCCGGCTTTCGTCACCGGGTCGCCGCCGGTATCTGAGCACCGTGTAAACGATGCCGATCTGAACACCGACGAACACGATCAGGGCCAACCAGAATGTCAGCTTGTAGATGTCCTGAATGTCGTTCGCCTGATCGGTGACGGGCGAGACTGTGGAATAAGGACTCTGACTCTGAGCGCTGACGATCGATGGAAGGATCGCTCCGCCGACGGCCAGCATGGCCATCGCAAGAAAAATCAGCCGTGCCGTGGTTCGCCGCGCCGATCGTTGACTACCCCGCAGCATCACGCCTCCCATGCTCCCATCTCGACCAGACACACCAACTCGCCAGGCCGCACAACCCGTTGTCTTTCCAGTCATCACGTCCGCTCACTCGTGAGCGTTGTCGCCGTTGGTGGAACATCCCAGAACTACTGAACCCCAAACCCCTTTTAAGAGAACGGGAGGAATCGCCCGCATTATACGACCAACCGGTTTTGCACGCCGCGACCGCAAGTCTGTCGTTACGCAACGTGCCCATGCGGGCAACTTCCATGACCTGGCCGTTGCCCTCTCCGCCAGTCGTACGATTCCGCCCTCTCCTCCTCGCCGCCAGATGCCGGCGAATGTTGGGCGCATGATACACTTGCTGGCGAATACGTCGTACGGTGCGATGCTGGAAACACCTTGCGTTGCCGGGTTTTTCGCACATCTAGCGAGTCGATTCGGATTCCCGCCTGGAGTTCCGTGTGGCAACAGATCGGGACGCCACCTCTACCTCCCGGTTCCTCTCGGTGGCAGCAATCATCCTGGGTATTCTCCTCGCGGTCACCTCACTTCTGGCCGACGAGATCGGCGTGAGCGGTGGTGGCGAAGGTATCGGATGGAAACAGCTGATTGGCGCCATCGCCGGTATGGTGATTGCCTTCGCGGGCGTCGCTATGCTGCTCAGGCCAGGAAACACCTCAGGGAACGACTGATTGCCATCGGTCTGGCGAATCATCTCAAGAACGCGGAATCCTCTTCATGCTGACTCGCCCTGAAGCAGAGGCGAACGTGACTGATCGCGAACAACGTACGCGCAACGGACTGGAGCTTATGAACGAACAATCAGTCGCAGAGCCGGCAAAAAACGCTACCGGCGGAGATAGCGTGGTCCGGGCGTCGCTCGAGTCTGCGATTGCGACGCTCGGACTTGGCTCCGGGATCTCGATCGATTTGCGCCCTCTTCCTTTTGAAGGAACGTGGGGCGTCGCCACGTCGGTCAGTCATGCGCTCGCCGGAGAGCAGGTCCAGCAACAACTGGCGGCGAGTGGAGAGCTGAAGGACAAGTCCAAAAAGGAAGTCAAGAAGCTGACCAGCGAACGTGCCCGCGCAAAAGCGCTGGAGATTTCCGAAGCGATTGCGGCAACGTTGCGCACCGACGGACGTTTCGCGAATGTCGAGGCGGTCAACGGGTACGTCAACATCACCTTCGACGCCAACCACGTCGCTTCCAATCTGATTGGCACGATTCTCGATTCAGGACCGGACTACGGTCAGGGCCCTGCCCGCCCGGAACGGGTCATGGTCGAGCACTCTCAGCCAAACACACACAAGGTTTTTCACATCGGCCACCTGCGCAACACGGCGCTCGGCGTCTCGATCGGCAAGATCCTGGCGAAAGCGGGTTATCCGGTCACCGAGGCGACCTACCCCGGCGACATCGGCATGCATGTCATCAAAGCACTCTGGTGTTATCAGCGTTTTCATCAGGGTGAGGAACCGGCCGATCCCGCTGAGCGAGGTCGCTGGCTTGGACAGATCTACGCCGAATCCGATGCCCGCCTCGAGTACCGCAACGACGTCATGGACCTGCTCAACCAGGTCAGCAAAGACGACCCGCATATCGCTACATCGATCGACCGGATCCTGAAGCTGCTCTGGCGCGAGGGCGCGCACACGGAGGACATCGCCTACCTCATGGGCAGGTTCTCGACAGCTGGAGAGCTGAAAGAATCCGAGCTCATCGAGGATGCCACGATCGGGAAGTTCTGGCCCTTGCTCGGAACTTACCTGCGAGCTGAAACCGAGATCGAGCCTGTCGCGCCTCCCGAAGAAGGCGCCAATGGACACATCGAGCCGACGTCGACTCCGGAGGAACGACTGGAGCAGTGGGAAGCGCTCGATGCTCACCGCGACTGGTGGGCGCAGAATCCCGGCTGGAAAGAGGAGATCAAGGCAACCTTCCAGGCATGGGAAGCGCATGATCCGGCGCTCGTCTCTCTCTGGGACACCACGCGCGAATGGAGTCTGGAGGATTTTCGCCGCATCTTCGCTGAGCTCGGGGCGTCGTTCGACGTCTGGTTTTTCGAGAGTCAGGTTGAAGAAGAAGGGAAAGTCATCGTCGCCGAACTGCTCGAAGCCGGGATCGCCGAAATGAGCGACGGCGCCGCTGTGGTCAGAATCGATGACAAACTTGGTCTGAGCGAAGAGGTCTACCGCACCCTGCCGATTCTGCGATCGGACGGCACCTCCCTCTACTCGACCAAAGATCTGGCGCTCACCAAACGCAAGTTCGAGGACTATCACATCGATCGCGCCATCTGGGTCGTTGATGTTCGCCAGTCGCTCTACTTCCGGCAAATCTTCAAGATTCTCGAGCTCTGGGGATTCTCGCAGGCGAAAGACGCCTATCACCTTCCCTACGAGATCGTCGTTTTGCCGGAAGGTGTGATTTCCTCCCGCAAGGGCCGCGCTCCCGTCTACGACGACATTCGCACCCAGGTCATCGAGCGAGCGCGTCAGATCATCGCGGAGAAGAACCCGTCATTGAGTGAATCAGAGCGAGAGAAGATCGCCTTGCAAGTCGGCATCGGTTCGCTGAAGTACGCCATGCTCGCCCGGGACAACAACAAGATCGTCGTTTTCGATATCGACGAAGCGCTCTCCTTCGACGGTCACGCCGCGCCTTACATCCAATACGCGCACGCGAGAGCGTGCCGCATTCTCGAACACGCCGGTTGGGATGCCAGCTCCGCCAGTGACGAAACAGGCGACTTGCACCTCGATTTCGGATCGATCGAACCATCCGAGCTCAGTTTGCTGCAGCAACTCGGCCAGTTTCCGGAGGAAGTGCAGCGCGCCGCTGAGCAGTACCGGCCATTGCTGATCGCCAATTACGCGTTCGAGCTGGCGCGGCGGTTCAACGACTTCTATCACGCCTGTCCGGTGCTGCAATCACCGGAACCGGTGCGCACCGCGCGCCTGGCGCTTGTCGATGCAACACGGGTGACGCTCGCAAACGCGCTGGCCCTGCTCGGCATCGAAGCGCCAACAGTGATGTAGTCTGCCCGGACTCAGTCGGTGCTACTCGTTCTGTGTGCTAGCATCAGGACGGATGCATTGTTGCGCCCAACAGCCGCTGGGAGGTGAGACATGATGCGACTACTGAAGTTCGTTCCCGGGCTTCTCTTCCTGCGTTGGCTGCCTTTCGGCTTTACGACCCGCTGGTTGCTGCGGCTCGGCATCTGGTCCGGTATTGGTTACACCGTCTATCGCACCCTCAAGCCACCGGTTCAACCGCTGAAAGCACCGTCGGTGCCCCCTGCCCGGTCGGGTTGGGCGCCCCCCGTTGCCAGCACGCCCGACGAATCAGCCCGCGCGTTCGCGTCAGCCGAAGAGGATGCCGTGGTCGAGGAATTCCTTGACGAGATCGTCGCCGAAATGGCTGAAGCCGAAGCTCTCGCCGACGAAGTGATCGCCCTCGAGCTCGACCCCGAAGACGTCGTCGTTGCCGAAACGATCTCGATCGACAGCGATGGCGTCGCCACAATCGAACTCGAAATCGAGTCGCCCGGCTCCGCCAACTGGGTTCGCGGCGACGGCACCGAACGCTGCCCGCCCGGTTTCCCGGTCAAGGCCAAAGCGAGCTCACTGATCTACCACACGCATGAAAGCCGCAACTACGACACGACGATTCCGGATGTCTGCTTCGCGTCGGCCGAGGATGCCGCCGCGGCGGGTTACCGGGCGCCGCTCCGCTAAACGCCATTCAGCTCGGCGAAATCCGCTGTCCAGTGAAATGCGGGGGGATCGACGCCGGCAGCCTGGAATGCCCGGTCGGGAATACCGATGTCGGCGACGATGAGCCGACCAGTTTTCGTGCGTGCCGGCGGTTGTGTCAATCCAGTTTTCGGCAACCCCAGCGTGACCGTGGCGTACGCGGCAATACATGGCGCGTGGATCTCTCCTGTTGTGGCATCGAGTCCTGAGGGCAGATCGATCGCCACGACTGAAGCCGGGTGTCGGTTGGCCCATTCGATCAGCGACGCCGCCTCTCCACGTGGCGCACCCACGCTGCTGAAACCGAGCATGGCGTCGACGATGACGTCGGTGTTCGTGTTTTCCAGGCTCGGTGAAGTGGCAAGCGACATGCCCAGATTCTGGAGCACACGCCACTGATGCTCCGTCGCGCTATCCGGCGCAGGAAGAGATGAGGCGACGAGCGTCACATGAGCGCCCCAGTTCACCAGATATCGGGCAGCGACATACCCGTCGCCTCCATTGCCTCCGGATCCACACAGCACCACGATCTGCCGGCTGGCAACATCGCCGCCAAACAGATCGCCGCGAATCCAGCTTGCGACAGCTCTTCCAGCAACTTCCATCACCTGCAAAACGTCGAGTGCGCAGACATGGAACATCGCGCGGTCGACCGCGGCCATCTGCTTTGCGGTCAGCGCAGGGAAGGTGTTGTCTGGAATGAGTTTCACGGGAACGTGCTCCGGTTCGGTGATTCCGATGCTGGAGTCTACGGTGTCTCGAGTTATCGCGACGAAAGGTGCGGGAAAAGCAGAACGCCGCTTGCGCGGCGTCCTGCAGTGACCGGGGAGAGGGCGCTACCCGATCCTTCAACTTCGTTGTCGAAGTTGGACGATCCGGAGGAGGCCGGACCGGACTGGCTCTAAAGTCCAGTTCTCTATCAATATATTACGAATTCCCCGGAGATGCAATACCCTGTATGGAATCACAACATGTGAGACAGGGAGCCGCGTGTGAGTTCGGCGAGGTATTCGCGTGGGGTCCGCAAGGCTGACGTCAGTTCGGCGAGGTCAAAGTCGCCGTCGTAGCACTGCCAGAACTCTTCGCGGCTGGTGCGGTTGAAGCGCTCCACCCGGCCATTCAGTTTGGGAGAGCAAGGGGGGCAGGACAAAGACCGGAATGTCGTTGGCGGCACAGGCGTGCTCGAACTCGGCCATGAACTCACTGCCGCCCTCGGCCTGATGACACTCGGCTACTACGCCTTCAGCAACGCGATCTCTACGGCCATGGCGCTCCTAAACGCTTCGGCAAACACATGCTGACGATCGAGGCCCGGTGCAATCGACATCCGCAGCCGGGTCGCTGTACTCGCTCGCTCTCTGGCGCGATTCCGCAGGTGTGCGATATCCATATCCGTGACGTCGCGATATTCGCCGGAGCTGGCGTCGCGGGTCTGCCACCAATCAATACTCATTTAGGTGTCCTGACTCGAAGAGGTCGTCCACAGGAGGCAACGGGCGTCGCCGTGAAAGCAACCATTTGGCGTGAAAGCCACTCTCACTATACTCGATAAACATAAATCACGAGCAGCGGCATGATAAGCACACGGAGAGTTGATGCCCAACACCGACTGTCGAACGATCTCGAACATAGCTGGAATCGGATCAGTGGCGCTGATGGCGTTCGGCGGCATGCCTGGGGATCCGCTCGTCGCAGAAGTGAAGGTAGGCGGAAGGACATGCCTCAGAATTGTTGCGCCAGTTGAAAGCATGTCCTGGAACCACGACAGGAAGAGCCTGTTCGAATCGGCCGTCAAGGAATTCGCGAGAACCCATCCCAGTTGTTCATCCCAGGGGAAGATTGAGCGTGCTGTCTTGCCCTACGAATACCGGCAGCTCCTGGCGCAACGACCCGCTGGGTGCGGGCTTCGACAGGTGAGGGGCTCTCGCCGTGCTGGTGATCCATGGTCCATCGAAGCGCCTGAAAGCAGAACGGCTCGCGGCCGCTGGCAGTGAGACGGTGGGGCAAGGATTCGACTTCGACGAACATAGTGCGCTCCCCTTTGCCGACTTTGCGACCTGTCCCGTTGCAGGCTTCGCACATTACCTTCGGCGTGCAAACCGGAACACAGCTCCAGTTCGCACAAGGGCCCAAGCGGGCGCTGCACTCTTGTTCATCTGAATCATATACGTCCGAGTCGTCGCGAAGTTCCCGTCCCCCACAATCAGGTCAGCGCGATCCAGATCAACGCAGCCGCCGTCGCTGCGAGTAAGAGCGTATTGATTCCGGCCAGCAGGCGGAGCCTCTTGCCTGTTGCCGGATCTGCCTCTTTCGCCGCCTCGAACGCAAACCACGCCGAAGTCGCCAGCGCCAGTGCCAGAACAACCAGTCCTACCGTCGCGCTGACCAGCAGCGCCAGAAACGGCGCCGCCAATATTGCCAGGCTGAACCCACAGCCGATCAGACGTCGTCGCTCTTCCTCCGGTATCCCGTTCCGGTATCGTCCCAGCATCGTTGCTCCGTCAATGACGCCTCATCCGCGTGGTAGGATACGGAATCACCCGATCCGGCGAGACTTGCTCATGTTCTGCACTCACTGCGCCGCCTTGATTGCTTCCCATACCGACCATTGCGCGCAGTGTGGCGAATTCGTCGCAACCGAACCGGCGCCATGCATGCCACCAGCGGTGAGTGAGGCTTCCTCTCCGCGTCAACCAACTAAAACGAGCATGTTCGTCGCACCGTTTGCCCTCGTCCTTATTGTCGCGGCATGGTTCAGCTGGAATGTCGTCGACAACCGGCGCAGCGAAATGGAAGCGTACTCCCGGGCCAAAATCGCCCTGGATGCGGGTAACTACAGCGAAGCGATCACCTACTTCACGGCCGCGGGCGGCTATCGCGATGCCGCCGAACTACGGACTCAGGCCCAGCAGCAACTTGCTCCGGTTCGAGCCGCATGGCTCGATGCGCTTTCCGCGATCGACCGCGAGGATTACGATCTTGCCGTCTCCCTCCTCGAGCCGATCGCTCAGACAATGCCCACTTTCGAACAGGCGGCAACGCTGCTCGATGCTGCTCGAGCAGGTCAATTGCGCTCCCTGGAACGACAGGTCGATGTCGCGTTGATTCATGCCGACTGGATGAGCGCGGAGTATCTCCTGCAAGACCTGATCAGACTCGATCCCGCCAACGCTGAGTACCGCGCGGAGCTCAAGGCGCTTCGCAATCAACACGCGCCAATCCTCTTCGAACGAGCCGGCAGGCTGTATCAGATTGGCCCGAATGGACAGGACGAGCAGCTTCTCTACGACGACTCACCGGCCACGCGTCCGCTCTGGAGTCCGGATCGGCGTTTCATCACCTTTCTCGATGCCGCATCTGGACGTTCGCTGGTCGGTTCACTCTTTCTCCTGAACGTGAAGACAGGCGAGGTAACACTCATTTCAGATACAGCCTCGACGAGATCATTGCCTGTCTGGGATGCTGAGACGCACCAGCTTGCCTTCTCCAGCAGCGCTCCTCCCGGGCTTCTTCTCTATGATCTGGAGTCGGCCAGTCTCCAATCGCTCTATGCGATCGCGCCGGACATGGCCGGTTTGACGCAGATCACGAGTCCGTCCTGGTCACCGGAAGCCGATCAGCTCGCATTTATCGCCAGCTCCGCATCAGGCGCCGGCGACGCCACCCTCGTTGCCGATGTCTATCGAATCGATCTCCGCACGGGAACACTTGAGAATCTGACGGTCGGCGCGTTGCCGTTCGTCGCTTCCGTGTCATGGTCTCCAGGGGCAAATCAGTTGCTAACGTGGCAGAAGCAGGGCGGAACCGTTTGGTTCGAGGGGTTCGAAACGTCCATCAATCTCATCGATCTGGACATGGGTACGATGACCCGTTTGACGGAACGCACCGAAGTAACTGGACCACCTGTCTGGTCGTTCGATGGACGCGCGTATGGCGTCGTCGCGAACGACGGTGTTGTCGTCCTTCGCTCTCTCGAAGGAATCGAGATTGCGGTCGTCGAGTCGCGTTGGACGCTCAGTGGATTCCTCACATGGTCACCGAATGGCAATGCGCTTCTGGCGAGTCCGGCGAATCCTGCGGATCCGTCGCTTCTGGTCGCACTCGAGGATTCCACTGAATCGATGGCGTGGATCGAGATCGCCTTCGAATGGAATGCGAAGGAACCGGGACCGCAATGGAGCGCTCTCACTGCGGTCCCGGGATTACACCAATAGGCGACTCCCTTCTGCCGAAAAAGCATGGGATACTGGCATCATTGCGCGGCAGTGGTCCGCGATGGCGTTGGTGATGGCCGACGGCGTGCTGCCGGTAGACCGGGCAGTCTGTTTGCCACGTGCGGGAGGCGAGCCATGGATTACGTGAAGTCCCTCGCGGACGAATACAAGCCCTGGAGAAGAGGGATCTCGTGGTGGGCCGTATCGGTCCAGGGAGTACTGGCACTGCTCGTCGGGCTCTACTTTTTGCTCGCGCCAGATTCGGCCAATTCCACAATCCGGTTTCTGCTCGCTGCCATCTTGATCGTCAGCAGCGTCATCGATATCCGCACCGGTTTCAACGGCGTCAAGTTCCCGGAAAATCTCCAGGCCATGGCTCCGTACCAGCTGGTGCGCGGCGGCGCGGGCATCGCTCTTGGCGTGAACTACTTCGTGGCCTCGCGTTCCGAGTACATGACGGAGGAAAACGCTCGGTACCTGCTCGGTTTCGGGATGATTGCATATGCGATTGTCGGACTGGTCGGCGTCGTAGCTGCGGCTCTGGGTGGTCAGTTCGCCTGGCCAGCCGTGCTCTCGAATGCTCTCTTTCTGCTGATCGGGGCCGTGCTCGTGTATAACAAGTCCGAATCGGTCGAGTCCAATGATGCTGTCGAATATCTTGGTGTCGCTGCCTTGATCGGCGGTGCGGCACTGCTGATCTATTCGTATTTTCTGAAGAAGGATCAGGAAGCCGCAGCGCTGCTTGCTCCCGCAATAGAATCCGCGGAGTTAGCGCCTGTTGATCTGACTGGCACAGGTACAATGCCCCCGGCCGCAGATGCGACCGTGGCGGCTACAGATGCGACTCTGCCTCCGGAAGTGGATGTTGCGCCGGCAACTCTTCCAGCGAGCGCGGAAAGCATGGCGACGACACTGCCGCCCGTGGAATAATCTGGGTCAAGATGTCTTCGAATACACCGGAATGGAACGCACAGGTCTATCACAAGGCCTCGAATCCTCATGTCTCCTGGGGCACTGGAGTCGTAGCCGCGGCCGCGCTGCGAGGCGACGAGCGAGTCGCCGATGTCGGCTGTGGCACGGGCCGCGTGACCGAGCAGCTGCTCGAGCTGTTGCCGCATGGCAGCGTTGTCGCCATCGACCGGTCGCAGAACATGATCGACGAAGCGAGAGCGCACCTAGAATCACGCTTCCCCGGAAAGATCACCTTTCTGCAGCGAGATTTGCTCGAACTGTCTCCGGAAGATGTCGGCGAACCGGTCGACGTCGTGTTCAGCACCGCGACATTTCACTGGATTCGCGACCACGACACCCTTTTTCGCAATCTATTCGCGATCACCAGACCCGGCGGACGGCTCGTCGCCCAATGCGGGGGCGGACCGAATCTCCGGCGGCATGTCGAGAGGGCCGAAACAATGATGGCGCGTGACTCGTTCAGCCAGTGGTTCGATGGCTGGGACGTTCCAAAGTTCTATGCCGATCTGGAAGGCACCAGTGAGCGAATGCGCAGCGCGGGCTATATCGACGTCGAAACCGTACTCGTCGAAGCGCCGGTCGTGCTTGGCGATGCGGCGGAGTTCCGAACCTTCATGGCCAATATCGTATTCCGGGAGCACATCGAGCAGATTGCATCCGAGAACGGGAGAGACGCCTTTCTCGATGAGCTGACCGATCTGGCGTCCGCCGATGATCCACCTTTCCTGCTCGATTACTGGCGGCTGAACATGCGCGGTGAGCGTCCCACCGGATAGCTCTCAGATCAGGAGTCCGTCCATGGCTACCCGAAGCGCTGACGTCCTCATTATCGGCGGTGGACTGCTGGGATGGAGCACGGCGTTTGCGCTGGCGCAGCTCGGCGTCAGCGCGGTCGTCGCCGATCGCCCCGAAGTCGGATTTGCCACCCAGGCGGGCGCGGGAATCATCGCGCCGGGCGCCAGTGTGCGTTCGCTGCCCGCGACCGCTCCCCTCGCCTCGGCGGCGATGCGTCACTATCCGCGGCTCCTGCAGACCCTCGAAGCAGCGGAAGCCGGAGAGACTGGCTACCGCACCGTCGGCGCGCTCTTCGTAGCGACAGACGATGCCGAGGCGGAAGCGCTAACCGATGTCCTGCGCGTCATCGAACGCCGCAAAGCCGAAGGGCTGGGCAATGTCGGCGATCTCTCGATGCTGACAGGCGCCGAGGCGAAGGATCTCTTTCCGCCACTGGCCGATGTTCCGGGCGCCATCCACCTGTCCGGCGCGGCGCGCCTCGACGGTCGTCTCCTGCGCAGGGCGCTCGTACAAGCCGCAATCCAGATTGACGTGCAATACGTCGATGGCAATGTGAAGTTGTCCAGGCACGGTTCAACCGTGCATGCCACCATCGATGGAGACACGCTCCTCGCCGAAACGGTGGTCATCGCTGCCGGGGCCTGGTCGAACGCGCTGGGCGAGCAGATCGGCGTCACTATTCCCGTCTATCCGCAACGAGGTCAGGTCCTCCATCTGACCATGCCAAATGCCGAGACGCTTTCATGGCCGATCGTCGAGGGTTTTCATACCCACTACATCCTGACCTTCGGACCGAACCGGGTCGTCTGCGGCGCGACTCGAGAGCAAGACTCCGGATATGAGCTGCGATTGACCGCCGGAGGTCAACATGAGGTGCTCGGAGAGGCATTGCGCGTTGCGCCGGGCCTGGCGAATGGCACGATCGTCGAGTGGCGGATCGGTTTGCGGCCCTTCTCGCGCGATCAATTGCCGATTCTTGGCCCAGTTTCCGGTCTCGACAACCTCTATCTTTGCACCGGTCACGGACCGTCCGGTCTGACGCTCGGCCCCTATTCAGGCCTCGCGGTCGCGCAGCTCATCGCCGGCGAAACGCCCGAAGTCGATCTGGAACCATTCTCAGTCGAACGCTTCGGCTAACCACATTCCCGGTGCCAGGCTGTGCGCAAAAAGACCACGCGTAGCCTCGCCATTTATGGCGCTTCACCACAACGCCAAAACCACTGGATTACTTCCCGGCGGGTTCCTGTGCGCTTTCTCAGATCAGCGCGGCGATCTCTTCCTCCCTCATGCCGATCTCGGCAAGCACCTCTCTCGTGTGCTCCCCCAGCAGTGGCGGAGCGAGTCGGGCATCGAGGTCGTGACCGGCCAGGTGATAGGGCAGACCAGGCAGCTTGAGATCGCCGACTCTCGGGTGCGACATCTGCTGGGCGAGATCGATGCCGTCGAGCTGCGGATCCTCGAAGAGCTGCGCCACGGTGTAGATCGGCCCGCACGGCACGGCGCAGGCATCGAGCCGCGCGACGACCTCGGCCGTCGACAACTCCGCAAATGCGCGTCTGATCGCCTCGTTCAGTAGTTCAATATGCTCGTGCCGCAACGCGTTCGAGGAGAATCGCTCATCCTCCAACAGTTCGGGAATGCCGATCGCTTCACAGAATCGTTGCCAGAGTCCTTCGTTGCCGACCGCGATGTTCACGAACCCATCCGCCGTCGGAAACATCCCGTAGGGGGTGACAACGGCATGAGAATTCCCCTGGCGAAGGGGAGTCTTCCCGGTGTTCAGGTACATCGTGACCAGATACGAGAGAATCGACACCTGACCACCCAGCATCGACACATCGATGTACTGACCTTCGCCCGACTGCTCGCGGCCATAGAGAGATGAGGCGATAGCAAACGCGGCGAACATCCCCGCCGCGATATCGGCGATCGGCGGCCCAACCTTCACCGGCAAGCCATCGCTGTCGCCTGTCACGCTCATCAGACCGCTGACGCCCTGGACGATGAGGTCGTATGCGGCCCGGTTGGCGGCGGGACCAGTCTGTCCGAAACCGGAAATCGATGCGTAGACGATTTTCGGATTGCGCTTCCTCACGGCCTCATAGCCGAAGCCGAGCCGGCCGATCGTTCCCGGCGAGAAGTTCTCGACGAGCACGTCTGCTCCTTCGATCAATCTCCAGAGCGCCGTAGCGCCGGCTTCGCTTTTCAGATCGAGCACGACCGAGCGCTTGTTGCGGTTCACTGAAAGGAAGTACGTCGACTCCTCCGCCACGAAGGGAGGCCCCCATGCGCGGGTATCATCGCCCTTGCCCGGCATCTCGATCTTGACGACATCGGCGCCCATATCGCCAAGCATCATCGTGCAGAAAGGACCAGTCATCACGCGCGTCAGATCGACCACGCGAATACCGGATAGAGGCAGCGGTTTACAGGTTTGATCGTCGGGCACGGTGATCCTCTGAAACTCAAAACGACGTCAACTCAGCGATCCGGCAGTGTAGCATCGCGCCGGTTCGGAGGTCGTGAGTCCGAAGTCCGGGGCTCAGCGTAGCGGTGGCGCCCTGTGCCCACCGGTGGCGAAGCGAAACGGCGCGAACGCAGTGAAGCGCCGTACAGCTGAGCCACAATCGCGTCCACCGGCAGCATCGTCTTTTCCCCGAACGGCTCTCTGGGACGCCTTCCGCTGCGGCGGGAGATTCTTCGCTGGCGCTCAGAATGACATGCTAACGGGGGGTCAACAGGGCGATGAACGTTGGGCGTTCTGCTCAGAATGACTGGAGATTGGTCACGTTGGGATCGATTGATTCACAGCGGCCAGGGTTCGAAATTGACCGGATGCCCGGCGTAATGACACTCGTGGTGAATTTGCTCGTTGCCAGCACCCTGCCAGCGACACTGGGAGCAATGACTTTCCTGGAAGAGCGCGTCGAAGAGCGCCGGGTCCATGATCGTCAGCGGCTTCGCAACGGCGAGCCGTCGATACTCCGCCTGCACCAGCTCATCGAGAGAGCGGTCGAGACAGCGCGGATAGAGCACCGTCGACTCGACACCGGTTCCGATGTCGCGGAAGGTCAGCGCGGTGGCCGGCTCGCCACGTTCATCGACGGCGGGTTCTTCGCCCAGGAATTCGAGCACGCCCCAGGTTACGCCAGTACGGGCGGAGAGGTATTGCAGGAGACGCGCTTTATCGATCGTTCGGTCGGCCAGATGCTCGAGCAGCGGCATCACGCGCCGGACAACTTCCTCAGTCGCGCGATAGACCACGGAACCGCCCGATGATCCGCGTATGCCAACCGGCAAAACCAAGCACGACCGCTGCCGCCAGCATCGCTATCCAGGCTGCATTGTTCCCGGATGACGCCGCTCGCTCGCCATTGCCGACCGCAGGCAAGCCATCGGCGGTAATGTTGGCAAGCTGATCGACCGCCAGCCCACCGAGCAGATCGACGGTATAGGCGTTCGCGTCGTAACTGCCGGCCGACATTTCGCCGGCATCGGCGATGTTCAGAACGTCCGTGACCAGCACGTCGGTCACCAGCAAGCCGAGCAGATCGAGCGGATTAACAGTGGTCGTGCCATTCCCCTGACCGCTCTCCGCACTCGAACCGGCGGACGAGGCGCCAAGCGCGGCATCGATGCGCAACACGACGCGAGTGACGGCGCCCGCCTGCACCGAGAATGTGGTCGCCTTTCCGGACACCAGATCGGTGATGCGATGCGAACTCCCCACGGGCGCGTTCTCGAACCAGGCGACCCCGTCCCTGCCCAGCAGTGTCGTTTGTCCGGCGCTTTGACCGGCAAACGTAATCTGGACCTGGGCGTCGCCTCCGAAGCACTGACCGCCGATCAGTGACTGACCGGCCTGCTGGCCGGGAGGCAGAGCGGTGAGAGTCGTCTGATTCTGCGAACCGAGACAGTAGAGCGCGACGACTTGCAGCGTGCCCGTGCCACCAGTCGATGGCACAGTTGGCGTCACCGTGGCGATTGGGGCAATAGTCGCTGTCGCAGTGGCAGTCGCGGTCGCGGACGGCTGTGGAGGCGCCGCGGCCGGTTGGAAGGCATAGAGGTGGAGCACGACATTGCCGTCATAGGTCGTGTCGAGTGCGATTTGTGGTTGTTCGAGATTGACGCTCAAGAGGGTCGCGGCGTCACTCGTACCTGGAGTGAAGTCGACACCGGCCAGCGCGTATCCGGCCGGGAACGAGGGATATACCTCCACCGCTCCCCGTTCCACCTTGATAATGGGATAGGCGGCGAATTCCAGACAGGCGTTGTCGTTCCCCACGCCGTTGATGTCGAAGCCAAGATCGGCTTCGCAGCTGGCGAGCGTGACCGGGACGACGTTGGAAAGGGCATGGGAAACACCCCAGCCATCGGCGATCGTCGCGTCGAAACCAAAGCTCTCGCGTGTCACCGACGGACAGGACGTCGTGCGAGGCAGGAATCCGTCGACCGCCTGGAACGACGCCAGCGACGAAATCTCGGGGCCACAGAGATGCTGCACGATCGTCAAACGGGGCGGAGCGAAGAGATAGACGTGGACGATGCCTCCATCGGCCGAGGAGGTCAGGTCAGCGCCGAACATGCCGCTGGCCTGATCGATGACCCAGACCGGGGTAAGATCGTCGCCTGTTTCCGCGTAGCCGAATCGGTGTAGCTCCGGCAACGCGGTGACGGTCATCGTCAGGTTCTCCTGCGGCGCCTCCAGCACGAGACTCGACGTGCTGAAGCAGGCATCGTCGTACGGATTGGTCGAGAGCTGAACGCCGAGCGATGACTCGCAAACAGCATCCGGCACGAACGCGCCATTGGAGAGCGCCGCGGAGAATCCCGAATCGCCAGACACGGCGACGTCGAACCATGCCTGCCCTGCAGTGACCGATCCATCCGGCGCGTAGAAGCCAGGAAGGGTCAGAACCGGGCATTTCGACAATCGCGCCGTTCGGCCACCGAGCGCCAGCAGCGCATCGGTATCCTGAATTCCCGGATCGCAGACGTGCATCTGCACGGCAAGGTCGGTCGAGGCCACCTCTTGCGCCGCTGCGGCTTCCTCTTCCTGAGCGACGACGACCGTCGTGACGATGTACGCGGCTGTCAACGAGTCGGCATACACATCGACAACCCGGCTGGCGCCGCTCACGGGCTCCATCAGCGAATAGGAGGCAGCTTCCAGCTGCAGCTCGAGAACGGGAGCCGCGGCGCCATAGTCGATGCCATCGATCCAGACACCCGCATAGCCGTCATAGCAGGATGCGCCGGGAGAGAACTCAGACGAAAGATAGACCGCGACCGACGATGACCCATCGGCCACTTCGCAGGTCACCGCCACGACCCGCAACCAGCCAACCGGAGCCTCCGCACCCGGCGATGACTGCGCAGCCTCGACTTCGCTCTCTCCATCCTCCGCGGAAACTGAAGCCGTGGGCAGGAGAAGCATGAGCGCGAGGAGTATCGAGAAAATTCGGCGGGAGTATCTGATGGGCACGGAAATACCTCGAATCGGCAACCCCTGTGGCTGCGATGAAGGCAATAATACCCTCGCCGGCAAGGTGGGTTATGGAGAAACCGGGGTTTGCGCGCTCAATGCGCCATCATCACGAGGTTCGTCGTCGGCGGTTTCCAGCCCATTCGATCGCAGGACTTCCCGCAACTTCTGGATGAAATCCGGGTGCAGCTCCCAGTAGCGCGAGGCCATAAAGAGCGATTCCGGGTCGCCACTCAGGAGAGGTTCGCCCGAAATCGTCGCTTCGATGCTGACTCCAAAGTCGTCGATCACCGTAACCGCCCGCGCAGACCCGGGGACAGTTGTGGTTTCGATCAGCACGCCCCAGATCGCATCAGTAGGAACGTTCGCGAATGCCGGCGCGACCGCGACGTCATCCGAGGCGATCCGGCAGCGCGTCACGAAGCGGGCGCCGGGATAGTCCTCGTTGATCGTGCCCGGCCAGATACGATCTGACGCCAGAAAGAGTCGCGTTGGTGTTCGGTCGCCGCTCATCGTCACTCCGCTACTCCTGCTCGCCGGGAATGCAGCACGATCATACCCGCTGCCGAGAAAACGTATGTGCCAACGCCGACATTAACCTGTCATTCTGAACGAAGTGAAGAATCTCTCGTTCAGGTTCGGCAGTACGCGCGAGACGACAATGCCGGTCGCTTCCCGCTGCGGCGGGAGATGCTTCGACTGCGCTCCGTTCCGCTCAGCATGACAGGTCCTCTTTCATGCCGCGCTCGTGCCGGCGCGCGGCATGGTGGCTCAGAAGCTCGGCGGCGCATCCCGAAACATCCGGAGCGGCGTCAGCGCCGCGTCAAACCCTTTGCGCATCACCAGTACCCCGAACCGTCCCAGTCCGCCCGGATCGATCAGTCGCAAGATGACGGCCTGCGTTGCCAGATACTCCTGCATCGTCGTTTCCGGATCAGCTTGCAAGTCGGTAAGCGCCCGTCCCAGATCGAGACTGCTCAGCATCGCTCCCTGGGTCGTGAAACCCTCCAGATGCATCCCCTGTCGTTCGCCCGCTCGTTGCAACGCGGTGAAATCGACGTGGGCAGTGAGGTCCTGTTCGCCAACCCGGATGAGCGGATCGTCGGTAACGGTGTGGCCCTGATAACCACGAATCGTTCCGCCCAGGCGGTGATCGCAATAGAGCTCGCGCGCCGGGTATCCGTAGTCGACGACCATCGCATACCCGCGATGCAGCTTCGAAACGACCTCCGCGAACCAGTCCGACGCGGCAGGTATCGCATCAACGACCGCGCCCTCGGGCAGGTCGACGTCTTCAGCAGCAAGCTCCCTGAGCACCGCGTCACCAACAGCCGACAGAGGTCGATCGACCCACTCGAAACCATCAGCGCCAATGGCAACATGGGCTTCATGCCAGCCTGCGGCATCACGGAGGATGCGCATCGCCGGAAAGGCGTCGGCAACCTCGTTCGCCAGCACGACGCCCTCGATCGCCGGGAGGTCTTCGCCCGGAGCCTCGGCGAACACCTTTTTCGCCAGCCCAGCCTCCTGCATCGACTCCATCGCCTCTTCGCGCATCGCCGGATTGAGCTCCGCCAGCCGGTACGTCAGGGCATCGAACGCGACGGGCGATTCGAGATCGAGCCCGGCCAGAATGTCGTATGCCAGCCCGCCGATCCCTGCCCCGTACTCGCGAATCGTCCATTCGGCGGGTCGTCCGAGCCGCTCCCAGAACTCCACCATCTGCCGGGCGAGCGCATGACCAAAGAGGGGCGATGCCTCAGGAGACGTGATGAAATCGCCTCCGCGTCCCGGCCGGCGATCGGGACTCATGTAGTAGCCATATCTGGGATGATAGAGCGCGAGTTCCATGAACCGGGAATAGGAAATCGATCCGCCCTGCGCATCGATTTCCTGCTCGATGATCCGAATCAGCGCCGGGTTTCCTTTGTTCGAGGCAGTTGAATTGTCGACCACGAAGGCAATCACCACTTGGAATTGGCTGAGAATCGGCCTTGTCCGGCTTCCCGCTTCTGTGTATGGTCAGTGCGACGAGCGTTTCGCGCTGTTGCAGCAACGCGATCCGCGCAGCCGTCCCAACTCGATTTCGAGGAGAATGATATGACCTTGCGCATCCCCCGCTTTGCGCTCCTGCTGGCAGCGTTGCTGACCGGCGTGCTTTCCCTGCATGGCATCGCCACCGCCCAGCTCGATGACATCCAGCCTCGCCCCTCCACCAGCCGTTCGTCCGAAACGCTGGTGCTGACCGACGATTTCGACGATCCGGAAAATGGCGTGATTCCGCCATTCGAAACCGATGACGACGATATCAGCGTCGAATACGACGCGGGCTTTTTCGATATCGATGCCCTGGCCCCTGACTTTCAGGGAGCCCTGGCGGTTCCATTCGGCGACGTTTACACCGACGTCACCGTGGCGATCGACGCCGCGCTTGCCAGCGTGATCGCCGATCAACCCGGCCGTTACATCTTTCTCACTTGCCGAACCGAAAATGCTGTGGGGGGATACCGGATGGAGTTTCGGCCTCTTTCGTCATCGGTGATCATCCGCAAGCTTTCCGGAGGCGCAGGCGAGCAAATCGCCAACGGTTCGTTCAACAACGGTGGGTTTTTCGAAGGAACCGCGCGGATCGAGCTCACGTGTGAAGGAACGACCATCACCGGTCGGGTCAATGGTCTCGATGTCGTGACGGTCGAGGATCCCGATTTCACGGAAGGGCATCTCGATCTGGGTGGCGGCGTCTACACCATCAGCTCGGGCCGCGTATCTGTCGATTTCGACAACCTGGCGGTTTCCGTACCCAACGCGCTCGCTCCAACCCAGACGCCCCAGCCAACCGTCGCCGCATCACCCACAACGGCGCCGACCCATACGCCATCGCCGTCACCGACGCCGTCTCCCTCTCCTTCACCGACGCAGGAACCAACGATCGAACCCACACCGACGATCGATCGCTCCGCGATTCTGGCGCCGATCAACGAGCTGCGCAGCGCCACTGCCAACGCCCAGCCGATCTTCGGGCCTGCGGATGGGACGATCGAGCAGGTTGTTGGCGGGTCATTGGACGCCCAGTATGCGGGCGTAGCGGTTTCCAACTTCCGCACCGTCATCACCTTCGCCAATCCCACTGGCACGGCGGAAGGACGTTGGGACGTCGGTCTCGGATTCCGGCAAACGGCCGATGGCCAGCACTGGCGGATCATTGTCCGCTCTGATGGCACCTGGAGTCTGGCTATCGCCGCCGAGTTCCCCCGTGCCACGGGCGCCATCAACAATCTCGATCTCTCCGAAGGAGGGTCGAACACCATCGAGTTCCTCGCCGACGGAGCGGCAGGCTATTTGCTCATCAACGACGAGTATGTCGCGATGCTCGACCTGACGGCGTTGCAGGACTCTGGCGATATCTGGGCTGGGAGTGGTTTTTTCTTCGATCACGCCACCCAGGGGGCACTGACGCCCTACACCGATTTCACCGTCTGGCCGATTGGCGGAACGACATCCCAACCACAAATCGGCGCCGAGCAAACGGCACAGGAGCAATCGACGGCTACCGCGACCCCAGCCGATGCCAACGCCAGTCAGGCGACTGCCGAGACGGAGCCGGCGACGGCAACACCACAGCTACTGCCGGACGTTGCCACGGCCGTCATTCCCACCGCAACCCCGGAAGTCTCACCAGTGGCTGAGGTCGATGGCGAGGCGGTGCTCGACGATATCCGCGCGCAGGTAGAGGGAACAGAGGCCGTGTTCGGACCGGCTTCGGGCGAAGTGAGTCAGAGCGTTGGATCGATCGACATCGAAAGCGCCGGGGTTTCCGTCGAGAACTTCTACACGTCGGTCCGCTTTACGAATCCCGCCTCGCCCGACGATCCGGATCACCCCTGGGATGTGCTGATCGGCTTCTGGCATGAAGGAGGCGACGATCAAATCCGAGTCGTGGTCGCGTCGGACGGCACCTGGTCCGCTGCTCAGGGGACAGCGCGACCGACCGTCTCCGGAGAAGCGAGCAGCGTTCAGCTCGGACCGGCCCGCGGCAATGTGATCGAGCTTGCGGTCGTCGATGGGACGGGGTATCTGGCGATCAATGGCGAGTTCGTCGCCGCATTTGCGGCGCCTGGGTCACCGCAGCCCGGCGACATCTGGATCGCCAGCGGCACTTTCCCTGAGAATGTGCAGGCAGGCGTCGATACGTTGTTCAGCGAGTGGTCGGTCTGGTCGCTCGATGGCGAACCAGCAGGTTGAGCAGAATGGAGAGCGAACGGCAGTGAAGATCACAGCGGTGAAATCGTTTCCGGTCAAGGTTGGTTTTCGCAACCAGTTCATCGTCAAGATCGAAACCGACGAGGGGCTGAGCGGCGTCGGTGAAGGCGGCATTTCCGGCCGTGAGCTGGCGATGGCCGGCATGGTCGAGCACCTCTCGCACTGGCTGATCGGCGAAGACCCGCGACGCATCGAGCATATCTGGCAGACCTGCTACCGTACCGGTTACTTCGAAGGAGGCAACATTCTCTCCGCGGCGCTATCCGCCATCGATATCGCCCTCTGGGACATTCTCGGTCAGAGTCTTGGTGTGCCTGTGTATCAATTGCTTGGCGGTGAAAACCGGCAAGTCTGCCCCTGCTTCGCCACCCCGGGTTGCTTGAACGGACCGGAGGTCATCGACCAATCGCTCGCTTTTGTCGAGAAGGGCTGGCGGGTGCTGCGCTTCACCACTGGCATGAACGAGGCAGAAACAGACAGCATTACCGGCAAGTCGGTCTACGAACCACTTGAATCGATCGAACTCGCCACGCACTGGTTGCGAGAGGTGCGCAAAGCGGTAGGCAACGGCATCGAGCTTTCTATCGATTTCCATCACCGGTTGAGCGTCGCCGAGGCCGCTTACTTCTGCCAGCAGATCGCCGATCTCAATCTCTTCTTCCTGGAGGAGCCGATTCGCAGCGAGAGCCCGAAGGCTTATCAGCAATTGCGGGCGATGACGCCGATTCCGTTCGCGATCGGTGAGGAATTTGCCAGCCCGTTCGCGTTTGTACCGTTCATCGAGGAAGGACTGACCAACTTCGCGAGGGTCGATCTGTCCAATGTCGGTGGATTGACGGCGGCGAAAAAGGTCGCGGCGATGTGTGAAGCGCACTACATCGACATGATGCCGCACAATCCGCTTGGTCCCGTCACGACCGCCGCATCGATTCACTACGGCATCGCCACGGCGAACTTCTCCTACCTCGAATACCAGCACCGGCTGGCGGAAAGCTATCCGACCGATCTCTTCCCGACGATGCCTGTTCTCGAGGGCGCCTCATTCCCCATTCCGACCGAACCCGGGCTCGGTGTCACGTTCGACGAGAACGCAGCAAGGCACTACGCATTCGAAAACTGGGAGCCGCCCCGCTGGCGACGTCGGGACGGCTCGTACACCAACTGGTAGCCGAGTTCGATGGGAGCAATCGCCGATCAACCGGTTATCGATACCCGGTCGCTGTTTGCACCGGAGCGGGCGTCGTTGCTCGACCTGCTGGAGATCCTGACGCCCGAGCAGTGGCAACGGCCGACGGTCTGCGACGGCTGGTCTGTCCATGACATTGCGCTACACCTCCTGTGGGTCGATATCAGCAACCTCTCCCGCCGGCGGGATGATTACTTCGGTCGCTCGCAGGACAATCCTGGCAATCTGAGCGATTTGCAGGCGCTCATCGCGTTCGTCAACGGTCTGAACAACAACTGGGTGCAGGGTGCCCGCCGGATGAGCCCACAGCTCGTGCAATCGCTGCTGCGTGTCACCGGAGCGGAATGGGCTGAGTGGGTTTCAACGGTCGATATCACCGAGATGGGAGATCCGGTTGGCTGGGCCGGCCGTGATCGGGCGCCAGTCTGGCTCGACATCGCTCGCGAATTCACAGAGCGGTGGGTGCATCAGCAGCACATCCGTGACGCAACAGGAATTCCAGGCGCCGATGGTCGTCAATTCGTGCGGCCAGTGCTCGGCGCATTTGCCATGGCGTTGCCGTACGCGTTGCGCGATGTCCCGGCTCAAGAGGGAGCAAGCGCGCGCCTGACCATTTCCGGCGACGGAGGCGGGGTCTGGACAGCCGTACGAACTCGAGATTATTGGGAGTTCGGCGACGCCTTAGCAGTGGGCGAAGCGACCGGCTCCGTCGAGGTCGATGCGCAAACCGCCTGGAGACTTTTCACACGGGGATTGTCGTCAGACAAAGCAGCAGATGTCGCAACAACGTCCGGAGATCGACGAATCGTTCAGGCCATATTGAACATGGTGACGATTCTGGCGTAGAAGCCGCTAACATGGATGGCGCATGTATAGCGCTATTCGCGTAAACTACGCAATTAGCGCTACGTTTTTGGTTGAAAGGTCGCCAAATCATGGAAGAACGAATCAGTGCCTGGGAAGCAAGACGCCAATTCGGCAGTGTCCTCCGCAGAGTCTCCACCGAACGCAAAAGCGTCATCGTCGAGTCGCACGGCGAACCGATAGCAGCGATTGTGCCAATGAATGCGTACCGCCGTGATCTGGCTGAACGCAACG
>CAYWSE010000013.1:63941-66518 GCA_964461025.1 uncultured Sphaerobacteraceae bacterium | reverse complement strand
AATGTGTCAGGATTCGCCCCCGCGATGGAGTTGACAGTCAGAGGCCTGATCACGCCTCCTTCCGCTCGCGGCAAAGAGGCGTCTCCAGTCGCCTGACGGTAATGCTTCGGCTTCACCGGAGCATTGCGAGTGCGTTTCCTCGACGCAATCTATGGTAGATTCGGGGTCAGATAAGCACATCCGTACAAAGTACGTATCGCGGTACTGGTTTCTCACTCGACGAATGCGCCCTTCCGTTGCCGCACCAGGGGGCTGTCGTGGAATTGACGCCATTACCCGATCACCACATCGAGATTCCCTTTGCGCGCACGGCTCTGATCGGGCGGATCGCGGAACGAGAAACTGCACGAACCCTGCTCCTGCACGTCGCCGCGCCAATCGTGACCATTACCGGTCCAGCCGGCGTCGGCAAGACGCGACTTGCGCTGGCGATCGCACACGAAATCGCCACATGCTTCGCGGACGGGACGTTCTTCGTAAACCTCGCCCCGGTCAGCGAGCGCGCCTCCGTCCTGCCCGCGATCGCTCAGGCTCTCGGCGTCCGCCTACAGGTGGATCAGGCTCCCTCGGACACGGTCACGAAGTTCCTGAAGACCCGGCAAACCTTGCTTGTTCTCGACAACTTCGAGCAAATTCTGCCGGCGGCTCCCGACATCGCGGTTCTGCTTTCAGCCTGTCCGGCGCTTCAGGTGCTCGCCACCAGCCGGGCACCTTTGCGGATCCGCGGAGAGCATCTGTTGCCGGTACGCCCACTGCCCGTTCCGGCCACTCTTGACATGGTCGACATCGAGGCGCTTCGCCAAATCGACTCCGTTGCGCTCTTCCTCCAACGCGGGCACGCCGCGAACCCGGAGTTCACCATCACGCCAGCGAATGCGGCGACGGTGACTGCTATTTGCAGGCGAACCGACGGATTGCCGCTGGCCATCGAACTCGCGGCCACAGGGCTGCGCCATCTCTCGATCGACGATCTCTCGACCCGCCTCACCAATCCCCTCAACGTCCTGGTCGACGGCGCCCGCGACGCGCCCCACCGGCAGCGAACGCTGCGGGATGCAATTGCCTGGAGCTACGACCTCCTTTCGAAAGACGAGAAGGCATTCTTCCGCCGGTGTGGCGTTTTTGTCGGCGGATTCGACCAAAGCGCGGCTTCGGCCATTTCTGGCGAAGATGCGACGACCATCCTGGGAACGCTCGTCGATCACAATCTGGTGCTGCGAAACGAGCACCTGGATGGCAGGGTGAGATTTGGCATGCTGGAATCGGTGCGCGAATTCGCGCTCGAGGGCCTCCGGCAGCTGGACGAGGCATCGGCGACGGAGCGCGTCCATGCCGACTACTACCTCGGTCTCGCCGAACGAGCAGCAGGCGACACGTACAAGGAGCGCGCTCGCGAGGCTCTTGATACGCTCGAGGTCGAGTATTTCAACTGCCGAGCGGCTCTGGAGTATTTCGCCGTCAACGGCGACTCCGACTCCGAGCTGTGGATGGCATCCTGGATTTCCGAGTTCTGGTACAACCGCGGCAGGCTGGCGGAAGGCATTCAGTGCCTCTCGGCCGCACTCGATCGCGGGCACGGCGCCGCGCCCGTTGCCAGGGCAAAGGCGATGATCGAACTCTCCCTGTTGTCTCGCGAGATCGGAGACTGCGACAGCGCACTCAAACTTGCGGCGGCCGCCGAAACACTGGCACGCACCGATGCGAATGAGTCCTGGCTCGCGCAGATTCTGTTCGTCCGGGCGTGGAATATCGGCGAGTGTCTCAATGCTTGGTCAGACGTTGTGCCGCTCCTTGAGGAAACACGAGACCGCATTGTTGCTGCGGACGCAGGGAGTGACTTCAGGTGGGCCGCGATTGCTGACCTGGGCTGGGCCCTCACCCGGCTGGGAGAGATCGACCGCGGACGAGGGATGATCGAAGAAGCGTTGACCGCCGTGCAACCAAACGACTGGGGGTACGAGGTCACCAAACATCTGACGATAATCGGACTCCTCGATCAGGAAGAAGGCAATGCCGCGGCGGCCGCTGACTGCTACCGGCAGGCTCTCGCATTGAGCGGTGAGATCGGGTTCACCATGCGGGCGGTCTACCCGCTCGCCGGCCTGGCAGGTTTGGCGATGGATCGGGGAGATCCCTGGACAACAGCGCGGCTGTTGGGGATGATCGAGACAGTCTGGCAAAGGACCGGAGCCGGATCGGCAACTCCCCGGCTCGAGAAATGGCAGCATGTCGCTGATTGCGCGCAGCAGCAGGCTCTTGCCCTTCTGGGCGAAGAGCAATACGCGATCCGGATAGCGGACGGATTTGGTTTGCCTGTCGCTGAGGCAATCGCTGAAGGAATATCAATCGCCGGCTCCATCATCGCCGGCGAGCCGGTCCATCCACCCGAAGCGACGGAGTCGAACTCTGCGATCAAACCTTCCGTTCAACAACCCGCAGCGAAGCTCAGCCGCAGGGAGAACGAAGTGCTCCATCTGCTCGTGCAGCGATGGACGGCCCCGGAAATGGCGGAACGGATGTCCATTTCAGAGCGCACCATCGAGACGCACGTTGCCAACATCTACAACAAGCTCGGGG
>CAYWSE010000013.1:13373-63931 GCA_964461025.1 uncultured Sphaerobacteraceae bacterium | reverse complement strand
AACTCCCGTCGCGAAGCGGTGACCTTCGCCGTCAGTCATGGTCTTGTCCCCGATCTGCCGAGCCACGCTGACTAGCAACGCCCATGCGCACGCCAGAGAATCGATGCGGGGGTTGTACTATCTCGGCATGATTGCCACGAATCACCAGGCCGGCAAGACTCCATGACCCTCCGCATCGGCTGCTCCACCGGCGCCCTGTTTCCGCATTACCCCACTGAAGACGCCGTCGATCTTCTCTCCCGCCTCGGGATCGAGGACGTGGAGGTGATGCTCCAGACGCATGGCGAGTGCGGACCGGCCTTCCTGCGCGATCTGGCAACTCGAGTCCGGCACGCCAGCGTCAACGTCCATTCCGTGCACGCGCTGGTGCAAATGCACGCCGTTTTCGATGCGTATCAACGGCGCGTGGCCGAAGGATGGCAACGGTTCGAGCAGGTCGTGGCGGGAGCGGCCCGGATGGGCGCGCGCGCCCTCGTCTGGCATGGGTTATGTCATCAGGAACGAGGACTGACTCTTACGTCGCCCGAGGTTCTGGAGGCGATAGACCGGCTTGCGGGGATGTGCGCGGAGCACGATTTGCTGCTCGGGCTGGAGAACGTTTCCTGGTGCGCGCTTTCGCAGGTTCGGGATGTCCTGACCCTTGCGTCACTCTTGCCAGATTTGCGCCACAGCGAAGCGATCGCATTCACGTTCGACGCCTTCCAGGCGGTCGAAGCCGGCGCAAATCCGTTCATGGTGCTCAACGCCATGGAATCACGGCTAATCAACGTCCATCTGCGCGATTTTGATGAGGCGCGTCCAGCACGGCGCAACCTGATGCCCGGGGAAGGCTCGGTGCCCTGGCCCGCGCTGATCCGGGCAATCGGCAATGCCGGGTATACCGGTCCTCTCATCCTGGAAGGATCTTTAGGCGATGATCCGTTCCAGACCATTGCCCGTGTGCGGCAGCTGCTCGATCCACTGATCGAGGAACTCGAGCAGTCGTCCACGGACTGTAACGGTGCGTTGCCGCCAGGCGTGCTCAAGGGAATCGATCTCTTCAATACCGGCGAGTTCTACGAGTGCCACGAGGAAATCGAGCATGAATGGCATGCCGAACGCGGTCACGTCCGCCTTCTCTACCAGGGGATTTTGCAGATCGGCGTCGGTTTCCATCACGCACTCGGAGGCAACCAGCGGGGCGCCATCCTGCTGCTCACCGACGGCATCGCGAAGGTCTCGCAATTCCTGCCCGCATGTCGCGGCTTCGACACCGCGTCGCTGGCGGCCGACAGCCAAATCTGTCTCGACGCAATCCGCGCTATGCCGCCGGAAAACCTCCCAATCTCCCCTGACTGGCCCCTGATCCCGAAGGTGAAACGGTCGACCCCTTCCACCTGATCACTCCGCAATCTGGTGGGTTGGTGTGTAGGGAGGCGTCTTGTGCGCCTCTTTCTCAGCGAAAATCACGGTCGGACCAGGCAAAGGGACTATGGGCCTTCAGCATGAAGACGGACAAGCCGTATCCCTGCACCGATTATTCACGTCAACGACCAATCTCCCTGAGAGGGCAAGGATGAGGTCATCGCCCCAAAACAACGAGCGGGGTGGAGCCGCTACGACTCCACCCCTCCCTTCGAAATCTGACCTACCTACGGACTGCGGCCTACGATCTTCGACCCGCAACAATCGTCCGCCGCCGCATCAGCCCAAGCACGATCAACGTCGGCAGAGCGCCCGTCGCCGGCATGAACAGACCCGCCGCGTCAGCTCCGATTGCCGTGTCTCCACTTCCCGTCACCGGCAGTGTGCCAACCTGCCGGGAGCCGCAGTTATAGATGAAGACATCGGTGTTGCCGCCGTTCTTGACGATCAGGTTGCCGGCCGCATCGACGAAATCAGCTTCCGCATGGCACCAGTTGCCGGTCGTTTCATCCAGTTTGTAGGTGCCGTTCGCCAGTCCAGTGAATTTGATGATGCCGTTGGCGTTCGTCGTGCCGCTGGCCAGTTCGCGACCGGAGATGTTCGACAGCGAGAACCCTTCCGGACTGGTCTGGACCAGGCAATCGTTCTCCCAGTCGTATTGACTGATCGATTTGCCGGTACACAGGAACTTGTGCACTGTGATCGTGCCGTTTCCACCTGTCACTGGCGGGGGCGGCACATGCTTCTTCGGCGGCACGTTGTACCAATTGCAGTGAATTTCGCCCTCGACCGGCAGATTGAGCTTGATCTTCATGCCGTTCGAATCGTCATAGGTGAACTTGTAGGCGGCTCCGCCAGCCTGGCAGGCGACCACATAGACGGCAACGTTCGTTCCAGCCGGCGGCACCTCCTGGATCGTGTAGTTGCCTGCCGGGAGATCACCAAACACGACCGTGCCGTTCGCGGGCGTCACTGCTGAGCCATCATTCTCACCGGGGCCGTTCAGGTAGAACGTCGCGCCCTGCAACGGCGTCGGCGAGCACTTCTGCCAGTAGTTGCTGGTCGTACCCTCGGGGCAGAGATACTTCGTCAGGGAAATCTGACCGGTCAGACCGCTCAAATCCTCGGGCGAGTTGAACCAGAGACAGACGGCGTCGGGGGAATCCGACGTCAAATTGAGCTGGACGTCGCCGTTGACGATCGGCGTCGCGCTCAGATTGCGGTCGTCCGGGCCGCAGTAGGCATAGCGACTCACAAACTCGCCCGGCAAGTCCTCACCGAGGGTGAACTGCCCCGTTCCCAGACCGGAGAAGACCGCGCGACCGTTTCCGTCATCGCCCGTGTCACGAGTCATCGGCACACCGCCATTGGGCGTCAGTGTGAAGGTGACGTCGTCCGTGCGGGTGATGCAGTCGGTGTAGAAATCGTCGAAATCGGCTGACTCGTCGTCGTATCCAACCGGACATGTCCGCTTGTGGACGATGACCGTGCCTTCGTCTGCTTCTTCCTGCGTGTTGTACCAGTCGCAGATGATCTGCTGACCGGCCACCAGGGTCACCTGGATGCCGCCATTGTCCGTATAGGTGAATGGCACGATCTGATCCGACGTGGCCATCGAGCAGAAGACCGAAATCCCGATCCCCTCACCGACATAGTTCTCGGTGAGCGTGAAGCTACCGGCCGCCAGACCGTCGAAGGTGACGATTCCCGGCCCTGGTGATTGCGTGATGACCGTGTTGCCCTGCTCGGTGAAGTTGTTTGGACCATTGATCGTGAATGTCACGCCGGCCAGACCCTGACCGTGGCATTCGTCGTAGATGCCAGGCCCGGGCACATAGCCTGGATCGCAAAGGGCCTTGTGCAGCTCGATCGAACCCGTTCCCTGATCGTCGGGGATGTTGTACCAGTCACAGATCACCGACTGACCAGCGGTCAACTCGATATCGATACCCTGTACGGCGTCGTTGTAGGTAAACGGCACAACAACTTCAGAATCGGCCATCGAGCAGTAGACATAGATGCTCGTGAAGTCGCCCGGGACGTCTTCGAAGACCGTATACGTCGCGGCAGCCAGATCGTCGAAGATCACGATGCCCGGTCCAGCGCCGTTGGTCCGCACCGTCTGGCCCGAAGTCGTGAAGTCATTCGGTCCATCGACGGTGAAGGTGATGTTCTCCAGCCCGTCTTCGTGACAATCCTCAAAAATCGAACCGCCGGGCACGTATCCGGCCGGGCAGACCGACTTATGGAGCTCGAGAATGGCCGGATCCTCGGAAGCCGCGCCGACCGTTGCTGTGGCAGTCGCGGTCGCTGGTTCGTTCAGACTGAGAAACTCAGTGCTGACATATCCGTCCTGACCGTTGTAGCGCACTGGCAGGAAACCATTGGTCTCCGGGCCGAGGACATCGACTTGCGTGTTCGGCAACAGCACTTGCAGCACTGCCGATGACGAATCGGCTGCGGCCCGCATGTTCACGTCGGATGTCGTGAAGGCAATACCGATCGGGGTGATCGTCGACGTCGCAGTCGGCGGAACGTCTGTCGTCGCGGTTGCCGTCGCCGTCGGCTGCTCGATATCGAGGAAGATTTCGCTGACCCAGCCAGTCTGCCCCTGATAGCGAACCGGGTAGAAGCCGTTCTGGGCATCGCCGAGGATATCGACCGTGGCGCCGGCTGGCAGCTCGAAGAGCACCGCGGCTTCCGACGATGGCCCATTACGGAAGTTGACCGAATCGTTGGTGACGCCGGTGGCCACCGGGTTTTCCGGGTTCGGCACGGCCACTTCGGTCGCCGTGCCGGTGGCAGTCGGCAGCGATTCGATTGTCGCCGTCGCGGTAGGCGTATCCTCCTCCGCCGGACCGACCCCATCAAGGCTCAGGAAATCGCCGCTGATCCAGCCATCCTGCCCGTTGTAGCGAGCAGGATAGAAACCATTCTGCGAGTCGCCGAGCAAGTCGACCTGCGTGCCGCCAGGAATCACCACCAGCACATTCGAGTCGGTGGCCGGCGCATCACGGAAGTTGACATCGGACGTCGTCACTGCCTGGCCGACTGGCTCGATCGGATTGACCGGCTCGATCGTCTCCGTAGGCGTGGCGGTGGCTTCGGGTTCCGGCGTCTCCGTTGGCTCCGTGGTATCCCCGTCAAAGTCCAGGAAATCGGCGCTTGCCCAGCCATCCTGATCGTTGTAGCGAACCGGATAAAAACCGTTTTGCTGTTCGCCAAGGATACCGACTTCGGACCCGTTCGGCATCTGCAGGATGACCTGCGAGTCAGTTCCGGGCGCGTCGCGCAGATTGAGGTCGGTCGTGGTCACGGCTGTGCCGATGACGGCCGGTGGCTCGATCGGCTCTCCCGACCCGTCGTCCGTCGTTGCCGTCGGCTGCGGCTCGTCCGGTTGATCGGCTGGTGCGTCGCTCTGGAAGACATCACACGAAATGCGGTTGCCATTCAGGTTGACAGTCGCCTGACCATTCGGCGCATCGACGCGATCGATGCTCGTCGGATTCGGCGAAGTCACAAAGCTGGGCGTCGCGTAGGTGTAGCAATAGAAGGTCGACGTCTGATCGGCGGCAGGGTTCGACTCCGCGAGCGTGTAGGCGCCTGGAGGAAGTCCGACAATTGGCGCCCGGGCGGGGATGCCCCACTGACCAGTCACCGGGTTCCAGCTCTGACCGGAACTGACTGACGTGAACGTGAACTGGACGTTGTTGCGCTCTTCGGTGCAGCCGTCGCGCCACGTTTCGTACTGGGTCGCGCTGGCATCGAAACCGGAAGGACAGTCGTAGGCGTAGACGGCAAGCGTGCCTTGCGAGCATCCGGCCTCTGTGCCGATCGCCAGACTGACGCCAACCGAGTCACCAGCGACGAAAGGACCAACGGTTTGCGGATCGGGCGCGACGCCGCAAGCCGGCGGCGTTTCCACATCGACAGTTACGGTCATTTCCGGCGATGTCAGCTCGACCTGAAACGACACCGTCCCCTGCAGGCCGGTTTCCCGTGGACCGTAAACTGTGCCATCCGACGATGTCGCCCGCACGCGGGCGAATGGCATCGGCGTGACGCCATCGATATCTGTTGTCGAGACAGTGATGGTGACCGTTTCCTGGGCGTCGGCCACCTCGGTGAAAATAGGAAGGGCCGAAAGCACCAGCGTGAACGCGATCATCAGCGACCACGCGCGCCCGACCACCGCAGGCGTTGCGCCGAACCGTTTCATCCCGTCCTCCTGAATCTTTCCTCATGCGTGCCGCAAACGCCCGGCATGCGCTCTTCCTGTTTCCTCGTGGTGGCGACCTGCATATCGCCCTTCCATTCTTAACCGGTATAACGCCTCCGGGCCTAATTGGTTTCACTTCAGCGGGGAAATCTGGGGAGCGAAGAACGCTCGTGAGGCGCTGCAACGCACTCGCAAACGCAGAAGTTCATGGTAGCACGATGGTCTAGTCCGGAATCTGCTGCGGTTGTCGTCGGGCAAGTGGAAATTCGCTGCGGCGAGGACGATAATCTCCCGGCCCAACGGCATTCGCGGCTGTCCGCGTCGCCGGATTCTTGGGCCGAAAGACAGCATGGACGACCCATCGACGCCTGACGCTGATTTCTCCGGGTCTTCATTCGACGAACCAGACGGCGAAGCACCGTCCCCGGACGCCGCCGACAGGCGCTATCCGAGACATGTCAGAGCCAGGCGCCGGTCGATTCCGCACAACGCTGTTGCTTCAACGACCGTGCCTCCCGGCAAACAACTCCCCCAACAACACCCACATCCATCACCATTTGTCCGCAAGCCCGCTTCTCGTCTGCAATCGGATCTGGCCGGTCATCAGGAGGTCCGAGGTTCACATATCGGCGATCGCTACGTGCGTGTTGTCCGGCAGACAACTGAGGATTTCGACCGGGCAGGTCCCGGTCATCTCGTCGCCACCGAAGACGCCGACGAGGCCCGCGGCGACGTCGGCCGGATCTACAGCCGGGTCAAGCGGGTATTGATCGGCGCCCCGCTGGCGACCGCACAAGCGGCGCATGAACGGCTTTCCAACACGAAAGCGCTGGCGGTGTTGTCGTCGGACGCGCTGTCGTCCGTCGCCTATGCGTCGGAAGAAATCCTGCGTGTTCTGCTTCTCGCCGCCGGTGTAGCGGCAATGGCGAAAATCCTGCCGATCGGCGCCGCGATCGTCATTTTGCTGATCATCGTCGGCATCTCCTATCGGCAGACCATCAAAGCCTATCCGCAGGGAGGCGGTGCCTATATCGTCGCCAAGGACAATCTCGGCGAGCTGCCTTCGCTGACCGCCGCCGCGGCATTGTTGACGTCGTATGTGCTGACGGTGTCGGTGAGCATCGCGGCCGCCGTGGCGGCGATCGAATCAGCACTGCCTGAAGTCGACGCGTACAGCATCTGGATCGGCGTTGCCCTGGTTGCGCTTGTCACGTTGCTCAATTTGCGCGGCATTCGCGAATCGGGACAGATCTTTTCGATACCAACCTACCTTTTCATTGCCGGCATCTTCGCGATGTTGATCGTGGGCATGGCACGCGCCGCGGCTGATGGATTCGAACGACATCCGCCCCCACCCGAAGCTGCCGGACTGGCCGGAACGGGTGCGCTGACGGCGATGGTCCTCCTGCGGGCATTCTCCTCCGGCGGCGCGGCCCTGACCGGCGTCGAGGCGATCTCTGATGGCGTCCCTGCGTTCAATCCGCCTGAATGGGTCAATGCCCGCAAAACGCTGACGATCATGACGATCATTCTGGCGATCACCTTCTCAGGCATCACCTATCTGTCCTATCAAACCGGCGCCTATCCAATGGAAGCCAATGCCGCTGGCTATCAGACTGTCGTTTCGCAGATCGCTCGCCAGGTGTTTGGTGGCACGAACGCCGCCTATTACTTCATTCAGTTCGCCACGACCGCGATTCTCGTTCTCGCGGCCAACACCGCCTATTCCGATTTTCCACGTCTCTCCTACTTCGTCGCCCGTGACGGCTACATGCCCCGCCAGTTCACCTTCCGGGGCGACCGCCTCGCCTATTCGACGGGCATCATTTCGCTTGGGCTCCTCGCCGCGCTGGTGCTGATCATCTTCGGCGGCGAAACGGAGGCGATTATCCCGCTCTACGCCTTCGGTGTCTTCCTTTCGTTCACCATTTCGCAGTCCGGCATGTGCAAACGCTGGTTGGTGAGGAAAGAGGAAGGCTGGCTGCATAGCTTCCCGATCAACCTCGTCGGAGCGATTGCCACCGGTGCGGTGGCGATCATCGCCGGAATCACGAAGTTTGCCGATGGCGCCTGGATCGTCTTCATCGTCATACCGTTGCTGGTGATCGTGATGAAGCGGATTCACCGACACTACGAGCTCACCAAACGTGAGCTGGCGGTGCTGACGCCGCTCGACCCTGCCGACATCCATCACACGGTGATCGTGCCGATCGCCAACCTGAACCGCGTCGCCCGGCAGACCCTCGCCTACGCCCGTTCGATCTCCGACAACGTCACGGCGATTCACATCAGCGACGACGAAACATCGATCGACGAGGTGAAAAAGGCGTGGGCCGAGCTCGGCACCGACATCCAGCTGCTGATCATCGAATCGCCTTACCGGTCGCTGATCGGCCCCCTGCTCAGCTATCTCGATGAGGTCAATGTCCAGCGCCCCAACGACACCGTCACAGTCGTACTACCGGAGTTTCTCGCACGGCACTGGTGGGAGCATCTGCTGCACAATCAGAGCGCCCTGCGCATCAAAGCGGCGCTCCTCTTCCGCCCCGGCACCGTCGTCACCAGCGTCCCTTACCACCTCGAACGCGACCGGTGACGTCTCAATCTCCATACTTCGACCCTCATCAGCGCGGACCAAAAATCACTGTCATTCTGAGCGGAACGACGCGAAGCGGAGTGCAGTCGAAGAATTTCCCGCCGCAGCGGAAGGATTCCGACCATGCTGTCTCCGGAAAACGTCGGTACCCGAACGAGAGAATCCTCCACTTCGGTCGGAATGACTTGGTTGTTGCGCGTGTTCGCCCAGCAGAATCGCCACAAAGGTCATGACACATATGCCCCGGTTCTGGTAGAAACAGCCGAGATTGTTGCCAGCCAGGACTGTCCACTTCGATGCCCATCTTCATCCAAGCCAACGAGATTCGGTTTGCCCACGGCGGGCTGACCGTTTTCGACGGCCTCTCCTTCGAAATCAAGGACGGCGAGCGACTGGCGTTGCTCGGTCCGAACGGCGCCGGCAAGAGCACCCTCTTTCGCCTCCTCTCCAGAGAGCTGACGCCATCGAGTGGCGCGGTCACTCATCAGCGCGGTCTGCGGATCGGCTACCTGCATCAGGAAACGCGCATCGATCCGTCGATGACCGTGCTGGAGACGGTGGCGCTGGCTGCCGGTGACCCTGAGGCGATCGAACACCGGCTGACCGTGCTCGAAACCCGCATGGGCGAAGCGCCGGACGACGACGCCCTGACCGCCGTCATGGACGAATACAACCTGCAGCTCGAACGACTGGGAACCGCCCACGACCAATCGCTCGATCGCCCCGGCACGGCAATTCTCGACGGTCTACGGGTACCGCAGGAGCACTGGCACGAAGCGCTCGGCGTGCTCAGCGGCGGCGAGCAGAAGATCGTCGCGCTCGCCGGACTGCTGGCCGAGAATCCCGATGTCCTCCTGCTCGACGAACCGGACAACCACCTCGATGTTGAAGCAAAGGAGTGGCTGGAAGCGCAGTTGGCGGCGCATCCCGGTGCGGTCGCGACGATCACGCATGACCGCTACTTCGTCGATCGCGTCGCCAACCGCATCTTCGAGCTGGAAGATGGCCGTCTCGAGGTCTATCACGGCAACTACTCGACCTATCGGACTCAGAAGCGGGAACGTTTGCTGCGAGCCGCGGAGCTGCGCTCAGTCCAGGAAGCGGAGTTCAGGAAACTCAAGGCAAGCGCCGAACAACTCACCCAATGGGCAAGGCAGAATCCCAAGTTCGCGCCGCGAGCGGAGAATCAGCGCCGGAAGCTGGAAGAAGAACGCCGGAGACTCGACGAGACGCCGGCGCCTGTTTTGACCCGCCGGGCCGCCGAGTTTCAGTTCAGCAATGAACGCGGGGCGACGCTCGTTGCCGAGGCAACGGGCGCGTCGCTGAAACGTGGCGACCGCGTGGTGCTGGAACCGTTCGATCTGCTGATCCGGCATGGCGAGCGCGTGGCTGTGGTCGGCGCCAATGGTGCAGGGAAATCGACGCTCGTTCAGCTGCTGCTGGGTCATCTGCAGCCCTCCAGCGGTAGCGTGCGCCGAGGTCCATCCGTTGTCGTCGGACACTACTCCCAGCTGCAGGAGACCTTGCCTGCGAAGCAAACGCCGATCAGCTTCATGCGCGGACTGAAACCGATCAACGAGCAGCAGGCGATCAGCTTTTTGGGCTCGCTGCTGATCGATCGCGACCGGGGAATGTCGCCGATCGGTTCCCTTTCCGGCGGAGAACGCGCCAGAGTGCAGATCGGCGGGCTGATATTGTCGGGCGCGACCTTCCTCGTCCTCGACGAACCGACGAACAACCTCGATATTCCGGCGATCGAAGCGCTGGAATCCGCGCTCGGCGATTTCGAGGGTACTCTCCTGATGATTTCTCACGACCGCTACTTCCTCGAACAACTGACGACGCGCACGCTCTTCCTCCAAAACGGCTCGATCACAGACTACCCAGGCTCACCCGCAATGGTTCGCAGACCGTAGTCCGGAACTCTGTAGCCGCGCACAGCGGTGCGCCCGTCGCATCCCAGACGACGCCGAATCGGGGCGACCATTAAGCCAGGACACGTCGGGCCACAGGTGCCCGAACAACGCCTCGCCGCCTCAGCGATAGCTGGCGGCCTGCAGATCGAAGAGCTCGGCGTAGACGCCATCGATCGCCATAAGCTCGTCGTGCGTTCCCTGTTCGATGAGACGCCCCTGGTCGAGCACGAGAATGCGGTCGGCATAGCGGGTCGTGCTGAAGCGGTGGGAGATGAACAAGGTCATCTTCCCTTCCGCCAGCTCCTGCAACCGCTGGAAGAGATCGAACTCGGCTTGCGGATCGAGTGCCGCGGTGGGTTCGTCGAGAATCAGGATTTGCGCATCGCGCATGAATGCCCGGGCCAGCGCGATGCGTTGCCATTCGCCACCGGACAGATTGGTGCCCCCCTCGAACCATTTGCCCAGGATCGTGTCGTACTGCTCCGGCAGCGCCTCGATCAACCGGTTCGCGCCGGCCCGCTGGGCAGCGTCGACCACTTCCTGACGGTCGCCGGCATCCTCGAGATTGCCGACCGAGATGTTCTCCGCCGCCGTCAGCTGAAACTCGACGAAATCCTGGAACATCACCGAGTACTCCTCCCACAGCTCGCGTGGATCGTACTCACGGACGTCATGGCCATCGACCATCACCACGCCTTCGGTCGGGTCATAGAGCCGTGCCAGCAGCTTGACGATCGTCGATTTGCCGGCGCCATTCTTGCCAACCAGCGCCACAGTCTCACCAGGATTGATGCGAAACGTCAGATCGGTTACAGCATTCTCGGTCTTGCCGGCATACCGGAACGACACATTGCGAAACTCGATACCGGTGGTGAAGGGATCGGCAACCGGAACAGGATTCTCCGGCGCGGTGATCGTCGGACCGCGGTCGAGCAGGTTCTCCAGCGTCGAGAGGTAGAGACTGTTCTCGTAGATCGACTGCACTCCTGTGAGAATTCCCTGAAACGCACTCTGTCCCTGTTGTGCGGCCTGGGTGTAAACCGCCAGCGATCCGAGCGAAACGAGTCCTCGCACCGCCTGCAACGCCACGTACAGGAAGGTTCCGGACGTTGCAATGACCGGAATCGCCCCCCAGAACGTCGCGGCGACCTGCCGCTTCACGGCCAGATCGCGGGTTTCCTGGTACGCCTGCTCGGCCACCTGACCATAACGGTCAACGAAGTAGTCGCCGAGACCGAAGACCTTGATTTCCTTTGTGTAGATGTCGGTGGTGAGGAGCGAACGCAGATAGTCCATGAGACGCCGGGCCGGAGATTGGCGCACCGCCTGCCTGAAGCCGCGCATGGAGTAGTTCGCGCCGGACAGGAATGCCGGAATCGGCGCCAGGAGCACGACAACCGCAATCCACCATTCCAGCTGCAAGAGCAGACCGGCCATCGTGACGAAGGTGATCACCGATTGAATCAACCCGAAGACGCTGTTGACCATGCCAAGCGGCCGAGTGCCGGCTTCGCGCTGGGCCTGTTGGAGCTGGTCGTAGTAAACCGAGTCCTCGAACTCCGCCAGATCGAGCGTATTTGCGTGCCGCATGATGATCTGCTGCACGTGGTAGCGCAACCGTTCACCGAGCAGCATCTGACTGAGCGACGATGCAGAACGAAGAATGTTCGCAGCAAGGAATACGAGCAATTGAAGCAACGCCAGGATGATGACCCGCCGCTCGTATTCCTCACCACCACCGGCAGCAACAGCTTCCGACACTTCGTCGATCAGGGCGCCAGCGATCCAGATCTGAGCCGCAGGCAGCAGTGCGGTAATGATCGTCGTGGCAAACACGACAAGCGTGAATGCCCGACTCGTTTCCCAGACCAGCGCGAATACTCGCTGAATTGATCGTAATGTACCGAGCACATTGCGCTCGAAAGAGTCTGCATCCGGCAAATGAAAGCTGAAACCCGCCGAGGGGGCGATCTGCTTTCCCGCCAGGATTCCGCTCGATTCCGGTGAACGCCGGCTCGGATCATCCTGCTGTTCGTTCAATGCCAGGTCCGGGCCGGTACAGATGCTCTCTGTGCCAGGAATGCGTGCGTATGAACGGATCCTGTCGATAGGATGACCAGCTCCGTCATCACAACTGGCGAGTCACATGGCACTATTAACGCAGTTGAATCGTCGCTCAGCGATTTCGTCAGTGGGGAGAACTTGCTTGGCAACTCAGATGCTTTCAGATGCAACGTTCAGTGCTGAGAATATTAGCGTCGCCACGCGAGGAAAGCCGGAAGCGGCGAGCATGTCGCTGCCGGGAGTGACCGTCAAGTCGCTCCTCTTCATCGCCATCACCATGGTTGCCGGTGCGGTCGGATGGAATCGCGCGCTCTCCGTCATTGAGACGACCTCGAGTCTGTGGTTTCTGCTCGGATATCTCGTCCTGATCGCCATTTCGATCTGGGCAATGGCCAATCCGCAATTCGCCTCGATTGTCGGCGCTGTGTACGGCGTACTCATGGGACTGTGGATGGGCGCAATCTCGCGCGTCTACGAAACCGCATGGGACGGCATCGTCGCCCAGGCGCTCCTGACAACGGTTTGCATTTTCATCGTGTGCGTTCTGCTCTACAACCTGGAGATCGTTCGCGTCACAAAAACATTCGTGCGCGTGCTGGGCATCGCCATGATTGGCATTCTGTTCATGTACATGACAGGCTGGATTCTGTCGATATTCGGCGTCGACATCGTTTTCTGGAATGAACCCGATGCACTGGGCATTGGCGTCTCAATCGTTATCGCCATCGTTGCCGCGATGAATCTCTTTCTCAATCTGGACACGATCGCGAAAGGGATCCAGTCTGGCGCTCCGAAAGTCATGGAGTGGTATTCCGCATTCGGCCTGCTTGCAGCGCTGATCTGGTTGTACGTCGAAGTGCTCCGTTTACTGGCTCTGACGCAAAGCAGGCGCTAGCGATCCTGGCTAGCCGCGAGGGAGCTCATCGAGCAGCAGAAACGGCAATCCCAGGGGTTTGTTCCGCCAGCGATGGTCGTTGCCGATGATGCACACGGCGTTGGCACGGCGAGCCGATGCGATGATCCCGGCATCGGGAAATTTCAATCCCAAGCCAGCGCGAATCCATGCTGCCGCCGTTGCGGCGTCCATGCCGAATGGTTCGATCTGTAGTCTCGGCAGGTTCGTTAGTCCGTTTCGCAGTCGCCGGGCCGCAACCTCATCGCCCTTTCTGGCAGGACCGGCGATGGTCTCCGAAACCGTGATGGTCGAGATACCACAGCTGATCCCGGGATGCTCGATCAGGGAACCTATCACAGCGCCATTTGGGTGAGTGTTCTCCAGATAGGCAAGCAGTGCCGACGTATCCAGCCAAATGGGGAGATTCTCCAGTTGCGACGTGGCGATCAGCTGTGCGAGCGCAACTCGTCGAGAAGGGCTTCTCTCTCTTCCCAACCGGACCGCTCCTCTTCAATGAACGCTTCGACCGACTCCCAATCGGGGAACACATCTCTCAGGATGCCCGCCAGGCTGTCCACTCGTGATCGGTTCGCCGGACGGAGCAACGCTTGGCCGTACCCGACTTCGAACTCGATGGTGTCGCCGACTTCGATGCCCAGCTCGCGACACAGCTCGGCGGGAAGCGTGACAGCATGCCGACCGGTCACCTTCGCCTGCATTCGACGGGTCACGTAGTTCTTGGTTTCGTCCATGGTGATTCCGATCGTGAGTGCTCAGGGATTGCCGAGAAGCATAGCTCGCCATCGAAGCTGGTTCAATGAGCGTTTCAATGAAAGCGCCACTTCGCTGTTCGCTAGTCACTGCTTTGTGCGACTCGTCGGGCACGCCTGATCTGATCCGCATGGTCGTGCGCGTGATCCGCGTAATACTCGAGCCAGCTCATCGCCGACATCGGACCAGACTCGGTGTGCACGCCTTCGCTGGCCCAGTCATCTGCAGTCAGGACATCGAGCAACTCGGCGGTCGCGGCGCGGGCCGCGCCGAACGCCGCCAGGGACTGCTCGATCGGCCGGTCGTAGTGGAGCGTTGCAGCAAAGAGTTCCTGATCGTAGCCATGGATGGTGGCCGAATCTTCGGCAACGAGCAATCTGATCCGGATTGCCGACGTCATCTCACTATCAGCAAGGTGATGCACTACCTGGCGCGGCGACCATTCTTCCGGCGCTTCCGGGGAATCGAGTTCTTCTTCGGTGATCCCTTCGAGTGACCGAACCACCTCGGCATGACCATCGCGATACCGCGCTATCAGCGCCGCAATTCGGGCTTTCGTGTCTATTGCAGTCTCTGCCATCTCAATCTCCGTCAATCTACAGATGCGATCGGAAGAATGTCCATCTACGGTAGATAGACATATCGGGCGAACTTTCTGATACAACAGTACTGCGATCCGGCCTCAATCGAATCATTGCCACCAGCCGAGGAGTCCGTCGATGCAAGCTTCGCATTTTGCTCCACGTCGTTCGCTGCGTAGTGCCCCTCTCGTCATCTTTTTGATGATCACAATCGTCACCGGTGTCCTGCCTGCGTTTCCAGTCGACACTGCGTCGGCGCAGGGAACCGGACAGTATTACGGTCAGAAGTACCTCTGCCCGCCCGGATTCGACCCTGGAAGCTCTGGCGCCCAGCAGGCATTCGCCAACTGCACCTTGCCGGTCGAAGGACAACTGTCGTTCACGATCCGGTCGAACGACCAGAGTTATCAAGGCGGCACCCAGCAATCCGCCGGCAGTTTTGGCTGGAACGATGTGCCGCTCGGCGCCGACTACTTTGTCAGTGAAGCTCTGCCCCAGGGATATCTCGAACCATGGGTGTATTGCGAAGTGAGTCAGTTTGCCGCCGGCGGCGGCGACGTTCAGAGCTACTTTTTCCGGGCGCCGGGTGGTGAGATGTTCATCGCCGGGAACATCAACGCATACGAACTGACGAATTGCTCCTGGTTCAATGTGCAGCCGGGAAACGGCAATGCACAACTGACCCAGGGCACGACCGTAGCCATACAGAAATACTTCTGTGAGACTGGCTACGATGCTGAACCACGCACCCTCGAAGATTACTCCCAGGATTGCACGACGCCCCATCAGGGCGCCAATTTTTCGCTGCAACAGGACCTGGGCAATGCTCAGCCAACCGGGCAAAACGGCCAGGCGACCTTCGCCAACGTCCCGTTTGGGAGCATCGACATTCGGGAAGTGAAGTCTGACCAATGGCGATTGGTCGCCGCATATTGCCGTGTCATACCATCGAGCGATCCTGACGGGAGCTACCAGCAAAGCGACCAACAGAACATCGACGAGGAACAGTCGGCATGGAAAGTGTCGTTGCATGCGGCTGAAGGGAATCGGGTCGTCTGTGTCTTCTACAACATCCCGGAAGTGGAGGGAGCAACGGTCTATATCCGGAAGTACCTCTGCTCCCCGGACTACGACGAGACCGCGGCATCGCTGCAATACCTCGACAGCATCTGCGATCCGTATGAAGGCGCGCACATGCGAGTGCCGTTCGATTCGACCAGCGCCGAAGGCGAAACGAACAGCAGCGGCCATCTCGAGTTACACGGCGTACCGTATGGGTCTGTCGAACTTCAGGAAACGGCCGATCCCGACTTCTACCTGGCGCGGGCGTATTGCTATGCGATTGAACCGTCGTTGGCCAATGGCAATCTGTCCGAAGACGATCTCGTTGCGGTCGATTCGAGCGTCGATGGAAGGTACACGGTCACCTACGATGTTCCGGAAGGACACGATCTCTACTGCTATCTCTTCAACGTCCCAGTCGATGACGACTACGGCTCGATCATCATCACCAAATACCTGTGCGGCGGTCTGGAAGTCCAGATTGGCAGCGAGATCACGTACGAGACATTTGCCCAACAATGCACCGACTGGGGCATTGGCTACGAGTTCACGGCAACGTCAGGCGGCACAGGGTATCCGGCACAGTCGGACAGCAGCGGCCAGGCCAGCTGGCCAAGCCTGGGTCCCGGCGAGGTGACGATCGAGGAAACCTTGCCCGATGGACAGGATTCGTACGCTGTCTATTGCACGACCGATCCGGGCAGCAACGTTTGGGCTGAGTACGCCGGTGAGCTGGAAACGTCTTTCAACTACACGGTGGAAGCGGGCGTTACCCTTTACTGTCACTGGTTCAACTTCGTTCCGCCGACGAACACGCACGTCGAAGTCGTCAAGTATCGATGCCCGGAAGGGTACGACTACGCGAATGCGTCGCACGAGGAACTGCTGACCAACTGCGCTGACACCATCGCCGGCGTCGATTTCACCATCTCCAATTCGGACATGTTCAGATCGACTCGTCAGACTGACGGTGGCGGCGACGCTGCGTGGACGAATGTGCCGGCATCGACGGTGCAGATACACGAAGGGCCAGTTCCACAGTACGCGCCGGTCCGTGTCCTCTGCTCGAACACCCAGAATGAGAACAGTCAGCCCGCCCCGTTCCAGGGTTACGACGTCGACACGGTCGCTCATTTCATCCAGATCCAGGTGCTCGAAAACTACACGCTGGTCTGTCACTGGTTCAATGCTCCTGCCGAGACAGGACAGATCCTGCTCACGAAATACGTCTGCGACTTGTTCTTCACCCGTGGCGATGCGGAATACCAGGATTATGTCGACAACTGCACAGATCCGGGTGAAGGGTTCCATTTCTCGCTGCTGAATGCGGACGAAGAGATCGTTGACGATGGAACTACCGGCGCAAACGGGACGGTTCCGCTCATTTCGCCTCCAGGCACGCACTACCTCGCGGAAACGGAAACCGAGGGGTACATCACGCTGGCGGTCTATTGCGCGACGGACCAGACCACTCCGCCAGGTTCACCGTTGGACAGTCCTCCGGCGATCGATGTGGCGTCAGGCTCAACGCTCTATTGCTCCTGGTTCAACGGCGAATACGAACCGGCGCCCTACGACCCGGGCGACATCGTGCTGCACAAATACGATTGCCCGCCCGGCTATCCGGCGGAGCCGCAAGGAGGACGCTCGCCGTTCGAGTGGTTGTTCAACGGCTGCCAGCAACCCGCCGCAGGAGTCAGCTTCGGTGTCGAACAGGGAGGAACCAGCGTTGGCTCCGGGTCCACCGATGAGACGGGCACCGCTGTCATATCAGGCGTCCCCACTGGCTCGTCCCGCATCAGTGAACTGCCACGGGAAGGTTGGGGACCGCCACTCATTCTCTGTGCAACGTACCCAGTCACGACCGGGCGAGTACTGGTCACATTCGACGAGCAGCCTGTGGAAAACTGGGGGCACACGTTTGACCGGCAGCAGGACTACGTGCTGGAATGCTTCTGGTTCAATTTCCCGCCCTCGCAAGGCACAGAAGGGGCGCCGATCCAGATCATCATCCACAAGTATCTCTGCCCGGCCGGTTCCGATCCCGGCGACGCGCTCCATGCGGACATGGTTGCGTCCTGCACCGCCGCCGAAGAAGGCGTGAACTTCGACATCACCGGCGGCGATGGTGGAACCAGCGGCGGACCGACCGACTTGAACGGGTATGCCGAATACAACGGTGTCGCGCCGGGGTCGATTCTGATCGCGGAAACGCCGCGGGAGGGATACCTCACCCTGGCGGTTCACTGCAGCCAGTACACGACGACGCCGGGCGATCCGGTTGCATTCGCGACTGAAGATGATCAGCTCTCCTGGTATCTGGCGGGCGGATACACCTTTGAATGCTGGTGGTTCAATCAGCAGCATGATGACGACGGCCACATCACCGTCCTCAAATACAATTGTCACGAGGATTATGACTATTACGCCGCGTCTCGCGAAGAACTCGCGGAGAACTGCACGCAACCGCAGGGCAGCGTTGAGTTCACATTGACCGAGTCAGGAGGATCGAGCAACACCTCATCGACCGATGGGTTTGGCCTGCTCGAATGGCCGGATGTTCCAGCCTCCCAATATACGCTGACCGAAACGGCCATCGATGGCTATCAGGTCGTGCGCGTCTATTGCACGACCTACCCGAAGGGCTCGGTCAGCCCAACCGATCCCACCTACAGCGGAACCTGGGACGAGCACTCGAACACGCCAGGCGCCGAACTGCACGTGCAGGGCGGCTACCAGATCTATTGCGTCTGGTACAACGCGCCGGTCGATGACCACGGCTATGTCGTGATCATCAAATACAACTGCGAGCAGGAGTACGACTATCACTCCCGCGACGAATTCCACAATGCCTGCACCGAAGCCGCGCCTTCAGTCGAATTCGTGGTGAAAGGTGGCAACGGATACTCTGCGACGACGACGACGAGTCCCACTGGCGTCGCCACGGCGGAAAACGTGCCGATCGGTCAGGTGTGGATCCAGGAGTACCCGCCAGAAGAGTACGCGCCCTGGCGAGTCTATTGCGGACTCTCCGGCGCGGCATACATTCCTCCCACGTCGTGGGAAGATCGACCGTTCGACAACGGCTATGAAGTCACCGCGCATATCGACGATCCGTACGTGCTGTGGTGCGAGTGGTACAACGCGCCATACGAAGACGAAGCCCCGCACGTCTGGATTCAGAAGTACAACTGCCCGGAAGGCGCCGACTGGCACTGGAACTATCACCAGTTCCTGAGCAACTGCCATCAGCCGGGAGCGCATGTCGAATACCTGTATGGATTGGACGGCGGTCAGCAGCAACCAGAGACGACGAACGAGTCAGGTCAGATTCACCTGGAGGAGCTCGAATCGGGATCGTACGTGATTCAGGAGACGCTGCCGCAGGGATACTCCGGGTTCGTGGCTTTCTGTCAGTTCGCGACGCCTCACGGCACAACCAGCTACCAGCGGGCCGACGTCTACAACCGGACGATCAAACTCCATCTGGATTATGGGTACGTCGTGACGTGCGTCTGGTTCGACTTGCCAAGCGGCTGGGAGCCCCCAGATGTCTCCCCGCCTTCGACCGGCCACACGCCGTTGCAGCCGACGTTTCCGTCGAGTGGGACTGGAGGAGAGGGCGTTTCGACGTTGCCACCGGTCGATCCGGCCACACCAGCCAACCTGCTCATCACCAAGTACACCTGCGAAGGGGCATACGATGTTCTGGCCGACGACGCAGATGCCGGTTTGGACTGCACCGAGCTGACCGACGACATCAGCTACGGGCTGGAGAGCATTGACGATCCGGCGTTCGCCGCGCAGAGCGGTCTGACCGGCGACGATGGAGAGGGCGTTGTGGCGTTCTCCGGCCTTGCAGCCGGGTCCTACCTGCTCACCGAGGAGTTGCCGCCAGGAACGATTGCGGCATTCATCAATACCTGCACGTCGGATCGGCGCGACTTCCAGCAGGACAATCCGTTCATCCCCTTCGCCTTCGCCGGACCGGATGGCCGAATCGGCGTGACGCTGGAACCGGGTGAAACACTCGAGTGCGACTGGTTCAATGTTCCGGAAGAGGCGCCGGGCGGCGAGGTGACGGTCCTCAAGTTCGCCTGCCCCGGCGCAACGGTGATCGTGGCGCAATGCGCGCCCTGGCCCGACGGCGCTACGATTGCGTTTGCACCGATCGAGGGCGGCGACGAACCGGTCACCGTGACGACCGGTGAAGACGGCTCGGCGCTGGCGGCGATGGAAGGCGTGTACTCCGTACAGGAGCTTCCCGACACCGCCTGCCTGATCGATTCGGATGCCTTCGACGTCAACGGCAATCTGGTGGTCAACGAAGGTGACCAGATCGAAGTCAGGGTCTACAACTGCGGCGTGACATAGTCGTCGGCCCTCAGTTGCCAGCGATTATGCCTACGCGACCCCCGGGCAAGCTTTGCCCGGGGTCGCGGCGATTACAACATCAGGCGACCTCGAAATCGAGCTTCGTGAGGTCTGCGTCGGGAAGTCGCGAGCGGACGTGCAGCACCTCGATGGCGACGACGTTGTTCTGCTCGTTGAAATCGAGGATGAAGCCGGGATGCACTTCTTCTGACTCCACGATAGTGGAATCGTCCAGGCGAAGGTAAATGGCATCTGCTTCGGGGTCGAAATGAACTTTCACAGCTGACCTCGCACTCGCCGGTCGAAGAAAACTGTCACAACCCGAACCGGACGCACTCCCAAGCCCATACTTCCTCGTTAAAGCCCAACAATAGCAGAGGTGGCGGAATTGCCGGAATTCCCCTCGCGACTCCAGCGTCAGCTAATCGTGAGCAGGCGAGTTGTTCAACCGTACAGTGCCGGCACCTCGCCCTCGGATACGGCGATCGTGAGCCAGTCGGGAATCGCCTCCAGCAAATCCTCGAAGATCATGATGCCGTCGTACATGTCACCAAGCTGTTCGTCGCGCACCCTATTCCCAACCGCCTCATCAATGGTGGCGCCGAGCCCGATGCTGAGATTTCCGTGGCGGTACCGGATGGAGATCGCTTGTCCGTCGCTGGTCTTGCCTTCCCATTGCGACGGAGCCGCAATGCAGGTGAGCGACAGTTCTATCACAACGATGGGTGTCACGGGTGGGTTCATTAGGTTGTCTGACTGGTTCACGGGATGGTTCCCCTGACGCTGAACGTCGATCGCGCGATTTCAAACGCTGGTTTTCTCTGTTCAGGGTATCGCCTCGAACCTCGATGAGTCTCAGATTCCCCGCGTCTTCAGCAGTCGCTGTTTCCAGTGGGTTTTCATTCCTTCCAGAAGTGGCTTGACAGCAACACGCACAATCTCTATCGTATGTTGCATGCAATATGCAATGGAATTTCGCGTCGAGACCAAGACTCGCGAGCAGGCGGCGTACGAAGTCATCCGCCAGGCGATCGTCGGCGGCCGCTGGCAAGATGGCCAGCCACTCGTGGCCAGCCGGATCGCTACCGAGCTCGGCGTCAGCCGGATCACCGTGGCCAATGCCTTCAAGCGCCTTTCCGGCGAGGGATTCATCAAGCTGGTTCCTCACAAGGAAGCGATCGTCGCACCCCTCGACCCAGCCGACATTCGTCAGATCTATCTGATGCGCGCCGAGTTGGAAGCGCTCTCCGCGCGTGAGTCTGCGGCTCGGGCGTCACCTGTCGACATCGCCGATCTCAAGGCGATCAACGATGAGCTCGGTCCGCTCGAGCGCGCGGCCGAGGTCGATGTCCGCCAGCTCCGGGCGATCGACATGGTCTTCCACAAACGACTCCGCAAGATGTCCGGTATGCCGTTGCTGGCCGCGACGCTCGACAACCTTGCGGACCAGGGAGAAGGCTATCGAGCCAGGCTACTCGACTCCTATCACCTCGTTTTGCCGACGGTGGCACGGCATATGCCGATCATCGAGGCGCTGGCAGTGCACGACGCAGAGGCCGCAGCCGCGGCGATGCGCGTGCATGTCCACGAGGGAATGGAAGCGATCCTGTCAAAGCTGGATCGCCACTGAGTATGTGTTCTTACCGGCGCCGCTTCCGGCGCCGGCAGGGCAAACAACCGGCGCCGAGCCGGGATGTTTCAACCGACCGGCGAGTTGCGCCGGCAGCACGGAGGAGGCGTACGCACATGTCAATGCACGACTGGAACGCGAGCCAGCAGGTCTACGATCTGGTCCGCCGGCGAAAAGAGGGGGTTCTCTCACGCCGGTCATTCATCAAGGCCACAACCGCGCTTGGAATGAGTTTTCCGCTGGCGTCGATGCTCGAATCGCGAGGGGTAGCCGCCCTGCAGGATGCTCCGGCCGGCGAACTGAACATCGTCATGCAACGGGTTCTCGTTTCGCTCGACCCGCATGGCGCGCAGAGCGTGGAAGAACCGACCGCGGTGATCGCCTCCCACATCTTCGGCACCCTCGTGACCCGTAATTTTGAATCCGGCGAGCTCGAAGGCTCCCTGGCGACCTCGTGGGAAGCCGTCGACGATCTGACCTGGCAGTTCACACTGCGGGAAGGTGTTTCCTGGCAAGATGGAACGCCGTTCACCTCCGCTGATGTGAAATTCTCTCTCGAGCGCGTGCTCGAGCTGGAGGGGCCACTCGCTCCGCTGTGGGCGCTGGTCACGGCAGTCGAGGCGCCAGATGAGCTGACCGTCACGATCGCCACAAGTGAGCCGCAGGGGACCGTCCCGACAAACGCATCGCTCTTCTATGTCACCCCTGCAGCGTTGACGAACAACGAAGGCTTCTTCGACGCACCGGTTGGGTTGGGCCCATACGCGTTCTCGTCCTGGACCCGAGACTCGCAGATCGAGCTCGTCGCCAGCGACTCCTACTTCGGCGAACCGGCCTCCGTGGGCACATTGATCTTCCGGGAGATCCCCGAAGTCGCGGCCAAGGTGACGGCGATCGAAACAGGCGAGATCGATTTCACCTGGGGCCTGCCCGCCGATCAGCTACCAGCCCTTCGGGAGAACGACGAACTCGCAATCGACTCGACGCCGTCATACGCGTACTACTTCAACTGGTTCAACTCATCGCGCGAGCCCTTCACCGATGCCCGCGTCCGCCAGGCGATGAACTACGCGATCGATCGCGAAACACTGGCGACCGATCTTCTTCAGGACGTGGGCGTCGTTGCATCAGCGCCAATTCCTTCGACGATCTTCGGTCATGCACCGCAGACGCCATATGAATACGACCCAGAGCGGGCCGTGGCGCTCCTGACGGAAGCCGGTCTTCCCGATGGGTTCGACACACATGTGATCTGGGTGCCCGGTTCGGGTCCACAGGACCGCGAGCTGATTCTCTCCTTCATTTCGTACTGGGCGGCGATCGGCGTCAACGTCGAAAGCCGGGAAATGGAGCAGGCCGCCTGGCTGGAAGACCTGCTTGCCCTCGAGTGGGACATGGACTTCCAAACCAACACCGTGCGCACCGGAGATGCCGACTTCACACTGCGCCGGCTCTATACAACTGCCGCCAATCGCAATGGCTACGGCAACGCGGATCTCGACGAAATTCTCGTGGCGGCTGCAGCCTCTCCCGATCAGGACGAGCGGGAAGGCCTCTACGCGCAGGCATGCCAGATCATCTGGGACGATGCAGTCGGCATCTTCCCCTTCGATCTGACGACGAACTACGTCTATAACACGCGTATCCAGAACTTCGAGGCAGTACCGAACACGATTCCCGTATTCAGTGAAGTCACACTGGCCGAGTAGCAGAGCGCCGGGCAGGCGGCGGACGTATCCGCCGCCTGCCGGCGCTTGAGACGTTGATGTCGACCTACATCCTCCGGCGCGTCTTCTACGCACTGTTCGTGCTGTGGGGAGCGCTGACCGTCATCTTTCTTGTCGTCAGAATCCTTCCCGGCGATCCCGCTTCGCTGATGCTCGGCGCCGGCGCGACAGATGAGGAAGTCGCCGCGCTCGAAGCCAGGCTTGGTCTGGACGACTCGCTGCCCGAACAGTACCTGCAGTTCATGGGCGATGCGATCCGTCTCGATTTCGGCGACTCACTCTGGCTGAACCGCCCGGTGCTGACGTCAGTCAGCGAGCGGATCACGGCCACCGCACGCCTCGCGTCCACGGCGATGGTCATCGCGCTGTTGATCAGCTTTCCGCTCGGAATACTGGCTGCATTGCGGCAAAGGAGCTTCATCGACTACTCGGTTTCGGTCATTTCGCTGATCGGTCAATCGGTGCCCAGCTTCTGGCTGGGGATCATGCTGATTCTGCTCTTTGCGCGCCAGCTGCGATGGCTGCCCAGCGCCGGTTCGCAAACCTGGCAACACCTGATTCTGCCGTCCGTGACGCTGGCGCTGCCATTGGTCGGCGTACTGACCCGACTGGTGCGCAGCGGTCTGCTCGAAGTGATGCACGAGGACTACATCCGCACGGCGAGGGCCAAGGGATTGTCGCCTCCCTCTGTGCTGACGCGTCACGCCATGCGAAACATGCTGATTCCGGTGATCACGGTGGTGGGCATCCAGCTCGGCAACTTGCTTGGTGGAGCGGTAATCGTGGAGACCGTCTTCGGATGGCCGGGGATTGGACGGCTGCTGGTCGACGCCATATTCCAGCGCGACTATCCCCTGGTTCAAGCGTCGATTCTGTTCATCACCGCCACGTTCATCCTCATCAATTTGCTGGTCGACATCAGCTATGTCTATCTCGATCCGCGGATCAGGCTGCAGTGATGCAAAGCGCAGCTGTCACTTCCCAGACATCGACGAACGGTGTCGAAGCCAGCGAGGCGCGGCTGGTCGATGGACTCCGGCCGCGAAGCTGGCGGCGCGAATTCCATCTCTTTCTATGGGGGATTCCCATCCTGTTCTTCATTGTTGCCGCAATTCTGGGTCCGATCCTGGTCCCCTACGATTCGATTACGGTACGCACTGGCGACCGGCTGCAGCCTCCAGGTGCGATCCTGCGCGATGGCTCCCGAGCGTGGCTGGGCACTGACCAGGTCGGCCGCGACATGCTCGCCCAGGTCTTGCAGGGCGCCCGCATTTCCCTCCTGGTTGGCGCCGCGACAGTGCTGATTGCCGGGGCGATCGGGGTCACGACAGGCACCATCGCCGGGTTTCGCGGCGGATTCGCCGACAGTTTGCTGATGAGGCTCGCCGATATCCAGCTGGCGTTTCCATCGATTCTCTTTGCGATTATGATCGCCGCGGTGATCGGACCAAGCGTGGCGAACGTGATCATCACGCTGGCGATCACCCGCTGGGTCGTCTTCGGCCGAGTTGCACGGGCGGCTACCCTGGCAACGAAAGAGCGGGAGTTCGTCACGGCCGCAAAGGCGATCGGCGCGCGGGCGCCGCGCCAGCTTCTCCGGCACATCGTGCCATCCTCGATCGCGCCAGTGATCGTCATTGCCACTGTGGAAGTCGGGTTGGTGATCATCGCCGAAGCGTCGCTGAGTTTTCTCGGTCTGGGCACGCCGCCAGACCAGCCGTCGTGGGGGCAAACCGTCGCCAACGGACGCGACTACCTGAACAATGCCTGGTGGATATCGACGATGCCCGGTCTGGCCCTGAGTCTGGTGGTGCTTAGCGTCGGCATTTTCGGCGACCGGTTGCGGGATTATCTCGATCCCCGATCGAGAGAAGGGTGATTCTCATGAGTGCTCATTCCAGAACATCGGACCGCCGCTCGGCGTCAGCGTGGTGTCAACACCATGTGTAGCCTCGCCATTTATGGCGCTCGCAGGGGCGTGTCCAAACAGTGTCTGTTGCAGCAATTTCATTCAACGGCGCGTCATCCTGAGCGAGCAGACCGCGCCCCGGTGCCAGCGCAGTATGAAGAAGAAGCCGTCATCCCGAGCGGAACAAAGCGCCAGCGGAGTGCAGTCGAGGGATCTCCCGCCGCAGCGGAGTGCATCCCACAGCGCCGCCCGAAACCCGAACGAGAGATTCTTCGCTTCGCTCAGAATGACAGGTACATTGTGGCAGGAGGAATGGGTCGTGAATGGACGCAGCGTAGGGGCGGACCTCCGCATCCGCCCGTTGTGAAAGGGTCGAGCTGAATGGAGACACGGTGCTTTGGGGCATCGGAACTGTGTGTGTCGGTGGTCGGGTTCGGCACGTGGCCAATTGGTGGAGCGCGTTACGGCCGGAGTGACGATGCCGAGGCGATCGCCGCCATCAACGCCGCGCTCGACGGTGGAGTGAACTTTTTCGACACCGCTCCTTCCTATGGAAATGGGCATGCCGAGGAGGTGCTCGGCGCGGCGCTGAAGAGCCGTCGATCCGAGGCGTTCATCGCCACCAAGGGAGGGATGATCTGGGACGAGAAGAGCTTCGTGCTCGGTCAGGACAGCAGCCGGGACTATCTGGCCGCTGGTCTCGAAGCGAGTCTGAAACGGCTTGGCACGGACTACGTCGATTGCTTTCTCCTCCACTGGCCGGACGACTCGACCCCGATGGAGGAGATCGGTCGCTCGCTCGAAGCGCTCGAGCAAAGCGGCAAGACGCGCTATGCCGGCGTCTGTAATCTGCGCGCCGATCAGCTCCGGGAGATATCGAACGCGGCTGCGGACCACCCGATCGTCGCCAGTCAGGTGGGCTTCAGTCTCTTCGACCGGCGCTGGGCGGACGAGACCTTCGAAGTCTGCCAAGAGCTGAATGTGGGAGTTATGGCCTATGGTCCACTCGCGCACGGTCTCCTCACCGGCGCCATCACCCGCGAAACGACATTCGACGAGAGCGACTGGCGCGCCGCCGGAGTGATCTTCGGTCAGCCATTGCTGACGGCGGAAAACCGGGAGCGGAACTTCGCGGTCATCGATGCGCTGGCCGCAGTCGCCCGATCGAAAAACGTGACATTGCCTCAGCTTGCCATTGCCTGGGTGTTGGACCACGACGTGGTCACGGTGGCGTTGACGGGCGCACGAAACAAGCAGGAGATCATGGAGGCGATTGGCGCGGCAAGCCGGCGGCTCTCGGAATCCGATCGGAAGGAAATCGATGCGATCATGCAGGGAGCAGCGGGGATGACCACGATTCTCCCTGCCGGCGGCACGAGCAAAGCAACACAGAAGCAAGGAGCATAACGAGTCCGTGACCACGACGATGCGATACGAACGAGAGATTCCTGTTCTCGACGCCGGTGATGTGCTGGTGGTCGGCGGCGGGCCTGGGGGCATTGCCGCAGCGATCGCCGCCGCCCGCAACGGGGCGCGAACCACGCTCATCGAGCGGTTCGGCTTTCTCGGCGGCAATCTGACTGCCGGATTGGTCGGTCCCTGTATGACCTCCTACAGCCTGGATGGTGAAACGCAGTTGATCAAGGGCATCTTCGAGGAGATGGTGATCCGGCTCGAAAAGCAGGGGAATGCCATGCACCCCCGACACCTTCCCGCCGGCAGTCCCTACGCGGGATTCATCAGCTATGGGCACGCCCGGGTGACGCCGTTCGATCCGGAAGCGGTGAAATTCGTCGCGCTGGACATGGTTCGTGAGGCGGGTGTCTCCTTGCGGTTGCACACGTTCGTTGCCGATACCATCGTCGAGGGGAGCTCGGTAGCAGGAGTCGTCGCGGCCAGCAAATCGGGACTCGAAGCGCTGAAAGCGCAGATCACGGTCGACTGCTCGGCGGATGCCGATGTCGCCGCTTACGCCGGCGCGGCGTATGAGAAGGGGCGAGACCGTGACGGCTTGATGCAGCCGATGACGCTCTTCTTCCGGATCAAGAACATCGATGACGCGGTTGTCGAGGAGTATGTTCGCTCGCATCCGGAGGACTATCGGGCGTTTGCCTCGATCATCGCCGACGCCAAGGCCAAGGGGGAGTTTCCGATTCCACGTCGCGGCATCGGAATCTACAAGACCACTGAGCCAGGCATCTGGCGGGTCAACACGACGCGCCTGCACAAATTCGACGGGACCAATGTCGAGGATTTGACGAATGCCGAGATCGCCGGCCGGGAGCAGGTGCGCATCTTGCTCGATTTCTTCCGCAAGCGATTGCCCGGCTTCGAGAAGGTCGAGCTCTACGACACAGCGGCGACGATGGGCGTGCGGGAGACGCGGCGGATCGTGGGTGAGTACCAACTAACGCTGGAGGATCTGGCGACGGCGCGCGAGTTCGACGACGTGATCGGGCTTTGCGGATATCCGGTCGACATTCACAGTCCAACCGGCGACGGGGGCGGCGCCGACGGGGAGATGCCGACCGCGAACATCTACCAGATCCCGTATCGCAGTCTGGTGCCCAAGGATGTCAATGGCTTGCTCGTAGCAGGACGGTCGCTCTCGGCGACGCATGAAGCGCAGGGGGCAGTGCGGGTCATGCCACCAGTCTTCGCGATGGGTGAAGCGGCTGGCACCGCCGCGGCGCTGGCGATCGAATATGGTGTCGAGCCGCGGGCGATTCCAGTGCCACAGCTGCAAGAGATGCTGGTCCGGCAGGGCGCGTATCTGGGGGAGAAGCACGCCGTCGCGACGTGATGGATCAGACTCGGTAGCAAGGGCCCGACTGTCTGCCGGTCAATGACGCGGTGAAAAGGGTTGTTCGATCGCGATTGGCGGAGCCGGAAGATACTCCTCCATTAGCTTCACGCTGTCCCGAAATGTCTCACGGTAGAGCGCGCTTTCGTGGGCGATGTCATCTTCGGCCTGCCAGAGCCGCTCGACGATCTGCTCGTCAATAGCGCCGGTCCCTTCGAGGGCTCGAACGATCTCCGAGACATCCCGCATGGCGCGACGGATTGTCTCGATTTCTTCCCGCTGCTGCGGATCATTCTTGAGCGGCCCAACAATCTCTGACCATGGTTTCCTAGGCATTTCTCAACTCTTTCACCGATGCGCCGTCAGCGCTTGCTGGCCTTCGAGGCGCTCTCCTCGGTAGGGAGAGCAAGATAAATCTCCTGATCCTCGAAGACCGCCTTCAACTGCAGTTCGCCGCCGAGCGCTTCCACATAATCGCGCAGGGTGGACAGGTAGAGATCCTCTTCATGCTCGATTCGCGAGATATTCGCCTGAGAAACTCCCAACCGATCAGCAACGTCCTGCTGTGTCAGTCCCTGTTCCTCCCGCGCCCGCGTCAACTCGGTGACCGCCTTCATCACGCGGCGAATCTCATCGACTTCGGCCCGGAACGCCGGGTCCTGCCGAAACGGTTCACTGATTTCAGAGAATTTCTTCCTGGTCATGGTATGAGTCCTTCTCGCCGAATCTCTTCGAGATAGTCATCAAACAAATCATCGGCATATGGAATCGTGAGGTCGTACCATCGCTGCCACTGTCCAGTTTTGTCTCCTCCGATCAGCAGAATCGCCGTCCGTCTGGGATCGAATGCGAAGAGAACCCGGATGTTACTGCGCAGCGCACGAAACTCCTTCATGTTTGAATGCCGCGAACCTTTGATCGTATCCGCCCACGGTCTGGCCAACCCTGGACCAGCTTGCTCAAGTTCGTCCACTGCGGCGGTCACTTTGGCACGATCGCCAATACTCAGAGACAGGTACCACTCCTCAAACTGATCTGTGATCTCAATGTCCCAAACCGCCATGACAGTATAACCCTTGCATTATATCCGCCGCAACTGACAACAACTTCACCGGCACTCGCGACAATGCCGGCGGCGACGGTAACGCTCGACGGCCAGCCAGAATGGGGTGTTCACCAGGATGCCTTTGATCGTAGTGCGGAACCGGCTTGGTTTCACGATTGCGGGGCGGATTCGAGAATTGAAATTGCCTCACGAATGCGATCGCGAACGCGATCGTCGCCGATGACGCGGAGGGTTTCGAACAGCCCTGGCGACTCAGTGCGCCCCGTCACCGCAACCCGGATCGGCATGAAGAGCTGACCGGCTTTCCAGCCGCGCTCCTCGGCCAGCTGGCGCAACCGCGCCTCTACCACTTCTTCGTCAGCGAGCGAAATGCCTTCCAACGCCTGCAACGTCGCTTCGAGCGATGCGCGCGCCGTTTCAGGATCGCTCTTCTTAGGCACGAGGGTCGCCGCATCGTACGACGGCAATTCGTCTCGCAGGAAATAGCTCATCAGATCGGGAGCATCGGAGAGCAGGACCAAACGGTCTTTGAGCAGTGCAGTGACATCGCGGACGCGGCGGTAGGCATCGCTGTCCGGATCGGCGGCGGTGATTTCGACCAGATTCTCCGCGATCAAAAATGGAACCACCCGCTCAGTCAGATCGTCGAGTTCGAGAATGTGATTGATGTAGTACTGATTGAACCAGCGGAGCTTGTTGTAGTCGAATGTTGCCGGCGAAGGGCTAACCCGCTCGAGCCTGAAGTGCTCCAGCAGATCCTCTTTGGAGAAGATCTCCCGTTCTCCATCGAGCGACCAGCCGAGCAGCGCCAGATAGTTCATCAGTGCTTCCGGCAGATAGCCCTGACTGCGAAACTCTTCCATCGCCGTCGAGCCATGCCGTTTGGAGAGCTTGCCGCCACCCGGGGCCAGAATGAGCGGCATATGCGCGAACTGAGGCGCCTCCCAGCCGAACGCTCGATAGAGCTGAACATGCACTGGCGCGGTGGGAATCCACTCCTCGCCGCGCATGATCAGGGTGATCTCCATATCGTGATCGTCGACGACATTGGCGAGGTGATACGTCGGATACCCATCTGACTTGAGCAGAACCAGATCCTCGAGATTGACGTTCTGAAACACCATGTCGCCGCGCAGGAGATCGTTGACCACCGTTTCCCCTTCGCGGGGCATGGCGAAGCGCACGACGAAAGGCATGCCGGCCGCGAGATTGGCGGCGATTTCGTCATCGGCAAGAGTGCGGCATTTGCGGTCGTACCCAGGAGGGAGACCCGACGCCTGCTGCGTCTCACGCACCTGCTGCAATCGCTCGGGCGTGCAGAAGCAGCGATAGGCTTTGTCCTCATCGACGAGCTGCATGGCGAATTGCTGATAAAGGGCGTTGCGTTCGCTTTGGACGTAGGGGGCGTGCGGACCGCCCTTGTCCGGACCCTCCTGCCAGTCGATGCCAAACCAGGTGAGGATATCGAGGATACCCTCGGTGGCGCCTTCGACAAACCGTGAGCGGTCGGTATCCTCGATGCGCAGGATGAAAACGCCCTCTTTCCCTTCCCGAACCGCCTGTCCCCGTGCGACCAACCAGTTGAAGAGCGCGGTGCGACCACCACCGACGTGAAGCAGACCCGTCGGAGACGGCGCCATGCGAACGCGAACAACCTTCTTAGCTGACTCCAACATCTTCTCCATCCGCGTCAATGCTCACCCATAGCAAAGCTTCAAACCCAACATTGGAGTATCCCACACGGCTCGACGTGTCATGCCCGCGTGGTTTGGCGTTATGCGCTTTGCGATATGCTGAAGCGGCCAGCAGGGGAACCATGGCGAACTGGCGGTCGTTTGTAGATAGTAGAGACGCTTGACGATCGCCAGCGAAGGTGAGTTCATTCACTTCGGCAAATGGAGGGAAAGATGAAGGGAACGATGAAGGCTCTTGTGGCTTCGGCTATCGCGGCATTGACCGTGACCGCGGCCGTCGCCGCATCGGTTGCGGTGACGCCGCTCGCGGGCGCGGCCCAGGAAGCGACGCCTGAAGCTGTGGATACGCTCCCTCCGCTCGTCTGGGAGCTGACAAGCATCGAAACAAAAACCGACTCGTCGCCCATTCTCGAGCCGTCCCGCTACACGATTCAATTCTTGCCAAGTGGGCGTGTAGCGATTGGCGCCGACTGCAACCGCGGTGTTTCAACCTTTGAAATCAGCGGCTCGGAGTTGTCACTTGGTGAAATCGCTACGACGCTGGCGCTGTGCACTGGAGAATCGCGGTCGGACGAGTACCTCGCGGCGCTCGGAGAAGTGAATTCGTTCTCGATCGATCGGAGCCAGGCGAGCGATCAGTTGCTGCTTGGTCTGGAATCGGGCGGCGCGCTTCGATTCTCGCCTTCTCTTGTCGGCGTCATCTGGCAGTGGGAATCTTTTCAGGGTGGCGACGGGGCAATCATTGCACCAGATAACTCCACGACATTCGCCCTGGAGTTCCAGGCCGACGGATCGGTAACCGGTCAGATCGACTGTAACCGCGCCATGGGCTCCTACACCGTCGATGGCTCCACAATCGCCATTTTGCTGGCGACCACCAGGATGTTCTGCGGCGAAGGTTCTCTCGATGCCGACTTCGTCAGGATCGTCGGCGAATCGACGTCATTCGTGATTCGTGATGGGAAATTCTCGATTGCCCTGCCGATGGACGGGGGAATCGCGACATTTGATGCGGTATACGACGACCCGTTCGGCACAACTGACGAGAGCGGCGCCACACCGGAAGCCGGCGCCTGATTGCCGGCTGTCGAGCGCAACTGATAGACAAAAGTGGAACGCCTGAAGGCGTTCCACTTTTGTACGTGTTGGTTATTTGGACCGCATGACAAGGGGCGTTGGCGGAGTTATTCAGTGACGATCTCGACGATCTCATCGACGAGCCAGCGTCCCGGCTGTGCTTCAACGAGATAGAAGGCCCTGGGTCCAGCGGGTTGGTCGTCGGCCGGATTGTCGCCGGTGACGATGACCAACGCGCGACCATCGTGCAACAGAATCGCATCGTCGAAGCTGATGACCTGCAGACGCTGATCTTCGGTCAGTTCACGTACGGTCAGAAGTCCGGAAATGACCTGATCGCTCATCCCCCCAAGCTGCTGGACCAGATCGACGACGTAGCGGTCACTGTAGGAGGAAAAAACCTTGAGCGGATCGCCGGTGTTGACGCAGGCGATGGCGCGTAACACGTCCTTCTCGATTTCCGCGCGCTCTTCCTCGACGAGTGAAAAGCCATCCGGCAGGACGAATGGAGACGGGACGGCGGTTGGAGTGGGCTCCTCCGGTTGGGCGGAGGCGGCATCGACCAGTGTTTCGATTTCCTCTATCGATCGCGCATCGAGCGTGCAGAGGGCAGGATCAGGCGCAACCGGCAACTCCTGCGCAGCGATCTGCACCTGGGCGAACAGCATGAGCATCAGCGTGGCGGCGATGATACGCGGTATCACGAGAAGATTCCCCCGGAAGAGCAGCCATCAAGCGTGGCGGCGTTCGTGTTCCCTCACCAAAGAGGATACGAGGTCCGTCAACTGCTGGGCTCAACTACTGCACGAACATGCACGTTGCCTCGCCATTTATGGCGCTCACCGTTCGGGACCGACACGCGGATTCCCTCATGGCAACGAGCCCGGAAACCGTCGATGAATGACGCCGCATCTGGCCCGGAACGACTCGAATCGGGATGGGATCCGGATACCCCACCCGACGATAGCGTGATGCTGCAGATCGTTCATGCGGTCGCCGGGGACATCCTCAGTCTGGCCGGAGCGGCAGGAGCCCGCTCGATGGCCACCGGCGAATTCGTCGCGGTCGATGTTGGGGAAGCAGGAGCGTTCACAAACTTCGCGGTCCTGCTCAGACCGTTGTCACCAGACAACGAATCTGACGTGATCGAGCAAATCAGCGCGTTTTACATCAACAAGGGGATATCCGGGTTCGCGGGCATTTTCACGCTTTGGCCAGCGCCCGATTTCCGCAACCATGGCTGGACGCTGGGTGGGCATCCGCCGGTCCACTACCTCCCTCCGAATGCATCGCCAGGCTCCGATCCGCCTGATCTGGCGATCAGACTCGCCAAATCTGTTGACGATCTGGTGAAGATCGTCGAATGCGCCAACGCCGCATACGGGACCGAGTCGGACCCGCACGCACTTGTTTCGAGCCGGTCACTCGAAGATCCTCGACGCCGGTACTGGATCGCGGAACTCGACGGGAGAGTCGTAGGTGGCGCCTCCTCGTGGCTCGGTGATGCGCTCACCTACGTTTCGCTTGTCGCCACGCACCCTGACTTCCGGCGGCAAGGCATCGGCCGGGCGCTGACCTGGAGAGCGAGTCTGGTGCAACCAGGCAAACCGGCGGCACTCCTTTCCACCGACGAGGGACGGTTGCTCTACGATCAGGTTGGCTTCCTTCGTTTGCTTCGCATGACGCTCTGGTACCGGTTTCGCAACGGCTGAAGAGTCACCCGCAACGGCGGCTCCAAGACGTCAGTCCGCCATCGCGGCAACGGGAGTCTGAAGATCGGGCAGTGGCGTGCGGTCGATTCGCAAAGCCATCAACCCGCCCATCACGGCCAGCGCGCCAGCCATGAGAAACGCGATCGTATAGTCGCCGAACCGGTCGTAGATCAGCCCACCGGCCTGCGCGGCGAGCGCCGCGCCGACCTGATGCGCGCAGAAGACCCAGCCATACACCATTCCCACATTCTGACGACCAAAGATGTCGGCGGTGATCGCGACGGTTGGAGGCACCGTGGCGATGTAGTCGAGCCCGAAGATGATGGCGAAGACAGTCAGTCCACTGATGCCGGTCACCATCGGCAGAATGAACAAAGACGCGCCACGCAAAATGTAGTACATCGCCAGCAACTTGCGCGGATCGTGCTTATCCGACAACCAGCCCGACGCGAGCGTGCCGACGAAGTTCATCGAGCCCATGAAAGCCAGCACACCGGCGGCGGCGACTTCCGAATGGCCGAGCTCCACGGCATGTGGAATGAAATGCGTGCCGATGATCCCATTCGACGACGCGCCACAAATGAAAAAGGACCCGGAAAGGAGCCAGAACTCCGGGGTGCGAACCGCGCGGGCCATGACCTGACGCACGGCTGCTGGTCGCTTGAGTGTCGCCGGCGTGGTTGCGTCCGCCCCGTATGGCAACAGTCCTACGTCGGCGGGACTATCGCGCACGAAGAGAAGAACAACCGGCGCCAGCGCGAACGCGGCGCAGGCTGCGACAACAGTCGCCGTGCGCCATCCGTGGTGGACCACCACCCAGCTGATCAGCGGAATCAGCAGGAGCATGCCGGCGGACGTTCCAGCTCCGAACAGCCCCTGAACGAGACTCCGCCGCTGCACAAACCAGCGATTAGAGATCGTCGGGCCAACGCCGTTCGCGGCGCCGGTGCCCAGCCCACTGAGCACGCCCCACAGGAGGAGGAATTGCCAAAACTCTGTCATCCAGACCGAGCAGAGGATACTGCCGCCGATCAGGATCAGACTGCATGTCAGCACGCGCCGCGGACCGTAGCGGTCCATCAGTGCTCCGCCGAACGGCGCTGCGATGCCGGTGCAGAGGAGCCCGACGGCAAATGCCATCGAGATTTCTGTGCGGCTCCAGCCGAACTCGGCTTCGAGCGGTTTGACGAATACGGACGGGGCGGACCGGATACCGAACACGACCAGCGACGAGACCATCGCTACGCCGACGATGATCCAGCCGTAGTAGATAGTCGAATACCGGTTTCCCATTGTGACCGAGGTTCCCTGTTCGCTTCTCTGCGCTGTGCCAAAAGTAGCACGCCGCACCGGCTACAGATATGACGAACTCCGGGCCGCAATGTGAGTAGCACCGAAAGCGCGACATCCGTCGTCGCTACGCAACGATACGTAGATGATGGAATCCGCCAAATACACAATCCTGCGGATGTCCGGCAGGTTGTAATGCCCCATGATGATGATGCGCGCAGGGGAACCGGAATTGGACCGGCGCCCCGAACGATTGGGTAATGGAAGCGAACTAACGGAACGATCAGTCCTAATAATGTCGATTGTGGACTCACGTCACCGACTACATGACAGGTAATGGAACGACAAGCGGGAAAGGATAGTGAACGATGATGGGCGGAGTTTCGATTTACGGGATGATGTCGGCAGAGCAGCGGGTATTCGAGCAGGAGCTCGACCGCAAACGCCGTTTGCACGAGGCGAAACGGTCACGCGTGAATCAGGAGCAGGGCGAAGTACGCCGCTTTGGAAGCATCGCGACATCGCTGAGGAGAATGCTCGGCGGACAGTCGCGGAAGCCGTCGCCATGCGGCGCCGAGCTTCCGGCCGGCTGCTAAGCGCGGACGAATCGATGTTGACCTGGAAGGAGGAATGTCATGGAAACGTATCTGACCGCGTTGCTGCTACTGGTCCTGGCGCTCGCCTTCCTGGCGCCCGGACAACGAGACGGAGAACGCGAATTCTGGGACGGCGGTCAATGACCGAGTGAGTCACGCTCTCGAAACGACATGAGAAAATCGACGACGCCGTGGAAGAAACCCACGGCGTTTGTCATTTCCCGCGTGTCGCAGCATGCTTCAGTTTCGTGGTGTCTTGCCACGATCGCCTTGGTGCGGACGTAGCGGTGGCGTCCTGTGCCCGCCGTTGGCGGAGCGGCACGGAGCGAACGCAGTGAAGCGGCGTGTCGCAGAGCCACAACCGCGCCCGCCTACGATCAAGCGTTGGCAAATATGAGGCTCGTCCAGGGCAGCAGAATGGGTCACGAATGATGCGAAACCGGTGGCGGATGGCGATCATGCTGCTGGTGCCCCTCGCAGCGATGTTGCCTGCGATCGTGCTGGCGCAAGACTTGACTCTAGGCGACGCACCCGCGCCGATCGAGCTGCCCTCCGACGACCGGGTCCACGATGAACTGCTCGAGTGGTGGTATTTCACCGGTCACCTCGAAGATGAAACCGGTGCCAGATATGGGTTCGAGTTCGTCTTCTTCCGCGCCCTGACTGGTCGCCTGGAGGCATACGTTTCCCACGCCGCAATCACAGACCACACAGCCGAATCATTCACCTGGGACCAGAAATCCGAACCGGGGGACGCGACCATCGACAGCTCGGCCGGTCAGCTGGCGCTGCGGATCGACGACTGGTCGATGATGATCCGGGATGGAATAGCTGCGCTCGAAGCAGATTTTGCCGGTTACGCTTTCGATCTGCAGGTCTCTCCCACGAAACCTCCTGCGCTCCATGCCGGGGATGGGTTCATCCAGTACGACGACGATACGTGGAGCTACTACTACTCGCGAACGCGAAACGACATTTCTGGCACGTTGACTCTGGACGGCGAGCCCCGGCCCGTGACCGGAATCGCCTGGTTCGATCATCAATGGGGCGCGATCGATACCTTTCGCGATGGCGGCTGGGACTGGTTTTCGATCCAGCTGGATAACGATACCGAGATTATGGCCTACGTTCTCTATGGCGGTGACCGGTCGGTGGAGCGGGTCGATGTGACGATCGTCGAAGCGGACGGCGCCGCCAGATGGTTGGAAGCCGGCGATATCACGATCGCGGCGACATCGGAATGGACCAGCCCACGAACCGGCATCACCTGGCCGTCCGGTTGGAAACTGTCGATTCCGTCCCAGCAAATCTCATTGACGCTTGTCCCAGTCTTGCTCGACCAGGAACTCGATACAACCGCGACCACCGGCGTCATCTATTGGGAAGGAGAGGTGATCGTGGAGGGCACGGCAGACGGGGCGGCGGTATCCGGCGCCGGCTATGTCGAGCTGACGGGGTATGAGGCCATCGTTCCCGGGCATTGAGCCTTCTACGATCTCCCAACTGACACTCTGGTAGCCGCGGACCTCTGTAGGCCCGCTCGTAGCCATCGACCTCCGTGTCGACAGATGGCCCGCAGGGCCATAACCTGCGGTTTGCAGAAACCGAGGTTGGGGTTGGCCGCAGTTGTGATCTCACTCCACTTCGTTCCTCCGCGCCGTTCGACCACAGGCAAACACGGAGGCTTTGCCCTCACGAATTGGTCGGCCTTTTCGATATCGATGCCGGAATTTCACCTGCCACCCTCTGCCGACATACGTAGATGGCGGAATTCGCTAAATACGCAGTCTTGTGGATGGAAAGCGCTTCGACCTCTGAGAAGATACGTATGTCGGAAGCGGGTCACGGGACCGCGGACCTGGAAGCCAACACTCCGGCGCTAATAGGCAAAACCCCGTGGGGTTGACTCGCCGCAGTAATGGGAAATGGAGTGGCGAGCATCCCCAGCTAATGGAACAGTGCGTTGGTTTGCGTTCATAGTCGATGGGAGCGTGTGATGGAGTATTTGGTAGCGAAAACAGTCGTTTTCGATCGTGATCAGGCGATTCGGGCGCGCGAGATGCACCGAATCGCGGCGGGTGAGTCAGATCGGGCGGGCGATGGTGGAGTCAGGCGGCTTCCCCTGTGGCTCAGAGAGCTGATCGCGTTTCGGCGCCAGGGGCCGGTGTCAATCAATGAATGTGGCGGCGCTCCAGCTTGAAACAGCACAGTTTGACCACCCAGCAATGAATGACCGGCAGGATCACACCAGCCGGTCATTTCGTTTTTACGCACTCCATTCAGGCGATCGAAGCCGCGTCGTAGCGTCGCCATTGATGGCGACTCATCCAGTGACCGCCGGTATCACCGTATTCGCGAGAAGCTCCATTGTTTCTGCATCATCCAGATCGACTTGAATGACGAAGTACTGCGCGCCCGCCGAAACGAGACCCCGGAAATAGGCGATAGCGCGCTCCGGCCCAGCGGCGAAGATGAAACCGCGTCCATTCGAACGCGTACCCGCGGAGGTCGATTTCGAGGTATCGACCGCGTCGGCCCGGCGTTCGGCATCTTCCTGCGTCTTGCCCATGACGAGATAGGTCGTGAAGTGCGTGCGGAGAACTTCATCGCGCGGACGGCCAAGATCGTCGCAATGCTGGCCGAGGATCTCGAACTTTCGGGCCACGGCTTCGATGCGCTCGGGATCCTGATCGCTAGGCGCCGAGGCCGGGATGCGTTCCCGCAGGTTGCAGGCATCACCCCACTTCGCGACCTGGCGTAGCGTGCCCTGCTCGCCGCTGCCGCCGACAAGCACCGGCGGACGCTGCTTCGGTGCGGGTTCGATCGACATGTCCCGGACCTGGGCCTGATCGCCTTCCAGGCTGAACGGTTGCCCAGACCAGACACCGTCGACGATCGCGATCATCTCGTCGAGCGCACGTTGCCGTTGCCGGATCGGCAGGAATGGCAGCGCCATCATCTCGTATTCCGCTTCGAACCACCCAGAACCAACACCGAGAATCGACCGGCCGCCGGAGAGATTGTCGAGATCGGCCTGGAGCCGGGCGACGTAGGCCGGATGCCGGTAGGTGGCTGCCATCACGAGCTGACCGAGCCAGAGTTTCGAGGTCGTCGCGGCAACGCCGGAGAGAGCGATGAACGGATCGGCATGCATTGCAGGATGGTCCATGATGAACAGGGAGTCGAAGCCCATTCGCTCCATCGACTGCGCGACGCCAAGCAGGCGCTGCAGCGACTCACGATCGGCCGGAACGACCGTCTGCAACCCCCAGCGAACACCGTTGTCCGCTTCCGCAACCCACGGATGTCGTGCCATTGATCCTGCCCTTTCATCACACTACCAACCTCATGACTGCACTCAGCCTACCATTGGCAGTTGCTTGTCACAGCCTGATAGGGGGCTGACAATCGGCGTCCCCGGTTCCCAGGGATGACATTGGTACACTCTCGAACCACTGGTGTTCATCGAGATCGAACGAGGAGGAGGGAGATCGTGCAATTAGCTGATACCGGAAAGCGTGTCATTGCCTACATCATTGACGCGATTGTCATTGGCGTTGTCGCCGCGGTGGCCCTTTTCATCCTCGATACTATCGGATTCCCGGACTGGTTAAAGGGGCTCCTCGCCCTCATGTTCTTCTACGGCTACTTCACCTATCTGGAAGGCACGACGGGACAAACACTCGGCAAGCGAGCAATGAGCATACGCGTCGTCGAGCTCGACGGACAGCCGATCTCGATGGGAGCGTCGCTCATCCGCAACCTGCTGCGGATTGTTGACTCGATCTTCTTTGGTTTGGTCGGACTGGTACTCATCATTTTCACACAGAAAAAGCAGCGGCTGGGGGATTTCGCAGCCCAGACGGTGGTCGTCAACGCCTGATGACGCAGGCGGGATCAGCGACACGTTGTCGCTGATCCCGCTTCTTCATCGGTTCGTCAACCTCGACAGACGGCTCGAGATTACGGACTGAACGTCTTGCCACCGTGCATATTCCAGGTCCCGATATCCGCATAGCTGTTGCCGGAAATCGCGAACTGACCGGTAAATGGCGTCGAGATGCGGGGCGAGCCGCCCCCATTCGGCAACCGCCACAGCGTCAGGTCGATGTGCGGTGTGACTGCATAGCCAGTGCCTCCAGGCCCGGAGATGTAGCCAACATACTGACCCTGCGTGACCGCGACACCGCTTCGGATGCTGCTGTCGATCGTGATGTGGAACATGGCGATACCGTAGCCGTTCCCCATGCCGATCAGTAGACCGCCGCTGGTCCAGAGCACCGTACCGCTGGCGGGCGCATACACCGGTTCGCCGGCGGTAGCGCCGGCCGCGCCGCTCTTCTGGATATCGAGTGAATAGTAGTAGTCGGCGCTTGAGCCGCGATTCTGGTGGGTGCCGCCGTTGTATCCCTGGATGATCGCCCAGGTGCCGCCTTTCACCGGCCAGACAAGAAGTCCTCCCGTATTTCCACTACCAGGAGTCGGCGTGGACGCCGGCTGGCTCGTCGCGAGGTAGGTGGCGGAGATATACCCTCGGGTGCCGTTGTAGGTGGCAGGGAAGAAACCGTTCGTTTGGCCGCCGGTGACGGTCACCGCCGCGCCGGCGGGCACAACGGTCAACACGCCAAAACTGGTGCCGGCGCCCGAGCGCAGGTTGACCGACGCCGTGGTGTAGCGCGTTTCCGTCGCCGGAGCCACTGTTGGGTCCGGATCGGTGCCGCCGGGTTGGGTCGAACTGAGATATTGCGATGCCGCCCAGCCGTTCGTGCCGTTGTAGCGTACCGGCAGGAACCCATTCTGGGCGGAGCCGGTCACGCCGACTTGCGCCCCATTGGGAAGGACGAGTAGGACGCTGGCGGAGAGCGAGGGACTCGATCGCAAATTCAACGTGCCGTCGATCACCCAGGCGTTCGAGATGACCGCGCCGGGAGACGGTGTCGAACCCGCACCAGGCTGCGTCGATGAGAGGTACTGGGAATATGCCCAGCCGTTCGTGCCGTTGTAGCGCACCGGCGTGAAACCGTTCTGCGGCGAACCGGTGACGCCCACCTGGGCGTTGTTCGGCAGCACGAGCAAGACGCTGCTCGATGTCGACGCGCTCGATCGCAGGTTGAGTGAACCGCCAATGACCCACGCGTTGGAGATGACTGTGCCGGAGTTCGATCCCGGCTGGGTCGAGCTCAAGTACTGCGAGTATGCCCAGCCGTTCGTGCCGTTGTAGCGCACCGGCGTGAAGCCGTTCTGCGGCGACCCTGTCACCCCTACCTGGGCATTGTTCGGCAAAACGAGCAAGACACTGCTGGAGGTCGACGCGCTCGATCGCAAATTGAGCGAGCCACCGATCACCCACGCGTTGGAGATGACCGTTCCCGAGTTCGAACCCGCCTGCGTCGAGCTCAGGTACTGCGAGGACGCCCAGCCGTTCGTGCCGTTGTAGCGAACCGGGGTGAAGCCGTTCTGCGGCGATCCCGTCACCCCTACCTGCGCGTTGTTCGGCATCACCAGCAGGACGCTGCTCGATGTCGACGCACTCGATCTCAGATTGAGCGAACCGCCAATCACCCAGGCATTGGAGATGACCGTTCCCGACGATGACGAAGACTGCGGATCGCTGGAGAGATATTGCGAGGATGCCCAGCCCGTTGTCCCCTGATAGGTCAGCTGGCTGAAGCCATTCTGCGTGGAGCCGGTGGTGCTGACGCTGGCGCCGGACGGCATGACGAGTAGAACCGAGCCGCTCGTACTGGCTGAAGAGCGAAGGTTCAGGGAAGTTGTCGTGTACATCGTCGCCGCCGCTGCGACGGCATTCGATGACGAAGACGAGTTCGATGTGCCAGGACGGGCAAGGTAATCGGAAACGATGTAGCCGGTCTGGCCGCGAGCAGTGACCTTGTACCACTGCGATCCTTCGCCGTCGCTGATCGGTCCGTCGAGGACGGCGACCAGCCAGCCCTCAGGGACGGAAGTGATGGTCGAAGCGCTGTACGAGGGCTGGCTGCGGACGCGAATGTCGTCGCCTCCGGTGTACGAAACGCGCGCTTCGCCGCCGACGTCGAGATTGGTGTCGGCGCTGGCGGTTCGGGTTTCGATCAGAAATGGGGCAAAGGCAACGACGAATGCAAGGAATAGTGCGAGCCAGCCAGCTCGCATCGCGGGGCGATGCATGGGACCTTCCCTCTTTACCTGTTGGACGGCAGGCTGCAACCTCACCATCCATGCGGGACGAGCAAACGGGTACGCCTCAGCCAGGGGCGTGGATGCTCGGGTAATGGGCTCAGGCTACCCCACCATCAGGGGATGGTCAAGATTTGACCTGAGGGCACGCAAACTGGGAGTTTCCTTGTAGGCAAAAGGCGATAGGCAATAGGCAATGGGGCAATAGGCAATGGGCCCTCGCGCGTAATTCGCAGACGTAGGCCGTGAGTCGACCCACGACCCACGACCTACGACCTACGCTCTTCGCACCCCGGACTGCGGACCTCGGACTACGGACTACGGTCTACGACTCCCGTCCTACGCCCCAAAAATATCCGCCACGCTGGCCGCGACACCTTCGGCGAGCGCAGTTGCTTCTTCCTTTGTGATGCTGAGCGGTGGCGCGATGCCGATGCCCAGGTCGGTCGGGCGCACGATGATCCCGTTCTTGCGGGAAGCCGCGGTCAGCGTGCCGCTTGGATTCGTGGCCGGATCGAGCTTCTCCTTCGTCTCGCGATTCTGGACGAGCTCGACAACCGTCATCTGACCCTTGCCACGAATCTCGCCGACATTCTTGTGGTCGCCAATCAGGCGGTTGAGCTCGGCGCGAAGATGATCGCCGGTGACGCGCGCATTCGTCGGCAGGTCCTCCCGCTCGATGATGTCGATATTCTTCAAAGCCACCGCGCAGGCAACCGGGTGCCCGGAATAGGTGAACCCGTGCATGAACATCCGGTCCGGCTCGCTCATCACGTCGAAAATCGTGTCGCTGACCGCCACGCCGCCAAGCGGGATGTACCCGGAAGTCACACCTTTGGCGAATGAGGCGATGTCGGGCTGGAAGTTGTACTCCTCGGCGCCGAACATCGAACCAGTGCGGCCAAACCCGCAGATCACCTCATCGGCGATGAGCAGAATGTTGTGCTTCGTCAGCAGGTCGCGCACCGCCTGCCAGTAGCCATCGACCGGCACGACCACGCCACCGGCGCCCTGCACTGGTTCGCCGATGAACGCGGCGATCGTCTCGGCGCCCTCTTTGGCGATCAGCTCTTCGAGCTCGGCGACGAGCTTGTCGACGAATTCCGCATCGCTCAACCCTTCGCCGAGCCGGTATTTGTACGGCGGGCTGACATGAACGTAACCGGGGACGCCGGGACCAAACCCTTCGTGATAGGTCGGGATGCCGGTGGCGGCGAGCGCGCCCATGGCGATGCCGTGGTAGCCCATCTTGCGGGAGATGATCTTGATCTTTTCCGGCTTGCCCTTCAGCCACCAGTAGTAGCGCGCCATTTTGAGGGCAGTTTCGTTCGATTCGGCTCCTCCGGAGGTGAACTGGAAGTGATTGAGATCGCCGGGAAACATCGAGGCCAGCTTCGCGGCCAGCTCGATCGATGGCGGTGAGGCGAGTCCGAAGAAGTTTGGCACAAAGGCAACATCGTCGATCTGCTCGGCAGCCGCCTGGGCAAGCTCATGACGACCATGCCCGACGTTGACGTTCCACAGACCAGCAAAGCCGTCGATGTAGCGCTTGTCGTCGGTGTCCCAGAGATAGACCCCGTCGCCGCGAGCCATGATCAGCGGGCCATTTTCGCGCATGAACTTGAGGTTCGACACCGGGTGCAGCAGGTGCGCTTTGTCCTTGGCCACGAGTTCGGTGGTGTTCCAGGTTTGGGTTGCGGTCATGGCGATGAAGGCTCCTCATTTTGCGACCAGATCAATGCTGGAATTGTGCCACTGTTGGCGTCTACAGGTGAGACCAGGTCACAGGTCGAGGGCGGCGCAGGGAGCCCCAAGTGTGCTGGTTGCCTCAGGAACCAAACCATCGTTTGGCTCGGCTGGCGCCGAACGCCGCTTTCTCGTCTCTGGTCTGGGCCGTGGCGGCGGTAAATCGCGCTTCGGGGTTGGGTCCGCCGAGGAAATTGACGTCGACGCGCGCCACGTTGTTTTCGCCAACCTCCACGTAGCAGGTGCCGGCCCCTTCGTACAACGTCGCCGTCTGACGATCGCGAATCTGATCGACGATTTGCGCCGCGACGATGCGCGCTTGTCCCTCGGAAAAAACGCCCGCTCTTGGCACACCGACGGCGGCGACATCGCCGAGCGCGTAAACATTCGAGTAGCGGGTTCGCAACGTTCTTGCTTCAACCTCCACCCAGCCGTCGGAGGTGTCGAGACCTGATGAGGCGATGGCAACTGGAGACCGGTGGACCGGGACCGCGAGCGCCAGATCGTAGTGTCGCGATTCGCCATTTCTGAAGTGAATCAAATGGGCGCCGGGATGAAATCGTTCGATCTCCAGTCTTCCGAGAAATGCGATGCCCTGATCGTGCAGCTCCGCGAGCAATCCGTCCGACGTCTCCCTGGAGACCGGAATCGGGATATCAAACGGCGACACGATCGAAATCGTCGTCGAGTCGCGTAAACCCTTCTCTTCAAGATACTGACGCATCATGAATGCCGCTTCACAGGGAGCCGGCGGGCATTTGTAGTGGCGTGTCGCCACCGCGATGACCACCTCTCCTCCGGCGAACGCCGCAACAGCGTCGCGGGCCTTCGTGGCGCCAGCGACAGAATAAAACTCATGAGCTCCCTCAGCCAGACCAGGGGTGGCGGCGAGGTCGTAGTCAGCGCCCAGCGCGACGACCATGATGTCAGCGTCGTAGATCCGGCGATCCGTTGTCACCCGCCGGGTCACCGGATCGATGCTCTGCACGGTTTCCTGCCGGAAGGTCACACCCGGTTTGACGATATCCCGGAAGTAGTGGTGCACCGCCGCCGGTTCTTCACGCCAGAAGAGAACGTCGAGCTTCGAGTAACCAAAGACGAAACTCTCGGAACGATCGATGAGCGTGATATCGATAGCACTGCCGAACTCCTCAGACAGGAGCGTCGAAAGTTCGAGTCCGCCAAACCCGGCGCCGAGAATGACAACACGAATCGGCCGGCCGGAAATCTCCAGCGGAAGAGGTGACCATGAGTTTGGAGCAGGCATTGAACGGACTCCTCTTTGCACGAACGAACTCTCTCGTGATTGTGCCACGGGTGATGAATGAGGGCCGTAGGTCCGAAGTCAGAGGTACTAGAATCCGGGAGTGTGATGGCGGCGTGATCGTGGAGGGCAGGCGACGTGGCGAATCAGCAGGAAATCGTAGCGACCTATATGGAAGGAATCCGGCAAAGTGACCATGCTGAGGTCCTCGGCTGCCTGACGGATGATGTCGTCTGGGACATCAAGGGACACACCACGCTCACCGGCAAGAAAGCGTTCGACGGCGAAATCGAGAACGACGCATTCGAAGGGAGTCCGGTGCTGACCGTGGAGCGGACGATCGAAGATGGCAACGTCGTCGCGGTCAACGGAACGGGAGATGCACGCTTCAAGGACGGCAATCCCTTCCGCTTCGCGTTCTGCACCATTTTCACATTCACCGGGGAGAAGATCGGGCGGGTGGAATCGTTCATTTGCCCGATCCAGGCATAGGTTGCACAACTCAGACCAGATTGTAATACTTGACATGGCGAGCCGTACCTCGGCCAGGATGCACCACATGTCACGTTATATCAGCAGCGTCAGCCCAAAGGGACAAGTCACGATTCCAGTCGAAATCCGTGAGGAGTTCGGCATTTCCCCAAAAGACCACGTTGCCTTCACGGTGGTCGACCGGGCAATTCAAATCGTACCGGTTCGCGATCGCCTCCATAAGTTTGCCGGACGATACCGGGCGCTCTCCGGACCAATGGACTGGAAGGAACTCGAGGAACTCGCCCACGAGGACGCTGCAGCGAATGCGTTGGCGGAGACCCGCAACGAGACGAACGGGCGCGATTAGCCTGTGATCTTCATCGACGCGAATGTCTTCGTACACTTCTTCACGAGCGATCATCCCGACAAATCAGCTCGGTCACAGTCCTTTTTCTATTCATTGGTCGACCCGGGTATCGAGGCAACGACCTCGGAGGCGATCCTTGCCGAAGTCGTCTGGGTGTTGCGGTCGAAGGAATATCGCGTCCCTAGCGACGAGATAGCCGAGGGAGTCATCGCGCTCCTCGAGCTGCCTGGCATCAGAATGACCAACGTAGACTTGTTTGTCGCTGCGTTCCGGAGATTCGGCAGTTCCCGGCTCGACATCGCGGATTGCTTTGCTATTGAACACATGCTCAGAACCGGAACAGAAGCGATCATGACATTCGACGCTGACTTCGACCGGATCGAAGGTATCCGCCGAGTCGAGCCGTAGCCAGGTCCCGTGTTGGCTGCAACACTCGGGCTACGCCGACTGAATCTCCCTGCGCAGCTCACCGACCATGTACTTACCAAAATCCTGAACGTGCTGGCGGGTGCGCTGTTCAGCGAGATCAGGATCTCGCCGGACATAAGCATCCAGAAGCTCACGATGGTGTGTGCGTACATTGGGCATGTAGTCAGGCGACTGCTTGTAGAGCACCGTGTATCGAGCGATGTTTGCGCGAAGCAACGTCACCATTCTGTACAGTCTTGGCTGTTCCGAAGCGGCATAAAGATCGAGATGGAACGCCAGATCGAGCTCATTCCAGCGTGGCCAGTCATCCTCGGACGCCTCCATCTGATCGACCAGCTTCGTCAGGTGCTCCAGGAGTTCCGGCCCGAGATTTGCAACGGCCAGCCGGGCGGCAAGCGGTTCGAGGCAGGCTCGCAACAGATAGATCTCTTCCAGGTCCTCGATTGAGAGTTCGGCAACAAAGGCCCCACGCTGAGGAATGACGGTCACAAAACCCTCAGCCGCAAGCTCATGCAATGCTTCGCGGACAGGAATACGGCTGATGCCAAACTGGCTCGCGATCTCAGCAGTGCGAAGCCGGGTTCCCGGCGCTAGTTCTCCCTGGACAATGGCATCACGCACCCGTGAAACGATCTGGGCCTGAAGCGTTCGACTCGAACCCTCGACCTGCGGAAAGGTTTCGATGCCACGAGCCAACGACTGGTCCTTTCAATCTAGAGGACGCGGCTTTCACCGCCGATGCACCGGGATGAGGAGCATCGTGTTCTCGGTCTCACCACCCGCACAATCCATGAGAAGTGTTGTCCACTATACACATTGCTCACCGCTCAGTGGGTGTTTCGGCCCAGTCGCATCGGCGAATTGCTATACGTTCAAAGGATTCACGTCGCACTGCGGCGCCGGGATCAATATCTGGCAACGATGCACAGGAAGCCGGATCGATCTGTGCAATTGCCACTTGACAGGACCGGAAGTGACCAGAATAATGGATAATATATCCACCCCGGATGTTACCGAATTCTCACTCGAGATTCGGGCTAGTGGACCGATTAGCGGCGAAAGGATTTGGAGGGCAGCCATGCGTAAACTCAACCGGCTTCACACATCCGATGGGTCGGCATACCAACGTGCCTCACTTTCCCGACGCGGGTTGCTCGGGTACGCGGCTGCCGCGCCGATCGGCGCAATGCTCGCCACGCATCAGCTCGGATCGGCCTTTGCCCAGGACTCGGTCCCTGTTCGGGGAGGCTCCGTCGTCGCGGCGGTCGAAGCTGACTGGAATGGTATGGATCCACACACCAATGGTCAGTTCGCGTCGATGTATGCCTGGGAAAAGACATATCAGTCGCTGGTAACGTTCGACGAAAACCTCGATATCGTCCCCGACCTCGCAGAGTCGTGGGAAATATCCGATCCCCAGACGTACGTCTTTCATCTGCGACCAGGTGTTCTCTTCCACAATGGAACGGAACTCACCTCGGACGATGTGCTGTATTGGCATGAACGGCTGAACGACGAAGAACTTGTTGTCCCCTACCGAGGGTGGTTCAACGCCGTGGCCAGCGTCGAAGCCGTGGATCCGTTGACCGTGCAATTCAATCTGGACTTCCCCTACTCACCCCTGCTGGCCAATCTGGCATCGATGCGCGGATCGGCGATCGTTCCACGAGCGTGGGCAGAATCCGCCGACCTGAACACAGAGGCTGTTGGCACTGGACCTTACCAGTTGACCAACATTCTTCCGCAGGATTCGTATCGGTGGGAACTCAATCCCGATTACTGGGAACCAGACATCCCGTACATCGAAGCGGTCGATCACAAACTTCTGCTGGAACCAGCCGCCCGGCTGACGGCAATACAGACCGGTACAGCGCAGTTCACGACCTTGCCTGGCGACCTGACAACCACGCTCGAAGGCACCGACGTCAATGTTCTGATCGGCGACAAGGCACTCTACTGGCACGTTCAGTTCAACTGCAGCAGGGAGCCATTCACGGATCCTCGCGTTCGAAAGGCGCTCAGTCTTGCCGTCGATCACCAGGAGATCATCGACAAGGTGCTGGGCGGTTACGGTACGCTCACCGGTCCTGTGCCGACTGGGCACACGGACTGGTACATCCCGGTTGAGGAGCTCAATTACGCGGTCGACTTCGATCAGGCCCGCTCGCTGCTGTCGGAAGCCGGCCTCGCCGATGGATTCAGCACGACGTACAAGGCGAATTCCAATCTCGCTGAAGACATCGCCGTCGCCCAGATTCTGAAGGAGCGTCTCAGCGAGCTCAATGTCGACGTCGAGATCATCCAGATCGACCAGACTCGATGGGTTTCAGAGACGCAACCGCCCACATCCGACTACGACATTCGCGCCAATGCCAACTCCTTCTATCCCGATGCGGACGGCTATCTCTACAATCACTATCACACCGATGCTGGGTTCAACCAGACTCGGTTCAGCAACGCGGAATACGACGCGATCGTGACCGAGGCTCGCCAATTGAGCGATCACGAGGCCCGGCGAGAACTCTATTTCCAGGCCCAACAGATCATTCTCGACGAAGCACCGATCATTCCCCTCTGGAACGGGCTGAACATCGAGGCGCTGGCGCCCTCTCTGCAAGGCTACAAACAGTCGTACACTGGGCGGCGTCTCTTCTTCGATGAAACGTGGCTCGCCTCGTAACTCGTTGCTAACGCGTCAGCGGAAACCGGGTGGACCTGTGAGCGGGGCACCCGGTTTCAGTTCGCGCCGACTCGATCGTTGAGTGCCCGCCGTGAGACGTTACTTCTTCCGACGCGTCGTTCTGCTCCTGCCGACATTGCTCGGAGTCTCGATCATTGCCTTCCTGATCATGCACCTGATTCCCGGCGACGTTGTCGATGCCATGATCGGCACGGAAGCAAACCTCTCAGAAGAAACGCGAGAGACGTTGCAGCGGGTCCTCGGCGTCGACAAACCGATCGCCCGGCAGTACGTCGACTGGCTGACCTCGCTTCTGCATGGCGATCTCGGCGTCTCCCTGATTTCGGGATCACCCGTGGTCGACGAGCTGATGCGCGGACTGCCAGTCACCATCGAGCTTGCCATTCTGTCGTCGTTGATCGCGATCGTTTTCGGCGTGCCATTGGGCGTGGTCTCCGCTGTGCATCGCCGTGGATGGCTGGACGGCGCGACGAGAATTCTTGGCCTGGCAGGGCTTTCAATGCCCAACTTCTGGCTGGGCATTCTTCTTTTGCTCGCGGCATCTCGCTGGTTCAACTGGAGTCCCAAACTCATCTACGTCTCCTTTTGGGAAAACCCTAAAGAGAACCTGGCCCAGATGTTGCTACCCTCGCTCGCGCTCTCCGTCGGATTCATGGCGGTTGTGATGCGGATGACCCGATCCTCAATGCTCGAGGTGCTCAACCAGGATTTCATCCGTACTGCCCGAGCCAAGGGGTTGCGGGAATCTGCCGTTGTCGCCAGACACGGTCTCCGCAATGCGTTGATCCCGGTCGTGACGATCACCGGCATCCAGTTTGCCTACTTGCTCGGGGGCGCAGTAGTCATCGAACAGATCTTTGGCTTGCCCGGTCTTGGCTGGATTCTGATGAAAGGCATCATGCAGCGTGACTTTCCGATCGTGCAGGGAGGCGTCATGTTCATCACACTGGCGTTCATGGTAGTGAATCTGACGGTCGACCTGATCTATGCGCGACTCGACCCGCGCATTTCCTACTCATGAGGAACGGAGTCGGGCCATGAGCACGGCGATCGAGGCGTCTGCGCTTGGATCTACGTTCGAAACAGCGGACAAACCACGCCGACGACGCACGATTCGCCAGCTCGTGCGGACATTTCCGCTCGCGGCAAGCGGATTAATCGCCATCGTCCTGCTGATCGGCGCCGCTGTTTTCGCTCCGGTCGTTGCTCCGTACGACCCGGCCAGCCAGCCTGGTCCCCGGTTCAGCGACCCCAGCCGTGAATTCCTGATGGGAACGGACAACCTCGGGCGAGACGTCTTCAGCCGGGTGGTTTATGGGGCACGCGCGTCGATGTTCGTTGGCATGGCCGCCGTTGCCATCGCGCTCGTGATCGGTGGTTTCCTTGGCATCGTCGCGGCGTACTACCTCGGCTATCTCGATACCGCCATCATGGGGATCATGGACATCCTCTTCTCCTTTCCCCCACTCATTCTGATTCTTGCTGTTTCCGCTGCTCTGGGACCCAGCCTGACGACCGCGACGCTGGTCATCGGACTGGTCTATTCGCCCCGTTTCGCGCGCATCGCCCGCGGTCCGGCCCTGGCCGTGATGCAGGAGCAATATGTCGAGGCGGCGAGGGTTGTCGGTGTCGCTCCCTGGAGAATCATCCTCCGCCACCTCCTGCCAAATGTCACGGCGCCGTTGATCATCCTGACATCACTGTCGGTCTCAACGGCGATTCTGACGGAAGCAACGCTCAGCTTCCTCGGACTGGGAGTTCAGCCGCCAACCCCGTCGTGGGGAGTGATGCTGTCCGATGCGCGCACATACATGATCATCTCGCCCTGGGTGGCGATTTTTCCCGGCGCCGCGATCATGATCGCAGTTCTCGCATTCAATCTCCTCGGCGACGACTTGCGCGATGCGCTCGATCCACGCCTGGGAACACTTTAGGACGCCGCCAATGGAATTCCCCCTGCCTCGCCCGCCTGAATACGGCATCGTGGTCGCCGAAAATGTGATGGTGCCGATGCGTG
>CAYWSE010000013.1:3759-13363 GCA_964461025.1 uncultured Sphaerobacteraceae bacterium | reverse complement strand
GACGGTGTGCATCTGGCCACCGACATCTACCGTCCGGCCCTCAGCGGCGAGATCGTCGAAGGTCAGTTCCCGGTCATTCTCGGCCGTACGTCCTACGACAAGACAACGCCCTGGATGTGGGTCGATCCGGTTGCACGCTTTTTCACGCCGCGCGGATACGTTGTCGTGTTGCAGGATCTACGCGGCCGGTACAAGTCAGAGGGATTTGGCGAGTACTATCACGTCGCCAACCCGAGCGACGGCAAGGACGGATTCGACACGATCGGCTGGATCGCTGCCCAAACATGGTCGAATGGACGAGTCGGCATGCTCGGGTCATCGCACGGTGCGATGTCCCAGACGACCGCCGCGCTGGAGAACCCGCCCGCGCTGGCCGCGATCTGGCCCGACGTCGGTCCAACCAACGCGTATCACCATCACATCCGGCTCGGCGGCGCCATGCAGCTCCACATGTTTGGCGCCCAGTTCCTCCACGCCTTCGAATCGCAGGAGCTGATGCGCGACCCGGTCGCCAAGCGCGCCTTCGAGCAGGAAATGAGCAGGTTGCGGGATTGGGTCTGGCTCACGCCGTTCCGGCCCGGCATGACGCCGTTGACGACCGTGCCCGGGTTGGAGCAGACCTTCTTCAACTACTACCTGCGAGGCGCATATGACGAATGGTGGGCCGAAGACTTCAACGACTTCGAGCGCCACTTTCACCGGCACGCCGATTGTCCCGGCGCCTTCTCCGGCGGCTGGTACGATCCGTTCGCCGTTGCCACGACCACACACTTCGCAGCGATGTCAGCGCAGAGCAGCAGCCCGCAACGCTTGATCATGGGTCCCTGGACCCATGAGACGATGCGAAGAGGCGACAGCTGGGCAGCGGACGTCGATTTCGGCGAAGACGCGATCGTCGGCAACGACCGGTACAACGCGCTACGGCTGCAATGGTTCGATCGGTGGTTGCGAGACGAGCGGAACGGCGTCGACGACGACCCGCCTGTGCGGATGTTCGTCATGGGGGGCGGCGGCGGACGGAAGACTCGGCGCGGCAAGTTGTTTCACGGCGGCCGATGGCGAACGGAACAGGGCTGGCCACTCGCTCGAGCTGCGGAGCAGGTGCTTTTTCTTCGCGCGGCCGGCGCGCTCACGGCAGAAATGCCCACCGCCGTCGAGTCCTCGCGACCCTTCGTTTACGATCCTTCACACCCAGTGCCGACCATTTCCGGCAATGTCGTCGGGTTCTTCGAGCTGGTGCCTGTCGCGGAAACAGTGGAGGACGGGTATCAGTCGAATGTGCCCTGGCGCGTCCGCATGAGAAGCATTGTCAAGATGGGTCCCACACATCAGCGGGAAGCGCCCGATATCATCGGCGCCCGTCCGCCCTATCCGCGTCTCGCGCACCGAAACGATGTTCTCGTCTTTCAGTCGCCACCGCTGATGGAGCCCGTCGAGGTAACCGGCCAGGCGGTGGTCAATCTCTGGGTTTCGTCATCGGCAGTCGATACGGATTTCACCGCCAAGCTCGTCGATGTCTATCCGCCCGTGGCGGACTACCCCGAGGGCTATCACATGAACATCGGCGACTCGATTATCCGGGTCCGGTTCCGCGAGAGCTGGGAGCGAGAAGTGTTCATGGCGCCGGGCGATGTGGTTCAGGTCCAGATCACGTTGCCCCCGACGAGCAATCTCTTCGACGTCGGACATCGTATCCGCTTCGATATTTCGAGCAGCAACTTCCCTCGCTTCGACTTGAATCCGAACACCGGCGAGCCGAGCGGGCGCCATACGCACATGATTCCAGCCACGAACACGGTATACATGGACCGGGAACATCCATCCCACGTTGTGCTCCCGGTGATCACCTAAGTCCGACCGGGATTCCTCATTGCAACACTTCGCGAATCCGTCGGGCGACGGTTTCGACGTCCCTGTCGGGCAAGATGCGGACGTCGACTCTGAAAACCCAGGGATCGCTGAAATCCATGGTGGCGATCGACGGATCGCCGGCGAGCAACGTATCGATCACCTCGCGTCCGGTGCGCCCCGCATCCGGATTGAGATGAATGAAGACCGTCGGATAGGGCCGGCCGATATGGTCCGGGAAGCGATATTCGGCGCGAGCAGACGTGAGGCCGGCAAGTGCGCTGACAACATAGGCGGTTCGCCGCTCGGCGTCCTCGATGTCCTGCGAGTGATCGCGCTCGCTCCAGACTTCGAGCGCGGTCACGAGGCCGATCATCTCTTCCTTCGAAACCTTCAGCGAACGACCGACCCCGTCATTTGGCGAGCTCTGCGTGCGGATAGCGGTGATCAAATCGGCGCGGCCGGTGACAAATCCGCTTCCCTGCGGACCACGCAGCCCCTTGCCTCCGGAGTAGGCAGCGAGATCGACCCCCATATCCATGAAGGCGTGAATATTCTCCGGCGGGGGCAGGGTGTTTGAGGCGTCGAGCAGCACCGGAAGACCGTGCTCGTGGGCAACGGAAACGACCTCCTGGATGGAGAGCGCTGCGGCGGGATTGTCGCAGAGCCAGTAAATTCCGGCGGTATGCGGCCCTATCGCGTTGACGATCGCCTCAGGCGTCACTCCCTGGTCATTGCCCACTTCCACCAGCTCGCCGCCGGCCGACCGTACAGCGTGCGCGTAGGTCCAGACGGGATAGTCGCGCCCCGAAGGGTCAGTCCGGCGCGGCACACGGTGAGCGATGAACTCCCGCTTCATATCGGGCATCGGATGAGGAAGCGCAGCCATCTTCACGACGTCGTTGCCGGTCATGATCGCCGCGGCGCCGGCCAGAAGACCGCCAGAACAACCCGAGGTGATGTGCGTTGCTTCCCCGTGGGTGTACCGTGAGATTGCCGCTCCAGCCTGGCGCTGCAATTCATGGATGTTCACATAGCGGTCCCGGGCGGCCACCATGGCCTCTGCGACCTCTGGCCACATGATCGCGCCGCCATAATCGGTCCAATGGCACGTTGCATTGATCACTGAGCGGACGCCGAGCTGGTCATAAGTGGCCACTGATTGCTCCTGATGGGTTAGCTGGCGTCGGTCGCGACGCCGCCGATGCCGAAAATCCGCTCCATGTTCCCGCCGAGAATCAGTTCGCGATCCTCTTGGGAGATGAAATCATACGTGTCGAGATACTCGTGACTCTGCCGGTAGGTGCAGTAGCGTTCGACGTTCGGAACATCCGATCCCCAGACGAGTTTCTCCGGTCCGAATTCATGGTAAAGAAACGCTGCCGAATCTCTGCATTCATCGAACGGATAGCGATAGTGCCCCCCACGCTGAATGGGATAGACGATCTCCAGATGAACGCGATGCCGGTGGAGCGCCTCGCGAACGGCGTCCGGCAATGCCTCCCGGCTGGCCAGCTCCCAGGGAAGTCCGCCAACCAATACGACCGTGACATCCGGATACCGCGCCAGCCAGGTGATGAACCCTTCCCAGACCTTGAGCGTGTTCTCCACCGTCGGGGCGGGAAAACCGGTCACCTGCCAATAGACCGGGATGTCCCGAGACGCAACATGATCCCAGAACGGCGTGTACTCCGGACCAAAGGGATTCTCGGAGAAGTCATGCATGAAGAAGTCGTCGGTCTTGAAAAAGAGCCCTCGATGCCCGAGTTCATCGAGCGCCCGGTCGAGGGTGGCGATCTGCTCGTCCCGTTTGTTTGGCGCCACATCGACATTCGCCAGCGCGATGAAGCGATCAGGCCACCGCCGAACCGCATCGCTGAAGTAGTCGTTCAGCTTTCCATAGATCGAGTCGTTGTGAAGCACGATGCGCTCCACTCCGGCATGGTCCATCAGCGCAACCAGAAGCTCCGGGGGAGCCGACATATCGGCAAGCGTCGGTGGCATATATTGAAGGTAATACTCCTCGCCGCCCGACTCCCATTCAACGACACCATATCTGCCAACCCGGAAATCGACATCGAGAAGACTGCTGCGACCGACCATCGGCAAGGCAATCAGCGTTTGCTTCCGTTCTCGTGAGCCGTCGCTACGGCGAAGCACCGGCTGAACATGTTGCCGAACGGTCCATTGCAGCGTATCGAGATGTTCACGAACGGTTCCGAATCCGGACAGCTCACCCAGAAACGGAAAGATGTGTGCGTGCGAATCGATAATCCTCATCGTGCTTTCTGCATCCCCCAACGAACTCCTGCTGTCAGCCAGTCAGGACAGCATCCAACTCACTGCCATCCAACCCTGCGTTTCTCCGCCCGCAGGCATATCCCTCACCCTGCCCTCTCCCGACCGCGGGAGAGGGTTCTCTGCCCCGTTGCCTCTCGCCCTTTGCTTTTTTCCCCTTTGCCTCTTGCCCTCACGCCCATTCGGGGAAGAAGCTCTTCCAGTTCTCGTAGATGATCTGGTCCTGTATCTCGACCGGAATCTTCGGCAACCCGGTCCCTTCGACCGGCGCGTTGACGTTGCGCAAGCCGGCGATGACGTTGGTGATCGTTCCCGACGGAAAGTCCGACGCCAGCAGAATCTTGTGGGTGATGCCGTACTCCATCGCCGTGACCATTCCCTGCCAATAGCGCCATGGCCGGTAGTGCACCGCCGAGATGTCGGTGTAGACATTCGGGCACTTGCGTACCAGCACCACGCAATCTTCTTCCCAGGGATGACCGAGATGGGCGATGATCATCTTCAGATCGGGAAAGTCCATGGCGATGTCTTCCAGTTGCAACGGCAATCCCCACTTCAGCTTCGCCTTGCTGGGAAAGGTCGTGCCCTGGTGCCACATGACCGGCAGCTGCAGTTCCTGGGCTCGTTTGAACAACGGCCAGAACTTCCGGTCCTGGGGATCGAAATGTTGATAGACCGGACCGAGCTTGAGACCACGCAAGCCAAGCTCCTGCACGCAGTACTCCAGCTGGTCCATGTGGTCGGGTTGGGTGGGGTCGATCGATGCCCATCCCTGCATCTTCTCCGGATGGGCTTTCACATAGTCTGAAACGATCTCGTTCGGCACCCAGAGCCCGGTTGCCTTCGCCTGCAGCCCAAACACCACCACGTGATCCGCCGGTTCGGAGACTTCCCAGTGATTCTCCGGGGTCGAGTCGTAGGAGTGGAGGTCGAGCCGGCCGGTGTAAGCCTGACCACCCGACATCTTCAGCTTGATCAGCTTGGAGGCGAGCGCTTCCTCGGCATACTCCTGCGCGACGTGATCCGGATACCACATCAGATGGGTATGGCAATCGACGATTTTGCGGCCCTCTGCGTCTGGCATTCGATTTCCTCTCTGGCGCTACGCGGCCATCTCGGCAATCCGGCGCATGATCTGTTCGAGCTCGGCGCGATCGGCCGGTTCGACTGCTTCCAGGGGCAACCGCATGTGACCACCGGGTAGTCCAAGAATGTTCATGGCTTCCTTGATCACGGCGGTCATGTACCCCGGCTTGCGAGCCCGAAGCTGCGCAATCGGGCGGATCGCGGTGTCGACGAGTCGATGCAGCTCGGACCAGTTCTGCTCCTGGCCCGCTCGATGTATGGTCAGGGTGATCTGGGGCGCGAAATTGATCACCCCTGAGGTGAACCCTCGTGCACCGGCGGCTACGTATGGAGCGGCGAGCTCTTCCGCCATGCCGTTGATCATCGCTAAACGGTCGCCGACTCTGTCCCGCGTTTCGGCGAAGAGTCTCAGGTCGCCATATTCATCTTTCAACGCGACGACTTCGTCGATTTCCGCAAGCCGTTCGGCCATTTCCGCGCTGTAGACCGAACCGACGGTGCTGAAGATCATCATTCCCAACCCGGATGCACGCGCCAGCTCGGCGTAGTGCCGGCGCCAGCCGCTTTCACGGGGAGCGGCCATGTAGAGTGGATTGATCATCAATCCGTCGATGCCAACGGCGGTCGCGTATTCGGCCAGATCGCAGGCAATGCGCGTGCTGTGCCCAATCCCGGCCATGAGCGGGAGCCGCCGCGACACCGTATCGGCGGCAACGCGCATGCATTCGTGATATTCGTCGCGACTGAGTGAGAAGAACTCGCCCACCGCGCCACCGATCACGACAACGCTCGCCCCGCTGCCGCACAATCGGTCGAGTTGACTGGCGAATCCGTCGAAATCGACGTCGCCTTGCTCGGTGAACGGCGTGGGAGCGAAGGCAAGCACGCCCCGCAGATGGCTTTTCAGTTCGTCAGGAGTCATGGGAGAAACCGTCATGAAGGGTCAGCTGATCCGCTGAATGGGAAGATCGCGGAAGCGAGGCTCGTCGACGATGGTGCGGAAGTTGTCGGCCAGGAGCGGCAATCGCTCGCAGAATGTCTCCAGCATCACCTTGCCTTTCTCTGCAGTGGCGACGGTGGGATCGCCGGCGATGCCCGTTCGGGAGAACTCGTGATGCCAGGAGGTGTAGCTCAAAGGACCGTTGCCTGCTGTGTCTTTGAACCAGTAGTCACTGACCGTCCAGGTGAGCTCTTTGACGGCTTTCGATTGATCGATGTTGTCAGGGTCGATCGCCAGATACATCGACGCTTCCATCTCGCACGCGTGCCCGGTGCCGCCGGGGTAGTCAGATTCACGCATCGATTCAAAGACATCGCTGGTCAGCCGGTTCCATCCCAGCCAACCGCATCGCGCCGATGTTTGCATCGATACTTCTCGGGCAATTGCCTCGCATAGGTGCGCGTTGCTGCCATGGGAGTTGATGAGCAGGATGTATCTGAATCCGTGCTTCGCGTAGCTGGCGCAGACATCGAACACGTAGTCCATGAACACATGCTGGCGGATGTGCACCGTCCCCGGAAACTCCATGTTGTGCGCGTTGTATCCATATGGAATGTGCATGGCACAGGCCAGCAGGTCGGGACGCCGTTTGCAGGCTTCCTCACACAAAGTCACGGCGATCAGGTTGTCGGTATCGACCGGCATGTGCGGGCCATGTTGTTCGATCGCTCCGACCGGCACGATGACGACACGGTTCTGCTCAGCTGCCGCCTGCGTATCGTGCCATGTCATTTTGTAAAGCAAATGTTCTGTCGTCATTCTGCTCGCGCCGTTCCCCTTCTGATTCAGCTTCGGTCCCGTCAACGGGCTCACCAGGCCGTTCGTCTTGCCGGGTCACGACCGGACTACGACGGTATTCGTTGAACCGGAAGATCACCGAAGCGCGGTTCATCGACGATCGTTCGAAACTCCGCCGCCAGTTTTGGCAAACGGTCGCAGAACGCCTCGAAGACAACTCGCCCCTTTTCCGGCGTCGCCAGCGTCGGGTCACCTGCAATGCCGGTCCACGAAAACTCGTGATGATGCGAGGTATAGCTGAGTGGTCCCCCGCCTGAGAGATCCTTGTACCAGTACTCTCCGACGTTCCAGGTGATCTCGCGAGCCGCGTTCTCGTCCTTGACGAACTCAGGAGCAACCGCCTGATAGAGCGCTGTTTCGAGCTCGCAGGCATGACCGGTTCCGCCAGGGAAGACCGATTCCCGCACCTGGCTGAAAACATCGTCGATCAGCGTGGGCCAGATGAACTGACCACAGCGGGCCGGCGTGTTCATCGAGACCTCGCGGGCAATTCCCTCGCAGAGGTGCGCATTGCTGCCATGACCGTTGACGAGCAGGATGTACTTGAATCCATGCTTGGCGTAACTCGCGCAGACATCGAAGACATAGTCGAAGAAGACATGCTGCCGGATATGAACGGTGCCCGGAAATCCCATGTTGTGCGCGTTGTATCCGTAAGGGATATGCATGGCGCAAGCCAACAGTTCCGGGTTTCGCCGGCACGCTTCCTCGCACAGATGAACGGTGATGAGATTGTCTGTATCTACTGGGAGATGCGGTCCGTGCTGTTCGATCGCGCCCACGGGAATCACCACGACCAGATCCCGGTCGACCGCTTGCTTTGTCTCTTCCCACGTCATCTTGTAGAGCAAATGCTGAACCGTCATGCCGCTCCCGAATCCCTCCCGATCTGCATCGACCACGGTCCAACCAACCGGGGTCCCGAACGTCCCATCGCTGTTCCGCTAGAAATGTCCGATATATGGGCGACGGGTCACTGACTCGTGCACCATGTTGATGAGCGTCACGATGTCGAACACCGGCAACCCCACCGCATGCTGAACGGCCGCGGCCATCGGCGGCATGTTGGTGCATTCGAGGACGATCGCTCCGACAGCAGGGTCGACATCCAGGAGGCGTTGCGCCAGACGGACCATGCTTCCTTCCATGCGCTGGACGATGCCCGGCTCTTCCCCAATGCGGAGCAGATTCTTGCGGCTGAAATCCTGGTGATAGTCTTCTTCGATGCCGATGACGGTGACCGGTATCTGCACGGCCGACCAGCCAACTGCCTGAAAGTGTTCTTCGGTGAGCCGGGGGCCGTTGGCGGTGATGATTCCCACCTTTCGCCCCGGCGCCAGCATGGCGCTGACAAGGGGAACCTGAATCAGCGCCGACATGAACACCGGCACATCGACCGCGGCGGCGATTCTCGGTTGCAGCAGCGCGGCAAAGCCGCATCCGGCGGTAATGGCCGTGCAACCCATGGCCACAAGGTCGCGAGCAGCCTCGACCCAGGATTCGGCATGGTCGAGGAGCTCGTCGGTCATCATTGCGCTCATCGGGAAATCCTTCACGACGCGATAGGTGACCGGAAAGGTGTAGGTCGTGAGATTGCCGACATCTCCTGGCATCCGAACGAGACCATCGTGCTGCATGATGATGCCGATCGAATGGCCGTATGTTGCCCGCCCCTCGACGACGTTGTACATAGAGGTTCCTCACGTTTCCGCAGCGACGAAGCCGGATTATGTGAATTCCATGCTTCGGATATGGATAAAATATCCATTTTTGATGATACCGGCGAAAGAGCTGACCTGTCAAGCCCGCAACAGCACTTGTTTGGCTCTGAGCTAGATGAATCCGGCTATCAAGTAGACAACGAGAAAGTGCGCCGCCGCCGCGGTGAGCGCGCCGCCCGGCCACTGACGGATGGCAAGCGATCCAAAGCCGAAAAGCCAGCCCAGCACGCATCCGGCCGCCAGGCCGAGCAGCCAGTCTCCGTCGTTGAGACCGACCATCAACGAGTTGTTCAGACCCCACGAGAGACCAAAAAGCAGCGCTCCAGCCAGGAGTCCCTGCCGGCGGTAGTCGAACGACCGGGGCACGACGCCGAAGTGGATCAGGTGATAGGCCGCTACGTTGACCAGCCCGAAGAGGATGATCTTCGTCGCCTCATCGACCGGACCTACAACCAGCCGCAGAATGGCGATGACGATTGGCAGGACGAGAAGTGCGTAACGGAGTTGGGTGGCGGCTGCGGGAAAGCGCTGATTGGGTGGTGGCGTGATGAGCGTTTGGAAGAGTGCGGGCAATGGAGACGTTGCGTTGGGCGCGATTTCCACTGCGGCGGCGAGTTGGCTCACGCCCTCGCCCTCGACTTCGCTCGGGATGACAGAGTTGGCGCGCGGCGTGACGGTGGGAGTACGTGGGGTGGTAGACGCCGACGCGACGGACCGCCGGTCAAGGAAGAGGCGCAGATAGAGGAGCGAGATCACGACTGCGAGCGCGGGGCCAGTGACTCGAATAACGAACCAGCCCGGCGGCGTGTTCTCCAGATCGACCTGCGGCGCCGACGCAACCGCGATCAGCAGC
>CAYWSE010000013.1:0-3749 GCA_964461025.1 uncultured Sphaerobacteraceae bacterium | reverse complement strand
TGGCTCACGCCCTCGCCCTCGACTTCGCTCGGGATGACAGAGTTGGCGCGCGGGGTGACGGTGGGAGCACCTCGGGCAGCAGTCGCCATGAATGGCGGCGCTACGGACTGGTGGTCGAAGTGGAGGCGCAGATAGAGAAGCGAGATCACGACGGCGAGAGCGGGTCCAGCGAGCCGGAGCACAAACCAGCCCGGCGGCGTGTTCTCCAGATCGACCTGCGCCGCCGACGCAACCGCGATCAGCAACGGCCAGAGCGCCTGCTGCAGCATCGTCAGGTTGAACCACCGCAGATAGCGCTTCAGTCCGCCGAGCGGACCAGTCCCCAGCGCGCGACCAAGGATGCCGAATGGTGAGGGAGCCGGATCGCGCTGCATGACGGTGCGTAGACCGTAGATCGTAGGCCGTAGTTCGAATGTCGAGATCTCGGTCTACGATCTACGGCCCACGATCAACGTCATCGTCAGATAACCATACGCAGCGGGTTCTGCAGATAGGCCTTGACCGCCTGCAGGAAGCTGGCCACTTCGGCGCCGTCGGTGATGCGGTGGTCGGCGGAAAGCGTCACGCGCATGCGCTGTCCAATTTCGACCTCGCCATCCTTGATCACCGGGACTTCGTACGCCGAGCCGATCGCCAGAATCGCCGCCTGTGGCGGATTGATGATCGCCACGAACTCGATCACATCCATCATCCCCAGGTTGGAGATGGTGAAGGTGCCGCCCTGGTACTCCTCCGGCTGCAAACCGCCATTGCGGGCCCGGCCAATCAGGTCCTTGGTCATCGCAGCGATCGTACCCAGCGTCTGCCTGTCGGCGTCGGGCACGAACGGCGCAATCAACCCGTTTTCGATGGCCACCGCGATATTGATGTCGATGTTGGCATGATCGTAGAGCGTGTCCCCCTCAAGACTGGCGTTCAGATTCGGGAACTCGCGCAATGCGAGCGCCGCCACCTTGACGACCAGATCGTTGACGCTGATCTTGGCATTTTCGTTGGCGACCTGCTCGTTGACCTGCTTGCGGAAGGCCATGGCGGCAACCATATCGATCTCGGTGGAGACGTAAAAGTGCGGAATCGTCTCTTTCGACTCCGCCATCCGCTTGCCCGTCGTTCGCCGAATGCGGCTCATCTCGCGAGGCTGCCCCGCTGGGCGCGGTCCGCCGGTGACAGCCGCAGCAGCAACCGGCGTCGGTGTAGCGGCGAGGCCTGCCTCGCCCGTGGCGGCTTTCGGAATCGGCTGGGAACCCGTCAGGTATGGCGTCAGGTCATCTTTGACGATCCGCCCGCCCGGACCGGTGCCGGCGATCGCCGCCAGATCGATGCCGTGCTCCGCGGCCAGTCGCTTGACGATTGGCGATGCACGCAGACGCTCACCCGGCGCGCGGTCGGGCGTGGCCACCGGCACGGCCGAAGCGGTCGCACCCGTATCAGCTGTAGCGGCGGCACCCGCGCCGGCCGTAGCTGCGACGCCCGCATCGGTCGTAACGGCGGCGCCTGCATCGGTCGTAGCGGCGACGCCCGCATCAGCTGTAGCGGCGACGCCTGCGTCGCTCGCAGCAACAGGCGCTTCGGCCTTGGCAACCTCCGCAACAGGTGCAGGAGCCGCTTCGGGTGTCGACCCTGGAGCACCGATCGTGGCGATCGCTGTACCAATCGGTACCGTCTGCCCTTCCCCAACAATCAGCTGGGTCAGCACACCATCTTCCGCCGCCTCGATTTCGAGCGCGACTTTGTCGGTTTCGATTTCAGCAATGGGATCGCCCGCCGAAACCTCTTCGCCGAGTTCTTTCAGCCAGCGGAGGAGTGTTCCTTCCTCCATGCCATCGCCCATTTTGGGCATGATGACGGTCGACATGCTCAGGACCTCCGGTAGGAGACGCGACGAACGGCGTCGATGATTTGTTCTTCACTCGGAAATGCGGCTGCTTCGAGATTGCGGGCGTAGGGAGCGGGTACTTCGGCGCCGCTGACGCGCTCGACTGGCGCGTCGAGATAGTCGAAGGCGTGCTCCTGAATCAGCGCGGCCACCTCGCTGGCAACGCTGAACCACCGCCATTGCTCCTCGACCACGACCGCACGATTCGTTTTCACGACCGAATTGACGAGTGTTTCCTCGTCGAACGGGCGGATAGAACGAACGTCGATGACCTCAGCGTCGATTCCGTCGCCTTCCTTCAGTGTCTCGGCAACTTTCAGAAGGAGATTGACCTGCCGGCCATAGCCGATCAGCGTGACATCCGTCCCCTCCCGGGCGATGCGGGCCTTGCCGAACTCGACGGTGAATTCCTCCTCGGGCACTTCGCCTTTGGTGCCGTAGAGCGCGCCAGCTTCGAGAATGAGCACGGGATCGGGGTCGCGGATCGCTTCGATCATCATCCCCTTGGCGTCGTGCGGCGTCACCGGCGCGACGACTTTCAGACCTGGGAAGTGCGCGTAGAAGCCCTCGAGGCTATGCGTGTGCTGCGCGGAAAGCTGCACCCCACCGCCATTCGGACCGCGAATCACGAGCGGTACTGACGCCTGTCCACCCGAGAAATAGCGTAACTTTGCGGCGTTCTGGATGATTTGGTCGGCGGCCTGGAAGGAAAAGTTCCAGGTCATCATCTCGACGATTGGCCGCATTCCCATCATCGCCATACCGATCGCAGCGCCAGTGAAACCACCTTCGGCGATCGGCGTGTCGATAACCCGTTTCGGCCCGAATTTGTCGAGCAACCCGTCGGTCACCAGATGGGTGCCGCCGTACAGACCGATGTCCTCACCAAGCAGCACGACCGATTCGTCGCGCTCCATTTCCTCGGCCATCGCCGTCTTGATGGCATCGCGATAGGTCATGACTGGCATGGGAGGACCTCGGAGTTGGGCAAAGGGCAAAGGGCAAAGGGCAAAAGGGAAGGGGCACTGGGCACTAGGCACTGGGCACTAGGCATTCGCCACCAGCCATGTACCATGCGCCACTCACCATGCACTGACATTGGAGCAATCTGCATAGCCATCTACCGCTCCACCACCGAAGAATCGGCATAGACATCGGTATAGAGCTCGGCGAGTTCAGGTTCGGGGCTCTCTTCAGCGAACGCCACCGCCGCGTCGGCAAGCTCCTTGTTCGTCTTGCGGATTGCTTCCATGGCCGATTCCTCGACGCCGGCGTCATCCAGACGCTGTTCGAGCAGACCGATTGGGTCGCGCTTGCGCGCTTCCTTCACCTCGTCCTTCGACCGGTATTTCTCCAAAAAATCGGCTGCTCCATGCGGCGCGATGCGATAGGTCATCGCCTCGATCGCAAACGGCTTGCCGGTTGTGCGAACCTTCTCGCTGAGACGGTGAGCTGCTTCCTGCATCGCCACGACGTCCATGCCGTCGACCTTCTCGTGCTCGATGCCGTACGAGTCGAACTTCGATCCAAGATCGGTATTCGCGGTGGCCCGTTCGACGCTTGTGCCCATGCCGTACTGATTGTTTTCGAGAATGAAAAGCGTCGGGCACATGCCGGTTTTGCCCCACAGACCGGCCAGATTGGCGCCTTCGTGAAATGCACCGTTATGGATTGCGCCATCGCCGAAGTAGAGCTGGACGATGCCGCCGGTCTCCTTGTATGCCATGGCGTAGGCCATGCCAACGCCAAGCGGGATGTGTCCACCAACGATGCCGTAACCGCCCATCAGGCCATTTTCGACATCGAAGAGGTGCATCGAGCCGCCCTTGCCTTTGACGATGCCGGTGCCCTTGCCATAGAGCTCGGCCATCAC
>CAYWSE010000012.1:0-67622 GCA_964461025.1 uncultured Sphaerobacteraceae bacterium | reverse complement strand
TCGGCAGCATGATTCTGACCACCGAAGCGCTGGTGACCGATAAGCCGGAGAAGGCTGCGCCGGCGATGCCGCCAGGTGGCATGGGCGGCATGGACTACTAGGACGGGAGTCCGAGGTCCAAAGTCCGAAGCGAAAAATGCGAACCCCGGGCAGCGATGTCCGGGGTTCGCTCATTCTTGAATCCGACTACTCCCTGTTACTCGATGACGTTGTAGAAATCCCGACGGCCCGACTCGACGAGCTCGACCATGTTACCGAAGAATTCACCCATCCATGGTCTGGCCATCAGCTTGGAGAACTCCCCTTCCCACTCGGCAAAACTGGCGACTTCTACTTCGGTGACGACAGTGAAGAATGGGCCGGATGCATCGGTCAGAATGCGGAATGGCGATATCCCCTCCTCCTCTGCCAGACGCTGATTGAACCCTTTGAACAGGGCGACCAGCGCATCTCCACGGCCATACTTCGCCTGAAAGACCTGACGAGCCACGATCATCGATCTGCCTCCACTTCACGATCCGGTTGCGATGCTTCCAAGAGACCGATTCGATCATACATCAGCCGTCTGCGCATCTCTCGATTGTGTTCGCCCGGAACCACTCCGCCGTCGTGAAGCCAGTAGAATCACGGAGCGGCCTCGGATGTGGCTGTCGCGCTCTGGATGAAGGAAGTGCACGTGGTCGAACGGATGGATCAACTGGCCGAGGCGATAGGCCACGCGCTGACTGGCAAAGTACAGGGCGACGGCAACGTGCACTGCGATCGGTGCAATAGCCAGGTCGAGATCGAAGACCTGCTCGTCCGGGACTGGAGTCAACGACTCATTCCTACCTGTCCGAACTGCGGAAGCCACATCGATGTTGCCGGTCAGCAACCCATCGCCGAAGAGGCCGTTGCGATCGAGTCACTGCCGGGCGAAGAGGTCATCTGCGCGCACTGCGGCGGGGAGTATCGCAGTCTCGTGGTCGACGTTCGCAGCGATGCATTGCGACCGACGCGCTTCTGCCCGCATTGCGGCCACGCCACCGGCGCGGTTGAATCGGTCCAATAGCCCTGAAACAAGACACAATTTCCACGCTATCCGTAGAGGCAAACCTCCGTGTTTGCCTGTGGTCGAACGGAGCGGAGGCACGAAGCGGAGTGAGACCACAGCCGTGCTGATCTACGACGTGGTTTCCGCGAAGACCGAAGGCAATGGCAGTGCGGTAGGGCATCGACACCTGTTCGACTGCGCGCAAGGCAGGCTCCGTTCGATGCGTACGGATCGTTGAGACAAGAAGTGGTGCGTACGCGCAGATGAGGCGCCTGTCAACGATGGCCTGCCTTGAAACGCACCCGTTGCCTCGCCATTTATGGCGCTTCCCAGAGAACCGCGTGACTGGTCGAGCTATCATCGCCATCAGGACCGGTGCGCGAACTCCCGACGATCTGGCCGGCATTGTTGATCGCCCACGCTGTCGAGCGCGGACCTCCCAGTGTGGGTAATCGTTCGAGTACTCCGTCACGCCAGACGACTGCGCGGTTGCCGCCGTCTGAATCGATCAGGTGACCGGCGATGACGCTATCGTCATTGATCGCCGTCGCTTCACTCGAGAACCCTTCTTCCGACGGGAGCTCGACGCTCTCTCCATTGGGGTTCCAGAGCATCGCCCGCAGATTCCCGGACGAATCCACGATCGATCCGACGACCTGTCCCGAACCGTTGATGTCAGCGCCGCCTCCCGCAAACGGTGAATTCGGGGCGAGATCGCGGATCGCGCCATTGGTCCAGACGACGGGCCGCGCTTTACCCGACGCGTTCGTACACCAACCAGCAATGAGTCCGTTGGCGTTGATCGATGTCGCTCGTGACTCTCCTTTCGTCGCCGGAAAAACGCCAAGCGCCGTCATCGTGTTCTCGGCGTACTCATAAGCACGCAACTCGTCATTGGCATTGCGGCTGTAGCCGCAGATCAGACCGTCATCGTTGACGGCGGTGGCGATGCTGGAGGAACCGCCAAGCGTACCCAGGGAAATCAATTCGCCGGCATCGAAAATCACTGCGTACCGGTGTTCGTCAGATGAAATTGCCGAGCCGACGATCAGACCATCGGCATTGATGGCGATTGCGTCGCTTTCCTGACCGCCAAGGGTGCCAAGCTCCTGCATCGTGACGCCGTCCCAGACGAATCCATGCGGTTCGTCGTCGACGTTGTACGACCAGCCGACGACAAAACCACCAACGTTGATGCCGTAAGCCTCGCTCCATGCCCCGCCGGTTGTGCCGAGGTCGATCGGACCACCTGATGGCGGTATCTGTGGTTCGGGAGTCTGTGTTGTCCCGGAACGACCTGGCTGGGCATGGATAATGGGTGAGCGTCCGGTCGTGGTCGCGATCAACCCGAGAGAGCCGCCGATCAGCAGACGTCGATTCAGTCGGTGCATGCGTCGTTCCTTTCGGAGTGGTGCAGTTTCGCGAACCGATCATACACGGGCGTCGATCTCGGGGTATTCTCCGCAATCAGCTTCGATCGCAGAGACCGTCAGCAAAGCGAGGAATACGTGGGATTCGAGCGAGAAGACCGTCTGGCTATCCTCAGAACCGAAGCAACCTCATATGTTGAGGTGGCGATCCGCACGGCCACGACGGAATATCCGCACTTCCCCTATTTCATTGCCACCGGTCCTGAGTCGTACCGCCTTCATCGCGAGTTTCATCCAGCGTTCTTTGGCAGCTTCGACTGGCACTCCTGCGTCGAGATGCATCTGGTTGCGGTGCGGTTGATGCGCCTCTTTCCGGACGAAACCGCCCAGACGTCGGCGCGAGCGGCACTTTCTGAGCTATTGACGGCTGATCATCTCCAGCAGGAGCTCGAGTTCTTCCGGTCTCCCGCCAACACGTCGCTGGAGCGGCCATATGGCTGGGGCTGGCTGATGATGCTGGCGGCGGAACTGGAGGAATGGGACGATCCGGATGCGATCGCGTGGAGCCGGGCAGTCGAACCACTTGCCCAGCACCTCATGGACTCGCTGATCCACTGGCTGCCGAAACTCACCTATCCGCAGCGCACCGGCGTCCATCCGAACACCGCGTTTAGTCTGATCAATGCTCTCCACTATGCTCGCTGTCACGAAGAGCGAGGCTGGACCGCGATCATCCGCTACCAGGCACTGCGCTTCTTTGCTGATGATGTGGACTACCCATTCCAGTACGAGCCATCCGGTTCGGATTTTCTCTCCGCAGGGTTGTGCGAAGCGGTTTTGATGCACGATGTGCTCGATCCCGATTCATTCGACGCCTGGATCGGCCGGTTCGTGCCGGGGGGTCTGTCCCAGCTTGGCGACGTGCTGACTCCGGTGACAGTCTCTGACCCATCCGATGGGCAGCTCGCTCATTTGCACGGCTTGAATCTGAGCCGGGCATGGGCGTTTGTGCGGCTCGCGGAGCACTGCAACTCCGGTTCAGAGGAACGAGGCAACCTGCTCGAGTTGGCGCGGCGACATGCCGAAGTTTCGTTGCCGGCTGTCAGCGGCAGCGACTATATGGTCGAGCACTGGCTGGCGGTCTATGCGATGCTGCTGCTCACAGCGTAGTTTCAGCGAGATATGCGGTCCCGAGATTCTTCCAGGAGCGAGTATTCATGAATACCGATGTTGTTCTGAGAAGAATCGGCGCCGTCCTCATCGACGGCATCTTGCTCTTCGTTGCTTCGGCGATCATTCTGCTGCTGCTCGAACTGATCGGCATCAATGTCTGGGAGACCGAATCCTCCGAGTTCAGTTTCTCGGCGACCACGACCTTCGGTGGCACGTTCATTTCGATGCTGCTCAGTCTTGGTTACAAGGTGTGGATGGAGGCGACGAAGGGCGGGCAGACGGTTGGCAAGATGGCGCTTGGCATTCGGGTTGTCAAGGAGCATAGTGGCGCGCCAATAACGCTGGAGGGTGCGCTCATTCGCGGAGCGTTCTGGCAGGCGCCGTTTACGCTCTCCGGGCTGGGCGGAGATTTCTGGTTGCTCGGGTTGATCGGCATGATCTGGCTGATCGCCGGACTCATCTCGCTGATCGTCTCGCCGACAAGACAGCGTCTCGGTGACCGGGTTGCTCACACGATTGTCGTGCGCGACCATCCTGTGTTACAGCAGTTTGTGTCGCAACCGAGTCAGGCGCCAGTTCGGATGGCGACCGGGGTACCGATGACCGGCGCACCCACGTCCGTGCAGGGTGAAACGTGGCTCACCTGTGGATATTGCGACAGCCGTTTCCCCCAGTCGCGAGCGCACCAGGGGATCTGGGAAGGCAGAAATGTAGCGCTCTGCCCGAACTGCGGCGCTCCACTTGATGAGAACCCAGCGGCAGCGACATAGAATGCCACCGCAGCTGACATCTTTCTGACACGCTGTGAGTCGCTTCGCCATGCCCGGTGCTCGACCGAAGCGGTACCTTTGTCGTGCATGGAAGCGAGCAGCGTGGTTTGCGCTGCCACTGGCCAGGAGGCAACGATGAGTTCTATTCCGTACACGAACGACACGAGCGCCGCACTCGAAGCCCACGGCATCGAGAACCCGGGACATGTCTACTGGAATCTGTCCACGCCGCGTCTGTATGAGGAGGCGATCAAACGCCAGGAAGGGCGCCTCGCGCATCTGGGTCCGCTTGTTGTGCGAACCGGTCATCACACCGGACGCTCTCCGCTCGACCGTTTTCTGGTGAAGGAGTCGTCGAGCGAGGCCAAGGTGTGGTGGGGAGAGGTCAACCGGCCAATCTCGCAGGACCACTACGAACTCCTGCGGCATCAGATGCTCGCCTATCTTCAGGGTCGCGATCTCTTCGTACAGGATTGCGATGTCGGAGCCGATCCGGCCTACCGTATGCCGATCCGGGTCATCACTCAGGCCGCCTGGCACAACCTGTTCGCGCACAACATGTTCATCCAGCCGGCCGACGAACGGGGTCCGGCGTTCGAGCCGGAGTTTACTGTCATCCAGGCCTCCGGGTTCCACGCTTCGCCGGAGATCGACGGAACTCGGTCAGAGGTCTTCATCGTGCTCAATTTCGCCGAGAAGATGGTGTTGATCGGCGGCACGGAATACGCCGGGGAAATCAAGAAATCGATCTTCACAGTCATGAACTACCTGCTGCCGCAACGAGAAGTGCTTTCGATGCACTGCTCGGCGAACATGAGTCAGGACGGGGATGTCGCCATCTTTTTCGGGCTCTCCGGTACGGGGAAAACGACATTGTCAGCCGATCCGAACCGCCTGTTGATCGGCGACGACGAACACGGCTGGAGCGATGATGGCGTCTTCAACCTGGAAGGGGGTTGCTATGCGAAAGTGATACGGCTCAACCCGAACGCCGAACCGGAAATCTATGAAACGACTCGCCGGTTTGGAACGATCCTGGAAAACGTCATGATCGATCCAAGAACTGGCCGGATCGATCTCGATGATGCTTCGCTGACGGAGAATTCCCGCGCCGCCTACCCGATCAGCCACATTCCCAATGCCGCCGATTCGGGCCGGGGTGGTCACCCAACAAACATCATTATGTTGACAGCTGATGCCTTTGGCGTGATGCCGCCGATTGCGCGCCTGACGCCCGAGCAAGCGATGTACCACTTTCTTTCCGGATACACGGCAAAGGTCGCCGGCACTGAGCGCGGTGTGACGGAACCATCGGCAACATTCAGCACCTGTTTCGGCGCTCCATTCATGGCGCTCTCGCCGATCGTCTACGCCCGGTTGCTTGGCGAACGCATTCAGAAGCACAAATCGGACGTCTGGCTGGTCAACACCGGTTGGACTGGCGGTCCGTATGGCGAAGGTGAACGCATGAAGATCGCCTATACGCGCGCGATGATCACTGCAGCGCTCGACGGCCGGCTACACGATGTTCCGACGCGTTTCGATCCCGTTTTCGGGCTTGCGGTGCCGGAGGGCTGCCCTGACGTTCCCCAGGAGCTCCTCGATCCCAGACAAACGTGGGCCGATCCGGAACGATACGATGCCCAGGCTTCCAGACTGGCGAAGATGTTCCGCGACAACTTCACGCAGTTTGCCGCAGACGTTCCCGCTGCCGTCCAGGAGGCCGGTCCTTTGGTCTGATGCGTAAGGCAGCGCCCGGCGATGATTAACTTCCTGGCGGAGAATCCGCTCTTCCTGCTCTTTCTGGTCATTGCCCTTGGCTATCCGTTCGGGCGATTGAGCCTCGCCGGGATGCAGTCTGGCATCGCGACCACCCTGTTCGCCGGACTGGCAGTTGGCGCGATCGATGAGAGACTCAGGCTTCCGAACATCATCGTCGAACTTGGGTTGGTCATCTTTGTCTACACCATTGGGCTGAGCAGCGGCCGCGAGTTTGCGCGGTCGCTTCGGCTCCGTGGCGCGATCGTGGCTGTCTGGACCATCGGCGCCATCTGTGGCGGCGCGGCCATCGCTGCGCTCGCCTGGAGCCTGCTCGAGCTCGAAGCAACTGAAACCGCGGGTCTCTTCGCCGGAGCGATGACGAACACACCAGCGTTGGCCGGCGTGCTCGATTACATCGCCGAGCATCCGGGCAGCGGTCCTCTGGACGACATGCTGGCCGCGCCGGTTGTCACGTACTCAATCACCTATCCAATGGGCGTGTTTGGCGCAATTGTGGCGATTGCCTTCTTTCACCGCCGCTGGAACATCGATCTCGCCGCAGATGCTGAGCGGGCGAAGACTGCTGGCTTCGAAGGCATTGGCGCAAGGCTGCGCTCGGTGACGATAGAGGTGACCAATCCTGCCGCTTCAGATGCGACGGTCGAGCAACTGACCAATTCGCACCAGTGGGAACTGATCTTCGGGAGACTCCATCGCGAAGGCGAAACGAGGCTGATCACCGGCGAGACCATTCTTAAACCTGGCGATCTCGTCACGATGATCGGAGAACAGCGGACGCTTCAGGAGGCGACTGAGGCCCTTGGAGTCGAACGCAGCGCGAAGCTCGATCTCAGTCGCGAGTCGCTCGACTATCGCCGCATCTTCGTGAGCAACCCGGCGGTCGCCGGTCAGCGACTCAGGGATCTCAACTTGCCGCAGAACTTCGGAGCTATCGTCACTCGCGTCAGGCGAGGCGACATCGAGTTCTTGCCGAATGGCGACACCGTGCTCGAACCGGGCGATCGAGTACGGGTGGTGACGAGTCGTGAAAACATGTCCGCTGTCACATCGTTTTTCGGGGACTCCTACCGGGCGTTGAGTCAGGTCGACATTCTGACGTTCAGTGTTGGCATCGCCATAGGACTGGGCATCGGCGCGGTGCCAATTCCCCTACCGGGAGGCATCGAATTCAGGCTGGGGATTGCCGGCGGCCCGCTTGTGGTTGCGTTGATTCTCGGTGCATTGGAGAGAACCGGGCGGCTCGTCTGGACGATTCCCTACAGCGCCAATCTGACTCTGCGGCAGCTAGGTCTGATGCTCTTCCTGGCGGGGATCGGTGTCAATGCCGGGTATGCGTTCCGTGATGTGATAGGGTCGGGACACGGACTTGCGTTACTGGCTGCGGGAGCGGTGTTGACCACTTCGGTCGCGTTTGCCGCTCTCTGGACGGCCCGACGCGTGCTCAACATGCCGATGGGTGTGGCGATCGGCATGCTGGCCGGCTTGCAGACGCAGCCAGCCGTGCTTTCGTATGCTCAAGACCTTTCCGGAGACGAGCTGCCGACGAGTGGTTACGCGATGGTGTTCCCACTGGCGATGATCGCCAAAATCGTCGTCGCGCAAATCCTGCTTGCCAGTCTTCTCTAAACGCCTTTGAGAAACGCCTTCCAGAATGCGCGCCAGTGCTCGATCTGTTCCTGCGATTCGACCTTCTCGTGTTGGATCCCCAGACTCGCCTTGCCGGCGTCTTTCTGGTGGATGTTGACATTGACGCGCGAACCGTCGCCCAGTCCGATCCGCCAGTACCGCCACTTTTCAGTTTCCGAAATGTCCGGACCCCTGGTTATGGCGATGTCCGAGAATTCATCGCGTCCGTCGACGAGATCGATCCACCAGGCCAGAGCGTCGTCCATCGAGCCGGACAGCGTTTTCGACACCGAGACGGAAAATTCACCGGTGCAGTCCTGACCAGGCACGCGGCGGCCAATGTGCTGTTCGTAGGCGACCGTCAGCATTTGCGCCCACCAGCCAGGCACATCGCCATCGTTGCTGAGCAGAATCGCGATGTCTTTATGGGGCAAGTCCGCGGCGTGACGCGCATCGAGAAACGAGATCCATGATGAAAGTGGTTTGCCGGTGGCGCGTTCCACGGCTTCGCTACTGATTGATTGGGCCATGTTTCTCTCCTCGCGCGGGCGCTAGAGTGACACCATTCCGGCGAAAAACGCGAAAAGCGCGGTAATGAGCATCAGCACGGCAAAGAGGGTGTAGCTTCCGCGCGATTGCACCGCTTGCGGCGATTTCAGCAGATAGCGCCTGACCAGCAACCGGAGGCCGGATAGCAAAGCCACCACACTGATGACGAACCAGATAATCGATTGTGCGCCCACGTCTCCTCGCTTCGCTCACCCGCATCGGTAGACTAGGATACTGGCTGCACGGTTGTCGGCAGCAGGTGTGGAGCTTTGACAGGATGCCAGACTCGAGCAGGCGCTCGTCACAAGGTCAAAACACGAGGGATATCGCGCGCAAACCGCCTCCGGGGCGATTGCCGCCGTTGCCGATCGCCGCGGAACCGAATCGTTACGCTCTTGGCGATCTGGAACGAGAGACGGGTGTAGCAGGGCGGACGATCCGCTACTACATCAGCGAGGGACTCCTGCCGCCAGCGTATGGTCGTGGCCCGGGCGCGACGTACGATCTCGGTCATCTTGCCCGGCTGCAAATGATTCAGGCGCTGAAGAGCCAGCATTTGCCGCTTGCCGACATTCGCCAGCGGCTCAGCGACCACTCAGACGGTGAGATACTGGCGCTTCTGAATATTCAGTCAGCGCCGGCGGAGGACACCTGGCGGCGGATCGAGCTGCACCCCGACATCGAGCTTCACGTGCGTCAGCGCAGCAGTCAGCACCGCTCACTGGAGAAAGCCGCCGACCTGATCGTCGGTCTGGCACGGCCGGTGATCGAACGGATGGAAGCCGGTGAGTGAGCGACCGTCGAGCGATCTGTGGATTCCTGACAACGACGACGGCAGCGGCTGGGCTGATGTTGACTGGATCAGTGCCGCTCGAGGAAGCCGGTATCACTATCGTCATGCCGAATCAGCTGACGAAGCTGTGGAGTTGCGTCCGGCGTTTTATCGAGTCGTGACTCGGCTCGATACCCCATTGCTCCATGCGCCGCATGAGAACAGCTACTACATTCAGTCTGCCAAGCTCGCCGATTTCCTCAACGAGCTCTCGATTGCCGGTGGCGACGAAGTCATCTGGCATGTCGAGCCGTGCCAGAACCCTCCGGCCGAAGCACGGGTCAGATAGCAGGGCATAGTCCGCAGCCCGTCTAGCACCACAACCGCCCAACTACGACCTCGTTTGCCAGCAATCCGTAAGTCATGGCTGTGCGGTTTGGCCCTGCAGACTCAGGCATCGACGCGGAGGTCGATGCCTGAGGGTTTCCGATCGTCATCTGGGTTGCGACGGGCGCACGCCATGCGCAGCTACTACTCGTAGCGCAATGCTTCGGCGGGCGCCAGTTTGGATGCCTGGCGGGCGGGTATAAAGGTCATCAGCATGGCGGCGATGAGGGTCACGATGATGATCACCAGCACGATCTCCCACGGAATCACGAAATCGGCGCCGCTTGGCGCGAAGTCGTCGCTCATGAAAAGAATCTTGGACAATGCTAGACCGAGAATCGCGCCCGTCAGCGAGCCGATGCCGACCACGAAGAGCTGCTCCGCCAGGAACGACAAAGACACCATCCCTGGCTGAAAGCCAATCGCGCGCAATACGCCGATTTGTTGGCGTCGCTCGACGACTGCCCTGAATGCGATCACGCCAACTGCCGCCAGTCCGACCAGCAATCCAAGCGCCATGAATCCCTGAATGATGTACAGGAACGCGCGATTCTGGTCCTGGGAGTCCTCCAGTTCATCCTTGATGGATACGGCGTCGACGCCGTTGACGAGCAGAGCCGATTCGACCTGTTGAGCGAATTCACTCGATATCGACGGATCGTGCAGCTGCATGAAATACGACACGAGTTGAGGATCAGGCTGGATCTGGTCCATGACCGCCTGATTCACATAGAGTCCGAAGAGCGAGCTGATCTTCTGGTCGATGATGCCGATGATCGTCAAATCATGCAGAGACCCATCGGCGCTCTCGACCTGGATGGCGATGGGGTCAAAGGTCTTCATATCCGATTCGAGACCCGTTTCCGGACCATCTCCGTCTGGATCGCCGAGGTTGAACTGATCCTCCATACCGCCAAAACCCTGGTTCTGCGACAGCGCGAACGAGTCGATCACGGCTATCGTTGGGTCGTTGAGCAACGCTTCGACAATCGCTTCGTTGGAATCGAACCCTGTCGCTCGTTGCTGGAACTCGAGTGTCGACGCCGTAATCAAACCGTCGTCGATACCGTGAAGGATGTAGGTGCCCTGGTCGCCGCCAACTCGGTTGACCTGCCCCTGGAAGAAGGTCGTGCCGGCGCCAATCGCCGATATCTGAGAGGTGTCGACGCCCCGCGCATCGAGTGTGGCGACGACATCGTCGGTGCTTCCCAATGGATTCGCCGTGGTCTGGTCGGCGCGGATATCCCATCCGGCGTTTGCGTCGTCGCCAAGGAAGATATTGACGAAGTTCTGGTTGATCGTGGCGAATACCACGAGCGAAAAGACGATCAGGCTGAACATCGCGATGGTCATGCCCGTTCGGGAGGGCGCCTGGGCGGGAAAGGCGATTGCCGTTTTCAGCGACGGCAACGCCGACTTGAAGATCCCGCCGATCTTGCTGAATCCGGCCAGAAGCACATCGAGATTCTGGACGATCATCATCGTCGAACCGGCGACCAGGAAAATCCCTGAGAGGAAGAACATCTCGATGTCGCCGTTCAGTTCACCGAAAATCTTCCGCGACCACGCATCTGGCAGCAGCCAGAGCACCAGCAGATAGACGCCGATTGCGGTGAAGACGATTCGGCTCGACACGCCGAGGTAGCGAAGTACGAGACCGATGCCGAACGGCGCCAGGCTCAATCCGAAATAGGCGAGAAAGGCCGAGTCGCTCGACAAACCGCCCATCGCGCTCAACACGCCGATGACGAATGCCAGCGCCGCCCAGATGAGCGTTCGTCGCTTCTTGACCGGTGATGTGACGTCTGGAATGTCGCGTACCGCCGCCACGATATTCAGGCGGCTGTTGCGCCAGCTGGCGACGACGACGGCAATGAATGTGATGACTACGCCCAGGCAGTACGCCACGACCATGCTGCGGGGCGTGATGTGCGCTTCGATTTCGAAAAAGTCGCCAAAGATGGAACCAAGCGACCAGGCAATGATGTATGCGCCCAGCGCACCCAGAATGACACCGATCAATCCGGCAAAGAGTGCGTAGACCGTACCTTCGGCGATGAACGACTGAATGAGCTGAGCGCGTTGTCCCCCGACGGCGCGGGTCATGCCCATTTCCGGTCGCCGTTCCGCTGCCAGCATCGAGAAGATCAGCACGATCAGCAGGATGCCAACCGCAATCGAGAAAAGCCCGAAGAGGAGGAAAAACGTCGTGAAGATACTTGAAAGGAGGTTGGCGAGTTCGATGGAATCTCGCTTGATCGTATCGACGCCCAAATCCTGACCGGCTATCGACGCTTGTATCGTCTCGGTCACTTCGTCCGTGAGTTCCATGCCCTCGCGTTCGTCGCCACGGTTGGAGATCGCCACGGCAGTGATCTCTCCCTCGGCTCCAAGCAATTCCTGCATATATGCGAGGTCGAGCACCATGCTTGGCGTGTTGGCGTCGAAGCGGCCGCTGAGCGCGGAATCCTCGGCGATGGCGGCGATTTCCAGGACCTGCGGCTGGTTGTTGTACACGAACCCGACTGCGTCGCCGACTTGGGCGTTGAGGTCCTCTTCCATCGTTTCGCTGATGATGATTTGGCCGGCCGGCAGACTGCCGAGATCGATCGGGTCGCCCTGGCTCGACTTCAGCCCACCGAACTGTTCCGCTCTGGCGGAGTCGATGCCTGCGAGATAGGCGGTTGGCTCGGCCTGCGTGATCGTGCCGTCCGTCATCATCGTGGTGAGATCGGCGTCGGCGTCGGGAATGCCGCCTTCGAAGAGAAAGACCGGCACCTGTTCGATCAGCAATGGCATGATGCCATCGACCAGGTCGCTGTCTGCGAAGAGCGCATCGAGATCGTCCACAGTGCTTTGCGGGATGCGTTCCTGCAAAGAAGACGCGATGCTGCCCTCGCCGTCCCCTGTCGTGCTGTGGACGACAAGCTCATCAGCAGCGCCCAGCGAGTCATAGGTCAGTGCGGTCGCCGAATAGTCGATAGTGTCGCCGGTTCCCAATGCCGCGGCGATGATCAGAGTCGAGAGCATCAGGCCGATGATCACCAACACCGATTGGGCCGGACGGCGGGGAATATTGCGGACGCCGACCTTGAACATGACGCGGCGGCGCCACGCGATCCAGAGAAAGACGACGAGACAGATTGCCAGCATGACGACCAACACCGTCATGATGGAGCTCATCGGAACGCCAAATATTTCGTTCATCCACACACCTGCAAAATCCGGCCAAGAGTATCAGCCCGTATGAGTCGGAGGTCGGAGGTCTTGAAAGTAGAGAGTGCCTAGGCGTGTGCCCCGGCCAACTGGGAGATATCTTCTCGAGATTGATCCGGGATCACTTCGCCCGTTATCTCGCCGTCGCGCATATGGATAATCCGCTGGCATTGATTGCCGACAGTCAGATCGTGTGTGACGATCAGCAACGTCAGAGCATTGCTCGCATTGAGTTCCTTCATCAATCCGATAATGTCCGAGGCGGTTGTCGAATCGAGAGCGCCAGTTGGCTCGTCGGCCCAGACGATTGCCGGGTTGTTCACGAGTGCCCTGGCGATTGTGACTCGCTGTCGCTGTCCACCGGACAGTTCGGCGGGGCGGTGTTTCGCCCAGTCGGTCAATCCAACTCGCTCCAGCGCCTGCATCGAGCGATCTCGCGCTTCACCCTGCCTCATGCCGGACACGAGGAGGGGCAGTTCAACATTTTCGACTGCCTTCAAGACCGGCAAAAGGTTATATACCTGAAAGATGAATCCCATCCGTTCCGCTCGCCAGGTTGTGCGGTCGCGATCGGACATCTGGGCAAGATTCTTGCCATCAAGCCAGATTTCGCCGGTGTCTACATGGTCAAGCCCCGACAGGCAATTCAGCAATGTCGTCTTCCCGCATCCTGAGGGCCCCATCACGGCGACCATTTCGCCCCGGCGAATCGAAAGATCAACTCCGCGCAATGCCGGAACCTTGGTTGTTCCTGTGTCGTATGTTTTCACGACTCCGGACGCCCGAATAATCTCGTCAGACACGCTCATGTCATTTCATCCCCTGATCGATCAGATCTCTACGACGTCACCAGTACGAGGCAAACAAGCGCTCACAAACTCCTTCGGCGATTGAGCGCGAAAACTAGACTAGCACAGGACATGCCGTGATTTGCCGACAAGACCAAGGGAGACCTGCGCCGTCTCGGCTGGCTTCGAGCGGATCCGACAGGCCCTCGGCACAAAGCATGCGTATACTTCAAGAGAATCGCCACCATTCCTCCGCTTCTTTTGACATCTGGTGGCGAACTCCCGGCGAGGTCGCGCATGAACGCGTTCCGCTCGGCTCTTCACAACCCGGTCGCTCATGCCTCATTTGGGGCAGGCATAATCCTCTGTTTGCTTGTGGCTTTTGTGGTCCATGCACTCGACAACCGGGTGCCTGATCCAGACAGAACGATCGAGGGCACCAGTGTGCTCTCTGTGTCGTCCGCGCCTGATTCCTTCGCGGAACCGCTCCGTGACATTCCAGCAGGATTGGCAACCGATCGCATCGGCACGCTGAGTTCCTGGCAACCGGTATTGCGTTGGGCGCCGTCGAACGCTCCAGCTCACACGGGGATCGATCACCGGCAAACGCTGTCGGGCTCCGGGCGCCTGAAGCCTGTCACACAGCTTGCTGCGCCGCCAGACAATGTCGATGACGGGAACATCCTGCCAACCTCTGAATCCCCGTAGGTGGTCCGCGGTCAGCTCAGGCTGGACAGCAATCATGCCGTGCTCTCCTCCCGCCGCATGTGCATCAGCATGCCCTCGGCGAGACCGTAGGCGCCGGTCAGCATCATGTCGCCAAAGGGCGCCGCTTCGTGATAACCAAGCTCACGCGCAATGCCTCGATTCGGTCCAGTGACAGCAACGAACGAGAACGGACCCTCTGTGCCATATTCCGGATGAATTGCCGCTCCGTGACCATCGAACTGCTCGCGGAAAGAACTGGGATCAAGCGTTCCCGTCTGAAGACCGGAAACCAGCGTTCCAATAATCTCTGCCGAAATGCCTCCGGTGTGATGTTCGAACAGGCCGTAGAGACGGTCGTGCTTCAAGAGCGTTGCGAACGTGTGCATGTTGCCGACATTGACAAGAACGACACCATCGGCCTGCGCATGCAGGCGCACAAGAGGGTCGCCAAGGGCGCCCAGCACAGCCGCTGCGCCGGTATCCATGACCACGCCGCCACCAATCGCGCCCAGAACAGAGGACATCCGCGTCATCCCGGGGGGCGCCTCCGTGAACACCATATGCGACAGCTCGCCTCCCTCGTCCAGCAACGACTGCAAATACTCGAACCGCACGTCGTTGTTTCCCTGTCCGGGCCGGTACCCATGATCCTGGACCGCGACGGCAATATTCTTCGGCATCGGCACAGCGAATCGATCGAGAACGGCCGCGATCGCGGGAAGATCGACGTCACCCGTTCGGATCACCGTGGCCCCATCCGGCGCCGCTTCCGCGATTTCCACCCCCTGGAGCCGGACCCTGTCCAGGTTGTTGTGGACTGTCGCGGCGGCTGAGGGAGTCGCCGTGATGCGCAGTCCTGCCGCAATGTGGGCGAGAATCGCATCTGTCGAAGCGCCACCGCCCATCAGCAGACCGTCGAGGTGGATCGCCCGGCCTTCGCTCGTCGAAGTGCGAATCCGCGAAGCGATAACCTGCGTTTGCGACGGGAGCACCATCTTGAAACAGTTCTCAGGGCTGCGCGACGCATCGTAGACCAGGATGTCCTGCGTTCCGGCGCCGACGTCGATCGCCAGAATTCTTGTCGAAGAGTCTCTTTGCGTTTCCACGATGTCATAGCTCCGCATTCGACCGAATCGCTGCCGAAGGTCGTCGATCTGGCGTACTATTTCAGGATAACCGGAGCGCCGTGTTCCCGGTTCATGTTCGTCGATTTGAGACCCTCTGGGCTTGGTCGACCGCTCAGCAATTGCGCCCGACCGGCTTGTTTTCTCTTTGCTTCCTCCGGTCGAATGATTTCCAGGGTGCTGCGTTGCCGGGCCTGTATGTTGATGACACGCAAGAAGGTGAGACATCACACCAGCATGACGCTCCTTTCCACCATCGATGACCCATCCGAACTCCACTCGCTCTCGATCACTGAACTCGAGCAGCTGGCAGCTGAGATTCGCGAAGAGCTGATCCGGGTCGTCACACAGACGGGCGGGCACCTGGGAGCAAGCCTGGGTGCGGTCGAGCTGGCGATTGCGCTTCATGCGGTTTTCGATTCACCCGATGACGCGATCGTCTGGGACGTCGGGCATCAGGCCTATGCCCACAAGCTGCTGACAGGGCGCCTGGAACGATTTGGCACCCTCCGTCAAGAGGCGGGCATTTCCGGCTTTTTGTCACGGGATGAGTCGCCTCATGACGCGTTTGGCGCCGGCCACGCCAGCACCTCGATTTCCGCGGCGCTCGGCATCGCTGTCGCGCAGCACTTGCGTGACCCCGAGACGACGCATCGTGCGGTTGCTGTCATCGGCGATGGCGCCCTCACTGGCGGTATGGCGTTCGAGGGACTGAACAACGCCGGACATCAGCAATTCCCGTTCATCGTCGTGCTCAATGACAATGAGATGTCGATCGCGCCAAATGTCGGCGCGATCAGCAAGTATCTCGATCGGGTCAGAACCGACCGGAGATACAACCGGGCCAAGGACGACATCCAGTCTGTGTTGGAAAAGATGCCTCAGGGCGATCTGCTGATCGAGCTCGGCAAGCGGTGGAAAGACTCGTTCAAGGAGTTTGTCTATCACCGCATGATCTGGGAAGAGCTTGGTTTTACCTATCTGGGACCGGTTGCTGGACACGATATCCGGCTGCTCATCGATTCATTGAAACAGGCGAAGCAGCTGGAAACGCCGGTGTTTCTTCATGTGTTGACGGAAAAGGGGAAGGGTTTCGCGGACGCCGAGTTCGATCTCGAACGCAGTCACAGTGTCTCCGCTAAACCTGCGGGAGCGAAGAGCGCCTCGCCGGCGCCGCCCAAGTATCAGGATGTTTTCGCCCAGGCGCTGATCGAACTGGCAAATGAGAACGCGGACATTGTTGCGATCACCGCCGCTATGCCGACCGGAACTTCACTGAATGCATTCGCCAAAGTCCATCCCGATCGCTGTTTCGACGTCGGTATTGCCGAACAGCACGCGGTGACCTTCGCCGCCGGACTGGCGACGCAAGGCATCCGGCCGGTGTGCGCGATCTACTCGACCTTCCTGCAGCGCGCCTACGACCAGATCATCCACGATGTCTGTCTGCAGCGATTGCCGGTGATTTTTGCGCTCGACCGGGCCGGGTTCGCTGGAGACGACGGACGCACCCATCACGGCATCTTCGATCTCTCTTATCTCGGCTGCCTGCCGGGAATGACGATCATGGCCCCAAAGGACGAGGCCGAGCTGAGGGACATGCTGAAAACCGCCGTCCAGCACACCGACGGGCCGGTGGCGATTCGCTATCCACGGGGCGCCGGAGTGGGAGCTGACACTAGCCAACCGATGACGGCCCTACCAATCGGGAAAGGCGAAGTGCTGATCGACGGGGATGACGTGGCGATCATCTCGATCGGTGTCATGGCCCGAACTGCGGAAGTCGCTGCCGAACGCCTCGCTGTCGAAGGCACCCAGGCGCGCGTCATCAATGCCAGATTCGCCAAACCGCTCGATGAAGCATTGATTCTCGCCGCCGCGCGTGAGTGCGGAGCCGTGGTCACCGTCGAGGAAAACGTGGTCGCGGGCGGCTTTGGGTCGAGCGTGCTGGAGTTGCTGGCCGAACATCAGGTGGAAGTTCCGGTCAGAGTTCTTGGCGTCGCGGACCGCATCTACGAACAGGCATCACAAAAACGACTTCGCGAGATCGCCGGAATCGACGAAACAGGTATTGCGTCGGCAGTTCGTGAGGTGATGGGACTCAAGCAGCCATTGCTGATCATCGAACGAGACATACCGGCTGCTCAACTGCGCTGATGCCTGCAACTCCTTCTGGCGCATGGCTCCGGCAGGCCAGGATGCTCGTTCCGGACCTTTCGAACGATCAGATCGCGCTCCTGACCGGATATCGCGAACGCATTCTTGCCACAAACGAACATACGAATCTGACGGCAATCCGTGATCCAGAGGGCATCGACTTCCGGCTGGTACTCGAGTCGATGCGTCTCGCCCCCTTTGTCCGCGAAGCGGCGGGCGACAAGGTCGAGGCGGTGAGACTCGTCGATGTCGGTTCGGGTTCAGGCATTCCGGGCATTCCGCTTGCGGTGCTCTTTCCCAACATCAAGGTCGCGATGATCGAGGCAACGAGTAAGAAAGCAACCTTCATCGACGAGACAATTCGCGACCTGTCGCTCGAGAACGCGTCTGTGATCCATGGTCGCTCGGAGGAGATTGCACGGTTGCCGGAGTGGCGCGAGTCGCGACAGATCGCCACAGCTCGCGCAGTTGGGCAAATCGCCACCTTGCTGGAACTGACGATGCCCCTGCTCAAGGTCGGTGGACGGGCCATCTTCCCGAAAGGAGAGATCGGGAGAGGCGAACGCGACGGAGGCGAACGAGCGGCTCAAATGCTGGGATCGCGAGTCGTCAGCATTGTCGAACTCACTCCCGTCGGAGGGTGTCCTGCCACACAGGTTGTGCTTGCGGATAAAATAGCTGCCATGACGGACCGTTATCCACGGCGTCCCGGGCTTCCGGCCAGGGATCCGCTCGGAGGATAAGCCTATGGGAGCGCGCATCTACTACCGAAAAGAAAAACTGCGCGGCGCATCGTGGGAGTATGAGGTGGATGGAGGCTGGCTCGACGTGCCGGACGGCGCGAAAGGGCGGCAGGTGCTTCATCATCGCTTCAACTTCTACCGGCCGCGAGAAGTCGAGGTCCGCACTGCGGACGGCATTGAGCTGATGGAGCGAGCCGGCGCCGACCAATGGTTCTTCCTCGATCGCTGGTTTTCTCTTCTCCGCTTTCGGACCGAGGACAATCGAACAATCGGCTATTACGTCAACTTCTCGTTGCCGCTGGCCGAGATTCGAGCCAATTACTACCGTGATCTCGATCTTGAGCTCGACCTCTGGATCGAGCCGGACGGCACGCTCACCGAGCTCGATCGCGACGAATTCGACACCGAGATTCAGCTGGAGCGAATGCAGCCGGAATGGGTCGCCGCGGTCACCGATTCGCTCGACCTCGTGTCGGGCGCTGTGCAGGAGTCGGTCGCCGAATTCGGGCCGGATCTCGACTTCGCCCGCAATGCCGATCATGGATTGCCGGGATTCATTCTGAGAGCGTGACAGTCAGACGTCGTCTGCTCGCATTGCTGGCGGACGACGCACCGGTTCGGACCGCTCGATTCCGATCGAGCGGTCGTATGCCCGGCGCTTGTCGTCGTCCGACAGCAACGTGTGCGCTTCGATCAACTCGCGCATCCGTTCGGGCGCGTCGGGATCGGTTGACTTGTCGGGGTGATACTTCAGCGCCAGCCGCTTGAACGCCGCCTGGATGACTTCAGGTTCCGCCGCCGAATCGACCTGCAACACCTGATAGGCGGTGCGAAACTCCGCGGTTTGCTGGCGCTGGACGTTGAGTTTTGACGCACCGGAGGCAAGGTTGGCCAGTTGCTCGGTGGAGACCATGCGCTGGCGAAGATCCGCCTCCTGATCGGTCGACACACCGAGCCGGACGCCGCAATCCGTGCACTCCAGATAGAGTTGCTCAGCCACCGGCAACGACACGAGCGCCGCGAACGTGACTTTTCGCTTGCCGATATACACCGGCATCATGCCGGCCCGCGAACAGCGCGGGCAGCGAGCCTCGATATATCCAAGATGTGCGTTGTCTTCGCGACTACCGAGCAGGAGCAATCAACACTCTCCGAACGAGCAATACTCCCGCAACTCTACTTCATTCAGCCGAATTCGCCGTTGCGAGTGTCAAGTGGCGATAGCATCGCCGAGGAGGTCGTTGAGAAAGGCGAAGTTTCGGTCGTTGGAGGTGTATGGCGCACGAGAACCGGGAACGAGCATGCGATCCTCTTCAGCGACGACCCACCCGGAGTAACCACCATCGAGGAGCGTTCGGCGAAAGCCTTTCCAGTCGACCACCCCTTCTCCAAGGTCACAGAAGAGACCAGCCTCAATGGCCTCCCAGATGCCGAGCTCACCCGATTCCAGCTTGGCGAGCACGTCGCCATCGATGTCCTTGGCGTGGACGTGCACGGTTCGCTCCAGCTCGCGGGCGAGAATGGGAATCGCGTCGACCCCACCGATTCGGAAATGCCCTGTGTCGATGCAGAGACGGGCTTCAGTTCCGTCGATCGCCTCGATCAATTTATCGATTTCCCGGCCCGATTCGATGTGACCACCGAGGTGCGGATGCACAGCGAGGGTTCGTCCGTGCGCTGCGGCGATCGCCGTGAGGTCGATCAGCGTCTTGCGCACCTGCGCCCAGTCTTCGTCGGACCACCAATGTTCGGGAAAGCTGCCGACGCGCCCCGCGATGCCGATGCGCTCGTCGGTCATCAGGTCGCTGACGATCAGCAAGGGCGCGTCCATCGCGGCCAAACGCTCGCAGACTGCCTGCGCCCATGCGCTGTGTTCTTCAGAGAGAGGATCGGCCAGCGGCACATCGACCCAGAACGCCACGACGTCCAGACCGTGTTCAGTAAAGCGCGCATTGATTTCGGCGGCAGAGGTCCCGAAATAGTCGAGGGGACCGATTTCGCACCCGGTGTAACCGGCGCTGGCCACCGACGCGAGCAGCTCGGAAGGATCGGGATTGCCTTCCTGGCCCGGCGTCGTGATTCCCCAATTGATTGGCGCGGAGGCCAGCCGAATTGCACCCTTCATCGATGTGCTCCTGCTGCGACGCGGACCGCACCCGCGCGCGGACGTGCGACGGATATGTGATCCCTCTTATACCCAATCGCTTGTTGGCACGCAAATATGAATGATGATGAAGGAGATCAGTCGTCGCCTCTTCGGGGGAGAACGCGCGGCCGAAAGCGCGTTTTCAGATCGGCAATCAGCTCTGAGGCGTCTCGCGAGCGTCCGGACGAGAGCAACGCGCCGATTGCGGCTTCGTGGACCTGACGTGGCAACTGCCAAAACGAAGGCAGACGTCGCAGATCGAGCTCGGGGTCGAGGGTCACCGCTTCCGCGAAGGTCTCTTCAGCGGCCGCAAAGTCCCCTTCCCTGGCCTGTGACATCCCCCGCAGAGCGATCACTCTGGCTCGCTGCTCCTCTGCACTGAGCCCACTCTCCTGCGGGCCCGGCAGGGGCGCAGCGCTGGCAAACGCGATTGGCGCGAACTCACCCGTTCCCGGCATCGGCTGGATTGCGGGTGCAGCGCAGTCGGGCAATCCCAGCGCGTACCGGAGCCAACCAGTTACTGCGTCGCGGAAGCCGGTTAACGACGCGATTCCACTGTCAGTCAGTATCATGTCTTTGTCTCACGCCGACCCGTTGAATGGGATCGACCGGCATTCCAGCTTCGAACAGCGGCGACGTCGCGGCGGGAGCGACGAAGACCAGTTCTCTGTGACTGTTTGTCCATCGTAGCAAAGAATGCGTACGTACACAACCACGATGATCGACGACGATCCGAACGCAACAATTGATTCAGGTCAAGCTGGTACAGCCGGAGTCGAAGCATTGCTCAACCTTGTGATGGGCAAGAAGCGCATCGTCGTTTTCACCGGCGCCGGGATCAGCACCGAATCAGGCATACCGGACTATCGCGGCCCGAACGGTGTCTGGGCAACGCAGAAACCACCCACCGCCGGCGACTTCGCATCAAATCCCGATACGCGGCGTGCATATTGGTTGTCGAGAAAGGAACGGTTTCCGGAGTTGATCAGCAGGCGGCCCAATGCCGGGCACATGGCCGTCGCTCGTCTCCATGCAGCCGGATTGCTGCGTCAGGTGGTGACACAGAATATCGACGGTCTGCATCAGGACGCCGGCGTTCCGCCAGACGCGGTGATCGAGCTTCACGGCTCGGCACGCGTGGTCCGTTGCCTGATCTGTGCGAGCGAATTCAACGGCGTCGACATCCAGCGCCGTCAGGAGTCGGGCGAGGATGTCCCCGATTGCGTCGTTTGCGGAGGGCCTCTGCGCGCGGCGACGGTTCTGTTCGGCGAGTCATTGCCAGCCGGCTCGCTCGAACACGCTGTTAAGGCGACGGAAGAGAGCGACCTGATGTTGGTCGTTGGCAGTTCGCTGATCGTTCAACCCGCCGCCAAAGTGCCGTTGATCGCCGTTCGGCGCGGCATCCCAATGGCGATCGTCAATCTCTCCGAGACACCGCTCGACTCCCAGGCGAGTGTCCTTGTGCGCGCCCCGGCCGGAGCGACGCTGAGCTCGCTGACTGCCGCGCTCCTCGATCACCCCTGATCGGTGGCATCTCCCAGCCGCAGGAGTTCCTCGAGGGAGATCACGCGTCGCTTGCCGTTTCCGCATTTCGTGACAAGCGCCCCGGCGCCTGAACGTTCGAGGGCGATGGCCGCGTCGAGAATCCTGGCGTCGCAGGCGAACTCTGGAATATCAGTCAGCGTGACCATCAGCTCGTCCGGATGGACAGACGCTCCAGTGCGGGCGGCCCGCCTGAGGTGGCGAAGCTGAATCAATCCGCACGCCTGCCCGTCGTCGTCGGTGACCACGACCGTGGCCCTGCTCCCTTCAACCGCAAAAATACTGAAGAGTTCCGAGACTGGCGCGGCGTGCGAAACGGTGGGAAGCCTCGAATACCGAATCGATTCCAACGTGCGCTCTGACGCTTTGTTCATCCAACGAACTCGCAGTGAACTGGCGTGCGTCAGCACCGCGCAATCGATGCTCGCCACAAGTAGCGCCATCCCCCAGGGTCCCCAGCTCCCTGGATTGGCCATAATCGAGAAACCGGCCATCGCCAGAACGGCACTCGAGAGATAGCTCATCACGGTCGAGCCGGTGGCGACGCCGTCCTCGTCGCTAGCCAGAATGCCGAATGCCCGGCGTGCCGCGAAGCCACCGGGAAATGGGCGGATGGGACAGCAGCGTATCGCCGATGCCCCAAGAATCAGCAGAGCCAGCACAAAGACGAGCGGCGCGGCGGTTCCCGCCCGATCGTGCGATTGAGTCACGGCGAGCGCAGAGACCAGCGCCACAAGGACGGCAGCGCCATATCCGACGATTGCATTGCGGCGTTCTGCCTCTTCGCTCTCAAAATGCCAGAGTCCAGACGCACCCGATGCCGACATCGATTCCGGTCCGATCAGCCGGCCCTGCCTGGTCAACGACATCGGAAGCAGATCGAGCGCCAGCATGACCAGCAGAAAAGCCGCCAGCACGCTTGCTGATCCAAGCGCAATGAGCGCTATGGCAGTGTTTTCCGGCAGCTCGTGGGCAACAAGAATCGTGCAGGTGATGGCGAGCGCAGCGAGACCGGGGATGTGCAGCGCCAGATCAAGTGGGCCAAGAGTGAACCGGTAGCGTGAACCAATCATGCGCCGATCCGTTCGCGAGCGAAACGAACGATCAGTTCAGTGTACGGATTCTGGCGGGAAATATCTCCGGGCTCACGGGAGCAACCGAGTTTCGCGACTAGAAACGCTCGTATTCCTCGAGATCGAGTACGAAGACCGTAGCGGCAGCTTGAGGGGTCAAACCTGGGGTGTCATCCGCGGCCTGGGTCCCGGAACGAGCGTGCTGCCGAATGAGATTGAGGACGGTATCGATCTGATCTTCGAAAGCCCCGATCAGGAGCGTGGTGTTGCCTCGTCGCAGAAAACCACCGGTGCTGGCCAGTCGAGTGGTGCGATAGTCGTTTTCCAGCAGCGCATCGACCACGCCGTCCGCGTCGTCATTTTGCACAACCGCGATGATGAGCTTGTTCATTTCAGATCACCTCCGTCTGCTCGCACCAATGAGAGCGTGGGTCGTGAGTATAATCGACAGCCGCCCCGCCATCGCCTATCGACGACGGTTGCGCAGTGCCTGAGCATCGAGAAAACCTTGCAGCATCAGTGCTGCCGCGACGGCATCGACAAGGTCTTTTCGTTGGTGACGACTCCGTCCCGCCTCGATCAGCGACCGTTCGGCCTGAATCGTGGTGAGGCGTTCATCCCAGTAGGACAATGGCAAATCGAGCGCTTCTGCCGCGGTTTCAGCATAGACTCGCACGCCCGCCGCTTGCGGGCCTTCGCGTCCTGAAAGTCCGGTTGGCAACCCGACGATCAGCTCGATCGCGTCATACTCCCTGGCCAATCTGGCCAGCTCCTCGAGATCGTTGGGGCCTCGTTTGATCATCCCCACTGGACTGGCCACCATCTGACCGCCATCGGACACTGCAACGCCTACGCGCCGCTCGCCGACATCGATGCCGAGCAGCCGTCCCGGGACGCTCATTCCGCCAGCACCACGTTGATGCTGTCCATACCACTTGGTAAACGGTGGGGTAGCCAGCCAGGAGAGAACTCGATACTGGCGTCGATGACCTGAGGTTGGGCCAGCAGGATGTCGACGGCATCCTGTTCTGATTTGCCAGTGATGTCGGAAACGAGTGCGTTGACTTCATCATCAGACATCGTGGATCGCGCCTGACCATCGATTTGCGCGAGCATCGAAATGACGTCATTCGCTTCGCCCGTCTCGACCGGCACCTGGTAGACGATCGATTCGGTCGCCAGCGTGTGCCCGGGGGGTGTTTGAGCGCTGAGCGCCTGAGCGGCGGCGGGATCGAGCGCGGTCGTCGAAAACGCCAGCGCATCGAACGAGATGGTGGCGTCGATCGAGACAGATTCAGCTTCGGCGCCGGCGACTTCAGAGAAGTCAGTCGTAAATTGCTGAATCGTGAGGGACGACGGAACAACTCGGCGGTCGCCCGAGAGCACGGAGTTCGCGGCGAGCGATCGCAGCGTCTCCTCGGCCCTCGCCTGCAAGCCGTCGAGGTCTTCCTGCGTGACAACCGTGCGTGTCACATCGGTTCCACCCGCGACCGGTGTCGCCCGGTTGCTGTAGTAAACGCCGTTCGGGAGTTGACCGCTCAACATGCCGGTATCTCGATTTCCCGCCGGACCCGGCGTGGCGGCGGTGATGTCCGCGGTTACTTCACCGGGGTTGCCGTCAGAAGCGGCAGGTACGGTAACGTCGGTGGCAATGATGAAGACATCCCCTTCGAACGTGTCGATCGTCGTACCGGCCGGAATCACCACATCGTTTGAACCTGGATTGCGCAGCACGAGGCTGCCCGTGGCCGTCGTTCCGCCGACAGATTCCTGACCGGTTGCCGGCGCGTCGAGCGTGACATTCAAGTCGAAGGACACCGGCTCGGACGGGATCGCGCCGGGCGCCGATGCCGGATCGACGCCGGGCCGGATGACAGAGAACGCTATCGTCGAGGTTACCGGCTGCGATTCGAGCTCCAGCGTGACCGTTGCTTCGCGAAAGAAGAGCCAGTACGCCGCCAGACCGACCGCCGCAATGAGACCAAGCGCCGCGATACCGGCGCCGAGCTTACCGAGCGACACGCCGCCGGACTTGCGGCCAGCATGCTCCCAGGAGTTCACGGCATCGTCATCAGGCGCCGTCGTGGTAGTCGTGAAGTCGTTTGGATCGACGGTATCGACCTCTTCATTGAGGTCTCCGTTCTCGCGCGCGTCTTCGCCCGCGAGTTCCGGGTCATCCTCGTCCACCGGGATCGCCAGCGGAACTCCGAAGAGCGAGGCCAGTTGACGGCGCAGACCGTCCGATGACTCGACGGCGATCGCCACCTGCTCCCGCTCAGCGGCCAGGGCCAGTGCGCGAAATTCATTGGCGGTCAGCAGAAGCGAGGCGTCGGGCGAGATCCGGATCGTCACCGAATCGCCGTGCGCTTCCCGCAGTTGCACGATCACCTGAGCCAGGGTCATGCCTGGTTTGACATCGACAATCATCGGTCCGAGGACGACTCCGTTGCAGTGTTCCGCCTGGTGTGAACCGTCACGACGATCACGAACCCGAGTTCAAAGTTGAACGCACGAGAGGCTCGACCTTGGCAATCGCGCTTTCGAGACCGTCGGCGTTGCGGCCACCGGCTTCGGCGAGGTCTGGCCGGCCGCCGCCCTTGCCGTCGATGTTGCCGGCGATCTCGCGGATGATGTCACCCGCTTTGACGCCCTTTTCCGTGAGATCCCGCGTCACCATGGCCAGGAGACTTGGTCGCCCGTCAACAGCCGCGCCAATCACGACGACTCCCGTGCCGATCTTGTCGCGCAGCCGGTCGCCGAGTTGACGAAGATCGTCGCGTGACTCGACGGCCACGGTCGCCGCAACGAGACGGGCGTCGCCGATCTGGATGGCGGCAGCAAGGAGGTCGTCGACCGAAGAACCAGCGAGTTGACCTCGTAGCCGGCCAATCTCGCGGTCGGCGTCGCGAATGCGTTGTCGCAATCCGGCGACATGGTCCGGCAGTTCCGCCCACGGCGTTTTCGCATCGCGGGCCAGCCCCTCCAGCGTCGATTGCTGCTTGAGCATGCGATCGATCGCCGCGGCGCCGGTCACTGCTTCGATGCGCCGGACTCCGGCGGCGACACTCCCTTCAGAGAGGACGAAGAATGGGCCAACTTCGCCCGTGTGACGGACATGCGTGCCACCACACAGTTCCTGGGAAAAGCCGTCGATCGAGACGACACGGACGGTGTCGCCATATTTTTCGCCGAAGAGCGCCATCGCGCCTCCTTCGACCGCGTCTGCGTACGACTTTTCAGCGGTTGCTACCGGCGCCGAGGCCAGCACCTGCTCATTGACGATCTCCGAGACCCGGGCTACGTCGGCGCTCGACATTGCCTCCAGGCTGGTGAAGTCGAAGCGAAGGCGGTCGGGAGCAACGAGCGAACCGGCCTGGTGCGCTTCGTCGCCGAGAACGATCCGCAGCGCTCGATGCAGCAGGTGGGTGGCGGTGTGATTCCGCATGATCGCTTTGCGGCGGTCGGCTTCGATTCGTGCATCGGCCGTTTCTCCGACCTGGATGAACCCTTCGGCAACGATGCCGCGATGCACGTACAGACCGGGAGTGGGTTTGAACGTGTCGTCGACACTGATGAGACCGGTCTCGGTTCTGATTTGACCCTTGTCGCCGATCTGGCCACCCGATTCGCCATAGAACGGCGTGCGGTCGAGGATGATCTCGATCTCCTGCCCCGCATCTGCGGTTTCCAGCGGTCCATCGGCGCCGAGCAGCGCAACGACTTTTCCAGTGCTGGTCGTTTCGGCATAGCCGGTGAAGACCGTCGGAGGACCGCCATGCTCGACGTAAAGCGAAACGCGGTCGCGTGAAGCGTCGCGGAACGCGTCGCCGCCCCGGCTGACTTCTCGTTGGCGGCTCATCGCTTCGTCGAATCCGGCCTGATCGACCGAGAGCCCATGTTCGCGGGCGAGATCGATGGTCAGGTCGAGCGGGAAGCCAAAGGTGTCGTACAGGCGAAATGCCGTTTCTCCAGGAAAGACGACCGAAAGCCGCTCTGGTCCTTCACCGGCCGCTGCCAGAAGTGATTGCGCCTCCTGCTGGAAGCGGGTCATACCGGCATTCAGCGTGCGGCCAAACGTCTCCTCTTCGTGCTGGAGCACCCGGCGGATCTGGTTTCGACGTTCCTTCAGGTTGGGGTAGTCGTCGCCAAACTGGCCGATCACCACGTCGGACATTTCGGACAGAAACGGCTTGTCGAGACCGAGACGGCGGCCGTACCGGATGGCTCGCCGCAGCACGCGACGAAGCACATACGAGCGGCCTTCGTTGCCAGGCAGAACGCCATCCGAAATCAGAAATGTCGAAGCGCGGCTGTGATCTGCGATGACGCGCAAGGCACGGTCGGTGTCAGGATCGTCGCCGTAGCGCACGTTGGCCAGCGTACCGGCTCGCTGAATGATCGACTGGTAGAGATCGGTGTCGTAGATCGACTTGACGCCCTGGAGCATGGCGGTCAGACGCTCCAGCCCCATGCCGGTGTCGACATTCTGCTTCGGGAGCGGCGTGCGCGAACCATCGGCAGCCTGCATGAACTCCATGAAAACGTTGTTCCAGATTTCGAGATAGCGGTCGCTCTCGCCCGGACCGCCGCCGGTGTCCGCAGAATCCGGGTCGAGATCGAAGTAGATCTCCGAGTCGGGTCCATTCGGGCCGGTCGGGCCAACAGGACCCCACCAGTTGTCAGAGAGCTTGCCAATACGCTCCTCGGGGACGCGGATTTCGTCGCGCCAGATCGCGTAGGCATCGGTGTCGTCCGGGTGCACCGTCGGGTAGAGGCGGTCGGCATCCAGCCCCATGACCTCCGTCAGGAATTCCCACGACCAGGCGAGCGACTCTCGCTTGAAATAGTCGCCGACCGAAAAGTTGCCAAGCATGAAGAAGAAGGTGCAATGACTCTCGTCACCGACCTCGTCGATATCGACCGTGCGAAAACATTTCTGCACGGAGGTCATTCGCACCGAAGGTGGCGTCTCCAGCCCAAGGAAGTAGGGCGTCATCTGCTGCATGCCGGCAGTCGTGAGGAGTACAGTGGGGTCGTTGTGCGGCACGAGGGAGGAGCTCATCATCTCCCGGTGACCCCGCTCGTTGAAAAAGTCGATGAACGCCCGGCGAACCTCAGCGCCGCTCATCCACCGGTGGCCGAACGACGGCCTCGGTGTTCCTTCAGATGTCATGCGTCGTACGTCCTGGTGAAAAATGCCGGGCACAAGAAATCGGAGCGAGAACGAGAATTCTCACAACGTGCTGCGCGATTCTGCCAAACTCGACGCGATTACGACAACTCTGGAACGGTTCGCAGGTAGTCTAGATGCCTGCTCGCGATGCTGCTCGCCACTCTGACAGCGTCGCGAGTAGTGTGCTAACGCTCGTTGTCGGCGCGAAGAGCACCGGCACACCGAGTCTCTTGCCAACGCGAACCACCTGGTCGGATGTACTGTGAGCGATCTGCGACGTGAGGACCAAGGCCACATCGGCGCCGGTCATCGCATCCGCGACGTCGCGTTCGCGCCTGACCGCTTCGAACTTGGGTGGAATCTCGCTGACCTCTCCGCCCTCTTCCGCCACCGCATCACGGAGCATCGAGCGAAAACCGGCGTGACCGCCGGCGATCGTGATAGAGAGCCCTGCGAGCGACGGTTCTTGTGGCTCGGCCGGCTCCTCCGCATGTGCCTTGATTGTTGAGAAGCGCTGTTTGCGTGTCCGTTCGAGTTCATATGCCTGCCGGGATTCACCAGCTGCATGCAGAAGCCGTTCGGCATCCCTGATCAGCGCATGGTCTGCATTCGGCTCGTGCGCAGCGAGAACGACCGTCTGGATCGCCAGATCTCGCCAGCCAAGGCGCTCGGGAACGAAAAGGAGCGTCGCGGCGAACGAGAATGCCTCCCCTGGCGGCAACAACGATTCTCTGACAATGCGCTCTATTGCGGGAGCACGCAGAAGCGACCAGTCTGCAACGTCGTCAATAAGCGCCGCCTCGAACAGAGCCGTCAGAAGTCTTCGTGACTCTTCTGTCCTACTCGCAGAACCGGTCAAGAGAATCTCGGAGAGGCCCACACGCACCGGGAAAGAGATCTCAGCGCGAGCATCGGCAAGGATTCCTTCGATGAGCAGATTGGTTGCTTCCGGATCGCGCTGAGCCTTGGCCAACTGCAGGAAGAATTCGAGAGCGCCCTCACGAGGCGACTTGCGCTTCAATTCAGCGACGAGGATTTTCAACGCGCGATCAGGCTCTCCCCGCTCGACCAGCGTCTGGGCATTGGTCAGAATGCTTGGCGCCGGTGAGTGCGATGGTGTGGGTGTCGTATTCATTGCGATGCGAATGCTACGATCTGCCAATGTGCAGCGTGAAGGAAGGGTCATGTCCGAAGCGAACAATGCGGAGAATCAGGGCCCCTGGCTGACGATCGCCGAGCGCCCGCCACTGCACCCGTTTCCCGGTGTCGAACTGTGGAGCGTCACCGAAGATCCGTTGATGCTTTGCCTGGTGCGCCTGACGCCGGGGGCGGTGATTCCTCCGCACCATCATACGAACCTGCAAGCGGGAACCGTCATCGAAGGCAGTTTGGCGGTTTCGATCGGCGCCGAGACTCGCGACGTCGGTCCAGGTCAGGGCTACCTGATCCCCGCAAACACCGAGCATTTCGCTGTCGCCGGACCTGAAGGCAGCCTGGTCGTCGAGGTGTTCACGCCACCCAGAGACGTCTATCGAATGGATTAGCGGCGCAGGAGAACAACGATCAGTCGCACGATTGAACACCAGCAGGGGGCCAATCGTGCCTGAATTTGCGTTGACCGGTCAGGATTATGCCGTTATAGTGATAAGCCGGTAGACCTCGTATTCCGGTTTCGTTAGCGGACAACTCATGGGTGAACTCGTAGCCGGTCGTCCGATCGTACAGCTCCAGCACCGCATTTCCAATCCTCTCGATCTCCTCTCTTACATGGCGCTCCTGTACCGGGCTGTTCCTGGCTCCGGTCTGAGTCCGGAGTTGATTGCGGCGCGGCGTTCGCTTCCCCATGATGTCCGATCCGATCTCGACCTCCTGCATGGTTTTTCCGGTCGCTTGCTTCACTACATGGAAGAACCCATCCTTCGCCTCGATCCATTTGGCGAAGGCGCGAACCTCAATTGCGAACGACTCGTGCAAACGCTCAGCGACTATCCCGCCGCCGACTATCAGGAAATGGCAGTACACGCCGTCGGTCGCGCGCATGAGGACATCGGCAGCAGGCCCGCCAGCCATCCGATCGGCGACGTCGATGCCTGGCGGGAATACCTCTTGCCGGTGCTGACGACGGCCTCGCCGGAGGACGCCTACGCGCTGATCGCCGACTCGCACGAACTCAAGCGACGCACCGTGGCGCTCTTCTCGGCGATTTGCCGGGGTGGGTACTCCACGGACTTTTCCGAGCATCGGGCCACGCTGGAACAGGCCAGGTTCGTGGCCGAACGTACGTCGAATCAGGGCTTTGGACTGGCGTTTTCGGACCTGACCGGCAACCGCCTGCCGTCGACACTCGTCTCCAAGATCAGCGAGCTGGAACGGGTGATATTCTGCCCAACAATGTACCTCGGGGCGTTTGTCAGCTACATCGTGGCTCCGCCCGATGTGATCGTCTACTACAGCGCCCCTGAGTACCTGAAACGGGTGCAACCAACTCCTGTTGCCAATGGGCGACATCTCGAGTATGTCAACGAGACATCGCCCCTTGATGAGGACAACCTCCTTGACGCGCTGAAGGCCCTCTCGGACGTGAACCGCTTGCGGATCGTCGAGCTGCTCGCCTCCGGAGAGCTCTACGCGCAGGAAGTCGTCGGCAAACTGGGCATCGCCCAGAGCGCGGTATCCCGGCATCTTTCACTGCTCGAGCGAGCCGGATTGATTACCGTCACCCCTCGCCGCGGCATGAAGTACTACTCGCTGAACGAAGAGAAAATGGACGAGGTCGCCGCCAGCCTCCTCTGTCGCTGCTCTTCCTGATCCTCGCTTCAAAACATGTTTCGAAAGTGCCTGGCACGCATTGTGCTAGGCCAATAGTGTGCCCGGGCAGCACCGTTCAAGATGAGACAAAATCGAATTGTGAAATTGCTCACTAAAAGGGTATGCAAATATCGCGAACTCGTGTTATCATGCATCTACGAAAGCTGATGAAGAGATCGGCACGCGGCCGGCAACGGCTGCGGGGAACGTTAACAAGTGAAGATGTGGATGGTTTTCCGATCGACTGCTGATGCTCAGTAGTCGAGACCTCCGGACGGCGCAAACACGATTCGACTTTGCCCGAACCGTTCGGATTCAGACTTTGCCGCCTTGGGCGACGTTAGCCGGTTGCCTGGCACAGATAAACCTCAAACTTCCTTCCACCATGCGTCGTGTCCATCAATCGATGCACGATCGCTTCTGTAAACTATCCTCTCCGACGCTTGACCTCGATCGCGGTCGAGCTGGTATTCCTCGGCAGCGATCGAAAAAGCTGACGCCCGGTGCAAATTGCACCGGGCGTCGCTGTTTTTCTCCCAAGACAAAACCCCGAACTACCTTCAATGACTGCCCGCTTGACTACGCCGCGAATTCGTGTACTCTTTCAAGGCGTACAGATGTTTCCGAAGGAGTCTGAGATGGCGCGCGCGGCAATTGAAACCAACAACCGTATGCAGATTCGGGTGACTCCAGCTATCAAAGCACGGATCGCGCGCGCGGCAGCCATTCAGAATATGGACCTGACACAGTTCGTCACGAGCACGGCGTTGCGAGAAGCAGATGAGGTTATCCAACGTGCGGAATCAGTCAAGGTGTCCACGCGCGATTTCACGCGCATCCTGGAATTGCTCGAACACCCACCTGCCCCCAACGCCAAGCTGAGAGCGGCGATTGCCTCCCTGCCTGATACGCTGTGACGTTACCCGCTTGGCACGAAGAGCCGATCGCGAAGTCACACCTGCGGCAAGAATTCGATTGCGGCGACGAGGAAATGAATGAATTCCTGCGTCGCTATGCGCGACAGAGCCACGAAGCCAACGCTGCCAAGACCTTCTGTGCAATCGAAGATGCCTCGCCGGAAAGGATTCTCGGCTTCTACACCGTTACGCCCTCAGCCGTAGAGCATCACGAGGTGCCGGAAGAGATGACAAAGGGACTGGCCCGTCACGAGGTAGCCGGATTCAGACTTGCTCGCATCGCCACCGACCTCACCGTGGCAGGACAGGGTCTTGGCGGCCAACTCCTCGTCGCAGCCGCGCTTCGGTGTCTGCGCACCGCCAGTGAGGTTGGTGGCGTGTTGCTGATCATTGATGCGAAAGGCGAACGAGCGGCAAACTGGTACGGCAGTTACGGGACGGAACCACTCGAAAACAGGCCGCTTACGCTGGTGATGCCGCTGGTGACCTTCCAGGACGAGCTCAAAGCCAAGGGGCTACGGTAGCGGTATCCACCACTTCGAAATTCTGCTCCCCATGTCTTATTCGACTTCGATCCTCGGAAATAAGGGTTCCGGCGTGCCAACCGACGCAAACTCAACCGATCCCCACTCGCCTTTGGCTCTCCAGTCACCCTGTTCGAGCGCGGGAAGGCCGAGCTGCGCCATGATCTTGTCAGCCGTTTCCGGGATGTACGGAGCGAGGAGCAAGCCGGCAAGACGCGTTCCTTCTGCCGCCGACCAGAGCGTGGTGTCGAGGTCGCTTGCACGCTCGGGGTCGCGGGCGATGCGCCATGGCTGCCGCTCTTCGAGATACTGATTCGTGCGCCGCACCAGTTGCCAGATTGCGTTGAGGGCGTCATCGAGATCCCATTCCTCGAGCAATCGTTCGGCGTGCGCTTTGCTCTCCGCAGCAACCGATTGCAGATCCCGCTCCAGTTCACCTGAGTTGCCCGGTTGCGGCACCACGCCGTCGCGGTAGCGGCCGATCATCGAGACCACGCGGTTCAGCAGATTGCCGAGATCGTTGCCCAGATCGCTGTTGTAGCGGTGAATCAGGTTGGCCCGCGAGAAGTCGCCGTCCGACGCCAGCGAGACATCTCGCATCAGGTAGTAGCGAATCGGATCGGCGCCCAGCTCGGCAACGAGCTCGACCGGATCGATGATGTTGCCGGTCGTTTTGGAAATGCGTTTCCCTTCCAGCGTCATGAAGCCATGCACAACGATGCGCCTGGGCAGCGGCAATCCGCCTGCCATCAACATCGCGGGCCAGTAGAGGCAGTGAAAACGGGTGATGTCCTTGCCGATGATCTGGGAGTCGGCAGGCCAGAATGTCTCGAACCGATCGGTACCGTCCGGAAAGCCGATCGCGGTCAGATAGGTCGTCAGCGCGTCGAACCAGACGTACATGACATGACCCGGATCACCAGGCACGGGAATGCCCCAGGCGTTCTGACCATCGCGAACCTGCCGCGATACCGAAAAATCCTTCAAGCCACTCTCCAGCAGCGCCATCATTTCCGGCCGCCAGACATCGGGCGTCACGAAGTCCGGGTGCGCCGCGAAATGCTCCTTCAGGATATCCGTGTACTTGCTCAACGCAAAGAAATAGTTCTCTTCTTCGAGCCAGTCCGGTTCGATCGTCGGATGCGCCGGACAGCGACCGTCCACGAGCTCCGCTTCGGTGTAGTAGTTGTTGCAATTCGGGCAGTACCAACCGGCATAGGTCGATTTGTAGATGTCTCCATTGCGAACAGCGCGCTCGAAGAGCTCGGTCGACGCCCGGAAATGCCGCTCTTCCGTTGTACGCGTCCACGAATCCACAGAGATATTCAGCGCGTTCCACGCCTTGAGGAACTCGACCTCCATGCGGTCGGTCCACTCCTGCGGCGTCACGTTGTTCTCATTGGCGGCCCGTACGATGTGCTGGCTGTTTTCATCGAGACCCATGCAAAACGCGACGTTGTCTCCGAGCAGGCGGTGATACCGGGCAATAACGTCGGCCGCTACCTTTTCGAGTGAGTGCCCGAGGTGTGGGGCGGCATTTGGATAGTCGATGGCTGTCGTAATGTAGAAGTTCTTCGTCGTCAAGCGCTCGGGCCTTTCTGCATCGGACGCGTGTTCAACCACGCCACCGGCGATGGTAACGCATCCCGCACGAGACGCGATACGATACTGTCGAATCGAGCGGCTTCCGTAACTGAAGTGAGACGACATCTTGAGTGCATCCACAGCAAATAGCATCCTGGGATACCCGGAAGATGCCAGACTCCTGATCATCAACGCCGATGACCTCGGCATGTGCCACGCCAATAACGCGGCGACGCTCGAATCGCTGCTGGAGGGCGTCGTTTCGTCGACGAGCCTGATGATTCCTTGCCCCTGGGCACCACATGCGATCTCCTTGCTCCGCGAGCATCAGGAGATTGATTTCGGGGTGCACCTGACGATCGTTAGCGAACACGACGCGATGCGCTGGGGCCCACATGCGTCGCGAAACGACGTCTCAACGTTGCTGGACGTTGAGGGGTATTTCTTTCGCAACAGCCAGTCGGCCACGTTGTTGTCCAAGGCGCGAATCGATCAGGTTGAAATCGAATTTCGCGCCCAAATTGACGCCGCGCTTGCAGCGGGTTTGTCGCCGACTCACCTCGATTGGCATTGTTTGCATGACGGTGGCCGGGACGATATCTTCGACCTGACGGTTGCACTGGCGAATGAGTACGGTCTTGCGCTTCGCGTCCAGAACACTGGGAAGGCATCGACGTTGATCAGGCAGGGACTGCCGGTCAACGACCGTGGAGTGCTCGACAGTTACACATTGTCAATCGAAGGGAAACTGGAGACGTATCTCCGACTCTTGCGCCAGCTTCCCGCTGGGTTGTCCGAATGGGCAGTCCATCCGAGTCTCGGCGATTCAGAGGCTCAGGCCATGGAGGATGGCGACTGGTGGCAAGTGCGAACGACCGATTTCGAGTTTGTCATGTCGAGAGCGGCACGTGAAGTGATCCATCAGGAAGGCATTGTCTTGATTCGCTACGAGGACCTGCAGAAGCTCTGGAATCAACAGGGAGACTAGCTCATTCGAACGCAGATTTGTCAGCCCGAATTCGCTGGGTAACCTTCCTTTGCGGCTTGATCCACAATTTCCAGCAAACGCAACAATCGAGCTTGATTCGCTTCTGACTGGAGGTGTTTGAAATAGATGCCTATCATTGACTGAGTTTCGGGCTTCTTAGACCGGTCAATAGCCGTTACGATCGAGTTGAACTCATCTCGATCGTATTCGGAAAGACTCTCAATACTGGCCTGGCCGGCAGTATTGATCCAGAAATAACCGTCAGATGTGATAGAAAACAATGCCTTGGATACATCATCGGGGAAGAATTCTGCTGTCTGTGATTTTGGAAAGGATTTGGGTCGTGTTTGCCAACCCAGTTCCCTTGCTCTATTCAAGAAATTCGACAACCCTCCTTGGACACTCTCCGGGAGCTTCTCCATCAGCTCTTCTGGAGAGATTTCCGGCATTCGTTCACCAGTCACTCTTGCAGCAGATGTGGCTTTGCGGGTGATTTCACTCTGTCCGATGATCCTTGGTACGAGGGTCTGCAGTCCCTCTGCTCCACCTGGACTCACGAACTGTCTTACTTCGAGCGCCAATACTTGAGCAGGATCCATTTGCCTGTTCAAAAATTCAACGATGCGTCGCAACTGGAGTGGGATCTTGTCGCCAACGAAAAGAAGTCGAACCCGGCCCTCTCGTAAGTTGACTTCGGCCTGATGCCAGAAATCTTCCATTTCAAGGGATGATTCTGGACCGAATGATTGTGCAAAGTGTTCTTCCGTTGTGACTCCTGCCGTCTGACACATTCTGGCATGATCTTCTCTCATCCGAGGGACGGGCCAGTACTCCGTGGCATTGGCAGCATAGTCGAGCATCTGCGCCACGACTTCCCGTCGCGAACGGGTATCAGTGCTGCGCTTGACTTCCACAAAGGTTGGAATGGCGTCCTGGTCGAGAAACAAATGGTCAAGTGACCACCAGTTACCACCATCCTGCTCTCCTGGAACTCCGACTTCCTGCCCAATAAAGAGCCAGCGACGCGGAACAACAGAATCGATCTGGTCGCCAGCCAGCAAGTCCGGATGACTCGCCAGGAGTTGTTGCAGGAGTTCCTCTGCTGCATACGGTTGTTCGGTCATTTCGAGAAGAGTATTGTCGCTTTGACGCAGGAAGATTTTGCCTTCCATTGTGGTGTTATTCCTCCCCACCTGAGCGCATGAGTGCGTAGTACTTCGCGTCGGGGTGCGGGACCACGAGCGCCGCGGTCGATTGCTCTGGATCGAACTGGAAACCGTCGGTAATCGCCACGCCGATCGATGGTCCGTCGAGCAGTTCCTGGACGATGGCGTGTTGCGACAGGTCAGGACAGGCTGGGTAGCCCCAGGAATAGCGCTTGCCGGTTTCCGGTCCAATGCCGAGCTCGGCCCGGACCCGCTGGTGGGCGTATTCCGCCAGTCCTTCCGCACTCTGCACGCTCAGGCCATGACTGAAATAGGCCTCTGAGTACTCACCCGCGGCCTGCAACCGCTCGGTGCGTTTTGTCGCCTCCGGTCCCACGGTGACGAGCTGAAGGACCGCGACATCACGATTTCCAGATTCGATTGGCAGGAAATAGTCGGCGAGACAGAGCCGCTCCCGTGCCGGTTGACGGGGAAACTTGAATCTGGCCAGTTCTTCTTGAGGGTCGTCCGGCTCGAAGAACACGAGGTCATTGCCGTCGCCATTGACCGGGAAATAGCCGTACCGTACCTGTGGCAGCAACCAGCCTGTCTCGGCCGCTTCGGCCTGCATCCGCGCCAGGCGCGGCAAGAATTCATCGCGCTGCATCGTTTCCCAGGCGTCGTCCTTCAATCCCTTGCCGCCCCAGTGGAGACGGAAGAGGGTTTTCAGATCGAGATGGGGCCAGATGTCTTGCAGTACGAGGTCGTCCATGCTCCGCACGCCCCAGAAAGGAGGCGCTGGTGGTTCAACCTGACGAACGTTCGACCTGACGACCTCCGCCGATTCGGCCGGTGCTTTGAACGAATCTCGCATCTGACTGCGCAGTGCCTTGTCAGCCGCAGCGACCGTCTCGTCGACCAGCATGGGACGCGCAACCGGATCGATCAGCCGGTCCATGATCGCCAGACCTTCGAAGGCGTCCTTGGCGTAGAAGACTCCCGGCTCGTAGGGCGTCTCACCGCCGGCAAAGAGCGTGCGGTGTGCGTAGGGGCGGTTGATCGCCGCGCCACCGATCATGACCGGGAACGGCAAATCACGATGCCGCAGTTCCTCGACGCAAAGGGGCATCTGCTTGCTTGTGGAAACCAGCAAGGCGGAAAGACCGATCGCCGTGGCATCGACTTCGACAGCTTTCTCGATGATCGTCGTCACCGGCACCTGCTTGCCAAGGTCGTGAACGGTGTAGCCGTTGTTCGTGAGAATCGTATTGACCAGGTTCTTGCCGATGTCGTGTACGTCGCCGTACACGGTGGCCAGCACAACGATTCCCTTGGAGACACCCTCTTGCCGCTCCAGGTAGGTTTCGAGCTGCGAGACCGCCTTTTTCATGACTTCGGCTGATTGGAGAACGAACGGGAGAATGAGCTCGCCGGCGCCGAACTTGTCACCGACCTCCTTCATCGCCGGCAAGAGCACATTGTTGAGCACCTCGACAGCGTCGCCCGACTCTTCGATCGCCTGGTCGACATCCGCTTCCACACCCTCTTTCTTGCGGTGCAGGATTCGGTAGTGCAGCCGCTCGCGCACCGGCATCTCATCCATCGGGTCGGGACCAGCCGCGACGGCTGTTTCTTCTCGTCCCTCGAAGTGCTCGATCAGACGCTGGAGCGCGTCGGGCCGGCGAGCGAAGATAAGATCCTCGGCGAGCTCACGTTCCTGCTCGGGAATCTCGGTGAACGGCATCACGTGGCTCGGGTGGACGATCGCCAGATCGAGTCCTGCCTGCACCGCGTGGTAGAGGAATACGGCATTCAACACTTTTCGGGCCGGCGCCGACAATCCGAATGACACATTCGAGACGCCGAGGATGGTCAACACGCCGGGGAGTTCCTGCTCGATTCGCCGGATGCCCTCGATCGTTTCGACGGCCGAGTTGGCAAACTCCGGATCGCCAGTCGCGAGCGTGAAGGTCAGTGCATCGAAGATCAGGTCGGCTGGCGGCAGCCCGTACTCGGTCGTGACAATCTCGTGGATTTTTCGAGCCACCTCGGCCTTGCGCTCGGCCGTCTTGGCCATTCCCTCTTCGTCAATGGTCAGCGCCACGACCGCCGCGCCGTGCGCCATAACCAGCGGCATCACCGATTCGATGCGGGTACGGCCGTTCTCCATATTGATCGAGTTGACAATGGCGCGACCTGGATACTGCTCGAGCGCGTCCCGGATGACGTCCGCTTCGGTCGAGTCGATCATCAGCGGCGCTTCGACGGTCAGGGCAAGCTTCTTGACGAGCTGACGCATGATTTCGCGCTCGTCCGCTCGCTCGGTCAGCGCCATGCAGACGTCGAGCGCATGCGCTCCTTCGTCGATCTGCGATCTGGCGATTTCCAGCATGCCGTCGTAGTCGTCGGCCAGCGCGAATCGCTTCACCTTGCGCGAACCCTGCGCGTTGAGCCGTTCCCCGACGATGGTCGGAGCCGGAATCTGCTGCAGATCGGCGGCGCGAATCATCGAAGCCACCTGAGCGAGCGGTCCGGTCGGCCGGCTCGTCACCGGTCGCCTGCCGACCTCCTTGATCAGGGCGTCGAGATGCTCCGGCGTCGTTCCGCAGCAACCGCCGACGATCCCCACCTTGAAGGCGTCGACCATATCCCGCAGTTGGCGGGCCATCGAATCGGGCTCGAGTGGGAAGACCGCGATGCCGTTGACGTTCGACGGAATACCGGCATTCGGAATGATGGCCACCGGTCGTGTGGCATGCTCGCCGAGAAATCGGGCCGGCTCCCGCATGTGCTCGGGGCCGGTCGAGCAGTTCAGGCCGATTACATCAGGTTGAAGATGCTCGACGATGCTCAGTCCAGCCGCGATGTCCGTACCAAGCAGCATCCGCTCTGATGTATCGAGGGTGAGCGAAGCATGAATCGGTACGAACCTGCCGGTCTCTTCTCGCACTTGACGAATGGCGTGGATCGCCGCCTTCAGCTCCAGAATGTCCTGCACAGTTTCCACGATCAGGAGATCAGAACCGCCGTCGATCAGTCCCCGCACCTGGTCGAGGAACAGATCGACGACTTCGCCGAATCGCTGCTGACCGAGCATCGGGTCTTCCGATGCGGGAAGCAGACCGGTCGGTCCGATCGATCCGGCCACGAAGCGCGGTTTCGATGCGGTCGAATAGTTGTCGGCGACGCGGCGAGCCAGCTCGGCCGCGGCACGGTTCAGCTCATATGTCTGTTCCCCGAGTCCGTACTCTTCGAGCTTGATCTTGCTGCCGCCGAACGTGTCAGTTTCCAGCACATCGACCCCGACGTCGAGATACGAGGCGTGGATCGATTCGACGATCGATGGATTGTGGAAGACAAGGAATTCATTGCAGCCTTCTTTGCCGCCGTAGTCGTCCGCGGTGAGCTGCATATTGAGAATCGTGGCGCCCATGGAGCCGTCGTAGAAGACGACTCGCTCCCGGGCCAGGGAGAGGAAGTCGCTCATGACGCGCATTGTAGGCGACCTGCCCCGGGTCTGTGGCTGAATCCGCCAGATCGAACGAACAGGGTGACGAACGCGAAAATCACCGTGATACACTGCCAGACGTTTGACGAGAGGCAATTGGACGTTTGCGCATGGATAGTGAAACCTCCATCCCGGCCGGCGACGATCGGACCGCAGACGACGAGGTCGCGCTGCTGCGGCAGCGGCTTGCCTGGTTCGAGTCGTTCGATGAGCTGATGCAGTCGAGTGTTGGCAACGCCGGCGACATCCTTCGCGAAGCGATCGAGATGCGGGAAGCGGCGACCAGAGACCGTCACGAAGCGATCGCAGTCTCCTCACGCCAGCACTCTGAGACACTCCTCACCTATCGCGCCGTCTTTTCCGGCATGCTGGACGATGTCACGCAGCTTCAGGGTGATGCGGAGCGGATCGCCCGGCGACTCTCCGACGCCATAGATGCCCTCGAAGCGGAACTACAGCCTGCCGTGGCGTTTCCATCGTTGCCTACGTCGCTGAATGCGCAGATTGCGTCGACCGTCGAGTCACCAGATAGTGCTCTTGACGCATTCGATGACATGGAAGCGTTGGCAACAGAGGAACTGGGTCCGATCAGCGATCAAATGAGTCCATTGGATGTCCTGCCCGCGCATTCTTCGATTACTCCTGCGCCGGAACCACCACCTGCGGCAACGACTGCAGCCGAGGACAAACCATTCATCCTGCTCATGCACGGCGTGTCCAAAGCGGCAACGGCGCTCAGCCTTAAGAGCTATCTGGAAAGGCTCGATTTCGTCGAGCGCGTCGAACCTCGCGAATTCGCGGCCGGAGTCTTGCGCTTGCAGATTCAGACCGATCGCGCGCTCGTGGACAGGGACCTGGCCAGCTGGGAGCCGGGACGCGATGTCACCACGCTGCATGCGAGACCTGGGTTGCTCGAGGTGAAATTGAACTGAGTTTTCGCGTTGCGACAGCAAACGGGATGGGGCGGACAATTCAATGTGGCAGAACTATCTGGATCAGAATCAGGCGCGTTTCGACGATGAGCTGCTCGACTTCCTGCGCATCCCCAGCGTCAGCACCGCGCCTGAACGGAGCGATGATGTTCGCCGGGCGGCGGAGTGGGTGCGGCTTCGATTGCGAGCGGCGGGAGTGCCGTTTACCGAATTGATCGAAACCCCGCGGCATCCGGTCGTGTTCGGGCGGTGGGCGTCGCGACCCGAGCGACCGACCGTTCTGCTCTACGGTCACTACGATGTTCAGCCGGCTGAGCCACTCGATCTCTGGACCTCGCCGCCCTTCGAACCGACGATTCGCGATGGTCGCGTCTACGCGCGTGGTTCGGCCGACATGAAAGCCAATATGACGACGTTGATTCAGGCGATCGAGGCGATCGGCAAGACATCAGGCCAGTTGCCGGTCAATCTGCTGATCCTCTTCGAGGGGGAAGAAGAGATCGGCAGCCCAAATTTACCGGACGTGGTTCGCGACAGGCGGGATCAGTTGAAAGCCGACGTCGCACTTTCCGCGGACGGCGGGATGCATGGCAAAGACAAGCCCTCACTGTCAGTCGGACTGAAAGGGCTTACGGGTTGCCAAATCAATGTGCGAACGGGCCAGACTGATCTTCACTCGGGAAGTTACGGGGCCACCGTGCCGAATGCCGTACAGGTGCTCGTGCAATTGGCCGCCACGTTTCACGAACCCGACGGCACTGTGGCAATCGAGGGTTTCTATGACGACGTTCGCCCCTTGACCGATCGTGAGAAGGCGGCGATCGCCGCAATCGAAAGCGACGATGACGCACTCCTGGCCGAAGCGGGCACGGTTGGGTTGTGGGGAGAGCCGGGATACTCACCACTGGAACGACGCTGGACCCGGCCCACAGTCGATTTCAACGGCATCTGGGGCGGGTATCAAGGCCAGGGCGCGAAGACAGTCACACCCTGTGGCGCGCACGCCAAGATCACATGCCGCCTCGTGCCTGGCCAGAACCCCGACGCGGTCATGGCGCTGATTCGCGAGCACGTCGCGAAGCACATGCCGCCGTTCGCCACAGTTAACATCGAGCCGCTGAAGGGGTCGGCGCATCCCTACTCGCTCGACCTCGATTCGCCGCACCTGACGGCCGCGGCCGAGACATTGCGCGGCATCTACGATGTGGAACCAAGATTCGTGCGCTCCGGTGGGACTGTGCCGATCACCGACGTCTTTCGCCAGGAACTGGGGATCGACACGATCACGATTGGTTTTGCGCTGCCTGGCAGCCGCTCTCACGCGCCAAACGAGTGGTTCGATCCCTCCGATCTTCCCCTTGCCCGTACGGTGTACGCGAGTTTCCTGGAGAACCTCGGGCAGCGAAGCTAGCGTTTCGTCAGTCGGACTGTGGTCGCACCGATTTAGACGGAACGATGTCCCTGGCCGTCTCGTCTTCTTCGGATGCTGGAGGTTCCTCGAACTCGTCGCGTTCGATCGCGGCCGGTTCGGCCTCGACCGGCGCCGGTTCAGCGGCCCACGTCTGTCGGGCAGGGTCGGAGTCGGCTGAGGCGATCGTCTGGTCGCCTACGATGGCACGAGGAAGCTCGTTGCTGCCCCATGTCTCTCTCCAGATCGCTTCCCAATCCTGGCGGTTGCGAGCCGCCGCATCGGGTGAGGCTTCCGTCTCCGCGTCTTCTGCCAGTAGCTCGATCGCTTCGTCGCTGGTATCAGGGGGCGCTGACGTTGCCGGAAGGGCATGGGCCACAGCGATCTCGGTTCGGACGTTGCTCTCCGCGACGCTGCCTTCTTGCCGGGACCGGCGAGAGCCGATCGAGCGAGCGAGCAACGCCATACCCGCGACGAACGCGACTATCGTGCCCGCGGCGATCAGCGTCGTCGCGGTCGAGTCGGGCTGGTCGGTGACGAGCGAGGTGAAGGTCAGGCACCAGGCGACGACGGCCGTGCCCATGAGCACGAGTCCCAGCTCAGGCAACCATTGGGGAAGCGAAAACCGCCGGCTCAACCCGGCTTCTCGCATCAGAAATCCAATGATAGCCAGGCCGGAACCAATCGCCAGCCCTGCGACCACGTAGTCCACACACTGCTCCCAATACGCCGGAGTACCATCGCTGCAGCGGCAGTCAACACGGCGGCCCGGTCAATTCTACCCCTGACCCCTCGCCTAAAGAGCATCAGCCATTGCCCAAAACTCCGGTACCATGCCCGTCGAACGTCAGTGAAACGAGACAAACAAGGAGCTATCAGCGATGCCCGCAGTCGAACCGTCGAAAATGAAGATCGGCCTGAATATTCCCAACGGCGACGGGTCGATGACGCCGACCGCCAAGCGGTGGAAGGATGTGCTCGAGCTGGCAACCACCGCCGAGCGCTCAGGGTTCGACTCGATCTGGGTCGCGGATCATATGATCTTCGACTTCCCCGAAGTGCCGATTCAGGGACGCTGGGAGTGCTGGACGCTCCTCTCGGCGATCGCGCAAGCGACGTCGCGGGTCGAGATCGGTCCTCTCGTCGCCTGCGCCGGATTCCGCAATCCGGCCCTGATGGCAAAGATGGCCGAAACATTGGATGAAGTCAGCGACGGCCGCCTCATTCTCGCGCTTGGCGCTGGCTGGCACGAACCGGAATTCACCACCTATGGATTCCCGTACGACAAGCGGGCCAGTCGCTTCGAGGAGGCGTTTCACGTCATCCGCCATCTGATCCGGGATGGTTATGTCGATTTCGAAGGCGATTACATTTCGGCGCCAAATTGCCACCTCCGACCACGCGGTCCCAGAAATGGCTCCATGCCACTGATGGTGGGCACCGACGGTCCTCGTATGCTCGAACTGACGGCGCGTCACGCCGATATCTGGAACACAACCTGGACGCGATCGGTAGAGGAAGCAACACCGCGCCTCGCCGCGCTCGATGTCGCATGCGACAACGTTGGCAGGGATCGCGATTCCATTGGAAGGTCGGTCTGCGTGTTTCTCGATTTGGCCGGTGCGGTTGGGGTCTGGCTGAACGGCAAGGTTTCGACTCCACAACCGCTGAACACGCAGGAAGCTGCTGAGTTTCTGGCCGGATACGCTGCCGCCGGCGTTGACCACATTATGCTCTGGCCGGATCCCTTCACGGTGGAGGCGATCGAGCAGGCTGGCGAGGTCATTGCACTACTGCGATCGTGAGAAATTCACTGGTGCCTCAAAGATCCAGCAAATTCTCTTGACACCCACTTGGTGTACGTATATAGTGTACGTGCAGTCCCGAGGAGCCGAGCAAATTCGGCTTCCCACCGGTGAGAGCAATGGGCAGAGCACAAATGCGGGGTAGTGCTTTGATTCCAGTTCTCCTCGGGACCAGCTCAGGAACCTTAGCCGTTGCGGGGCGTGCTTTGGGAAATGGTCTGGTCAGGGAAGTCTTGCAAGGCTTGTCGGGACTTTTCTCTTTCTCCGTGTCCTCGCTCCTCCTTTTTTCACACACATCACCGGTTCGTGCGTATCATCGCTGCAGGCAAATCTCTCAGGTTTGCCATCTGGCGCATGACCATGACCGAGAGTCTCGATGTTGCGTAAACGACTGGCTCAATCCCGTGGTTCGGGCCTCCCTCAGTCCGACGACGATCTGATTGCGGCCGCCAAGCGAGGCGAAGTCGCTTCGTACAACGAGCTCGTTATTCGCCATCAGCGTGTCGTCTTTAATCTCAGCTACCGAATGATGGGAACATCGACGGAGGCGGAGGACGTCACACAGGACACCTTTCTCAAAGCCTGGCAGTCGATCCATCAGTTCCAGGAAGGATCGTTCCGGGCCTGGGTGTTGCGAATCGCCACAAACCGAAGCTACGACCGTCTCCGTTCGCTCTCTCGCCACCCCGAAGCGTCGCTGACATCCAGCGACGACGAGTCTGAGTTCCCGGTGATCGACGAGGGAGCGGATGCCGACCCGGTCGCGCTTACTGAACGTCTCGACCTTTCCGAGTCTCTACAAGCGGCTCTCGATGCGCTACCGCCAGATCAGCGCCTTGCCGTGATTCTCTGCGATGTGATGCAACACAGCTATGAAGAAGCCGCGGCGATTGCTGGCGTTCCAGCCGGCACGATCAAATCGCGCCTCTCCCGTGGTCGGGAGCGGCTGCGCAATCTGATTCGCCAATGTGAGGAGTTCCGGGAACTCGTCAGAGAGCCTGGTCGTTTATCCAGTGAGCAAGGAGAGGCGCGATGATGCGCCGACGCCGATGACGAACGATGAACCTGTGAACCAATTCGAACCGAGTGGACATCTGGCCGTTGAAACGATCAGTGAGCTGGCCGCTGGATTGATTTCCGCGGACACACTCGTGCGCACGCATCTACACGAATGCGCGAGCTGCCGCCAGCGCCTTCGGGAAACCGAGGCGACGATTGCCCTCTTTCGGAAAATGCCTGAGCTGGATGCGCCCAGGGCCTTCACGTTGCCCTCGCCTGCCACGCGGAAATCACCGGCGCCGTCGCAATCGCTGAGCGATCGCCTCTTCGGCTGGCTGCAACCGGCAATGCCTGCACTTAGATCGGCGGCTGTCGCCGCGTTTCTGCTCTTCCTTTCGGTCACCGTAGCGGGCAACTGGGTCGACGACGGGGATTCGCCCAGAGACGCGGCACAACTGAGTGAACCAACGACTGACGTGCAAGAGACCGCGCCGAAAACGATTCCTGTCGCTCAAACCGAGGATGCGGAAGGCGAAGATACTGCTGCCGGCGCTGGGCGGATGAGCGAACCCACCGGCGCCGCAGAGAGCGACTCTGCCGTGGAACAGAGCGTCGCGCAGGAAGTCGCACCGGCGCCCGAAGCAGCCCTCGACAGGTCGTCCAGTTCGGCCGAAAATGCCGGCGCCAGCGACGATGCCCCCTTCGTTGCCGGCGCCATGCAGCCAACCCAGCCCAGCGCTGACCTGGAGGCCGCAGATGCGGCCGGGGTCGTCGCTGACGAATCTGAGTCAGCCGCCACACCGGCCATCCAGCTCGCGACGCCGACACCAAACCCCTCGCCCGGTGCCGAATCGCAATCCTCGGTGGAAGAGGACGGATGGTCACTGTGGCAGGTGGCACAGGTGATTCTGCTCGTCGCATCCGTGATACTGGGCGCTCTCTGGCTCTGGACGCGCCGCCGAGCCAGCGCCGTCTGAAAGAACGCTGGGATCGAAATTGGAACGTTTTCTGCCCAGCAGTCGTTTCAAGAGTGGAAAGCAATGCAGCATCGGGATGGTCCCGCATCTGCACAAGGCGCATAACAGGAGGACACGATGAAACTGCGCATTCCCATCTCTGGCCGAGCAGGCTTTGCGGTCATCGCCGCGGCGTTGCTCCTGACATCGGTGTTCGCCGTAAGGCCTGTCGCCGCCACACAGGAATCGACGCCTGTCGCGGTCGCCAGTTCTGATGGGCCGACCGTCACCGTGACTGGTCACGGCGCCGTCCTGGTCGCACCCGACGCGGCCTCGGTCACTGCCGGCGTCACGATCACCGAAGACACGCTCTCCGGCGCTCAGCAAACGGCGAATGAGACGATGTCGGCAATTCTCGCGGCGCTCCAGGCACAGGGAATCGCCTCAGATGACATCCAGACCGCCAGCTACTACGTGCAGGTGCTGCAGAGCTACGACGAGAATGGCATGCCGTCTGGCATCAACCAGTTTCAGGTTTCGAACCAGGTGAATATCACGATCCGCGATATCGAAGCCGTGGGGTCGACACTCGACGCCGTCGTCGAAGCCGGCGCCAACACGATCTATGGCGTCAACTTCATTGTGACCGATTCGGGTGAAGCCGCGGCCGAGGCCCGTGTTCTGGCCGTGCAGGATGCACGAAACCGGGCGGAACAATTCGCTCAGGCCGCTGGGCTGACCGTTGGCGATCTCGTTTCGATCAGTGAGACCTATGGACCGAACCCGATTCCGGTCGGCCGTGGCGGCGCAGGCGCGGCGATGGAGTCGGCCGTTCCGATCGAGGCCGGTTCGACGACCGTTTCCGTCGATATCCAGGTGACCTATGAGCTGATCTAGCCCTGAAATTGACCCCACACGTGACGGAGCGCCGCAAAGCGGCGCTCCGTTCCTGTATGGTGATCGCATGCATGCTCTCGACTTCACTCTGGCACAACGCTTCAGTCGCCGTTCAGCGCTGTTCGCATTCGGCGTTTCGGCGATCCTTGTTTCCAAAGCGCGCGGAGCAATCGCTCAGTCCGACACACCGGCTGCGCCGCCTCTCGTTGTCAGCGCCAGCGACGTCATGTCGATGCTCCAATCAGGAAGTGATGAATTCCGGTTCGTCGACGCTTCGTCATTGCGCGACTACCGAAGCGCTCATCTTCCGGGCGCCACACACGCGTTCTGGGAAGACACCGTCGATGCCAACTACCCGGTGTTCGGCGCCGTCGTCACGCAAGGCTTCGAGCAACAGCAGCGATTGGAGATCATCCGGCGGTTTGGCGTGCTTCCTGAACAGACCATCGTCGTCTACGACAGGGAAGGTGGATTCAGAGCCGCCCGGATCGTCTGGTTTCTGCGTTTTCTCGGATTCCCGAAAGTGGCGATGCTCGATGGAGGCATCGGGGCCTGGCAGGCCTATGGCGGCACGAGCGAACCAGGCGTCATTGAAGCCCCGGACATCGAGCCACGCGTTGATCCACTGGAAGGCTTCTATGTGGTCACCGAAGCGCTGCGTCAGCGTCTCGAGCTGGGCGATTCGCTGATCGTCGACGTGCGTACCGACGAGGAACGACAGGGCACGCTCGACGGGCAGATCCCGATCGGGCAGATTCCCGGTTCCCTTCGGCTTCCCTGGAGCGCGATGATCGATCCGGACAGTGGAATGCTTCGGGATAAGCAATCGCTGTTGACGCAGGTCGAAACTGCTGGCGTGACCGGCGAATCGGACATTGTCGTCGTCGCACGTTTCGGAGCCGAAACGGCGCTGTCCTGGCTTGTGATGAATGAACTTGGATTTGAGCGTGTGCTGACCTACGATCGTGGCTGGGTCGAGTGGGCGTCGACCCCCGGTTTGCCAGTCGAACCACCATCCAGCTGATGGCAACCTCTTCCTTCATGTGGTGAACAAGGTACGATTCCCTCGAGACGTCTAGTGTGGCGTTTTCCCGTCAAACGTGGAGACGATTGGTGCGGTTCCCTCCTCGCATGTCCTGGTTCTGCCGAGCGGCCTTCGCAATGCTGGTGCTGCAGCTCACTTCGAGTGTCGCTCTCGCCGGCCCGTCCCCAGCAGATTCGGGACTCGGCACGCGGCTGACACTTCCAGTCAGCACGGCCCAGGCATCCTCCGAAAGCGAGATTGCGGACCTCATCATTGCCCCAGTCGACACAACCTGGGACTCCTCTACTCTGCTCCGTTCCCGCCCCTTTATCCTCGACTGGAACACCAATCCGGCGTTCCAGCTCCGCGTTACACCGCAACAGTTCACGACAGAGCAGGCAAGGGCCGAGCTTCAGCGCTTTCTGAATCTCCGTGGGCTCGATGCGGTGTCGACCGGGCAGGTCATGCTTCGATTCGACGACCCTGCTGTTTCGCGAATCGTTCCTTCGCCGTCGCTGCGCGCGGCACTGCTTATGTTGAGTGGGATGGAGCCCTATGGGGCCGTTGTGGCGTCAATCCTCGAGGGTCAAAACGAAACAGGCCTGCCATTCGCTGCCGTTGAATTTGCCGATCTTGGTGTCGCCAATGCGGTTGCCACGATCAGAACGCCTTCTCCGGCAACTGATGGACGCTACCTGCTCCAGATTTCGACCTGGTTCGCCGGTGAGCCACCGTTGCAGCTCATTCCGGCGCTCGTTCATGAGTCGCTGCATGGAGACGGGGAAAACTCGGGACCAGAGGAGCTCATCGCCAACATCCTCGATACCATTGCCTATGGCGAACTCCTGCTCATCGACCCCGGCGCGGCCTACTCCGGCACCGAACTCACCGCATACAACAATCTCCAGCTCTATTCCCTGCTCAATTCGATGGGGGTCCGCGGCGGAGGACATATCGGCATCCAGACGTCGGCAATCGGCGACGTCTTTGTCGGGCCAGGTCTCGAGGACTTCGATGCCCGCAGTATTCGGGATTCGATCCTGCAAGATCCCTTCTACGGTTCGCTCGGCCAGGGTGACTCGCCGATTTCGCCAACGGCTTCGGCGCTGATCCAGCGATTTCCGGGCAAAACATCCCTGGGCGATCAGCCTCATTTCGATGAAGAGTTGCTTTCTCTCATCGATCGCGGAGTCAGTCACGTTGTTACTCCGGACCAAGCCCGCGAACTTGTCACCACGCTCGGGTTATTCGCCACTGTCGCCTCTGCCGAAGTGACAACGCCCCTGACAGCGGCAACCGTGCTCGATCTCGAAACTCGTCCCTTCGTTCCCATACAGCCGGGCTTTTTCGACTTGAATGCCAGTCGACGGCCGGGGAATGTCACAGATGACCTCCCCATGCAGAGAGCGCTGAATGACGCGCTGATCGCCCATGGTGAGGAAGACTCGGTACGCGCCACGCTTGCCCTCTACGACAGTGACGTGATTCGTTCTCTCATTCCCGATGACCAGTTGCGGGCAAGTGTTGTGTTGCTCTCGGCCGTCGATCCGTGGGCGGATATCGCCAACGCTCTCCTGCGCGCGCGTCCTGGAGACGTTCCCTGGAACGTCTCGTTTGCTCCATTGCCTCATGCCGTAAACGCCACGTTCGAACGGGATACCGGAGATGTCCCCACTGTCCTCATCAACGAATACCTGATCGGCGAATCACTGGAAACGACTGCCTGCGCGATCATCGAGGGAATTCTGCTGGAGAGCGACCGTCCGTCACCGAACGGAGCAGTTGTCGCGGCGTTGATGTCCACCATCGCATATGCGCAGTTCGTCGAGAACGACCCGACGATCGCCGGCGATGCCACCTGGGGCACGATAAACCGCAACATCGATCTCCTGGCGCTGCTCAATTCGACGCAGTGGAGCGCTGCCGAAGGCAGCATTCCGGCCGGTGCGCTCGGTTTTCTCGCCTCCGCGGGCGGTTCGAGAGACGTCCTGCCCGGACTCATCGTCGATGCACACTCGTTTCAGCATCGAGTGTTCGATTCGGCGCGGGTCGACAGCGCGGCCAATGTCACGGTATCCAGTCCTTCTGAGCTCCTCATCGGTCTCGCCGAGGTGACCGGCGTGACCCTTCCCCTCGGCCCCACTGGTCCGATCATCGACCAGACTGCCCTGTTGCAGATCGACAGCCGCGTCGGCTCACTCATTCCTGCCGAGACTATTGCCACGATCCTCGCGGCGTTGATGCTCGGCGTTGCTGCCTGAAAGGCGTCAGAGCGAGGTCGAGGGTTCCCGGCATCCTCTCAGATGACCGTGCGACAATGGCCATATGCGACGCCGCGTCTTTCCGGATCAGCCGTAATGCCAGCTCAGCCTCGATCCTCTGCCGCCAGCGCTTCGGCGTCCCGGCTCGGGCTCTCATCGGGCCTGGCAGCCTTTCAGCACCGCAACTACCGGCTCTTCTTCGGTGGTCAGCTCATCTCGGTCACCGGCACGTGGATGCAGTCGCTGGCCCAATCGTGGCTGGTGCTGACGCTGACGAGCTCAGCACTCAAGCTTGGGTTGGTGAATGTCCTGCAATTCGCGCCGGTGCTCGTTTTCGGACTTGTGGCCGGCGTGCTGGCCGACCGCATTCCACGTCGCTTGATCCTCATCGGCACGCAATCCTGCTCTTGTCTGCTGGCAACCACACTCGCTCTCCTGACCTGGACTGACACCGTCCAGCTCTGGCACATCTACCTGCTGGCCCTTTGCCTTGGCATCGTCAACGCGTTCGACATGCCATCTCGCCAGGCGTTCGTTGGCGACATGGTCAGCAAGGATCTCCTTCCGAACGCAATCGCGCTGAATTCTTCTCTCTTCAACATGGGCCGATTGATCGGACCAGCGCTCGCCGGCATCATCCTGGCGGGGTGGGGGCCAGCGCTCTGCTTCACCATCAATGCGCTGAGCTACATCGCCGTCCTGGCCAGTCTGTTCATGATGAAAATGCCGAAACGGGAAACGGTCATGGCCCGCGCCACCGGTCTCACCCAGATCCGGGAAGGTTTTGCCTATGTCCGGGCCACGCCCGCCATCGCCCTGACGATGGTGCTCGTTGCATTCGCCGGCATTTTCGCGCTCAATTTCAATGTGTGGATGCCGCTGCTCGCAAAGATGGAGTTCGGAGGCGGAGCCGGTTCGTTCGGTTTGCTCATGGCATTTCTCGGGCTGGGGTCGCTCGTTGGCGCATTGCTCCTGGCATTTCGCGTCAAGGCGCCCAAACCTCGCCGCATGCTGGCGACTGCGGTGTTGTTGGGTTGCTCAGAGCTCGCCCTGGGATTCATGGCGCGAGCGGGTGCGGCGATTCCCATCGCACTCTTCCTGGTGGTGGTGATGGGATTCGCGATGACCTCCACGATGTCCATGGCCAATACGATCGTCCAATCGGCGACACCCGCCGAGCTCCGCGGCCGGGTGATGAGCATCTATATGACGCTGTTCGCTGGCTCCGCTCCGTTCGGCGCGGCGCTGGCAGGGTATCTTTCTGACGTGTTCAGCGCCCCTGTCTCCATCATATTGGGGGGCTGTGTCGTCATGATAATCGCCGCGTTTCTGTACGCTTCGACCCCTCTGGGGCAATCCGCGCTGTTGACAGAGAGCTAGAGTATTGCCGTGCCATTAGGTGGATTTGGGTTCATCAGTTTGTTCTATGCGTTTCTTGGCGTCCGCTTCGCCTTCCAGTTCTGGCCACAACGCAGAGAGATTTTCGACAACCAGGTCACGCATCGCGACCGCATCGTGATCACGCAGGCGGCGTTCTTCTTCTTGCTGCCGTTTTCCGTCGCGTTGCATGAACTCGGTCATGCCATAGCAATCTGGCTCTTTGGCGGAGAAGTGGTCGATTTTGGTTTCTATTTTTTTGCGGGATACGTTTCCTATGACCCAACCGGTTTCAGCGATGTCCAGCGAATGGTTGTCGCGTTTGCGGGCACGCTCGTCAACATCATCCTGGTCGTCGTTGCCATGGGCTGCGTCCTGTTCAAGAATCCGCCGCTTGCGCCTGCCTGGAACGAACTGTTGATACAGTTCACGGCGATTTCCGGACTCAATGCCCTGGTTCTGTATCCTCTGCTCGATCTGGCAACCGGAATGAGCGGCGACTGGTCGCAGATGTACGACGGCGGCGTACCCTGGCTGACGGCGGTGATTGTTGCCGTGCAGGCCGGTTGTCTCGCTCTGGGGATCTGGCTCATTCGAAATCCACGAACCCGGGCACGGCTCGCGGAGAGAACTGCTGTCGCCAACCCCTCCGACCGCGGCTATTTCAATTGGGGGCAGGGCGCCGCCGATGTGCAATCCGAAACACCTCAACCGGAACTCAGCGCAGACGAGCAACGCCTGAGCAACGCCGCGGGAAGGGTTTCGTCCGGCTGGCCGGACCAGGTTGCGGGTCGCTTTCTCCGGCAATCAACGGGGCATTCGCTGGTCCTGCAATGGGGACCAACCGGTCAAAAACGCACTGCCGTTTTGCAGCAGTCGCCGGGAGGCGGCCTCACTCTTGCCGGGGCGCCGCCGGCGCATCCGACAGGCTCTGGCGCCGGGACGCTGACGTTCCGGCAGTCATGGCCGTCGATGCCATCCGAAGATGAGCTGACCCTGGCACTGCGCCTGACCATGGAAGAGATCGAACGAGAAGCGAGCGGCTGATCGTCCTATGCGGTCGCCGGAGCCAGATGCCCGGCGGGCGGGCGTGTGGCCGGTCTCGCCGTCTTTCGTTTTGGTTTCAGCGCCACTTCCAGGACATCATCGATCGTGCCGACCTGCACGAGGTTGATGTCCTTCCTGACGATGTCCGGCAGCTCGGTCATGTCCTTGGCGTTGCGGCGGGGCAGCAGAAAGGTCTTGATGCCGCCCCTGTGGGCTGCCAACGTCTTTTCTCGCAGACCGCCAATCGGCAGCACTTTGCCGCGCAGAGTGATCTCGCCGGTCATCGCCACGTCGCGATTGACTTCGCGTCCGCTCAGAGCCGAGACCAGGGCGGTGGCGATAGTGATCCCGGCCGACGGGCCATCTTTCGGTATCGCTCCAGCCGGGATGTGCACGTGGATGTTGTGCTTGTCGAAGTACCCCGGTTCGATGTCGAAGTCCGCGGCATGACTGCGCGCATAGCTGATCGCTGCGCGGGCCGACTCCTGCATGACGTCGCCAAGCTGACCGGTCAGAATCAGATCGCCCTTACCGTCCATGATCGTCACTTCGATCGACAGAAGATCGCCGCCGACGCTCGTCACCGCTGCGCCGGTCGCGACCCCGATCTCGTCCTGCTCTTCAGCCAGACCAAACTCATACCTGGGCACGCCAAGAATCTCCGGCAAGTCGTCGGCATCGACGCGAACTGAAGCAGGCGGATCGTCGCCGGCGAAGCGTCGCGCCGCTTTGCGGCAAAGCGAACCGACTTCTCGCTCCAGATTGCGGACGCCTGACTCGCTGGTGTACTCGCGAATCAGTCGCTGCTGCGCCGCGCGTGTGATTTCCAGCTGGTCGGGCTGGAGTCCGTGCGATTCCAGGGCCTTCGGTAGGAGAAAGCGGCTGGCAATCTCCAGTTTCTCGATCTCCGTGTACCCGGGAACCTCGATGATCTCCATTCGGTCCCGCAACGCCGGCGGAATCGGCTCCAGCAAGTTTGCAGTGGTAATGAAGATCACCTTGGAAAGATCGAACGGCACTTCGAGGTAGTGATCGGAAAACGTGCCGTTCTGCTCAGGGTCGAGCACTTCGAGCAACGCCGCGGCCGGGTCCCCCCGGAATGCGTCTGATCCAACTTTGTCGATCTCGTCGAGCACGATCACGGGATTCATGCTCTTGGCGTCTTTCAGCGCTTTGATGACGCGACCGGGCATCGCACCAACATAGGTGCGGCGATGCCCGCGGATCTCCGCCTCGTCCCGCACGCCGCCCAGCGACATCCGCACATAATTGCGTCCAATCGCCCGGGCAATCGATTTGCCAAGACTGGTCTTGCCGACGCCGGGAGGACCGACGAAACAAATGATCGGCGTCTTCTGCTTGTTGCCGGCCAGTTTGCGCACTGCAATGTGCTCGACGATGCGGTCTTTCACCTTCTCCAGACCGTAGTGATCCTCATCGAGAATGACCGACGCCTCGTTCAGATCGAGCCGGTCCTCTGTTTCGATGTCCCACGGCAGATCGGTCAACCATTCGAGATACGAGCGGATCACGCCGATCTCGGGTGAGAACGGATGCTGCTGCTCGAGGCGATCGGCCTGGGCGAGCGCTTTGGTTTTCACCTCATCCGGCATGCCCGATTCTTCGATCTTCTGGCGAATCTCCCCGGCCAGCGTCTCCTCAGCGCTCCCCTCACCAAGCTCTTTCTGGATCGCCCTCATCTGCTCACGCAGAAAATACTCGCGCTGTTGCCGGTCCATCCCAGCCTGGGCCTCGGTAGCGATCTGCTGACGCAGGCTAAGCACGTCGAGACGGAGCTGAATGAGGACGGAAAGACGCCGCAACCGGTCGATAGGATCGAGCACTTCCAGGAGTTCCTGGCGCTGCTCAGGCGTAAATTCGGGAGAGAACGCAATCAAATCCGCCAGCCAGCCCGGCTCGTCGACACTGCGAACCATTGTCAGCACTTCCTCCGGAACATTCGGGAGCATGCTGATGTAGTTTTCGATCTGCTCGAGCACCGCGGTCATCGACGCCTCAGCCGCTGCCGGATCGGCCGGCGGATCGGTGTGCCGGGAGACACGCGCCACCAGATAGGGATCGTATTGAACGATTTCCCGCACGATGCCACGATTCAATCCCTGCAGAATGACATGCGAGGAGCCACCCGGTCGGGTGATGCGCTGCCCTACCTCGGCGATGATGCCTACCGGACAAAGTTCATATTCATCAGGGATGTCGCGACCATCTGGAACCCAGCCGCCCGGTTCGTCGCCGTCTTCCGTGACCGTTTCCTGACCGGTCTCGTACCGCTCGTCTGATGGCAATATCGTGAAAAGGTCCGGCGCCTGATCGCTTCTGGGCGATGCAACCAGTCGTTCGGTCAACACCAGCACCTGCCTGAGCGGCGTCCGCAGGCTCCGGTCGATCACCATCGCCGATTCATCGTCCTCGATCGGAAAGGGAATCGACATGTGTGGCAACAGGATCGTTTCATCTACAATCAGCACCGGCAGCGACACCGTTCGGGATCGAGGCGTCCTTTCGCTCTTGCGACGGCCGCGACGTGGCTTCTCCTTCGGCGCCTCAGCGAGTTGCGCGTCGGTCAGGGACTCTTCTGGCTGACCGGCGGAGTCTTCCCGCTGTTTGGTTATTTCATCGTGTGAAGGCATGGGTCTCTATTTCTCGCTGGAGCATGCGATCAGGTACGGCATCGTTGGTGCAGGCTGTTCGCGTCAATGGGAAGTCGGATCGTGCGCCTGGAGTGTTTCCCGGACCTGCGCCAATCCCTGTCGGTCAAGTGTACTCCGACTGCACAACGACGAAGCGTCAGGTTCCCTCTGTTCGGAACGCGCTGTTAGTCCGTTCGGTTTCAGCGACGGCTACGGACCGAGACGCTCGATCACCCAGCCGTTCGGTGGTTCGAGCCGGTAGCGGACACGATCGTGCATGCGGCTTACTCGGCCCTGCCAGAATTCGAACATCTCAGGACTGACCCTGTATCCGCCCCACCACTCCGGAGCCGGGATTTCACCCTCCCCGAATTGCTCTTCAAGTTCCTGGAAGCGATGCGCCAGCGAGTCGCGCCCGTCGACAACCTGACTCTGCGAACCGAGATGAGCAGCAATCTGACTCCCACGCGGACGACCCCGAAAATAGGCGTCGGATTCCTCTCGGGGAATTCGGTGGACACTGCCGGCGACCCGAATCTGCCGCTCGAGCGGCGGCCAGTAGAAAAGCAGACTCGCGTGTGGATTGCTTTCGATGTCACGTCCCTTGGCACTCAGGTAGCTGGTAAAGAAGGTCATGCCGGAACGATCGAATCCCTTTAGCAGCACGACGCGGGCGCTGGGAAACCCGTCGGCCGAGGTCGTCGCCACCGTCATCGCGTTTGGCTCGATCTCTTTCGTCTCGCGCGCGTGTTCGAACCAGACCGCAAACTGCGTGAACGGGTCGGGATCGACCAGCCGTTCGTCGAGCTCATCCCTGGTGTAGTCGAGACGCATCGAAGCAAGTGACGGATCCACGTATCACTCCAGAATTGCTGCAAAGTCGCCATCAATGGCGACGCTACGCACGGTCTACGGTGAGATCGCCATCAATGGCGAGGCTACGCGTTGCCTGCAAATGGCAGGCGAATGGCATGCAGATCATTCCTGCCGGAACGGAGTATCACCGAAATTTGCGGATTCCGTGGCTCGCCTCACATCGTCCAGCGTGAGCATTCCCGATCCAAAGGCTTTGTTGATTTGCGTGCCGTAGACGAGTGAACCATCCATGACATCGATTGGAGAACCGTCCGCGACGACTTCGGCCCCGCCAAGCAACAGAATCCGGTCAGCAACCAGCGCTGCGAATTCAACATCGTGCGTTGAGAGGACGATGCATGTCCCGGCATCAGCTCGGTTGAGCAGACTTTGGGCGAGACGCGACTTGCGCTCGGCGTCCAGTCCGCGTGTCGGTTCGTCGAGCAAGAGTACCGGCGGGTCACCTGCCATGGTGGCAGCGAGGGCAAGTTCCTCCTGTTCGCCAATACTGATATCGTGCGGATGACGGTCCTCGAAGCCAATCAGTCCGAACTCCTCCAGCAGGAGCGGGACGGTCTCCAGCGCTTTTCCGCGATGACGCAGGGAAAACTCGATCTCTTCCCTGACGGTGTTGTTGAAGAGGAGTGTTCGCGATCTCTGCGGCAGAAAGCCGATGAGCCTGCCGATGTCTCGGGGAGCGATATCGTCGATCTGCCGGCCCTCGACCCGGATTTCACCGCGCGACGGCCGGTGTAGTCCGGCGATCGCCCGCAAGAGCGTGGTTTTGCCCGATCCGTTCGCGCCCATCACCGCGACGATCTGGCCGCGCCGGAATGACAGGTCGACGCCTCGCAACACGACTCGTTGATCGAAGCGAAGCTCGACGCCGGTCAACTCAATCGAGGACCTACCGGCGGTTCTCCTATCTCCGGCGAGTCCGCTGAAGAATTCCCGGCTCTCGTTCGCGAGAAGGCGCCTACCCTCCCGCACCGAAAGTGGCAGCGGAGACCAGCCCAGGAGTTCACCTGCCCCGAACAGCGACGGCACAAATGCGCGACCAGCCCCCTGAAAGACGTCGCGAGGCGCGCCGTCCACGATTGACTCTCCCCGCCGCACGATGGTCAGGCGATCAGCCAGATGCGCCACCCGTTCCATCCGGTGCTCGGCGATGACGATCGTCATGCCATGCTCATCGTTGAGACGCTGGGCGACCTGGAAGACATCGTCGGCGCCGGCCGGATCGAGCTGACTGGTGGGCTCGTCCAGAATCAGGATCGACGGATTCATGGCCATCGCGGCGGCGATGGCGACGCGCTGACGCTCACCTCCCGACAGCGTGCCAATCTGCCGCCCGCGTAACTGCTCGATACCGAGCAACACCAGCAACTCTTCGACCTGCCGCCGCATCTCCGCCACCGGCGTCGCCAGCTGCTCGAGGCCAAAGGCGATTTCGTCTTCGACGATCCCTGCGATGGCGGACGAATCAGCATCCTGAAAAACGAACCCGGCGTGCCGGCTGAGATCGCGAGTCGGTGATTTGAGCGTGTCGTGACCGGAAACCGTCACCTGCCCGCCGAATGCGCCCCCCGAAAAGTGCGGCACGAGCCCATTCAGCAGGCGCAGCAACGTCGATTTTCCAGACCCGGAACTCCCTGTCACCACGACGAACGAGCCAGCTTCGATCTCCCACGACTGCTGCTGGAAGACCGGGTTTTCGGCTCCCGCGTACTGGAACGCAACTTCGGTCAGCTCGGCGCGTCCAGTGAGAATGGTGTTCGCCATCACTGCTCACCTCGCCGGAGGACCAGCAACGCCGGCGCGGTCAGAAACGCCAGGCCGACGAGCAGCGGCAGCGACACTGCGGGCCACGACAGGTCCGGGTAGGGTTCGTACCGGACTCCGGCCGGAGTAAAAACCACCGTCAGGATGATCGAGACAACCGCGACGGCAGAACACACAGACACGACACTGTCGTTGCGCGTCCAGATCACCGGCCGGTATCGGGTCCGAGCTGCAACAGCCTGGCGTTGAACGGCAGCCACCCCGGCAAGCGTTATGACCGCCGCAACGCCCAGCACGAATGCCCAGCGGCTCTCGCCAGTGGCAAACAGGAACGCGCCAACAACCAGCAAGACGATTGATGCGGACAAGAACAGCGCGTGCGCAGAACCATGGCTTGGTCGTGATCTGGAGCCGCCGAAGGAGCGCACTTCCAGCAACTCAGAAAGCGTCACCGCGCGATCGAGTCCGGTCGAGAGCGCAGGCGCGATCAATCCTGCGTAGTCGAGCGGCGACGACACTGGTGCGCCCCGTAGCAAGCGCGCTTCGCGGATTTCCCGAAACGATGCGATCATCTGTGGAAAGAAGGCAAAGGCGATCGAGCTCGCGGCGCCCACAGATAGAAATGCGTCCGGCAAGAGCCGCAATGCCGTCGACCACTGCACGTTCTCGGCCACAGTCAGGCCGGCAAGCACCAGCGTCAGAATCGCCACAGCGCCCAGGAGTCCGTAGACGACGGCGTTGAGCGTCACGTCCCCGCCGGCAATCGGCACCCATTCCGGAATCGACCAGATCACGATATCGCCGGCATGCACCGTGAGCGTGTTGAACACCACGCCGATGGCCGCAAACACGACGAAGAGACGGAGGAGACCGGGTGAGATCATCACGATCGCGGGCTGCACGATCGAGCGCACAGTTAAGATGGCCAGCAAAGCCATCGCCAGCATGAATGGGTTCCGCCCGAGCAAGGCCGGGAGTGAAGCGCCAATCCACCAGAGGAGCCATGCGCGTGGATCAAGGGCAAGCTTGCCGTTCATCGGTTTTCCTGCACCGATGAAGGACGGCGGCGTTTACCGTACGCCATCAGCCCTGCCAGTCCTGTCGCGAGTCCCACCGCAATCCCGTACGCCACCCACTCCGGATCGTCATCTGAAGGTCGAAAAACGTTCCCCTGTGCGTCGTATGTTGTCGATCGAGGGGCGTCATCGTCCTCGCCTGAACCCGCAAGTTCTGAGATTTCCGCGAAGCTGAGGACGGGCAACGACGGTTCGGTGCCCGTCCATGACCATCCTTCGATGTCGCCCGGCGCGACCGTCGTGCCGCTCGCGCCGCGCGAATGCCCTTGCCATGTCCCTTCGTCTCCCAGCCCGAAATATTTCCAAAATGGTGAATCCGGGTCCGAGGTCTGACAAAGTCGCCGGCAGTCGGCAACCGAGCAGCCTTTCTCTTCGATCGAGCACACTCCTTCGCCAAGACCGCCAAACGGAATCGATACCAGCGACAGCCCCGACGCCCGAAGCAGCTCGTATCCACTCACAGATGCCTCGGCGAACGGCACGACTGCGTACGTGACGGTTCCATCCCCATAGTCGATAACCAGCGCCGCTTCGTTCGATTCGGCGTACGCCCACGGAACGAAAACGAACGAAAGCGCAATTGCCAGAATCAGGAGCAGCGCGGTGAATCCGCGCCGCCAGCGCATCATGCGGCCCGAAGCAGAGCGACCGGCGACGCCTCAGGCGAGGCCACCGGCGAAGTCGCAGGCGAGGCAGTAGGCACGGCAACTGGTACGGCAACCGCCGCAAGCGCCGGAATCGCCTCCACCGTGGAGAACATGTTGTCGTCGCGCGGATCGAGCAACCAGGAGTAGGAGCCATTCTCGTTCTGGAAGCCCACCAGTGACGCGACGATGGAGTCGATGGAAATTGCCACTGAGGTTCTGGAACCGAGCGCGTCGAACGCACGCACGGCAAGTGATGTCGAATTGGAGTCGGCGGGACCACCGGCCTGATAGGGCATGCCTTCCGGAAGGAGCAGGCTCGCCAGCCATTCGGCAGCGGCATCGAGGCGGTCGTCGTCGCCATGACCCGCCTCGACCAACGCCCGAATCATCAGCGCGGTCGTGTTTGTGTCCGCAGCGCCAGCGGTGGTTGTTCCATCGAACGCCCAGCCGCCTTCTTCGCCCTGCGAGTTCCACGCGGCTTCGATTGCCGTGTCAGGAATCGGCGATCCGGCAGCGGCCAGCGCCAGCAGACCGAGGGCATGATCGTAAGGACCGAACCCGATCATTCCCGCGGCCGCCGCGTGCTCGACGATCGAAAGTGGGTCGACAGATGCAAAGTCCCGGGGATTCTCACCTGCGGCGACCAGCATCAGCGCCAGCTTCGCCGCCGAACCGGGACCGGTCTGCGCGTAGACCAGCGCTTCGCCTTCGAGATAGTCGAGACTCGGTCCAAGATCACTCTTCCGCCCAGCCGTTGCGAGTGCGGTGACCGCATCGACCGTCACGCCCGGATCGGGAGAGCCATCGAATCCGGGAAATGCGCCACTTTCGTCGCGCTGGGTGAGCAACCAGTCCGCGGCCGCATCCATCAACGGGCCTGGAGATTGCGCCGCCACCGGGACGATCCCCAGGAGCAGCACCAGCAAGACCGCGGTTGCGCCGCCGGCCAACGTGTGGCGCCAACGCCGTTTGCGATCGGTTGTCAATCGCGGCAATGCCTGAGAAATGTCGTTGTTGCAGACGGATGTCATCGTGGGTCCTCCCCTTTCTCACGAAGGGCGCCGGACACGAACAGGAACGGGTACTCTGACTTCGCGTCACCTTTCGGTATTTCGCGTCACAGTTGCGGGACAGCGCCGGATTCCCACCGGCTTCCCCCGTTGTCGCTCTCGGTCGATTCCGGAGCGACTTCTCCTGCCGTTTCGGAGCAGATTGTCTTTCATGCGGCACTCCCGCACGTTTCGGAGTGTGGCATGAGGGACGGAGTGGGTCAACTGGGGTTTGTGGTGCGAAGTGCGAAGTCCAAAGTTCGTAGGTCGCAGGCCGCAAAGCGTAGACCGAAACCCACGCCCCAATTCCCAACTTGCTATCCACTATCTACCATTCACCATCCACCTTCCTGCGATAATGAACCGCCGCCGGGTTTGGTGGTGCAAAGGAACGGTTGGGGAAGGGCACAGCGTGGATTACGGTCTGGCGGTTTCGCTCGTGCTGGTGGCGGCGTTCGCCGGGGCGATGGGATCGATGCTGGGTCTGGGCGGCGGCGTCTTCATGGTCCCGATCTTCTCTCTCTTCCTCGGCGTCGATGAAAAGGTCGCCATCGGCGCCAGCGCGGTTGCCGTGGTGCTCAATTCGGTTGTCGGTTCGTCGGTGCATCTGCGCAGCCGGTTCACCAATCTCCGTCTGGCGATGCTCCTGCAAACCACCACGGCTACAGGCGCCCTTGTAGGGGCGTTGCTTGCGGTACGCGCTCCTGAAAGAATCCTCAATGCATTGTTCGGCGCCGTGCTGACCTATGCCGCCGTCTCGATGCTGCTCAAGCGCAGCGCCACCGTCCAGGCAGTGGAACCGGAACATGAAGACTCCCCGTTTCGGGCCACCTATCACGACCCGGCCACGGGCAAAGATGTCGACTACGCCCCGGTCAACATTCCGGTCGGACTCGGCGTGAGTGGCGGAGCCGGGGTGCTCTCCGGCATGCTGGGCGTCGGTGGTGGGGTGATTCAGGTGCCCGCCATGAACCTGTTCATGAAAATCCCGGTGAAGGCAGCGGCCGGCACGAGCGCATTCATGGTGGGAATCACGGCGGTAGCGACATCGTTCGTCTTCTACGCCGACGAAAAGCTCGATCCAACTGTGGTCAGCCCGGCACTGATCGGTATCTTCCTTGGCGCGCAGGCGGGATCACGCCTCACCCGCCGGTTCAAGGCTCAGCGACTCGTCATCGTTTTCGTGGCTGTGCTGCTCTATCTGGGCGTCTCTCTGCTGTTGAAAGCCGCCGGCATCTCACTCCCCGGACAAGATTGATGGATCATCCTCAAAGCGCACTCGATTCGCCGCCCAAGGCCAGACAGACTCCCACCGGAGATGCCGAGCTCTACCGCGCCGCGCAGCAAACGCTGCGGATCGGCTTCATCATTGCCGCAGCGCTCTTCGTGGCCGGATTTGCCGCGCTGGCGATCGCTGGCGACGATGTGGCCAAGTCAGTGACGCCGATCGATGAAATTCCGGCTGATTTGGCGGACGGCGATCCGATGGCCATTCTCGATCTGGCGTTTCTGGCGTTGATGCTGACACCGATCGCCACTGTCCTGCGTCTGGCGCTGACATTCCTGCGCATCGGCGAACGCCGTTTCGCCATGATTTCCTTTGTCGTTCTGGCCATTCTGATCGTAAGCGTCACCGTCGCGCTCCTGAGGTAGAACATTCGTGAGTTCGTCAAAGGCACCATTCGGAATCGTCGTGGCCATGCACTCGGAAGCAAGGCACCTGCTCGTGCAGGCCGATTCGCGGGAGCCGATCGACGCTGGACCATTTACCGCATGGAAAGCGACATTCGGCGCGAGCGAGTCCGTCGTCGTGATTTCCGGCATTGGCATGGTGCTGTCCGCTGCGGCAACACAGTGGCTGATTGGCGAGTTTCAGCCTCAGGCGATTCTCAATTTTGGTTGCACCGGCGCACACCGACACGATCTGAATCCCGGCGATGTGGTGATCGGGTCAGAAGCGGTGCCGCATTTCAACATTCAGATTCACCCGGATGGCAATCATCATTATGTCGGCTTCGTTTCGGAGGAAGGCCACGATCTGCTGCATGTCAGCGACGAGAATGTCGCCAACATCAGCCCCGTGCTGCGCGAACGAGCGGTAAGCGCGGTCTCTTCACGACCTATCGAACCATGGCCTGGTTCAGCGGATTCCCCGGCGTGGCACGTCGGCGCTGTCGGCTCGGCCGACATCTGGACGCAGCAACCATCGAAGTTGCGGGCTATTCACGACCAACATCAGACGCTTTGTGAGGACATGGAAGCGGCATCCATCGGCAGGATCGCCAACATCCACGTTATTCCGTTCTTGACAGTCAAGGACATCTCGAACAACGAGTTCCAGAAGGAGACGAATCTTGCCGACTTCTCCGAATTCCCATTCGAGGAGGTCGGCAAGCGATCGGGTCAGGTGATCGTCGATCTGCTGCGTCAGGATGAGCGAGAAGGCTCGTCCAGGTAGTCCGGCAACCGGACGATCAGCCGACCGTGCTCGGGCGAAATCTCGAGAATGTTGTCCGGGATGTTGGCGACCAGGATCGATGCGCCGCCACCGGCCGGTTGCAGCACAAACACGTCGGCGGCGCCTGTTTCGATCAGATCGACGACCTTCCCTACACGTTCGCCACTTTCATCGAGCGCTTCGAGTCCAATCACCTGATAGAGATAGAACTCATCCTCCTCAAGTGGCCGCAGCTGCGAGGTCAACGCTTTCACCTGGATGCCGCGAAACGCCGCTGCCGCTTCCGGTGTGGAGATGCCGTTGATCAGCATCAACGCGTGGTTTTGGTGGAATCGGGTGACGCGAATCCGGCGAGGCGATGATTCATCACCGAAGAAGCACGACCGAAGCTCGCCCAGCTGGTCGGGATCATCAGTTAATGGACGAACCTTGAGCTCGCCCTTGACTCCGTGCGTACCGACGACGACGCCGATAGCAAGCTTGACGTCGCCGGGCGGCGTGTCGGGAGAAGGTCCTTCCGTTTCGATAAGGGGCCTGGGTTGAAACAGAGCGGCGCCGCTCTCTGGCGGTCCGCTCTTGAAGCGCGAGTCAGATTTGCGCGACTTCGGTTTCGAGGGTCTGCTGGATGCTCGCGGTCCCGGTCGTGTGGGACCGCTATCCTTCGATGTCGAGGCTGGCACGCACGTTCTGCCGGGAGCCGGCGATCATCACCACCGTTCGCATGGCTTTTGCAATGCGACCCTGGCGGCCAATCACCCGACCCATCTCCTCCTCGGGCACTCGAAGCGTCACGTGAACGGAGGAACCTCGGTCATCGACAACGACATCGAGCGAGTCTTCTGACTCGACCAGTTGGGAGGCCATGTAGCGAACCAGATCGCCGAGACGGTCCGCTGAGGTCATTTCCGTCATCAGGCTGCGGCACTCTTGGCCGGATAAGGCGAGCCGGTGTCCTCGATCAGACCCTGCCGGCGCAGGATGCCACGCACGGTGTCGGACGGCTGGGCGCCAACGCTCAACCAATGGCGAACCCGCTCTTCATTCAGGGTCACAGTCGCCGGCTCGGTGAGAGGATCGTAGAACCCAACCTGCTCGATGAACCGGCCATCGCGGGGAGAGCTGCTTTCGGCGGCCACGATGCGATAGCTCGGCCGGTGCTTTGCGCCCATTCTCTTCAGTCTCAGCTTAACCACGTGTAGCTCCTGAATACGTCAGCTTCGTACTGCACAATCTCAAACGTAGACCATGTCACAGGAATACGGAACGACGCCGCCAAGCGGCGCGAACGCGCCAAGTATCATCGCAACAGCGCTGCGCGTCAATCGCGATTGACGCCATACTCTTCAGCCAGTTGCCGTACCTGGAGATACATTTCACGTGCAAATTGTCGTTGTCGAAGCACTGCTTCCCACCATTCGAAGTCATCTGATGGATTCTCATGGCGCCGTTCTTCGCTCAGCGCGTCGCCAGATTCAATATGAACCGGCCTCACGGGAGTTTCGCGAGCTTCCGCCCGAAGCGTTCCTGCAGGCACTTCATGACTCCGTGGAGGAATGCGTCGCTCACGCAACGTCGCCGCCCGATCTGATTGCAGTCACCGGGTATGACGACGGATTGCTGCTCGTCAGCGACAACGGACAGTTTCGCGGCCCGGTCATCACTGGAGACGACACACGTGCTTTGCCCCTTCTCGATCAATGGATCGACTCCGGCATTGCCGCGGCGGGCCTCCGGCGGTCCGGCAGCGCTCCGGCGACCGGATCGGCCTCCACATTGCTGCGCTGGCTGCTCGACGACGAGCCGGAGCGCATCGATCGTTCGTTCCTGGCCTCGAACGCAGTAACGGGTACTGCCGCATGCTTCTCCTTGCCGATTGGCGCATCGCATGCCGTGGCTCCCCACCAGGTCTTCGATCCGCATCGCGGTGCGTACGATGAAGAGCTCATCGATCTCTATCGATTGCGTCCAGTTCGGCATCTGCTGCCGCAAGTCGGTAATGCCAGTGCGCCGTTCGAGCCTTCGCCGGGGTTGGCCAGTCTGATTCCTTTCGTTGCCAGCGATACGCTCGTTCATGCCGGCACGAACGAGGCGATGGCGACCTGGCAGGCGACGGGCGCCGCAGTGGACGGCGACGCTGCCATCTACCTCGGCCGTTCGCTGATCGTTTCCTCACCCGTCAACCGCGTTGACAACGGCGCCCAACCCGGCGGGCTGACCATCCAGACTGATACGCCGCAAGTCTGGCTGCGCGTTCTGACTTCTTCCAGCGGCATGGCCGCGCTCGACTGGTTGCTGGCGCTGACTGGCGCAGGATATCAGGACCTGAACCGGTTTCTCGAGGTTTCGCCACCGGGCGCAAACGGGGTCGCCATATCGCCAGCGATGAATGCCGCGCGGGAGCGCGGGACGTTCGTCGATCCGAGAATCACAGGCCGCATGAGTGGACTGAGCGAGGAAACGACGCGAGCCGATCTGGCCAGAGGTGTCTGCGAAGGGATCGCATACTCCGCCCGGCACGCACTTGTGACGACTGGTTACGCGGAAGAACGGGCTGTGCGATTTTGCGGTGGCGGCGTGCGGGCTCCGGCGTTTCGTCAGTTGCTCGCTGACGTCCTGCAACGTCCAGTGCTGGTCGATCCAACTGCGGAGCCGGTTGCGCTCGGAGCCGCAATCGTCGCCTGCCGCGCCTTTGGCCGAGAGCTCAAGCGCAATGACCGCGAATCGTCACTGACGGAAGTGCTGCCAAACCCGGCGCTCCGAACCTTGTCCGACGATGGCTTTCGGCACTATCTGGAGATGGTGACACGCGCCCGAACCCGTCTTTGATGAGCGGCGTCCACGACGAAATCGAGTTTGCATCGTCACCCGTTGGGCGATAGGATGATGGCGTAATCAGCAGACTGGGGTGGCTATCCCAGCGGCCTGAAAGGCGCCATCCAGTGAAAATGGCTCGAAACATCTCTTATGCCATGACAATCATCGGCATCGCGATTACGCTTATCGCAGTCGTCGCCGATCTTCCCGCCGCGGTGACCCTGACGGGGATGCTGCTGTTCGTCGCCGGCATCGTCAAGGTCGGCATGGTGGCAATCTGGAGCGCCTTCTTCGCGATGCCGATCAGTGATACCGGCGCTCCCTCCGCGCACGAGAAACGCGAGGCCTGATATGGGCAAGTCACCCATCGACGAATCCCGCGCCAGGGCTAACCGGGCCCGGCAGGTCATTTCCGGCGAGGACTTGCGCTCGCAATTGCCATTTTCGACCCGCGCCGTGGCTTACGAGGAAGAGGGCGCATTTTCGAGTCCGCAGTGGATCTACCTCGGCATTCTGGTCGCGCTGTTTGCGCTGGCGATCATCCTCTATCTCGTCACCAGTGGCGGTGTTGCCAGTATCTTCTTTTTCCTCCTGTCGTTGGCCCTCTTCGCCGGATGGTTCATGTTTTGAGTGATCCGGCGGCGAAAGCCACGATCTCCAGCTGGAATGAACTACCAGAGGAAGAGGTCTATCCTGGCATCTTTCGCCAGACGATCTCAGGTGAGAAGCAGACGATGGTCCGGTATCGCTATGCTCCCGGTTCCGTTTTTCCCACGCATTGCCATCCGCAGGAACAGGTCACGATCGTTATCGGTGGGACGATCACCTTTACGGTGGGAGATGAAGTCGTCACGCTCACGTCTGGTCAGGCGGCGATCATCCCGTCCAGTGTCGAACATGGCGCAACCGTCGAGGGCGACTCCTGGGTCGAGACGTTCAACGCGATGAGCCCACGACGCGACGTCGCTCCCGGCCCAGCCACAGACCGCGCCGGCAATGACTGACGGCAACGATTCCCGGCCCCGGCTTCGCATCGTCCGCGGCAGCGACGCTCCGGGCAGGATCCGTTCAATTTCGGCGGACAGCCCGTCGCCGTACGCCAGCGGCCGCTTCGATGACATCTTCAGTCTTCAGGACAAGGTTGCGCTGGTGGTCGGGGCAGGCGGCGGACTTGGCGGCGCAATTGCCGCCGGGCTGGCAGATTTTGGCGCACACGTTGCCTGCGCTGATCTCGATGCCGCCGCGGCGCTCAACACAGCAAAATCGTGCGAACGGAAAGACCGGCCGGCGATCTCCCTGACAATCGACGTCACCGATCCCGATCATGTCGCCGACGTTGTTGATGAAGTCGTGCATGCGACTGGCCAGATCGACATTCTGATCAACGCCGCGGGCATCAATGTTCGCAAGCCGGCCACGGAATACACACCGGAAGAATGGTGGAGTGTGATCAACACGAATCTCTCCGGCGTGTTCTTTGCCACCCAGGCAGCCGCGAGGCATATGCTGCAGCGCAATTACGGTCGAATCCTTTCGATCGGTTCGGTCTCGAGCCTGCTCGGCCACCCCTATCACGCGCCATATGCAGCGTCAAAGGGCGGCATCGCGATCATGACCAAGTCGTTTGCCACTGAATGGGCGCCACACGGCATCACCGTCAATGCGCTCGGTCCCGCCTACACCGAGACGGGATTGACACGCGACTTTCTCCAGGACGACGTCCGAAAAGCAAAGATCACCGCGACAATTCCCATGGGTCGGCTCGGAACACCGGAGGATCTGGTCGGAGCAGCTGTCTTTCTTTGCTCGGACGCGGCAAGCTTTGTGACCGGCCAGACACTCTTCATCGACGGGGGCCGCACAGCGGACTGATCCACGAATTGCGCCTGGCCGACCCCTGGCCGCGCACAGCGGTGCGCCCGTCGCAACCTTGACGGTGATCGAATCCTGCATCCAACACCGCTCCGTAGCCGCGCGC
>CAYWSE010000011.1:28421-67811 GCA_964461025.1 uncultured Sphaerobacteraceae bacterium | reverse complement strand
CGACCCGGTTTGATGCCGCGGTAGGCAACGTCGCCTCACCGCATGTGGCGGCGGGGACTGCCTCGTTCATTCGCCGCCGCCCCTGGGTCATCGCGCAACGCAGGCGTTTCCGCTACATCGATTTCGTGCAGCGACGAGGCCTGCCTCGCTTGTCCGCGGCGAAACTCCCGACAATTTGGCAACGCAGGTTGTGACTTGCATCTGGTCATACAATGACTCTGCCTGGTGGAATCGCCGTCTGGCGACTCCAGTGGTGGGCAGAGTTGGTTCCGAAGGGACCTGAAAGGAGCATTGATCGTGGTGGACAAGATCAATCAACCATCGGCTGGATCCAGAACAAGTGTTGACAGGAGGTGGATGCTGAAAACGGCTGCCGCTGGTTCGCTGGCTGCGACCCTGGGAGGGCGAACGTTTTTCACCGCCTCTGCGCAGGACTCCTCGCCAGTGGCTTCTCCCGATCCTGAAGCGCCGGTTGCGCCAGCGAGCCCTGCTGCCGTCGCCTCGCCAACCGCAGGGCCGGTCCAATTCGCGTATGTCGGCGCCGACAGCAGAACCGCGATCAGCGAAGGAGTGGCGGCGGACGCTGTCGGCATCTCTGTTTTTGCGATCGATCCAGCTTCCGGCGCGCTGTCCTTGGTGCAAACGGTGCCGAGCGACAATGCATTTTTCTTCGACTTCCATCCTTCCGGCAATGTCCTCTACGCGGTCAACGTGATCGGCGACTACGAAGGCGGCACGACCGGTTCAGTCGAGGCCTGGGCGCGCGATCCCGCCACTGGCATGCTGACGTTCATCAACCGGGTATCGTCTGGTGGCGGAGTGGCGGCGCAACCAGCAGTCGACCCGACGGGCCGGTGGCTCGTGGTCGCGAACTACACCGGTGACAACTTCACTGTGCTGCCGATTAACGAGGATGGCTCGGTGGGCGAGGTTGTCAGCGAGGTCGTTCAGGAAGGTTCAGGACCGAACGAAGCCCGGCAGGACCGCTCGCACCCGCATGCCGCGGTGTTCGATCCATCCGGCAATCATCTGGCAGGGGCCGATCTTGGCACCGACGAGGTGCTGATCTTTGCGCTCGATGGGGAAACCGGCGCTCTGTCCGTCGTCAGTCGTGCCTCCTCTGCACCCGGCGCTGGTCCGCGCCACGTCGCCTTCAACGACGCTGGTACGCTGATGTATGCCGTGAACGAGCTCGACGCCACGATCGACGTTTGGGAATATGACATGGCGACCGGCACGCTCGGGACCTCGTTGCAGACGATCTCGACCGTTGTTGATCCTTTCGAAGGCACGAAGAGCACCGCCGAGATTCTGATTCACCCGTCCGGCAAGTTCCTCTACAACTCGAACCGCGGTCAACCCGATTCGACGACGCCGGAAGGTGACGCGATCGTTGGCTTCCTGATCGACCAGGAAACCGGTCTGCTCACGTTGATCGGTCACACGATCGACGAGATCGCCGTGCCGTGGAGCTTTGCCTTTGACGCCTCCGGCGCATTTCTCTATTCGGCAAATTATGACGACAGCTCGGTCACGCAGTTCTCCATCGATCAGGAGACCGGGGTGCTGACATTCACCGGCAATCGCACGGAGACCCCGCATCCATTCGTGATTCAGACGTCTCCCGTCTGATCCGCATCGGATAGCAAGACAACAGAACGACCGCGCGATCAGTCGCGCGGTCGTTTCATGTTCAACGCTGAGTCAGTCTTCTGTCGGTGTGTAGGGCGCCTGAAGCTGTGGAACTGCAGCCGAATCTGACATCGAAAGCAGCCCCGAGCCAACATACGCGACGAGCTTTTCACGCGTATCGGTGATGTCGTTGTTGCGCATTGTCAGCTGGCCGATGCGGTCCTGGGGAGTGAAGGTCGCTTCGCCTTTCTCCATGGTCAGCCGTGCCGGATCGTAGGTCAGGTTGGGAGACTCAGTGCTCAAGATCGAGTAGTCATTGCCCCGTCGCAGACCAATCGTCACCTCTCCGGTAACCAATGCCGCAACCCAGCGCTGCAGCGACTCCCGCAACATGAATGCCTGTGGATCGAACCACCGGCCCTCGTACAGCAGCCTGCCCAGACGGCGACCACTCTCCCGATACTGTTCGATCGTGTTCTCGTTATGAATGCCGGTGATCAGTCGCTCGTAAGCAATGTAGAGCAGGGCCATGCCTGGCGCCTCATAGATGCCGCGACTCTTGGATTCGATGATGCGGTTTTCGATCTGATCGCTCATGCCCAGACCGTGCCTGCCGCCGATCTCATTCGCCCTAGCCATCAGTGCGACCTGATCGGCAAACGATTCACCGTTGATCGCCACCGGCAGACCATCTTCGAAGCTCACCGTCACCTCTTCGTACGCGACCGGCAGGTCATCGCGCCAGAACGCCACCCCCATGATCGGATTGACGATCGTGATGCTCGTGTTCAGTCGCTCCAGATCTTTTGCCTCGTGGGTTGCGCCAAGCATGTTCGAGTCGGTGGAATAGGCTTTCTCGGCAGACATCCGGTACTCGAGTCCGGCTGCCGCCATGTACGCCGACATCTCGGCCCGGCCGCCGAGCTCATCGATAAATCGTTGATCGAGCCATGGTTTGTAAATCTTCAGCTCAGGATTGACCAGTAGTCCATATCGATAAAACCGCTCGATGTCGTTTCCCTTGTAGGTGCTTCCGTCACCCCAGATGTTGACGTCGTCTTCTTTCATCGCCGCGACGAGAATGGTTCCCGTCACGGCGCGACCCAGCGGTGTGGTGTTGAAGTAGGGGACGCTGGCCGTCGAGATGTGAAATGCACCGCACTGCAGCGCCGTCAGTCCTTCAGCGACGAGCTGGGCGCGACAGTCGACCAGCCTGGCGTCCTCAGCGCCATACTCCATGGCGCGCCGGGGGATATCTTCGTAGTTCGCTTCGTCTGGCTGTCCGAGATTCGCGGTATAGGCGTACGGAAGAGCGCCTTTTTCTTTCATCCAGGTCAGCGCTGCGCTGGTATCGAGTCCACCGGAAAACGCGATGCCGACCTTCTCGCCGACGGGGAGCGTTTGCAGAATATTGCCCACGAAAATGTCCTGTCGTTTTTTCGTTGAAGGCGCCTCAGAGGGCGCTACGCTCCCGGCTTCGCTCGCCGGGGCAACGAGGTTGCTCGTCGGTGCGATTGTACGACCCTGTCAGGTCTGCCGCCGGACAATCGCACCTGGACCTTGAAGCTTATTCAATGCGTCCACCAACTCTTGCTGCGAACCTGCAACGCGTGAGAGCTGCGCGGCCAGATCGAACACCGTCACCACGTTCGCGTCGGCAAAGTCGTCATCGACCGACCTGGCAAAGGGGGCGGTCCCATCCGCCAGGCCGGCGACCAGCACGAGCGACCAACCATCCGCTTGAACCCCAATCGGATCGCCAGACAACGCCGATAGTACGTCGGATGTGCCGAACAGAAGGCTGTTGAGCATTTTCAGGACGATGTACGCCCTGGATGGATTGGAGAGGCGATCGATCAATCCGTGGGTTTCGTCCATGCTGCGATCGAAATCGACATGCGGCCCGACGACAAGACGCGCGCCCGACTGCGCTGCGACGAGCACCGCCGCTTCGGCAATCAGCCTGGCGTTTTCCGCATCGTCGAGGCTCACGAAGTCGATGTACCAGTCAACTGCACCAATCGAAGCGAGAGCGCCAGTTTTGACCCCTGTGATCTGCTGAAGCAACGGCCGGGAAAGATCGAGACGGCAGGCGATGTGATCGACCGTGATGTCATGGCGTTGAAGCGCTTTATCGAGGGCACTCAACTCGTCGGCGCCGTACCCGATGCGCGTGCGCTGGTGGTACTGACCGGACGACCCATCATCGACGAGCGCCGTCGTCAGCTTGACCTCCATCCCGCGGTCGCGAAGTGTTCTGATCTGCGAAATGAGAGGTTCAGCAGGCAGAGTTGCGCCAGGCAGCACCACCTCGACGAGGTCGACGTCCCCTGCAAACGGCGCCGTTTCGGCTACGAGATCGACCCGTTCGCTCCAGAGCCAATACGGTTCGATGTGGACCGACTCCTCACGCAGCAACGTCAGGCGCTCCGATTCGCCCGCCGTCCGGAGATCGGATGCCGGAACGCGTAGAAATCGGCATCCTGATTCGAGCACCGACATCAGGCGGAAGTCGTCACGCACGGGTTGTCGCACGATCGACGGCCAGATCACCGGTCCAGGATTCGCATGCCCGAGTGGGTGCGTCAGGTTGATGCCGATCCGGCCATTTGGCAAGTCTCGCGATGTACGGGTCATCACCAGCGACCGTGGATCGAAACGATCGAGGGCCGGGGTACCCCTCCCGGTGCGGACCAGGTGCACGCTCATGCCGTGATCTGTGTCGCGGACAAGGAAGAAACCGAGCTTATCGATGTCTCCCCGGCCGCGGTCGGGACCGACGACGGCATACGCCTCGGCCAGTCCGGCCCGGGAAGTCGCGGTCGAGGGACAGGTCCACAATCTTGCATTCCCATGGCGGTTCACCTGGACAGTGTGCGTGTGACCGGTGAAGACGTATTCGACGCCGTACTGCTCGATCAGACCAAGCAACCAGCTGCGGGCCGGTTCATCGAGACTGTTGTAGAAGCCAAAAGACTGCTCGTGACGATCGACATAAAAGATCGGCATGTGCAGAAAGAAGAGAAGCCGCTTACCCGCATGCGATTCCAGTTCGCGTTCCAACCAGACTCGCTGCTCCTCGGCCTCGGGGAGGGGACCATTCATGATTTGCGTGTTGAGCACCACACCGTGAAAGGGGCCGACGTCAAATCCATGCCATGAGCGTCCACATTGCTGATGCCAGCCATTAAGCGTTTCCGGCGTGACCCATTGCGCCGGGCTGGTAGGGTCGGGTTTGTCCCCAATGTCCATGTTTCCTGCAGCCTGGAGAAACGCAAGTCCAAGCGAGGAGAACTGATCGAGCGCGCCCTGTTGAGCGATTTCGGCGCGTCCGGTTTCTGGATACTCATGACTGATGTCGCCCAGGTGAATTGCCGCGTCGCGAGGCAAGCCGGCGGCAAGCTGGAGCGCTCGCGTCGTGCGAGTTGGAAATTCGCGTACAGCATTCCACTCCGATGACTGCGCATTATCTGGCAGGATGAAGTGAGTATCGGTGACCACAAGCAGTTGCGTCGTTGCCGGCGCAAGGAGGTCGAGATTCCAGATCGCCTTTCCTTCGTGCGTCAAAACCACTTGATCAACCCTTCTGATTTCATGTACTTCCAAACAGGGAGCCGCACGCGTCTTTCCCGGCATCCTATGCTATAGACAGCGGATGTGTCAGGGGGAGCGATCCCTCTCAGGAACGGAGGACCAATGTCGTTCAATGTGAAGAAACGAGGCAAGTTGACCTATTACTATCACGGCGACCGGCCCGTGCTCTCTGCGCTCGTCACCGAAGAACAGCCGGATGGAGACCTGAAAATCTACTTCGCCGGACTGACCGGCGGCTATTCAGCGAAGTCGGTGCTGGAGCTGGACGAGCTGGTCACCATGGACCCGCACCGCGAAATCCCGCTCGTCTTCCGGTGCTGGGAGAAATGGTTGCGGGACGCGGAGATCTGCGGCTCGCTTAGCGATATCGACTTCATCGAAGTCCACGCGTTCGGCTGCCAACCGAAGAGCCCGAATCCGCTCGTCGACCCTGCGGGTTTCGCTGCCGAGCAGGACCGGTTGAGGACGGCATACGCGGAAGCATATAGCGGCTTCTTCGCGGACAACCTGCCTGACAACGGCGTGCCGTGCCGTTTCACCGTTCATCTCGTCGATGTGCCGGACAAAGCGGCATCGTACGAGTTCTACAGCACGGGACTTCTACAGAGAGCGCTGCAGAAATAGGAACTGATTGCAGGACAAGGGACCGGCAACCAGCCGGTCCCTTGTCAGTGGGCTAGTTGCTCAGCGAATTGAACTTTCGCACCGCCAGCGGCGCGAAAATCGCCACGATGACCACGACCCAGATCACGGTCAGCAGCGCTGGATGCTCGGACGGAAAACCGCCCGATCCATACGGATTCGGATTGCCCCAGAGTTCACGCGTTGCGGCGGAGAGGGTGCTCACCGGATTCCACTCAGCAACAGGCTGCAGCCAGCTCGGCATCGTTTCTGGCGGCACAAAAACACTTGAGACGAATGTCAGCGGGAAGATGATGATGAATCCCATCTGCTGCGCTGTTTCGACGGACTTCATCGAAAGACCCATCCAGATGCCGACCCACGACATGGCGAACGTAAAGAGGAGCAGGAGACCAACTCCGGCGAAAAACTCGGGTACCGTCCCGTGGACTCTCCAGCCAACAGCCACACCGGTGATCATCAGGACAGCGACGATGAAGGCGTTGTAGACCAGGTCAAACGCCGCACGACCTGTCAAGACGGCCGATCGCGCCATCGGCAGCGACCGAAACCGGTCCATGATGCCCTTCTTCACGTCCTCCGTGACGCCAATTGTGGTGACTGCCGAAGCAAAACAGACGGTCTGCGCGAAAATGCCCGGCATCAGAAACTCGCGATACGATCCTCCATCCGGCAACGGAATCGCCCCGCCAAAAACGAACGCGAAGAGCAGCACGAACATCACCGACTGGATGATGGCGAATATCGCGAGTTCGGGAATCCGTGGAACGCGCTTCAGGTTTCTCCATGCAACCACGAGTCCATCATTCACCGCTTGCTGGAACTGGCCAATCTGCTGACCAGATTCGATTGCGCTCATCCGGCGCCTCCTGTCATGTCGACCGAACCATTTTCTGACAGACCCTCGGGGCTCTCAGCTGAATGGCCGGTGAGCGTCAAAAAGACGTCGTCGAGCGTCGGGCGCCGCAATCCGATGTCGTCAATTTCGATCCCCGCTTCATCGAGACTGCGGATGACTTCGGCGAGTCGCTGCGCGCCACCGGTGGAAGGAGCCGTGATTCTACGCGTGTGCAAGTCGAGCGTCAGCTCATCATCGGAATGACCGTCGCCGAGGATAGACCGTGCTTCCTGAATCTGTTCGACGGCGCGAACGACGACTTCGATGCGCTCGCCACCAATGTCGGACTTCAGCTCGTCAGCGGTGCCCCGGGCAATGATTCGGCCATGATCGACAACGGCGATGCTGTGAGCGAGCTCGTCGGCTTCCTCCAGGTACTGGGTGGTCAGGAGCAACGTTGTTCCCTCTTTGACGCGCTCGCGAATCGCCTGCCACATTGCCAACCGGCTGCGTGGATCGAGACCTGTCGTCGGCTCATCAAGGATCAGCAGTCTTGGCCGGCCCGCGAGCGCTCCGGCCAGGTCGAGGCGTCGCCGCATACCGCCGGAATAGGTCTTGACGACGCGGTCGGCGGCATCTGTGAGATGGAATTGCTCGAGGAGTTCGTCGGCCCGTCGCTTCGCCTGATCCCTGCCGAGCTGGTAGAGCCGGCTGAACATGTAGAGGTTCTCGCGGCCAGTAAGATGCTCGTCGACTGCTGCGTACTGACCGGAAAGTCCCAGAATGTTGCGCACTTCATCGGCCTGGCTGACAACATCAAAACCGCCGACCGTCGCCCTGCCGGCGTCTGGACGCAACAATGTGGCAAGGATGCGCACAGTTGTCGTCTTACCGGCTCCATTGGGACCGAGAAGACCGAGGACTGTCCCTTCTTCGACAGTGAGATCGAGCCCGTCAAGTGCTTTGACCGTCGTTTTGCCCACCTTGTAGGTCTTGACCAGACCTTCGGCCGTAATTGCAATCGGTTTGCCTGGCGCTGGATTGCGAATCACCCCGATCGATGCTTCACCGGGCTGGACGCGGCCATTGTGTTGTTGTGGTGTTTCGAGAAGTATCGGTTGACTCAATCGTTCACCCTTTCCGTGAGCTTCCATCGTGTTTGTCCGAAGCACGTTCCATACATACGACCTCAGCGCGGCCCACGGATGCAAGAGCCGCAGGCGATAGAACGCATGGGCGCTGATTTTGTGAGATGCGCCGCCGCCGAAACGAAACGGGCACGGACGATGTCCGTACCCGGAAACTCATAGAAAACGTCAGTCGCGAGCGTGACTAACGAGAGTAATACTCGACCACGAGGTGCTCTGCACAGATCACCGGAATCTCCGAGCGCTCCGGCAGACTGATGAGGCGCGCGTTCACGGTTGAAGCGTCGGCTTCGACATAGGGAACAGTGGAACCTGAAGGTCGCAGATCGGTAAAGATCGCCATCTTCTGGCTCCGCTCCTTGACCGAGACGACATCGCCTGGCTTCAGCCGCTGCGAAGGAATCGTCGCGCGCTGGCCATTAACCAGAAAGTGGCCATGCGTCACATACTGGCGGGCCGCATAAATCGTCGGCGCAAACCCGGCACGCAGGACAACGGCGTCGAGTCGTGTTTCCAGCAGGGCAATCAAATTCTCGCCAGTGGCGCCCGGCATGCGGGACGCTCGCTCGAAGGTCTTCCGCAGGTACTTTTCGCCGACACTGTATTGGAAGCGGAGTCGCTGCTTCTCGAGCAACTGGACACCGTAATCGGACTTGCGCCGGCGGCGCTGCTTCGAGCTGTCCTGACCGGGAGGATTCGGCCGCTTCTTCATAATGCGCTCGGCCTTCGGCGTCAATGCCACACCCAGCGCTCGCGACTTCTTGACTTTCGCTCCGGTGAAATTCATGTATTGAGGCCCCCATTGGGAAAGAAAAAGCAGCACAACAAACAGCGCTTCGAGGCGCTGGGGGATCATACCATACTTGCCGGGTGGCGACCCTTTTCCTGACGCTTCGCCCTTGCGGCCCCAATCATCTCGAGCTCGCCGAGAAATCTCTCGTTCGGGACGCCCAGGCTTGATGAAAACACTCATTTCCTGAAGGAGGGAGTGGGTATACGGGAGTGCGACATAGATGGCGAGACTGCACACGGTTATCACGTGACGACGGGTGCTGGACTGGAGACGCCTTAGTCCGCGACGGATTCGATCGCCGTCAAGAGGGAATCGAAGTCGGCGAAACCGTCGTAGCGCAGTTCATTTACGAAGAACGTCGGCGTGCCATTCACGCCGCTCCGCACGCCGCTCATGAAATCTTCCTGCACCCGTTCGCGAAAAGTCCCCGCGTCGAGATCTGCCTGAAGACGCATGACATCGACTCCCGCTTGGTCGGCGAGCGAGAGAATGACATCCGAGCTGAGACCGCCCGACCGCTCAAACAGCGCGTCATGCATTTGCCAGAAACGCCCCTGCAGCCCAGCCGCCTCTGCCGATTCCGCAGCTTCCTGGGCATGAGGATGCGAACTGCTCAACGGAAAATTGCGGAAGACGAACAGCAACGTCCCGTCGAGCTGCCGCTGAATTTCTTTGACGACCTTATGCGCCGCGACGCAATGGGGGCATTCGTAATCGCCGTACTCGACAAGCGTGATCGTCGCGTCCCGGCTGCCGGAACCATGATCGCGTTCCCCGACTGGCAGTGTCAGTCGTGATTCGCTCGAGAAGCTCACGGCTATGACGCTGCGTTCGGTAGAGCTTCGAGCGCCCTGAGGATGCCATCGGCGCCCGGATTGACTCCTGGTGGCGCCAGATAGCTCCATGCGATGACGCCGTCTTTGTCGATCACAAAGAGCGAGCGCGCTGAGAGCCCGGTTTCGTTGTTGAAGACACCGTAAAGCTCGCTGACCGCACCGTGTGGATAAAAGTCGGCCAGCAGGGGCATGGTCAGATTGCGGTTCTCGGAGAACGCCTTGTGGCACCACAAACCATCGACAGAAATGCCCAGCAACTGCGCGCCGAACGAGGCGAACTCGGGCAGGATTTGCTGATAGAGCGCCAGCTGATCGCTGCAAATACCGCTCCAGTCGGCCGGATAGAAGGCCAGAATGACCGTATTGCCTCTCAGATCACTCAAGGAAATCTGCTGGTCTGGGGTCGCTTTCAGCGTGAAGTCGGGTGCGACGGTACCAGCAGACAGGGGGTTGATTGCGCTCGGCACTGGGCGATCCATTTCGTCATCGATGGAACTAACAAATCAATCGACACGCGTCGATCGTGTGGTCACTTTACCGCATCGCACTGATAGAGACCTCGCTTATGAATGGAGTCTGAGTAAGGACAGGTGCGCCTTATTGCACATAATGTAATTGCTGAACCTGCGTGGGTGACGGGACTCGACACGTCAAAGTGGTGCACGGGGATCAGAGACACCGATGTGCCCGGATCAGTGCAACGAAACCCTGGCCAATACGAGTTGGACGGCCGGCCATCCGCTCGTTGCCGGCATCATGGACGAAACAGTCTCATTCGGCGTCGGTTGGAGTCGGCATGTGCGTTGATGGTGGCGACGATGTCGCGACATAGGCATTCACCGCTTCATTGACATCGAGGTGAAGATTCCCGTCGCCCAAACGGAGTGTGACTCCATCTCGGTCGAGGACCGCCCTGACTCGCGGCTTCACCCTCGCCAGCTTGAGGACGATGCCGTTTGATTCCAGATAGCTGTTGATCTGGTCCAGTTTCTCAGCACCCTGCGAATCGATGAAGTTGACGCTCTGGAAGTCCAGTATCACGACCTGAGTCTGCGGTTCCGTCTCCTGTACGAGATGCTGAATTCGGTCCTCCAGCGAGTCGGCCGTCACGAAGAAAAGCGCTCCTTCCAGGCGTAGGGCGAGTACCCCGTCAACCTCCTCATCGTCTGGGTGATTCTCGAGATCTCGAAAGACATGCGTGCCCGAGGCTCTGCCGAGTGGCAGAATCGGCGGGGAGGTCACCACGCGCAGTAGCCAGAACAGTGAAAGACACACGCCGATTAAAACGCCGGCCAGAACACCAGCGAAGATGACACCCAGCATCGCCGCGATGGCGATCCAGAAGTCTGATCGTTTCACGACACTCAGGCGACGCAATTCGGGGATATCCATCATCCCCGTTACGACGGCTTCAATGATGACTGCTCCCAGAACGGCCTTCGGCAGCTCTGAGAAGACCGGCGCTAAAACGACGAGGGTCAGCACGACGGCTCCCCCGGTTACGAGCGACGCGACCTGGCTCTTCGCTCCGGCACTGTCATTCAACGAACTGGCCGACAGGCTGGTTGTGACTGGAATGCCCTGAACGAATCCGCTGCCGGCGTTTGCCATGCCTTGCGCAAATGATTCTTGATTGACGTCGATGCGATAACCATGCTTGGCGGCGAAATGGCGTGCGTCTCCCGCCGTTTGCGAAAATCCAATCATGACGATCGCCAGCGACGCTAAGCCAATCAGACCCGCGTGGTCGCGTATGAGGTCGAAACTGGGGACCATCACCGATGGAAGACCGCGTGGAACATCGCCAACGAGTTCAACGCCGCGATCCCCGAGATTGAAGAGCGCTGAAAGGATGAGTGCTCCCACGACGACGACGAGTGCGCCGGGCAGTCGCGGCGCCACTTTCCGAAACCCGAACAGGCAAAACAGCGACGCTCCGCCGACGAACAGCGTCATGCCATGAATGGCATCGAGACCTTCAAGCCACGACCAGCATTTCTGCCATGCGTTTTCGCCGCTGGCGCTCGTTCCGGTGATTTTTGGGAGCTCGCCAGATGTGACGTCAATTGCGGCCCCGAACAGAAATCCCGTGATCACCGCGCGGGAGATAAACTGCGCGATCCAGCCCAACCGGAGCAGTGACATGAGGAGAAAAATCAGCCCTGCGCCGATCGCAATCGCTGCGACCAGTGCCTCCGCCTGCTCCACGCCGGACAGTCCCGCCGCGACAACTGCTCCACCCGCCACGGCTGACAGACCAGAACTGGGACCGGTGGAAATCTGGCGGCAGGTTCCAAAAATCGCGTAGAGAATAGCGCCGGCCGCCGCAGCATAGAGCCCGTGCTCGATAGGGACCCCGGCGATCTCCGCGTATCCGAGGTTCTTGGGAACGACGAGCGCGGTGACAGTGGCGCCCGCCACGATATCCGACCGCAGGAATGATCGGTCGTAGTCCTTTCCCCACTTGATTATCGGAATGAAGCTCTTGGCCCGCAACATGTTCCCTGTTGGTCTCGTGTGCTTGCCCACTGAATGGAAGCGTCCGGAATAGGCGATCGATCGGGATCTGTGGCGGAGTACGTCCGGTGCGAACTTGATCGCGGTGATCAGATGGGCGCAGAATGCTTCTGCCAGAATCGAGAGACGACGATTTGACTCGCGTCCCTGCAATTCCTCAGGTCGTCACCTGCCCAGGAATCGATTACCCAGCCCGAACATTCCTGTGGGGCTGTGGGCTCGGCTCAGGAGCCAGCAATCTTGTCGATCTGTTTTTGCAGCGCTCCCAGCTCCTCGTGCGAGACGTCGACAGAGTAGACCGTGCCCCCGTAGCCGCCAAGGCTCTGAATCACCCGCTCACGGGCATTCGTCTCACCGAGGATGACAACGGCTGCTCCGCCATCGGACAGCTTGTTGCTGACCGTGTCGACGAACGATTTGAAATCGTCCGTTGCACCGCTGGCGTCGCTTTTTCCTACGACAGCGCCAATGCCAGCCCCGGCAGCGGCCCCGGCGAGTGGCGCCAGGAAGAAGAGCCCGGCGATCCCGCCGATGATTCCCCCAGCCACCGCCCCTTTTCGGACGGGGTGCTTCTCCTGATCGACGCTCACTTTCCCCGATTCGTCTTTTCGGGCAATGCCCTGCTCGAGGATTTTGAGATACCCAGCTTCCTCAAGTCCATGTGCCGTCTCGAGCGCTTGTTCCGCTCGTTGGTGGTCCTGGTAGATGATGGCGTAGAGAGCTGCCATTGCCGCATTTCCTTTCCACAATTCGACCTTGTAAGTCTGAGCCGAACGCTTCGTGACGCCAGACTTCTTCCGGCGATCAAATGCCTGTTTCTGCGTGTAATCGTCCTGTTCTCACTGCTTGCTCGAGCAACTCGAAATCGCGCTCTGTCTGATCGGCATATCTCACCGCGAAGCTCGCTGCTGCTGAGTCAAACTGGTCACCCTTGCCAAGATAGGCGCTGATCGCCACCGAATCACCAGATTTCGCATGCGCCCTTGCCAACAACTCACCGCATAGACCGGCGTATTGGCCGAGCGTCGTTGCGTTCATGCCGCCAATGTCAACGGAAACCTTCATGTCATAAAGCTGGCGGAAGTAGAATTCCCGGCCGCTCGAATGGCGCAGCCATCCCAGGAAGAGGTCAGAAGTTCCCTGAATCAGGCGCTGGCCCTCCACCACACGTTGCGCTTCGTTGCGGTAGGGCGAGGGAGGCAAGTATGGCGTCAGCACCGATCCAGTTGATTCTTTCAGCTGAAGAACGAGAGGATCAGATGCGTCGCGGCCGGTGAGGACAACGATGTAGCACCGTGTCCCGACGCTGCCGACCCCACCAACCCGCCGGGCTGAATCGACGTACCGAAATTTCTCGATGAGATGGCGCCGGTCGTCGTTCAGCGATTGGGCGTATTTGCTGAAAATCGGTTGAATGACTTCGGACACCTCCTCTTCGGGAAGTCTCTCCAGCAGAGGGGGGTTCTCCTTGATCCGCGATTTTCCGGCAATGACTTCGGTCAGTTTCGCGACTGCATGATGGCTGTCGCGACCGAATGCCCTTTGCATTCGGCGAGTCGCCGTGTCGCGTCGGCGCCGGCTCTCGATGAGTCCTATAACCGATAAGGCGGTGACATGGGAATACCAGACGTCGAGGGTGGACATCTCCGATAGCGTAGCCATGTGCTTGCGGTACGAACGTACGCACTTTCGGGCGAGGTCCCTTGTCGCCTCCGTGGTCAGTCCGAGCTCCCGACCGGCAAGAACCGCGCTTGTCGCCAGGCGCTTGACGTCCCACTCCCATGGCCCGCGAATGGTTTCGTCGAAATCATTGAGATCGAAAACCAGCTGCCGCTCAGGCGAACCGAAAAACCCAAAGTTCGACAGGTGGGCGTCACCGCAAAGCTGCGCGCTCAGACCGGTTCGCGGCGACCGGCTAAGGTCCCACGCCATGATCTCTGCCGAACCGCGGTAAAAGGCAAATGGCGACGCCAGCATCCGGCCGTAGCGAATCGGCAAGAGCTCCTGGATACGATCGGCGGCGTGTGCATCGAGCAGACCGATCGGATCCGGCCTGGAGGTGTCTGGAGTAAATACTCCATGTTCCTTCCGTGGCAGGGCCGTTCGCTCATCGCGCCCGAGTCGCACGCGTTCATCGGTTGGAAGCCAGATTGCCTGACCTGACACCGATTGAGACGCTCGATCTGCTCGCGGACTGGAGACTGCTGACTTCGTTGACTTCGGCTTACCTGTCGTTGGCATCAGACCACCTACAATTCCAAGTCCATTCCACGATTTTCGTGCCTGCCTGGGCGAAGAGACAGTATCGATTCGTACCAGGTGTGAGAGCCAGGTCGCAATGAAGAACCGAACCGGCTCGGGCGTGACTCGACCTCTCCTCACGCCCCTCGCGCTGACCGATCGAGAGCGTCTGGCCGCCGGTTGGACGGCGGCCAGACCCCAATATCACTCTGTGGCCGGGAATCCAATCGGCAACAGCGTCAACGGTTGTTCAGTGCTGCCTGGAGTACCCAGGATCACCAACGCGTAGACCTGTCCGGCCTCGAGGGTGATTCCAGTTGCATCTATTGCCACGGTATCCGTACCGGCGGCATTTCCGCGGACATCCCACGTTCCTGCCTGAACTTCACCGCCGTCGGTCACCTGTCCGTACCGCACGTCTGAAACGATCGGCACCAGATCGGTGATCGCCACATTGCTGCCTGGTTCAGACACGTAGAAATCAAGTGATGGCGCCTGGGCTGCGGCATGGATCGCGCGCACGCGAGCTTCCGCGGGACCGAGCGGACTTAGATCCAGCTCAGAAGGAATGACAATCAGGTCGCTGATGACAACCAGGTATTCCTTACCGGCTTCCGTCGGAATGATCGTGTCGAAGATGTACCGATCAAATCCGGCGTTGACATTCTGCTTGATGAGCACTCCAGTGACCGGAGCGGTTCCCTCAAAGACCTCGGAAACCGTTCCGTACTCGAGTCCTTCGACGACGCGCTGGTCGCTATCGTCGCCGTTGATGTAGACGTCGATCGCGTTCAAGCTCGTCATCGCATTGATAAAACGAATGTTGACCGGAAACGATTGCTGGTCCGCCGGTGTCGAGTCTTGCGCGCGGGCAGTACTGCCAGTGCCGACAAACCCCGACATTCCAAAAAGACCGATCATCAGGGCGACGATCAAGGTTCGTGATTTCGTCATATCCTCTGCCTTTCTTTGCTTCTTCCAACGGTGATGATGCGTTCGGGAGTCGTATGGCCGCGCATGGCATCGTTCAAGTGACGCTGAATGCTCTTCCGTTCTCAGACGCCAGCTGGATTGCTGCTGACTTCACAGGACATTCGCAATACCTCGTGCAATGCCCTGGCTGAGTCGCGTTCACCTCCTTTACACATCAGTTCCCAGACTCAGGAACCATCGCATTGACGACAAACCAGACTCGAGACGGCTGAAGGGCCGGAGAATCCTAGGTGCTTTCCACAACCTTGACAAGGTCCTCGATCACTTCCTCGGCGATGCCTCCCTCTTCACTCCCTCGCTCACGCAAAATGAGCTTCAGGAGAAGCAGAGAGACCACGGCAAGAACGACCACAAGCGCTCGCTCCTGCGTCAGCCTGGCTTCACGTTGGACGGCAGCTTCTGTCGCTTCAGAGTTCGATTCACTCACGTTTCTACTCCTCTCCGAAGTCCGCCCGGAGCGATGCTTCCTGTTCTTTCGAGAGATTGCTGGCGAGCAACTCGGGTCGCAGGTCTGCAGCATTGAGCGCGTCAATGACTCGCTCCCGAGCAGTCACTTCTCCGAGCAGGAAGAGAGCTGATGTGCCGGGAACAACCGCCCCCTGCACACTCTTGATGAAGTCATCGTCGATTCCATAGTCGGCGAACTTCGCCGTCAGCGCTCCCATAGCCGCGCCGATCGCCATGCCGAGAAACGGCACAAAGAAGAGCAGGCCGAACAGCATTCCCCAAAACGCGCCTCCCAGCGCGCCGGCCGAAGTGATGCTCGTGAGCTGCTGGGTCTTGGGTTTTTTCTTGCCGGGCTCCCATCGAACAATCGCGCCGTCAGCAATCGACACGATGCGCTGGGCCTCGAGTCCTTTCAGCACCCCTAGAGCCTTGTCTGCTCCATCCACCGTTTCGAATTTCCATGCCGTGAGACTGACCATGCCTTGCGTTCCTTTCTCGTCCGCTTCTTCTCGTCCGCCTGTCGATTCCAGGGGTCAAACAATTGAGGAGTCCGTTCGGGACTCAATCTCCAAAACGCTCGAAGGCGAGGATCAGAAGGACGATGCCTCCAATCCCGGCTCCTACCAGAGCGATGGCGCTGCCAAGCAATTCGAAGCCCAATTGCCATGCCGCCCAGCCAATCAGATATCCTCCGATCGCGCCGGCCATCACGGCGCAGGTCACGATCAATATGAAACGCCCCGTTCGCATCGATTCCGGTCCTTCAGGCTGAGCCATCGATCAGCGTGTGTAGCTTTCCATTTGGGCCTGATACGTCATCTGTTGCGCTACGTCATATCGCGACCCTTGCTTTGCTGGAAGAACGGCGCCGATCAACCACAGGAAGGGAAGGAAGATGCCGACGATGCCAAGGATTGTGTGTCCCTTCCGAAATGTCATCGCACAAACGGTGAACAAGCACATGATGTAGAAACTGAACAGTGTCACGTACAGCAGCCACTCCCACCAGTCCATCGCCATGTCTCCTTTTCGTCACTTTGCCTGCGGCAACGGAGCGACCAATCCCGTGTCGTCCTTCAATCAAGCGGCTTTACGCTCTTCATCCCCATTGCGACCAAGGTAGCCGGGGTGATCAGTGCATTCGCCAGCACCGAACAGCCTGAATCGATCACTGCATCTTTGAACCGCAGCTCCCATCGGTGTTCAATGAGAAGAAAGAGCACCGAGGAACTCTTTGGAATGAGGTCTGCAATCTCCAGCACTTGTGTCTCTGCGACGCCGAAGTCGCCGCCCAGGTCAGACAGGAAGCCGGAATGGACATCCGAGTGCGCGGTGGCGCGATCGTCGGTTCCGCCTCCGAAGAGAGAGTGGCGCAGCACGCCACTCATGCCTCCCGTATCCACGAGGGCTTTGGTGAGATCATCCAACACGCTGATGCCGCCTTCGCTCGACTTGTTCGCCACAACTGCGTCAAGCAATGTGACATTCGCAGGCTCATTGATCTGACGGACGATGTCGGTAACGACGCTTGCGGACGAGTGGTCTGCGAGACCGATCACCACGAGCTGCAAGGGTCCAAGTGCAACCATTTCCCCCACTCCGCGTTGACGGTTTGCATAGAACGACGAGGAAGTCACAGCGGTCCACTGACCATCTGATCCAATGCCACGATTGCCGCCAGGATCAGTACGTCGCGTTGCCCTGGCCCGATTTCCACGCCATAGGTGTCTCGAGCGCGGAACCAGCGCTTTGAAATGGTCGCAATGACGCCTCGATGGTCGAAAAGCTCGTAGTCGTGCGTGGCGACATTGCCTCGCACTTCCAGACTGGGACCGTCTGAGATATCGACGGAAAAACTGTCGCGAATGGGCGAAATCGTCCTGCGCTCAACGGTGACAACCGTGTTGCCATTGGTATCTATGACCGGGATGAACGCACGAATGCTCGAGAGGCGCGGACGAATCTCGCAGAGGACTGTTCCGTGCAAATCTGAAAAGCGAAATGTGTCGCTCGTTCGAATCGCCTCGCCATCGACAAAGAAGGCGCGTACCCCCCCGTCTGTGCGGATGAAGAAATCCTCTTCGATTGCCACCAGCCGTTCCGGCATGCGATATCTGGTTGGGAGTCCCAGCCCGGGCAGATCTGTTGCCAAGGTTCCGGCGCCCATTGGTGATCCTGACGCGGTGAGATGGATGTTCCTGTTTTGTGCGCGCATCATAAAAACGATCTCCGGGCCACCGGCCGAATTGGGTCACGAAGTCACGCTATCACCGGGTTTCGACGCTCCACTATCACCCGAATTGAGTAATCGGATTGTTAACTGATCCCGTGCTGATGAGGTTCGCCTGTTGACAGAGTAGGCGTCGTTCATGAGAAGAGCTCAAGCTCTCTGCCCTTTGCGACGGCTTGCGTCCGGTTTGAAACACCAAGTTTCTCGAAGATTCGGCGCAAGTGGGTCTTGACCGTTTCCTCGGAGATAAAAAGGGCGTCCCCGATGTCTCGGTTGGACGATCCGGTGGCGACCAATCTCAATACTTCGAACTCCCGAGCGCTGAGCACGCCCGAGGCGTTGGGCGCAAGAGGCACTTTCATGTCAACGCCGAGCGTCTTGAGAAGCTGAGTGGCGTGCTCTCGGTGGTCGGAGCCCCGTTGAACGGCATCGGTGAGCGGCGAAATCATAGAGCGACCATACGAGAGAAAGCTGTGTATGAAGCCCTCGGGCGCGCCAATTTCCAGCGCACGATCCAGAGCAGTTCGTGAAGCGCCTGAATTGCCGAGCTTGCTCTCCACGATCGTCCGAAGCAGAAGGAGTTGGAGTAAATCGGTGAGTCGGCCGGCCTGCTCGGCTTGGTGCTGAACTCTGTCGAGCGGACCGGCGAGACGATCGTCGTGATCCTCATACGACAGCAACCGCAACAGCGTCATGTATTCTGGCAAACGAGGATACTCAGGCTCTACCGATAGCTCCAGATCCAGTGAATCCGCCCAGCTTCGGGCCAGTGCCGCCTGATCGCTGGCAATCCAGAATCGTGCCTGAGCCGCTCTGGCGAGCCCGACACTGACTTGAGAGCCGCTGAGAAAGCCGTATTCGATGGCCCGGTCGAGTGCCCTGAACGCGCGCTCAGAGTCTCCCATGCTCCAGGCCAACTCTGCGGACACCAGGTGGATGTACGGCATATGCAGCGGCGCCGACATGTATTCGGCGAGCGTTTTGCATCGCTCGAGGAGATCTGTGGACGCGGTCAGGTTGTTTTGTTCCAGGCGGATGGACGCGAGCTCCCAGCACGCATGCTGAACGGGAATGTCCCTCCATTCGTCTCCCGATTCGATAACCTGTTGCAGCAGCGCGCTCGCTGACGTCAGCTTGCCCCGCCTCATCAGTACGGTGCCGAGGTTGCTCGTCTCAATCAGAAGGATGACCCGTTCCCCGGTACGCTCCGCAATCAGGCGTGATTGCGTCAGATACTGCTCGGCCTGGCTCAGCTCTCCGTTGCGGGCATGAAGGATACCGAGCATGAGCAGTGTTCTCGCGCGGACCTGGGAATCTGTTTCCGGGAGGAGCGCAAGCGCGCGACAACTTCGCTCGATGCCGGGCGCCAATGTGTCATGCGAAATGTCGATGAACGTGCGCACTTGCCAGACTTGGGCAAGTCCCGCGTCGTCGCCCGCGGCCTCCCACGTTCGTTCGACGATTTCGAGAGGCGCCGCAGCCAGATCGGCCCGTCCGAGTCGCGCCAGCGCCCAGGCCTTGTAGAAGCAAAGAAGCGGCGCATCCTTCAACACTGTATCAGGCACCTGGACCAGCCAGTCGATAAGGAGCTTGATCCGATCCTGCCTGTACATGGTGTCGCAAATCACAGCAAGAAGCTCAAGAGCGACTTGCCAGTCTTTGCCTGCGATAGCATGCCGCGCCGCAACCTCGTAGTGGTTTTGCTTGGCATACCAGTTTGCTGCGCGGCGATGCAGCTCCTCGATACGCTCCTGTCGGACCTCGCGTGCGAGCTGCTGCCTCAGAAACTCGGCAAACAAGTGGTGATACCGATACCACCGTTGATCCGCCTCGACAGTTGAGAGGAAGAGATTCTCACGCTCGATCGAGCGCATCAGGGTATGAGACTGCGTCGATCCAGTAACCGCTTCGCACGTCTCGATACTGAATCGATCGAGAATCGACGTTTCGAGGAGAAATTCCCGGCGTTCACTTGAGAGTCGCTCGAGGACTTCACTCCAAAGAAAATCTTCGATGAACTGAGCGTTTCTGCTCAGTTCGTCAATGACACTGTCGACATCCTCATCTGGCCGGTCCTGGAGCATCTGGCCCACAAGCAGCAGACCTACCGGCCAGCCCTCGGACCATGTGTGAATCTGATCGAGTTGCGTCTGCGTGAGTTCCAGACCCAGCCGTTCGCAAAGCAACTCGCGTGATTCAGTCAGGGAAAACGCGATATCAGTGGCGCGCAATTCGAGCAGCTGTCCGCGTGCGCGCATGCGAAGGAGCGGAAACTCCGGGTCGCTGCGCGTAGAGATGAGCAGGCGAAGCATCGGTGGTTGATTGGCCAGGAGCAACTTGACGCCTTCGATGACTTCGAGCGACTGAATCACGTGAAAGTCATCCAGCACCAACGTAAACGGTTTCGTTGCGTGCGTCAGCTCGTTGATGAACGACGTCGCCAGAGTTCGCACTGAGATATTCTCTTGTTCATTGAGCAACCGTGCGGTTTCCGCGCAAAACACGTCATCAAACGTCTGGACCGCCGCCACCGCGTACCGAAAGAACGACACCGGGTCGTTGTCAGTCTCATCGAGAGAAATCCACGCAAATGGTCGTGAGCTCGCATGTACCCATTGGGCGGCCAGCGTCGATTTGCCATACCCTGGCGGTGTGCTGATCAGAATCAATCGACGGTCTGCGGCGCGATCGAGCTGCTGAAGCAACCGGGCCCTGCCGACGATCTCTGATCGAATTTGAGGTGGAAGGAGCTTTGTAATAAGAAGCGATTGGCCCGCGGCTGAGTTCTGACTATCTGAGTCCGCGAAACGTGGGGCTGGCGATGGGCCGTCGATGTCCGTCGTCGTGCGAGTCTCTTTCATGTCGCGGGATATTGTCATGCAGTGAATACCGTTGGGCCAGTATGATTTCCTGAGAAGTAGCGGTGGAAACGAAGTGTTCCTCGGTGTGCAGAACACGCGCATTCGTCGTTCGACGAGTGATCGCTCGAGGTGAAAGAGCCACACTCTGGTGACTTGATGTGACAAATATCGTACCTGAAACCTGGCGACCGTACGTTGATGGCAATCGAGTGGTGAGTCGCCGCGCTGCGCTGATCCGCGCCCGAGACTTCGCCATGGGCCTGCCAATCGCGGCGATGGCCGCAGCAGTCGTAAAGACGCCAGCAGCCGGCGCACAGCCGTGGGAGGGCGAAGCACTCACCATAATATCAAACTGGACGCCGACTGATCTCGACCCCCACGGAGCATACGATCCCGGCTCCGGATTGGTGATCACCGGCCCGTTCGAGGGGCTCATCAGGTTGGCGGAGGGTGCTTCCCACCGATTCGAGCCTGCCCTTGCCCAATCATGGGAATCAACCCCCGACAAGAGTCGGTGGACGTTTCATCTCAGGGAAAACGTCTCTTTCCACGACGGGAGTCTGCTCGATGCATTTGCGGTCAGGGATTCATACGAGCGGCTTTTTGCGCTCGCGTTGCCGCCAACAAATGTGCTTGCTCGTTTCATCGAATCGGTTGAACAGGTCCAGGTCATCGACTCGTTGACCGTCGAATTCGATCTCGGTCGGCCGCAACCCATGTTCGAAGCCGCGATCGCTGCTCCGTTTGGCACGGCGGTAGTCAGTGTTCCCACCGCGCTTCAGCACGAGGAAGAAGGCGATTGGGGGCGAGAATGGGCGCGAAACGGTGGTCAGGGTCTTGGCACGGGTCCGTATCAGGTCGTGGAGTTCGACCCACTCGACCGCGTCGTGCTTGAGCGCTTTGCCGGCTATTGGGGAGGATGGGATGGCAATCACTTCGATCGGATCGTGATTCGCATCGTGCCAGAAGCGGAAACACGACGGGAACTGATCGAGCAGAGCGGAGCCGACATTGCCCTGATGATTTCTTACGATGCGGTCGATGAGCTGGCCGCCAATCCTGACGTCGTCGTCGATCAGCAAACGAATCTGGTGGTTCGCTATCTGGTTATGACACAGCGCGAACCGCTTGCATCAGTGGAAGCTCGACAGGCGCTCTGCTGGGCCTTCCCTTATGAAGACGTGCTGAAAGGCGTGTTCCAGGGTCATGCCAGGCCAGCCTATGGCCCAGTGTCGGAACGGTGCCACGGCTTTTCACTGGTCCCTCCGTTCGTCACCGATCTGGACCGGGCCGCGGCGATGTTTCAACGAGCCGGCGTGGCCGAAGGCACGCGTCTGACGACGGTGAGTGCCGACGGAAACCCGCTTTTGCAGTCAATCGCTGAACTGTTTCAAAACAATCTTGCCCAAATCGGGATCGATCTCGACATTCAATTGATGGACTACGCCTCGTACATTGGCATGGTCTACGGAGATGCACCGTCCGAAGAGCGCCCACACCTGCTTCCTGCGTTCTGGTCACCCGATTACGATTGCGCATGGGCGCACCTCTGGGCAACTGTTTCAAGCAACGCTTGGGAATCCGGGAATATTGGTCATTACCGCAACGATCGTATCGACAAATTGCTGACGTTCGCTCGCGATTCCATTGAAGAAGCGGACTACCTGGCGGCACTGGCGGAGATTCAGCGCATTGCCGGTTTGGATGACCCGGCGGCCATTTACTTTGCTCAGCCAGAGTGGATCACGGTGCGCAGTTCCGATGTTGGCGGTTTCGTACTCAATCCGGTGACGAGTGGCATGTTCGACTACCACAGCCTGTATCGATCAACGACTTGATTCTGCGTGTCCATCGCGCCGGAAGCCAGCGGCGCGGCAATGCTCTTCGTCACGTGTCTCATTTGTGCCTCCAGCCTTTCAAAGGAATTACCTCTTTGGAGGGATAACTCTGTGTCCGCTTCGGTCGATAGTCTGGATCCATTGGGCTCGGGTCGAGCGATCGCCGCTGTTCTCTAAAGCAGGTCGACCCGCGAGCGGGCGAACGGAGGGACACGGAAGGGAACCTGAATGGCCTCATACGGACCGATTGAGCTCGTCGTGCTCTCATTCTCTGGAAACCGGTTCACTGGAGAGATCCTCTCAGAGCTGCAGGACCTCACTGACAGTGACACGATTCGGATTATCGACGTGCTCTTCGTCACCAAGGATGCGGACGGCGTCGTAACAGTCGTCGAGGTTGATGCCTTTGGCGACGCCGTTGTCGCGGTAATCTCTCCCGTGGAGCAGATCGAGAGAGCATTTCTGTCCCATTCAGACGGAGAGTATTTTGGGGCACTGCTCGAACCCAACTCATCGGCCGCAATCATGCTGTTCGAAAACTCGTGGGCGGCCAGATTCGTGACGGCGGTTCGCAGAGCGAACGGGGAGGTGATCATCAACGAGCGAATCCCGCGAGTGGTGATCGAAGAACTTCTGGCGGAATCAGCGGATTAGGCGTAACAGTACTCAGCAAGGAGACGACGAGTCCATGATGCGAAGACGCGGCGGTAGAGGAATCGTCGGCACGATGGCGACGACTGCGGTTGTCGCCGGAACTGCCGGCGCGGTTCATCACCGCCAGGAACAGCGATACCAGAACAATGCGATGCAACAGCAGTCACAGGACTATGCGGTGCAGACTGCCTACGCGAATCAGTCGCAGCTCGAGGACATGCAGGCGCAGATGCAGGCTCTCCAGGCGCAGCAAGCCAGTGCCGCAGCCGGCGCGGCTGCGGCTCCAGGTTCGGACATCATGGTTCAGCTGCAACAACTGGCCAACATGCAGGCATCGGGGCTCCTGACGCCAGAGCAGTACGAGGCGGCGAAGACGAAACTTCTTGGTTTGTAGACACGGGACATACGTCTCATAGGATCACATTCCGGTGCGCGCATTCGGCGGTGAACCGGAACTGGGGGAGAAAAATGTCGATACTCTCAATGTTGGGCGCAGCGGAACGACGGACAATGCGGGCTTGCGCGTACGCAGGGCTTTCCGCATTCCTGATGATTATGGCGGGAGGAGACCGAATCACAGCCCAGGAGGCGACGCCGGCTGCGGCGATCGAGGTTGCCCCGGCTGCGTGTGCGAGCGATCCGATCGACACTGACCACGCTGCTGCACTGATGGCTACGCCGGTTGCCTCGCCCGAACTGCCGCTTAGCGACGCGGGCGTCGTTGCGCTTCCAGAGGGGAGCCCCGCCGATGACCAGACCATCGCCGCGGTCGAATCGGTAGTCAGTCAGCTCTGGTCATGCAACAACGCTCGGGACAAGGCACGGGTCTTCGGGCTCTTCACCGATGAGGCGATCCAGGAGACAGTGGGGTTCACCGAGGGGTCATCGTGGGACACCGCCGAGCTCCGCGCGGAAGTCGCGGCAGTCCTCACGCCGGGAGAGCCCCGCACTCAAGAGGAATGGGCGTCGGTTGACGAGATCGTGAGTGTCACGACGCTGGCAGATGGTCAGGTCGGCGTGCTCATTCTGAACTCCGATCCGTTCGTCATGGATGGTGATCAGGTGCTCGATTACTTCCAGTTCGTATCCGTCGATGGTGAGTACAAGGTCTCCGCCGTTGTGCTCGACCCATTTGATATGACTGCCGGCTACGGATTCGAGAAATCCTCCTAATCGGGAGGCAGAAAAGCAACGCAAACGGCGACGCAGCGCGCGCCGCCGTTTGCGTTCAACGTGTCCAGCGGTCGAACCTTGTGACTCCCAGTGGCCCAGCGGACATTGGCAACATGGAGTGAGCCTCCACTGCGACCCGCGAACGATCTCACTCTCCATTACCACTTTCGAGCGATACCATGCCGTTCTCTCCGCTCGTAGTTTGATAGCAGAAGTAATCGGTGCGGAAGTCCGATTTCGCGACAGGAGGTAGTCCCCGTTGAGCGCCTTTGGAGTTCATTCTGAGGTCGGAACGCTGAGAAAGGTCATCGTCCACCGGCCCGACTTAAGTCTCAAACGACTGACGCCGACGAATCACGACGAACTGCTTTTTGACGATGTCTTATGGGTCGAACAGGCCCAACGAGAACATGACGCATTTGTTCAGCTGATGCGGTCGCGGGGCGTGGAAGTCTTCTACGTCCAGCAGCTCTTGACTGAAACGCTGGAAGCGAGTGAAGCGGCCCGAACCAGGCTGATTGAGCGGGTATCCGGCGCCTACACCGTTGGCTGGTCAGCCAGCGATGAGTTCAGAGACATGCTGGCCGGTCTCAAGCCAGATGTGCTTGCCAAGCACATCATCGGCGGTATGACGATTGCCGAATCAGGGCTCGATATGGCCAAAATCGGCGAGGTTTCGCTGGGAGCGGCAGCGGCGGACGATGAGAACTACTTCCTGCTGCCACCGTTGCCAAACTCGCTGTTCACGCGCGACTCGTCGTGCTGGATCTACGGCGGGGTTTCGGTCAATCCTATGTACTGGCCGGCACGCCGACGCGAAGCCCTCAACATGTTCGCCATTTATCGGTATCACCCGATGTTCCAGGATGCCGGCTTCGATTGGTGGTATCCGGAAGAGGACGAATCGGGCGATTTCATCCTCCACGACTTTGGTCAGGCCGCGCTGGAAGGCGGAGACGTGCAGCCGATCGGCAATGGCGCAGTCTTCATCGGCATGAGCGAACGCACGACGGGCCGGATGATCGAGCAGATCGCCAAGAACCTCTTCGCTAAAGGCGCCGCCGACCGTGTGGTCGCCTGCGTGATGGGCAAGGACAGAGCGTCGATGCATCTGGACACGGTCTTCACGATGCTCGATCGCGATGTCGTCACCGCGTACCCGGAAGTCGTGGGCAAGATCAAGGCAATCAGCCTGCGTCCCGGTAAGAAGGCCGGCGACTTCCATGTCACACAGGAACCAAATTTCCTCGACACGGTCAAGGACGCTCTCGGTGTCAAGAAGCTGAATGTCGTCGAGACCGGCGGAGACGCGTACCAACAGGCCCGTGAGCAATGGGACGATGCGAACAACACCGTCGCGCTGGCTCCGGGAGTCGTCGTCGCCTACGAACGCAATACCTACACGATCACAAAAATGAGAGAAGCGGGAATCGAAGTCTTGCCAATTCAGGGTTTCGAGCTTGGCAAGGGGCGCGGCGGCGGCCATTGCATGACATGCCCGATTCTCCGTGACCCGATTTAGCGAAGGGAGTTGGACGATGCGACCTTGGCACTATGTGGTTGCGGCTCTCGGGCTGGCGGCGATCGTCGCCCTGATTTACTCCAATAATCGAGACGACGGATCAACGGTCGCGAGCCGAGCCGGCGACACATCGCAGTCAACCACCGCTGGAGCGTTGGAAGCGACGCTCTACACGTTGGCTCCGAACGCTTCGATCGAACTCTTGCTGGAGCAAAGCACGCTTCCTGAAGAAGCTGTGCCTGGTCTCACTGCGGCCCAGAGCCTGTACGTTGAAGCGATGGGCAATCCAGCAGGTGAGGCCATTCCCCTCCTTCAGCAAGCAGAGGATGAACTCGAAGCTACAGCGGAGCTCGTCGGCGAGATGGCCGTCGATTCCTCGAATCAGGTCACCGCTGACAATCTGAAGAGGTTGTCTTCCTCAATTCTCGTCATCAGTGACCGTGTCCAGGCAGATCGCGAGCTGCTCGAAGGATCGGCAACGCCGGTACCCGCGGCGGCACAGGAAAGGATCGCGGCATGAGCGACAACGCTGCTCTCCCACCGTCTGGCGTCGAGGCCGAAGCTATCTCTGAAACAAAGTCCGGTTTCAAGATGCCGGGCGCTTATACGATTCTCTTCCTGCTGATCGTCCTGATGGCAGTGCTGACCTATGTCGTGCCGGCGGGCCGTTATGAGCTCGACGACACCGGCGCGCCGGTTCCGGGAACCTATCACGAGGTCGAGGCTGATCCAGCCAGGATCATCCGCGATTCATTGCGGGCGCCGATCGAGGGAATGTATGGCGTCCAGGACGAAACTGGCAATGTCAACGCCTTCAATTACGGCGAGCTGTATGGCGCAATCGATGTTGCCCTCTTTGTCCTGATCGTTGGCGGTTTTCTTGGCGTGACCATGAAGACCGGCGCAATCAATGCCGGCATCGCGAGCGTCGTGAAGTCGCTCGAAGGGCGCGAAAACCTCCTGATTCCTGTTCTGATGACGATCTTCGCGCTCGGCGGCACCAGCTACGGCATGGCGGAAGAAACGCTGGCGTTCTATCCGCTGATTGTTGCCGTTATGCTCGCCGCGGGCTACGACGCGCTGACCGGTGTTGCTGTCATCTTGCTGGGAGCAGGCATTGGCGTGCTCGGATCGACGATCAATCCGTTTGCAACTGGCATTGCTTCTGGTTTTGCGGGTATTTCGATTTCAGAAGGACTCGTCGGGCGATTGATCGTCCTGATCGTTGGCTTGGCGCTCGGCATTTTCTGGGTCAGCCGCTATGCGAAGAAGGTCCAGGCTGATCCTTCGAAATCACTGGTTTTCGATCAAAAGGAAGCAAACGAACGTCAGTTCCTCCGCGCCGGAGGAGAGTCAAGCGAGTTCGGACCGCTGACCGGCAAACAGAAAGTCGTCCTGGCGCTCTTCTTTCTTGCCTTCTTGATGATGATGTATGGCGTCATTCCGTGGGAAGACATGGGAATCAGCGTGCCGACCCTTTGGTGGTGGTTCCCGGAGATGAGCTCTTCGTTCATTCTCTTTGCCATCGTCATCGGCATGGTTGGCGGGCTCGGGGAGACTGGTCTGACCGACGCCTTCGTCGATGGCGCCCGCGACTTGCTCGGCGTTGCCTTGATCGTTGGAGTGGCGCGTGGCATCTCAGTCGTCATGAACAACGGTCAGATTACCGATACGGTTCTCCACTGGGCAGAGGATGCGGTCAGCGGTCTTGATGGAACAGGATTCGTGCTGTTGCTCTTCCTGCTCTTCATTCCGCTCTCCTTCCTGATTCCATCGAGTTCCGGATTGGCGACGGTGACGATGCCAATCATGGTGCCGCTGGCGGCGTTTGCGGGGGTGTCAGCCGCACTGGTAGTCTCCTCGTATCAATTCGGAAGCGGATTGCTGGCGCTGGTGACGCCGACGTATGCTGTCGTCATGGGAGGACTGGCCGTGGGTCGCATTCCGTATCCAACCTGGTTGCGTTTTGCGATGCCGCTCGTTCTTGCCCTTGGAGTGGTATGCGCAGTTGTCCTCGTCGGGGGTTCTGCACTCGATTAGTGGCCGCCCCTACTCAAGCCGGCGAAACTCAAGCAAGGAGCACAATGTGTCTGCACCAGTTGTATCCAGTCTGAAGGGTCATAGCCTTCTCGACGTTGCAGCCCTCACAAAAGAGGAATTCGTTGGGCTTCTCGATCTGTCAGCGCACCTCAAGGCAAGCAAGCTCGCCCGTGAGGAGTTTCAGTACCTCGCCAAACGCGAGATCGTCCTGATTTTTGAGAAAACGTCGACGCGGACGCGCTGCGCATTTGAGGTTGCGGCCTACGATCAGGGCGCTCACGTGACGTATCTGGGACCGGAGGGGTCCCAGATCGGCCACAAAGAATCGATGAAAGACACCGCTCGCGTGCTCGGCCGCATGTATGACGCCATCGAATATCGGGGTTTCTCGCAGGATTCGGTGGAAATCCTGGCGCAGTATGCTGGTGTTCCGGTCTACAACGGCTTGACGGACGAGTTTCATCCAACGCAGATGCTTGCCGATGTGCTGACCATGCGTGAGCACAGCAGCAAGCCTCTCGAGCAGACCGCTTACGCGTTTCTTGGAGACGCGCGGAACAACATGGGCAACTCCTTGCTGGAGACGGGCGCCAAGCTGGGTATGGATGTGCGCATCGTCGCGCCCAAACACCTGTGGCCGGAGGATGAGCTGGTCGGCATCGCCAGGACAATGGCGGAAGAGTCGGGAGCACGGATCACGCTGACAGAAGACATTGACGAAGGTGTCAAGGGTGCCGACTTCGTGCACACCGATGTCTGGGTGTCGATGGGAGAGCCCATCGAGGTCTGGGGCGAGCGCATCAAGCTCTTGTTGCCCTACCAGGTCAATGCCGAAGTCATGCGCAAGACCGGCAACCCGAACGCGAAGTTCATGCATTGCCTGCCCGCGTTTCACAGCACGGAGACAAAGGTCGGGCGGGACATCTTCGAGAAACACGGTCTGGAAGCCATGGAAGTTACCGATGAAGTGTTCGAGAGTCCCGCTTCGATCGTGTTCGACCAGGCGGAAAATCGGATGCACACCATCAAAGCGATTCTGGTTTCGACCCTCGCTGACTAGTTGCGGGCAGCGGAAAGCAGCTCAATGTCATGGGTGACATACATCAACGGCCAGAACCGTCCGCATTGCCAAAGCCGTCACTGACCGAAGCGTTGGTGCCGGTTGCTGCGCTGATCGTGCTGTTGGCCGCGTCGGTCTGGCTTTATGGTCTCGACTCGAGCGGTGGGGCCATTCAGGTCAGCTTGTTTACGGCGGCGACAATTGCCGCGCTCATGGGCGCGCGGCGCGGAATACCGTTCGACGAACTGAGAAACGCGACAGTCGAGGGGATTTCCGCCGGTCTCAGCGCGATCTTCATCTTGCTGGCGGTCGGCGCTCTCCTCGGCGCATGGAACATGGGCGGCACCATCGCGACCGTGATCTATTACGGTCTCGATTTGCTGGAGCCAAGCTTTTTCTACTTTGCGGTGGCGGTGATCTGCGCCATTACCGGACTCGTAACCGGTAGCTCGTGGACGACGGCCGGAACCCTCGGAGTGGCCTTCATCGGGATTTCTCAAGTCCTCGGCATGGATGCCGCCATCACTGCCGGAGCGGCGATTTCGGGAGCATATATGGGCGACAAAATGTGCCCGCTCTCTGAAACAACGGTCCTTGTGCCGAGCATCACCGGCGCATCGGTATCAGCCCACATCAAAGCCATGATGTGGACCGTCGTCCCGTCTTTCGTCATCGCTTCGGTGCTCTTCCTGATCATCAGCTGGCGGGCGGATGTTTCCTCGACGGCCATTGACACCAGCCAGGCCAAGGCGACGCTCGATGCGGCGTTCAACATAGGTCCAATCACCCTGGCGCCGATCGTGCTGCTCGTTGTGCTCAGTCTGCTGAAGCTTCCGCCGTTCATCGCGATTTACCTGACTGCACTCGGATCGGCCGTCCTGGCCTGCTTCACCCAACCAGATGTGGTCGAATCGTTCGTTGCTGATCCCAGTTTGAACACACTCGCAATGAACCTGAAGGCTGTCATCTCATCGACCGCTACCGGATTCAGTCCCGATACGGGAGTGCCGGAGATCGATTCGCTGTTCAGCGGCGGCGGCATGAGTAGCATGCTCATCACGCTCTGGCTGATCATCGGAGCTCTGGCATTTGGTGCGGTCATGGAGAGAGCGGGATACCTCCACCGTCTGGTCGAGCCATTGATAGCGCATGCCGATTCGCCCGGTAAGCTCACAGCAGCAGTGGCAGGAAGCGCGATTGGCCTGAATGTGCTGGCCGGGGATCAGTATGTCGCCGACGTCATTCCGGCGCGGACATTCAGTCCCGAGTTCAAGAAACAGGGATACCGGCCGGAGACTCTTTCGAGGATCGTCGAAGACAACGGGACTGTGACTTCGGTTCTCATTCCCTGGAACACCTGCGGCGCCTATCATGCCGCGGTGCTCGGAGTCGCAACCTTCGAGTACCTTCCGTATTGCTTCTTCAACCTTATTAATCCGGTCATATCACTGATCTACGGATTCCTGGGATTCCGGATGATCAAGTACGATGATTTTGAATCTGCATCCGGTCCGGCCGCTACCGAAGCGTCCGCTGCGGGAGGAAACTAAATGGCAGCAGCTACGAACTCTTCCAGGCCGTTGTGGTACGACCTGACCGCCGACAAAGCGTGCGAAACGCTCGACGTCGATCCCGCGACTGGTCTGGCCTCCGGCACTGCGAAGCAGCGTCAGTCCCAATACGGCCCGAACAAGCTCGACGAGCAGCCTCCCGAGCCAGTCTGGCAAGCGTTCCTTCGGCAATACAAGGACCTGATGCAGCTCGTGCTGCTGGGCGTCGCCGCTGTCAGCATTTTCGCGCTGCAGGACTATGGGACAGGGGTTCTTGTCCTTGGTCTGACGGTGTTCAATGCCGTGCTCGGCCTGAACCAGGAAGGAAAGGCCGCGGAGAGCGTTGCCGCCCTGCGCAAGATGCTGATCATGACCTCAAAGGTAAAGCGCGACGGCGAAACCGTGGTGCTTTCAGCCGAAGAGCTTGTCCCGGGCGATGTAGTCACTTTCGAAGCGGGCGACAAGGTGCCGGCAGACGGCAGGTTGTTGATCGCCGCAGCGCTGCAGATCGAAGAAGCAGGGTTGACCGGAGAGAGTGCTCCTGTTGACAAGAACATTGCGTCGATCGACGAAACAGAAGTGCCGCTCGCCGACAGAGTAAACATGGCATTCATGAACACGACCGTGACACACGGGCGCGGCGAAATGGTCGTCACATCGACCGGAATGGAAACCCAGATGGGTCAGATTTCGGGCATGCTCAGCGACGTTGAACAGGAGAAAACGCCACTCACCAAGCAGCTCGATCAGTTGACGATCATCATCACAATCGCGGCTGCCATCGCGCTCGTACTCATCGTAGCGATCGGCCTCGTCCGCGATCAATCCGCCGACGAGATGTTCCTGCTGGGAATGAGCCTCGCGATCGCCGCCATTCCCACCGGCATGCCTGCAGTGGTGACCACGCTGCTTTCGCTCGGCACGCAGAAGCTTGCCGAGAAAGGCGCGATCGTCAAGCGCCTGCGATCTGTCGAGACGCTCGGTTCGACGTCGGCGATCTGCTCAGACAAGACAGGCACGTTGACGTTGAATCAGATGACAGCTCGCGAGCTTGTGGTGCCGGGACGCAAATATCAGATTGACGGAGAGGGCTATTCGACAGAAGGCAAAATCTTGCGCGTAGCTGGCGAAGGGGATCCGAACTTCGACGACATCATGCTGCCGATGGCGCTGTGCTCGGATGCGAGCGTGGCCGATGGCGAGATTGTCGGTGACCCGACGGAAGGAGCGCTCGTTGTGCTCGCCGCCAAAGGCGGCATTGATGTTGCCGGAACGAGACAGGAGTATCCGCGCATCGCAGAGGTGCCTTTTGATTCCGCGTACAAGTACATGGCGACCTTCCATGAAATGAAAGACGCTAAGGGAGCGCCTCTCATCAAGTGCTTCGTCAAAGGTGCTCCTGACGTCGTGCTGTCGAAATCCACGACCGGGCGGCTGCCCGGCGGCGCTCTCGCGCCAATGGATGAATATCGTGAAACGGTCCTCTCCGAGAACGACCGTCTGGCCAGCAATGGATTGCGGGTGATGGCGGTCGCGTCCCGGGAGATTCCAGCGGCGAAGTTCGATGCAACGGGCGACCTGATGCAATGGGTCAGCGACCTCGAACTCGTCGCGCTTGTCGGCATCGTCGATCCGCCCCGCAAAGAGGCGAAGGATGCGATTGCACTGTGTCATGATGCCGGCATTCGCATCCGAATGATCACGGGAGATCACGCTACGACCGCGGCCGCCATCGCTGGTCAGCTCGGCATCGAAGGACAGGCCATCACAGGCGCCGAATTCGCGGCAATGAGTGATGAGGAGCTCGGTAACCGTATCGCGGATATCGGAGTGATCGCCAGGGTCGCTCCCGAGGATAAAGTGCGACTCGTGGAAACGTTGAAGAGGCAGAACAACGTGGTCGCAATGACCGGCGACGGGGTCAACGACGCGCCCGCACTGAAACGCGCCGACATTGGCGTGGCGATGGGGATCACCGGTACGGAGGTCACCAAAGAAGCTGCCGAGATGATCTTGACCGACGATAACTTCGCGACCATTGTCAAAGCGGTGGAGGGCGGTCGCGGGCTGTACGACAACCTGATGAAGTATGTGAGATTCCAGATCGGCGTCATCACGGCATTCATTGCGCTATTCGTCATGGCGGGCATCTTCAATGTTGCCGACGGCATCCCACTTACGCCGCTGCAAATTCTGTGGGTCAATTTCGCCATCGATGTTCCGCTGGCGATTGGATTGGGCTTCGATGCCGCCATGCCAGGGTTGATGAGGCAGCGTCCGCGCGGCGCGAATGCGCCCGTTCTGCCAAGACCCGTTGCGATCCGATTGATTCTTGCCGGATTGGTAATCGCGGTTGCGACGCTGATCACCGTGGCGTACGGTGAGGACCAATACAGTTTGCCCGTCGCATTGACGATGGGAATGGTCGCTCTTTCGCTGTTGCATTTGGTTGCCGCCATATCGACGCGAGATCCGGAGCACGGTGGACTCGCTCCGGCGGCTTTCGTAAACCGGCAATTCGTTTATCTTTCCGGGCTCGTGATTGTATTGACTGTCCTGGTGACAGAGATTGGTTTCCTGCAGCGGATCTTTGAGACAGTCTCGTTGACCCGCGATCAGTGGGGAATCTGCCTGCTGGCAACAGTCATCGTTTTGGCGATCTTTGAAGTCGCCAAGATCGTGCTCCGGCGCACTGGTCTCCTGAGCATGACGACATCCGACTTGGATTCGTCGCCAGCGCCGGGCGCAGGCATCGTCGGCGAGGCCGTGGCCAGCTAGCATTTCGCCAGGTATGGGGCAGTGGCCGGCCCGATACGGCCCATCTCGTCAGTTCGCTATCTTCGAACGAAAGGATGCGCGATGCGTATCGTGATTGCCCTTGGCGGAAATGCGCTTCTGAAACGCGGCGAAGCGATGACCGCCGAGAATCAGCAGGAAAACATTCGGGTTGCCGCGAAGCAGATCGCACCGCTGGTCAAAGACCACGAGATCGTCGTATCTCATGGGAATGGCCCTCAGGTCGGTCTGCTTGCGTTGCAGGCCGAAGCGTATCCAGAAGTTGATCCGTATCCGCTGGATGTGCTCGGCGCGGAGACGCAGGGAATGATCGGCTATCTTCTTGAAATCGAACTTGGCAATCTGCTGCCTCAGGAACAGCCGCTGGCCTCGATTCTGACCATGGTGGAGGTCGATCGGGCTGACCCCGCCTTTCAGAACCCGACGAAGTTCGTTGGCCCCGTCTATGACCTCGAGCAGTCAAAGAGAGTTGCCGAAGCGAAAGGCTGGGTGATGAAGCAGGACGGCGACAAATGGCGGAGAGTCGTGCCGTCACCGTTGCCCAAACGCATTTTCGAGATCCGCCCGGTTCGGTGGATGCTGGAACACGGCGCTGTCGTCATCTGTGCAGGTGGCGGCGGAATTCCCACTGCCTACGACCCCGAACGAGAGCGCATCCTCGAAGGAGTCGAAGCAGTCATCGACAAGGACTATGCCAGTGCACTACTGGCAAAGGAGCTCGATGCTGACCTCTACATCATGGCGACGGACGTCGACGGCGTCTACACTGGTTGGGGTACGCCTGAACAAAAGAGGCTTGAGAACGTGACGCCGTCGGAGATCGCGGAGCATCCGTTCCCTGCAGGTTCCATGGGGCCGAAGGTCGCTGCCGCTTCCCTCTTCACAGAAAGAACAGGGAAGAGAGCAGCAATTGGTTCACTCGAGGAGATCGAGGACATCGTTGCTGGCATCAAAGGCACGAATTTCCGCCCCGACTGATGGATTCGGACCGTGACCTCGCCGGCTCGGTGGCAAGCCGTCTGGCGTTTACCACTTTCGAGCGATAGCGTCAGGCAGTCCCGGTCCATACCATCGGTCTGTTGGTGGCGAGTCTCAAATCGAGCTTTTAGACGTCAGGCTTCAGAAAGGCAGCGACGATGTCCCGTACTTCTTTCCTCGCAACGGCGTGGCGGGCGGAATCGTCCTATTTGCATCTCAGTGGAGTGCTCTCACCAGCGCAATCCTGGTCGGTATGCTCTCGATGGCAATTGCTATCGACCATTCCTGCTTGCCAGAGCACTCAATGCTTGCAGACCGTAAGTCTTTTTCCCGCTAGATGACGTCTCAAGAGAGCGACCTGGTCGCCGCTGACGCCGCCCCGGCAAAACTCACGGGCCAGGAGCGAAAACTGGCCTTCCTCCTTGCCATGGCGATGTTTGTGCTGGTGGTTGACACCTCACTGATGAATGTCTCAATCTCGGCGGTGGTCAAAGATCTCGATACGACGGTATCAGGAGTTCAGGCCGCGATCGCGCTGGAAGCGCTGATTTCCGCGGCGTTCATTCTGATCAATAGCAAGGTCGGGGACCTCATCGGCCGGCGGCGAGCATACGTCGTCGGTCTCCTTGCGTATGCGCTCGGCGCGCTGTCGATGACCTTAACCCAGAACCTCACGTCGATCATTATCTTCTGGGCAGTGATCGGCGGACTGGGCGCTTCTCTGCTATTGCCTGCCATGCAGTCATTGATCCATGGCAATTTCGAAGGACGGTCTCAGGCCAGTGTCTATGCCCTTGTTGGCGCCTCGGCCGCTATCGCCGCGGCTGTGGGGCCCCTGATCGGCGGATTCATCACGACATATATCTCGTGGCGGGCTGGGTTTCTCCTCGAAGTTGTCGTGATTGGCGTTGTTCTGTCTGGCGTCAAACTCATCAAGGACGTCCCGTACACCGGGCCACGAGGCATTGACATGGTGGGCGCGGTTCTGTCAGTTCTCGGCATGGGCGGCATTGTGCTTGGCATTCTTCTCTGGCAGGAAGGCGCCAGCTCGGTCGGAGCAGTGATTGGCGTAGGAGCGGTCGCGATCGCGGCGCTGGTGTACTGGCTCATCAGGCAAAAGAAGAACAATCGCTCGGCCCTGCTGGACGTTGGACTTTTTCGATCTCCCCACTTCAGAATCGGGATTTCGCAGCAGCTCCTGCAGCAATTGGCGCTTGGCGGCGCAATGATCGTGCTGCCGATCTTCTTTCAGATGGTGCTCGAATACAACGCCATGAAGGCGGGCCTTTCGATTGCGCCTCTCTCGATCAGCATGTTTCTGATCGCCATGGTCGCCGGCAAACGGGCCGGCAAGCGACGTCCGGCGAGCATCGTCCGAGCAGGTTTCCTGGTACTGACGCTCGGTACGATCCTGCTGATCATCGTCGTGCCGCGGGCTGATTCTGGCTGGTCTTTCGTCGTACCGCTTATTGGAATGGGAACTGGCCTTGGCTTGCTCGTCTCGCAGCTCAACAATTTCACGCTTGCTCCAATTCCAGACGAGCGGATCAGTGAAGCGGCGGGCGTGAACTCTGCGGCAGGGCAATTCGGCCTTTCGGTCGGCCTGGCGTTCGCCGGCGCGGTCATGTTGGGGAGCCTGTCATTTCTGTTCACTTCCATGGCCGAGGAAAGCACAGTCCTGGACCCCGCGGAACAACAACAGGTTGCGCAAGTCCTCGAGGAGGACGCGCAGATCATGAGCAATACCCAGCTCGAGGAGCTCATTACCGGAGTCTCAGCGGAGAAGGAGGAAGAGATCATTCACATCAACACCGAATCACGGCCGAGATCTTTGCAGTTGGCGCTGATTGTCCCTCTGCTGGCCGGAATTGGAGGCGCATTGCTCTCGATTCGCATGATTCGCCTCCCAGACATCGAGTTCTCGTCTGAACGTGAATCGGCGGCTCTCTTTGGATAGCAACGGCCACAAATCGTTCGAGTCATTGATAATGCGCAATGAACCGCACCTCTCGTGCGCTGCCGGAAAGCCGACTGATCTGAAGCCTGATGCCAAAGCATCGCAGTGAAAGGAACAGACCAATGAAATCCACGTGGCGACACGCTCGGCTCTTCGCTTTGCTTGCGTTGGTAATGACGCCGCTCCTGGCGTTGACCTTCACCCTGCCCGGACCTCAGGTGCGTGCGCAGGAGGAATTGCCAGAACCTTCGACGACCTTGAGGTTCATGCATGTCGCCGAGAGCGGTGCTGTGATCGATGTCTCGGTCGATGGGGAGAATCTTGTCAGGCGAATGCGGTTTGGCGAGGTAAGTCAGTACGTTTCCGTCGCACCGGGCGACCACGAGTTTTCCATCAATGTCGGTGAAGAGGCTGAGCCGATTATTGTCACGCAGACGATCGAGTCCGGCGACGCGGCGACCGTTCTTCTGATCGACGGCGAGTCCGGAATCGAAGTCCAGGCGTTCGAAGTCAATCTGGATCGCACCGACACAGGTGAGGCGAGGATCAGGCTGATAAATGCCTCGACTGATGCGGGAAATCTCGATCTTTACAGCGGCGAAGACCGCTGGGCAGAGGGCGTTGAGTTCGCCAATGCTTCGGACTATGAGGATATCGGCTGGGGCGAATATGACCTTGCCGTACGGGCGGAAGACGCCGACGAACCAATTGCCGAAATGCCTGGCATCGAGCTCAATTGGGGAAATGTCTACGACGTTGTCACGTTCGGCTCGCACGCCAACGGATCGTTGCAGACACTGACGCTGGTGACGACGGTGTCGCCTCGGTGCACGCTCCTTCAGGACGTCAAGGGATTGCCCTCCGATGCCTGCCTGCGCATTGGGAATCTGGCGCCGTCCGGCCTTCCGATCATCGATGTCTACTACAACCATGTTCGCATTCTCGAGAATGTCGGTCTTGGGGATCGTATCAATTACGTCGCCGTGCCGGTCTTTGACTACGAAGTCCCAATTCACATCGTCCCCGCCGGGATGGGAACCGACTATTCCTCCACCTACCGATATGTGACCCTGCGACCCGGGGAGGCATATGAAATGTTCATCGTCGGTAGCGCCAACAGCCCGTCGATCGTCGGGGAGCGAGTGAATCTCACTCCGCCTCCCGTTGGGCAGGGCAGATGGCGACTTCTTCAGGGCTACCCCGACGCGCAGTCTGTCGATGTTGTCATCAAGGACGGGCCGGTGCTCTTTGAAGACGTGGAGTTCAAGGACGTAACTGACTACGTCGTGCTCGACGCTGGCCCATACACGATTCAGATCCTGGATCATGAATCGGGCACGGTTTTGTATGAGTCAGACGTAGTGGTCGAGTCAGGCATGGTGTACGACTCTGTGGTTTCATTCTCGGTCGAGGTGACGGTCGATCCGTCCGCGGCAACGCCAGTATCGAAAACCGGCTCAAACGCCATGATCATCACCTTCTCCTCACCGACATTTCCACGCGGTGGAATCCTGGTTCCATCACCGCTTGGGGACCTTGGGGCGGACGACGCAGTGGCTACTCCAGAAGCCTGAAAGACGAGAAGCGGCGTTCTCTCTCTTGATGATTGGGAACGCCGCGACCACTCGCCGATGATCGGCATTCGGGCAGCAAGGCGACATGTGAGTACCTGCAATTCGATGGAAGCATCTCGGCCGGGAGCTGATCGTTGAGAGCGTCGTATGACAATCTGGTCGAGCGGTGGATCATCGTCGACGGCTTGCCGGTTCGCTACTGGGAGTCCGTCGAGGAGCACGTCGATGCCCCGGTGATCATCCACCTGCACGGCTTCGCAATCTCGGGCACGTACCTTTTGCCGACCGCGAACCTCCTCGCCACCACGTACAGGACTTTCGTCCCCGATCTTCCCGGCTTCGGTCGCAGTCATCATCCGGAGAAGGTGCTCTCGATCAACGAGCTTGCTGAGGCGCTGTTCAGCTTCATGGATACCGTGGGCGTCGAACGGGCGACGCTGGTAGGCAATTCAATGGGTTGCATTACGGCCATCGAGGCCGCCCGATTGAGACCGGATCGTGTGGACCGCACGGTCCTTGTCTCGCCGGCCGGAGGCCCTAACAACAGACCGATCTTTCGAGGCGTCTTCCAGCTCGCTCTGGATGGCCTGCGCGAACCACCCTCGATGTTTGTGATCGCCGTGCCGGACTATCTCCGATACCGGATGGTGAACGCCGCTCGCCTCTTCTGGTCGATGATTCATTACCCCACCGTCGAACGATTTCGCGACACCGCAACGCCGTCGCTCGTCGTTATCGGTAGACGAGACCCACTCGTTAACGAGCAGCGCATCGTCGAGGGATCGGCAGCGAATCCGAACTTCGCCGTCGTCAGGGTCGAGCAGGCGGCGCATGCCATCAACTATTCCCATCCGCAGCTGCTGGCACATCTCGTCCATCAATTCATCACCGAATCAGTGATTGAAGATGCCCCTGATGCTCCGGGCGTTGCCGTTGTGCTTCGTCAGCTTGGCGGGGCCGGCGATTCGCAGTCCTGAACCACCCAGCATGCTGCTAACAACGCTTATCTGGAGCGCTACGGCGGCCTGTGGAGTCCGTGATTGTGCTGCATCATTTCTGATCTGCTCGTAGACGGAAAATGCAGGCCACGCGATCATGCTGGCCCACCCCTTGTCTCCGCGGTGGCGGGAGGTCCAGGAGTCCCGGAATGTCGTCACCCGCTGACACCTTCCTACCAGGGTTTCAGTAACACGGATTCGTCGCTTCGCGCCGGTCAGCTTCGTAAGCAAGGTAACGGTGGAGACGAGACAAGCGGTGAGGGAACATCGCTGTTCTCGGCGGTGATCTCGCAAAGAATCCACGTATGATCGCGCTGTGCCCGATTGGGGCCATTCGATGCGGAAGGACGACCACGCCGCCTTGCTGGCGGCCAGACGCACGCTTGTTCCCGAATTGAATGGGATGTGCGTTGAGGGTTTTGATGCGAGAACAACGGAGCGGGTGATGGGACTCGAACCCACGACATTTTGCTTGGGA
>CAYWSE010000011.1:0-28411 GCA_964461025.1 uncultured Sphaerobacteraceae bacterium | reverse complement strand
CGAATATCTGGTGAGCCGGAGTGAAGAATCCGAGAAGAACTGAGAATCGACCACGAAACAAGGAATTTCCGGCAAGCAAAAACCCCAGCGCATATCTGGGGTTAAAGCGGAGCGGGTGATGGGACTCGAACCCACGACATTTTGCTTGGGAAGCAAACACTCTACCAGCTGAGTTACACCCGCGCTTTCGCCGTGTCAGTATAGGACTCGTGGCGAGCGAAGTCGAATCGTTGCTGAGTGTTCTCTGGAAACATCACGGGCGTCACACTCGAGTCTCGATCGTCGCCAGCAAACCGTGAGACAGGCGACGACGTACACCAAATGAGACGGTTTGATGCGGAAACTGTTCATTTCACGTACGTACGAACCAAGTTGACGCACTTTGGTGCCGCTCCGTATACTGATCATCCCTTCCCATGGGGGCATAGCTCAGCTGGGAGAGCGCTACAATCGCACTGTAGAGGTCTGGGGTTCGAATCCCCATGCCTCCACCCACGGGAAAGCAAACAGCACGGCGAGCGCTCGCCGTGCTGTTCTGTTTGATGCCTCCAACTTGGCTCAGTCTGCTGGCGTCGGTTTCAGCTGACCGGACAACGGAGGTCGCGCGTCCTCATCCTTTTTGACACGCGGCCGTCGCTTGCGTGTGGGCGTTTTTTCCACCTGGCGTATAGCCGGTTCGGCAGTCGGAGGACCAGCCAGCGTCGGCAATGGTCGAGGCGAATCAAAGAGTGCCTCGAGCTGATCGCCCTCGATTGTCTCTTCCTTGATCAGGAGCCCAGCGATCGCTTCAAGCTTGTCGAAATTCGCGGCAATGACTTCCTTCGCTCGCTCGTGACCACGATCGACCAGTGTTCGAATCTCCTTGTCGATCTCGAACGCAACTTCGTCACTGTAGTTTCGTTGCTCGCTGATCTCGCGTCCCAGAAAAACCAGTTCGTCTTTCTTGCCGAACGCGAGGGGCCCAAGTGTTTCACTCATGCCAAATTCGGTCACCATGCGTCTCGCTAGCCCGGTGGCGCGTTCGATATCGTTTGCGGCGCCGGTCGATTGCTCGTCAAAGACCATCAACTCAGCGTTGTGACCAGCCATGAACACAGCCAGCTCATCCTCGAATTGGCGCTTCGTTTTGAAGAGGCGGTCTTCATCGGGGACAACCCGGGTGTAACCACCCATCATGCCTCTCGCCACAATCGACACTTTGCGGACCGGGTCGGCGTTGGGCAGCATGCGCGCCACGAGCGCGTGTCCTGCTTCGTGATAGGCGGTCATCATCCGTTCACGCTCCGTGATGACCCGGCTCTTGCGCTGTGGACCGGCAATCACACGGTCGATAGCTTCGGTCAGTTCCATCAGACCGATGGTTTTCTTGCCTCGGCGCGCCGCCAGAATGGCCGACTCATTGACCAGATTCTCCAGATCAGCGCCTGAAAAACCAGGGGTCTGCCGCGCCAGATTCTCGATCGAGACATCAGATTCGAATGGCTTTCCTCGAGCATGGACGTCGAGAATCGCCAGGCGCCCCTGAATGTCCGGCCGGTCCAGGATCACTTGCCGGTCGAAGCGACCCGGGCGCAGGAGAGCAGGATCGAGAACATCCGGCCGGTTTGTAGCGGCGATCACGATGACGTTGGTGCTGCTGTCGAACCCGTCCATCTCGACCAGAATCTGATTCAGCGTCTGCTCGCGTTCATCATGACTGCCCCCAAGTCCGGCGCCGCGTTGCCGGCCTACGGCGTCGATTTCGTCGACGAAGACAATGCACGGGGCGCTCTTCTTCGCCTGTTCGAAAAGATCGCGGACCCGGCTGGCTCCGACGCCCACGAACATTTCCACGAACTCGGATCCAGAGATACTGAAGAAGGGAACGCCTGCCTCACCGGCAACTGCACGCGAGAGCAACGTCTTGCCGGTGCCTGGCGGTCCAACCAGCAGCACACCGCGGGGAATACGCGCGCCGAGCGCCTGAAACTTATCGGGATATTTGAGGAACTCGACGACCTCGACGAGCTCTTCTTTCGCTTCGTCAACGCCCGCCACATCGGCGAAGGTCACTGTCGGCTTGTCGCTGGAGAAGAGACGCGCCTTGCTCTTGCCGAACGACATTGCCTGGCTGTTTGACCCTTGCGACTGACGCATCATAAAGATCAGGATGCCAAGCAAAAAGAGCATCGGCAACAAGAATCCAAGGGTGCCCAGCCAGTTGCCCCACCGACTGCCGTCCTTTACTTCGATCGGCGGTGCTTCGGTAACATCGACGCCATATGCCTCGAGTGACTCATAGATCGTCGTGTTCGCCGGCAGGATCGTCTTCGCGTCTTGCACGTCAGGATCGACATAATTGACGTGTACGGTGCTGCTGCCCTCCGTCATTTCGAGGGAGTGCACGCGGCCCGCCTCGATCTCCCGGGCGACGGTCGAAAAGTCCTTGTTCGAAGTCGACCCGCCGTTGTCGACGACAAGGAACCAGAGCGCAATAACGGCAACGATGAGCACCAGCCAGATCGTGCTGCTGCGCAATCGTCTGAGATCTCCCATTGGGTGTTCCTCCGGCCGCGTTCGTTACAGTCGAAGGGGGAGCGACCCATTCGCGGCACAGGTCAAAATTGTAGCATTTGCTTACAGTTGCTTCTGAATCTCGTCAGCGTTCAGAATCCCGATAAATGGCACATTTCGGAAACGCCCCGCAAAGTCCAAACCGTATCCAACCACGAACTCATCAGGTATCTCGAATCCGACCTTGTCCACCTGCACATCCATGGCATCTGGTTTGTTCTTCTTCAACAGCGCCACGACAGTGATTCGCGAAGGTTCGCGGCGTCGCAGGTGATCGAGCAGGTATTGCAGGGTCAGACCGCTGTCCACAATGTCCTCGACTACCACGACATGCCGCCCGGCGATGTCTTTGTTCAGGTCCTTGAGAATGCGAACAACGCCGGAGCTGGTCGTATCGTCGCCATAACTCGAAACCGCCATGAAATCGATCTCGACATGATTATTCATCGCTCGCATCAGATCGGCCATGAAGGTCACAGCACCCGTCAGCACGCCCACCAGAAGCGGAGTCTCGTCGCTCGATTCCGCGTCGACATACGCCGCAATATCAGCAACTGCCTGTTGAATGGCCGATTCTTCGATCAACACGCTGCCAATGCCGGTCTCTTTTATCTGTGTCATGTCGGCCCCTTCGTCGTGCCCCAGCAAATTGCCAGATTCGTTTCGTGACTATTGTCTTTCAGGCGCTTGCGTTTCCGGGAAACGCCAGGCAGCGCGTAAACCATGTTGTCGCATGCGACACAGGCGATTCTCCACCGAGCGTACGGATGAATGCCAGAGATCCGCAGCGACTCCTTGACCGGTTCATGTGTGTCGTACCAGAGGTCGCCCGGCTGGGATCGACGAACGGTGATCGAGTCAGGCGATATCGCATCCGGAACTGCGATTGAGTCGAACTGCGCTTCCGGCCGGCACGAACCGAGTCGAATCTCAACCCACCAGCCGGCAGTGTCGAATCGAAGGAAGCTTGACGATTCGCTTCGGAGCTGGACTGAGTTCTCGTCTCCAAGTGGGAGAACTCCAACGCGCTGGCACAGCAGGTCCAGCAACGCTTCCGGCGAGCAACAACGGAGTGATTCGCCGTCGCGCAACACGATACGCCCCGAGCCAGCCTCGAGATGACTGGATTCACTGCCGTCCCGGGCGAACTCGAGCACATCGAATGTCCGCTCCCGCGTTGGCTCCTCGACCCCGGCTTCCAGGAGCCACGATCGAACGACCCGCGAGGCGAGTGGAGCAGGCAAGGAGGAAAGCCCGGAGACGGCCAGTCCACCGTCAGCGCTCTCAAGCTCCCGGCGGTGCGCAGAAGCTGTCGCGTCGAGGTAGTCCGCGTCTTCGCGTGCCAGACCGGCCAGTCTCGCAAGAGAGGCCTCGGCGCCAGGAAATGCTCTTTCCACCACTGGCAGAAAGCTGTGGCGAATCGCGTTTCGGCGAAATGCGAGGTCATCATTGGAAGAATCATGCAGTAGCGTGAAACCCGCGTTCTTCACGTATTCGATCAGCACTGACTTCGGTTCCGAAAGAAATGGCCGCCAGACGCGGAGTTCCGGTTGGCCGTACGCAGCATCGTATTCGACTGGCCAGATACCCAGTTCCGACATTCCGGCCAGTCCTCTGAGTCCCGAACCGCGGAAGAGATGCAAAAGGACAGTCTCGGCCTGATCGCCCTGATGATGCCCCGTGCTCACGATCCACGCGCCCTGCTCTCTGGCCATCGAAGCCAGGGCTTCGTAACGCTCGGCGCGCGCCGACCCTTCGATGCCGAGTGCCTGCGCTCGATCTGCCAGGTCGGGCCGCAATGTCCGCTGTGCAATGGGAAGTCCCAGGTCGTGCGCCAGTTGCGCGCACTTCTCGGCATCCTCAGATGAATCCGCGCGCAACTGGTGGTCGACATGAAGGAGGTGCGGCCGGAATGGTCGATGCTCCCTCAGCCGGCCCAAACAGACCGCAAGCGCCAATGAGTCGCCGCCACCGGAAAACGCGACCGTCAGCGTCGCTCCGGCCGGCAATGACAGCGCGTCCAGGCGCTGAAGCATTCGTTGGTCGAGACCGGCTCTGATGTGCTGAGCCAACCTGTCCGTCTTTCGTTTGGGGTGGGTAGTCGGAAAAACGAGTGGTGCCGACGGGTGGAATCGAACCACCGGCCAAGGGCTTATGAGTCCCTTGCTCTGCCGCTGAGCTACGTCGGCTCATGCCTGAACCAGCGTTAAAGCCTATCAATTGCAGGGCGTGTACGTCAAACGGAAACGCCCTCGCGCACAGTCTCCGATCAGCTGTGTAGTGCAGGAGCCGGGCAATGAAACTCGTCGAAGGCAGAGGCCAGGCTCTCCATTGTGCCGCCGAGCTGGGCGAATGCGGCCGCCACCGTGTTTCTGGCAAGTACGAGTGCCGTTACCGGACCAGTGCCGCCTGGAACAGGTGTGATCGCACCTGCATGACCGAGCAGATCGGCAAAATCGGCGTCGCCAACGACCTTGTCGTTTACGACATTGATGCCGAAATCGAGCACCGTCGCGCCAGATCGAACATACCGTCGATCGAGCCATCGTGGAGCTCCCGTGGCCACCGCCAGGATATCAGCGGAGCGGGTGAAACTCGCCAGATCAGCTGTCTTGCTATGACAGATCGTCACGGTCGCATTTCGCCCAAGCAGCAACGCAGAGAGGGGCCGGCCCACAACATTGCTGCGACCGACGACCACCGCATGGGCTCCCTCCACTGGAACCTGATAGTGATCGAGCAGCAGGATTCCACCTTGTGGGGTGCTTGGCGCCAGGCAGGGAAGCCCTAGATGAAGCCGGCCCGCGTTCGCCGGCGTGATCCCATCGACGTCCTTCATCGGATGCAGATACTCGTTCACCACTTCTCCTGAGAAATGGGACGGCAACGGCATCAGCACGAGAACACCGCTCACTCCGGCGTCCGCGCTCAGTTTCTCCAGCGTCATTCTGAGATCGGCGTTTGTCGAGCGGACTGGGAGATCGACTGGCATGTGTTCCAGGCCGACCCTGTCGATCGTCTTGATGATCGATCGCCTGTAGGCGAGTGCTGCCGGATTGTCCGAAGCGCTGACGGTCACGAGACGCGGCAAGTTGCCGCCACACGCGAGCAAATGCGCGGTGGCCGAGCGAATTTCTCGCCGCAATGCGATCGCCACTTCGCCGCCACGCAGCAGCCGGGTCGACTGGGAGTCCTCGCTTTGAGGGTGTTTGAGATGTCCCGGAAATGATGAAGTCTGGGTGACCATCGAGTCTGCCAACTGTCGCAACGCCTGGACCGTTCGCTGGTCCACTGTGTCAGTGTACGGCACACCCGAAGCTGCCTGAGGGTCACTCTGCGCGAGAAATGACCGCGCAGGCCGTCGCAGATACGTCGATCCCACTCCAAAGCGCCGTGTTTCGACAGCATTGCGCCAGTAGCAACGACAGTGTTTCGACCGTACTGTTGTAACCTGCGTTGGCAACGACATGGCTGTGGGTAATGTGGATATCAGCGACGGGGAGTGTTGACTGGCGGGGCGGGTGCTGGTACGATGGTGTCACCGAGTCAATTGAAGCGTTGACTCGCAGGCGCAACCCAACTGGGCTTGCCTAACAGTCACAGGTGCGGGGGAAAGGCATGACGGAATTCGGACAGCTGTTAAAGGCACTCCGTGAAAGGCGCGGCGTGTCACAAAGTAAGCTGGCGGAGCGAGCTGAGTTCGATCACAGCTACGTGAGCCGGCTCGAAGGCGGCGCGCGGATGCCGACTCGCGATGCGGTCGACCGGCTTGGCGGAGCCCTCGGTCTCGGCGAAAGCGAGCGCGACGCGCTTCTGGCCGCAGCAGGATTCCTGCCGCGCGATGTCACCAATCTGCTGTCGAGCGAACCGGTATTGGGAGAGGTTCTCGATCTGCTCAAAGACGAGGCCGTGCCGAGCGAGTACCGGGAGAATATGCGGCAGGTGTTGCACTTGCTCGCGCAACAGGCTCGGTTCGCGATGCGATCGACGCCTCAGTCGGAAACTGTTGGTGAGGCCGCGGCCTGATCCGTCCGGAAGCAAACGGTCGACCCTGAGCGCCAGCTGCTGGCTCCCCGCCCATCGCTGGATTCCCGCTCAGGGTCGTTGTGTATCTCAACATCGCGGTCCTACCCATGTAGCGGCGAGGCCTGCCTCGCTCGTGATGCGACGAGGCGGCCGAGCAACGCAGGCGTTGCCGCAACACGTGATCGCGTCGACGACGCGGCCGCCCGGGTTGAACGAGTATCCTAGGTGCTGGCGACAGCAAGTACAGGTCGTTAACGGACGGAACGCAGCCGTCCCTGGAAAGTCATCCCCGTGCCCGAGTTCGCCCATCTCCACCTGCACACCGAGTTTTCACTTCTCGATGGCATGGGCCGCATTGACGAATATGTGCGGCTCGCCCACGAAAAAGGCATCAAGCACCTCGCGCTGACCGACCATGGCGTCATGTACGGGGCGATGGACTGGCATAACAAACTGACGGATGCCGGTCTCCATCCGATCATCGGCATGGAAGCCTATTTCGCTGATGGCCCAGCCAAAGCTCCCGATCCAGACGCCAGTGAGGACGAGCGTAAGCGCCGCCGCCGTTCCTACCACCTGCTTCTCCTGGCCCAGAACACCACCGGCTATCGCAATCTCCTCCGCCTCGCCTCACGCGCCAGTCTCGAGGGCTTCTACTACCGGCCTCGGGTCGATCGCGAAATGCTCGCCCAACACTCGGCCGGACTTATTGCCACGTCGGCCTGTCTCGGCGGCCCGGTGGCTCAGAACTTTCTTCGCGAACAACCCGACGCGGCAAGAGATTTCGCAGGATCACTCGCCGAAGTATTCGGTCGTGATCGCTTCTTTATCGAGCTTCAGGACCACGGACTGAAAGAGCAACGAGCGGTCAATCCAGAGCTCATCTCCCTCGCCAGGTCGTTCGATCTTCCGCTTGTGGCGACGAACGACGTTCATTATTGCAACCAGGTCGATGCACCGGCTCAGGATTTGCTCGTCTGCATTCAGACGAATACGACGCTGGACGATCCCAAGCGCCTCAAGCAGGAAACGGACGAGCTTTTCCTCAAGTCACCTGAGGAGATGTGGGCACGCTTTGGCGAAGTGCCAGATGCGCTGACGAACACAATGCGTATCGCCGAAATGTGTGAGCTCAACCTGGCCACCGGTGAGTACCAGCTCCCCGACTTCACTTCTCCCCCTGGGATGACCAATCACGAGTATCTCGAGTCGCTCTGTCGCGAAGGCGCCAGAGCCTTTTACGGACACGACTCGGGCGAAGTGGGAGAGCGACTGGCATTCGAGCTCGGTGTCATCGGTCAGATGAAGCTGACCAACTACTTCCTCGTCGTCTGGGACTTCGTGAAGTTCGCCAAGGACAACGGCATTCTCGTTGGGCCTGGACGCGGTTCCGCTCTCGGCAGCATGGTGTCGTTCACGCTCGGCATTACCGCGCTCGATCCCCTGCGCTACGGGCTCCTCTTCGAACGCTTCCTCAATCCCTCTCGCATCTCGATGCCGGATATTGATATCGATTTCGCCGATGACCGGCGGCATGAAGTGATCGAATATGTCGTCCGCAAGTACGGCGAGGAACGGGTCGCCCAGATTGTCACGTTCGGAACGATGGCCGCCAAGGGCTCGGTTCGCGATGTCGGTCGCGCAATGGGGATGCCGATTCCCGAAGTCGACCGCGTCGCCAAACTGATTCCGAACGCGCCGAAGATCCAGCTCGAGGAAGCGATCGAGAAGGTCCCGGAGCTTCGCGCCATCTACGACAACGACCCGTCGCTCCGCAACCTGATCGACAACGCCAGGAAGGTAGAGGGGATCGCCCGGCATTCCTCGACGCATGCTGCCGGAGTCGTGATCGGGCGGGATCCGCTGATCGAAACAGTTCCTCTGCAGCGAGCAGGGGGCAAGAGCGAAGGTGAAATCACAACCCAGTTCCCGATGGGACAGCTGGAGAGTCTCGGCCTGCTGAAGATCGACTTCCTCGGTCTGACAACCCTGACGATCGTCGGCAAAGCGGTCGAGCTGGCCCGCACCAAGGACCCGACGCTGACGGTGGAGAACATTCCTCTCGAGGATGAACACGCCTACGCACTCCTGAGACGGGGGGAAACGCACGGCATCTTCCAACTGGAAGGTGGCATGACCACTCGCATGACCGTCGACGTCTCTCCCGAGCGATTCGAGGACATCATTGCCCTGATGGCGCTGATCCGGCCCGGACCGATGGAAAACGCGCCGGAATACATCGGCCGCAAGCATGGTCGCCTCGAAATCAGCTACGTGCATCCCGATCTCGAGCCGATTCTGAAGGAGACCTACGGCATCGCCGTCTACCAGGAACAGGTGATGCAGGTTGCTAATGCAATCGCCGGTTTTTCCCTCGCCGATGCCGATGGCCTCCGCAAGGCAATGGGGAAGAAGAATCAGGAGTTCTTCGAATCGTACCGCCAGCCATTTGTCAATGGCGCGGGCGAACATGGGCTAAGCGACCAGCTGGCCAACGACATCTTCGACCTGCTGGGCAAGTTTGGGAACTACGGATTCAACAAATCCCACAGTGCGGGATACGCCGTCATCTGTGCGCAGACCGCCTATCTGAAAGCTCACTACCCAGTCGAGTTCATGGCTGCGATGCTGACGTCCAGCAGCAACAATGTCGACCGCATCGTGCTCGACGTCGCCGAGTGCCGGCGGCTCGGCATTCCGGTGCTCGGTCCGAGTGTGTGCTGCTCTGAAGTCGATTTCACCGTCGAACAAGTGCCGGATGGCAAAGAAGCAATCCGCTACGGTCTTGCTGCCATTCGCAATGTCGGTCGCGGCGCTGCCGAGGCGATCGTCGAGGGTCGTCGCGAGCTACCCGATGCCCGGTACGCCTCGCTCGACGACTTCTGTGCGGCCATCGATTGGAGTCGAATTTCCCGCCGAGTCGCCGAAACACTGGGACGCGCTGGTGGATTCGATGACTTTGGACCGCGCCGTTCCGTACTGAATGTGCTCGAACCGGCCATCGCCTCGGCGCTCGATCGGCAGAAAGCGGCAGCGCGTGGACAGCTGGGATTCGACATGCAGCTTGCCGCCCCTCCTGCGCCGACTGCCGCGGCCACATCGGTCTATGGACAGACTGACGACTTGCCAATGAAGCAACGTCTCGCCTGGGAACGAGAGTTGCTTGGTGTGTACATCAGCGAGCATCCTGTTGAAGAAGCCCTCCGCAAGGCGGGCACCGGCGGCCGCGTTCAAATCGCCGAACTTCCCTCGCTGGGCAGTGAAGCGCGAGTCCGGTTGATCGCTCGGGTGAACGGCGTGCGCAGACTCGTGACGCGGACTGGCAAGTCGATGGCCGTCGCCGACCTGGAAGATCTGACCGGCTCAATCGAAATGGTGCTCTTCCCGGATAAATTCGCCGAAGTGGGGGAGCAGCTCGAGGTCGATGCCATTCTCGACATCGTCGCCAAATATGAAGTGCGCGACGAACGCGCCCAGCTGATCTGCGATCGGTTCATGGAAGAACTCGAAGTACTGGTGAGGCCCGAGCGATCGGTCCATCTGCGGTTTCCGGCGCTTGGCGCTGACGGCGAGCTCGTTGATCTGATGCGTGGGATCGATCGAGTGCTCAAGGCGCACGAGGGCGATGACCACGTGGTTTTTCATCTGCGTATCGGCGATCAGGAACGCGTGTTGCGCAGCCGGTCGCTTCTGGTCGATGCCGATCCGGAGTTGGTGCAAAACCTGGAGCGAATTCTCGGAGTGGGCGCAGTCACGATCGACGTGCCGGAACCGGCGTACGCAATCAGCGCCTGATCGATTGACCCTGCTTCACTTCCCGGCGGTCGCAACATCGAACCGGAGTTCACCGGCGTGATGCGCAGAGTGCCACTGCGCCTGAATCTGCTCCGGATTTGACGACAGGTAATAAATGACATCGGCGGGTCTGGCCATGGTCGTCGCCTTGCGAAAGGCCGCTTGTTCGGTCGCGAACGGAATGACCACGGGCGGCACCTCGTTCTTGAAGGCGCCGTCGCGGATTGGTGTCCAGTCGTAGTCATCGGCGGCGCGGCCCGTGGCCACGAAGAGCGCAGAGCTGACGCGGCCGAGAAGCCTGCCGACTTCGGTGTAGTCCTGCGCCGGAACGCCATCCAGTTGACCAACGACGGTCAGCAGGCGCGCCTGCCGGTAGTCGCGAAGCGCACGCACGATCGGCCGGATGAACCACGACGGTGACGGCCGGTCGACGATCGTCGGTACACCACTGGTGTACATGACGTTGAACGAGCCCGGCATGGTCCGAATATCGCTGTGAAACGACCGCAGCGCATTCGCGATCGTCGACGACCGAATGCCGAGCGAATAGGCGATCGCTGCCGCCATCAACGCATTCTGGATTTCGAATGACGCAATGCCGCCGAGAGCGAAGCCGACTTCACTCTGCTGGATAAGTCTGGTTGGCCCGCGCCGGTGTCCGATACAAAGATAGTCGCTCTCGATCCAGGCGCACGCACCTCCCTGAAGCCAGTGTGCGTCCATCGCTGGCGACTCGATCCCCTGACCGACCAGAATCGTCGAGGCGCCCCGTCCGTCCAGCAGATCGGAGACGAGGAAGTCCTCGCCGTTCAGTACGAGCGTGCCGTTGCGTGGCAATGCCTCCACCAACACCGGCAGCGACTTGATTGCCAGCTTCGCGTCGCCATAGATCATGCACTCGTCGCGATTGGCGCAGACATTGGTGATCGCCAGCGTGGCGATGTTCATCTCGCCAGGTAACGCCACCGCCGTCGGCCAGTCGACCTCCCAGAGCGCGACATCGAGCTCACCGCTCTGCAACATCGCTTCGACCCGTTGCCACGGTTCGATTTCACCTTCCTGCAGTTCTCCCTGAATGGTGACGCCGGAAGGATTTCGCACGGCCATGCGCCACTGATCGCCGATCATCGTCGCCAGAAGCTGCGTGACCGTCGTCTTGCCCCGGGAACCCGCGATCATGATCGTCGGTAGAACGCCACGTCCCAACGCCTGATTTCGCCACTCGCGAAACGACTCAGCGCGCGTTGACAATCCCTCGAGCGGAATGTCGGGCGGTTTACTCATTGTGGTCATCGTTCATCTCGTTGTTGTCCGCGATTCGCAGGATCGCGGGGATCAATGCTCGCAGCGCATGGCCGCGATGACTGATGGCATCTTTTTCTTCGGCGTCGATCTCGGCGAACGTACGCCCGGAGGCAATGATAAACACTGGATCGTAGCCGAAGCCGTTCGAACCTCGCGGTTTCCGGCCGATCGTTCCCTCGACCACTCCCTGGGCTTGGAACGTTTCGCCTCCCGGACTCGCCAGAACGATACTGCAGCGAAATCTGGCGCTCCGTTGTGCGTCGGGGAGCTCGTCGAGCTCCCGAAGCAACTTCTCGATGTTCTTTACCGGGTCCGATGGCTCGCCTGCGTATCGGGCGGAGTACACGCCAGGTGCGCCGTGGAGAGCATCTACTTCCAAACCGGAATCATCACCGATCGCATAATGCCCCGAACTTGCCGCCGTGTGCACGGCCTTGAGCGTGGCGTTCTCTTCGAAGGTCGATCCCGTTTCTGCAGGTAGTGCCACACCCGCCTCGCGGGCAGTCATCACGCGAAAACCAGGCGGAAGAAGACGCAGCATCTCGGCCTGCTTGCCCGGGTTGTCCGAGGCGATGACAAGCGTCGTGGTCATGCCTCCAACTCCGGCAGACCGAAGACCCGAATCGCGTTTTCCGTGGTCACCTTCGCAACGTCTTCCAGCGAGACGTCATGAAGCCGCGCCAGATGTCCGGCGATGATCGGAATCGAAACCGGGGTGTTGCGCTTTTCCTTCCAGCCCGTCGGGGCAAGATAAGGAGAGTCGGTTTCGAGCAGCAGCTGCTCGAGCGGCGCCAATTTGAGAATGTCTTGCGTTGCGCGAGCACTTCGGCGAGTCATCAACCCACCGACTCCGAGATACCAGCCATTCGCGATGATCCAATCGGCCAGAGCAACACTCCCATCAAAGCTATGAAACACGCAAACGGGAGTGTTGGTTCCACTCAGCACGTCGCGGATGTCGATTTCGACTTCGCCGCGCATGTGAATGATGACCGGCAGGTTCGCTGCGCGAGCCAGTGCGACCTGTTCGCTGAACGCTTCGATCTGCTGTTCGCGCGGATGGGTGTTCCAGTAATAGTCGAGACCGGTTTCGCCGATGGCGACCGGAGGGCGCCGAGCCGCGAGCGACTCCAACGCGGCCGCAGTCGCTCCGTTCCATTCACCAGCGCTGTTGGGATGGACACCGAGAGTGAAAAACACGCCGGGGTGTTTAGCGCTTAGCCCGATCGCCGCGTTCCACATCGTTTGCGAAAAGGCCACGTTGAGAATGCGCGTCACGCCGACCTCGGCAGCAGCGGCGATAACGTCGCCGGCGTCGCCGGTGAACTGGTCGTCACTCAGATGCGCATGGGTATCGACGAACTGAGGCAAGGATTCGGCTACGGTCATTTCACGGTGACGCTCTTGGCGAGATTGCGCGGTTTGTCCGGATCGTTTCCCCGGACTCGCGCGGCATGATATCCAAGCATCTGGGCGGGAAGCGCCTGCACCACCGGCGCGGCGTCGCCGACATCAGGCATCGGCACGAAAACGTCGAAAACGGGATCGGCTTCGCTGCCCACCCCAACAATAAACGCTCCGCGCGCTTTCAGTTCCATTGCCCCCGAGAGAATATCGCGTCGTGTTTCATCATTGGGGGCGTAGACCACACAGGGAGTGCCTTCTTCGATCAAGGCGATGACCCCGTGCTTCAGCTCGCCTCCGGCGAACCCCTCTGCATGGATATACGACACTTCCTTGATCTTGAGTGCTGCTTCCAGCGCGGTTGGGTAGGAGAGTCCCCGGCCGATCACAAAGAGATTCGTCGCGTCGCGAGTCGCTTCCGCTATCTGCCGGATCTGGTCGACCCACGAGGGATGAAGCATCTCGCGCAGCCCATCGCTCGCTCGCAGAACCAGCTCGCGACCTTCCTCGGCCTGGCCGGCGACGGCATGCGCCAGCATGATCATCGCCGCAACCTTCGCCGTGTAGGCCTTGGTGGAGAGCACGCACTGTTCGGGTCCGGCGCCGAGGTGAACGCGCAGATCGACCATCCGGTCGAGTGTCGATTGTTCGCTGTTGACCATGGCACCGAGCCGGGAACCCCGCTGTTGCGCGGCAATCATCGCCTCGATAATGTCCGCGGTTTCACCACTTTGCGAAAGCGCCACCACCAGACTTCGCGGCGTCAGGAAATGCTCGTGATACTTGAATTCCGAACCAACGACGAAATTCACATGCCACTTCGCAATTCTGCTGACGAGATAGGAGCCTGTCAGCGCCGCATACGCTGCTGTGCCGCAACCGACGAAAAACGTGCCGTACGACTCGTGGATCGCTTCCGCCATCCGGAGGATTGAGTCGCTGGAGTTCCGCGCCAGTCGCTCGAGCACATCCGGTTGCTCGGCCATCTCCTTTGACATGAAATCCGGATAGCCCTGCAATCCCGCATTGACCGCCGGAGGAGGGAGCTTTTGCCAGGCGACCTCGACGGGTGCCAGCGTCCCCGCTTCGTAGATCGCGACCCCGTTTGACTGGATGACCGCGATCTGACCATCCTCGAGATGGTGGATGCATGACGCCTTTCCCTGCAGGGCAATTGCGTCCGAGGCAATCGTGTTGCCGGAATCTCCCTTGCCGATCACCAGGGGTGAGACATTCTTTGCGGCGAACATCGTCTGAGTTCGACTGTCGACGGCGATGACCGCGCTCAAACCGTCGAGCTGACCAAAGACCTCCCGAAAGTTGCAGAGGGTGACGCTTCCGTCCCGGGACGCTACGTCCTCCAGCAGATGAGAGACGACCTCGCTATCAGTTTCGGAACGAAAGCGATGCCCTCTCTCCTCTAGCGCCGCCCTCAGCGGCCGGAAGTTCTCGATGATGCCATTGTGAATAAGGGCGATTCGGGAGGTGCAATCGAGAAGCGGATGGGCATTCTCGTCGGTCACGCCTCCATGAGTCGCCCATCGCGTGTGACCAAACCCGATGGAGCTCGGCGGCAGATCGACCGTCGCTTCGCCGATGCGCCCCGCAGACTTTCGGACTTCGAGACGCCCATCGATTCCGACTGCCACGCCCCACGAGTCATATCCCCGGTATTCGAGCGTTCTCAGCGCGGAGAGGATCTCCGGACCGATCTCTGCCGGTATTCCGGCGTACCCATAGATTCCACACATTGCGGGTTCCTGTTGCGAATTCGCGTTGTCATAGCCGATCGGACATGACGAACGGCGCGACGACGCCGGGCGCAAACGCGCCGCGAACGAGTCCGATCGAAGAGGACGGATGCTGAGGAGTGGGGATCACTTTGCACGTTGCGCGGGCCTCTGTTCGGAACGTTGCCGTTCAGGTTTCTTCCCGCACATCACGGTTGTGCAAACCGGAAAGCCATCCGCCGAAGGGTTCGATCGGCTTTCACCTCGTCAACCTGCCAACCTCCAGGCAGGTCCCGGCGCTACAAATGCTGTCATACGGGTGCGAACTCCAGCCCGTCCGCCGTCAGTGTACGTTCACAATGGGTATTTCTCCACCACTCTTGTCTATACTTCCGATGACGTTCGACCGGATTGTCATTCAGTCAAACAGGGAGCAAAACGGAATTGATCGGCCGCTACACCAGGCCAGCAATGGGTCGGGTCTGGAGCGACGAGAACAAGATCGACTGCTGGCTTCGCGTGGAGCTTGCAGTGTGCGAAGCGTGGCACGATCGGGGCCGGATTCCCGATTGGGCGATCGAACAAATCCGCACCGCCAGCTGCGATCTCGAACGCATGCGAGAAATCGAAAAGGAAACCGATCACGACCTGATCTCCTTCCTGCGCGCCACGGGCGAATCGATCGGCGATGCCTCCCGTTTCGTCCATCTTGGTCTGACCAGTTCCGACGTGGTCGATACGGGTCTGGCGATGCAGGCAGTCGAAGGTATCGACCTGCTCGACAAGGAGCTGGTGGCCCTCACCGATGCGGTCTGGAGTCTGGCGCTGGCGCACAAGTGGACGCTGACGATCGGGCGCACGCACGGCATTCATGCCGAGCCAACAACGTTTGGGCTGAAAGCGCTCGTCTGGTTCGACGAGCTGCGCCGCCACCGGCGGCGATTGCAGGTGGCCCGCGAGGATATCGCCGTCGGTCAAATCTCTGGAGCGGTCGGCACGCATGCACATGTGTCACCTGATATCGAAGAAGAAGTCTGCGCTTCGCTCGGCCTGCGACCCGATCTCGCCTCGACCCAGGTTATCCAGCGCGACCGGCATGCCTTCCTGATTTCCGTTCTTGCCGGGATCGGCGCCACGATCGAGAAGATCGCCACTGAGATTCGTCACCTGCAGCGGACTGAGGTGCGCGAAGTCCAGGAGCCGTTCGGACAGGGTAACCAGGGCTCCTCGGCGATGCCCCACAAGCGCAATCCCCACGAGTCGGAGAGGCTGACCGGATTGGCCCGCTTGCTGCGCGGTTACATGGTGACGGCATACGAGAATGTGGCCCTCTGGCATGAGCGCGACATCAGCCACAGCTCGACCGAGCGGGTCATATTCCCCGACGCCTTCATTCTGGTCGATTACTCGCTCGATCTCCTGACAGAAATCATCACCGAGCTCAAGGTCTTCCCGGATCAGATGCTGCGTAATCTCGAACTGACCGGTGGATTGGTCTACTCGCAGCGCATTCTGCTGGCGCTCGTCGATGCGGACATCGATCGGCAGCTCGCCTACAAGATCGTTCAGCGCAATGCGCTCGCCGCCTGGGACGATCCATCTCGTTCGTTCGCTGAGCGGCTCAAGGCCGACGAGGACGTGTCAGCAGTGCTGAATGCTGCACAGATCGACGAGCTGATGAATCCACACGACCAACTGATACATATCGACTCGCTTTTTGCCCGGATTGAGCAGGATGTACTCTCGTCGTCCGGCGAGCTGGCTCATCCGGGTGGAGTTGGCCGATGACCTCTCCAGCTGTCACCCGGACCGCGTTGTCAGGCTATCCGCTCGTGCACAGCGGCAAGGTGCGCGACACCTACGATCTGGGCAGCGAGTTGCTGATGATCGCCACCGACCGCATTTCGGCGTTCGACGTGATCATGCCGCAAGGCATCCCTGGCAAGGGTCAGGCCCTGACGCAGCTTTCCCGCTTCTGGTTCGACCAAACACGCGACCTGGCGTCCAACCACCTGGTCACGACCGATCTTGTGTCGCTCTCCAATCTGAGCGATCGGGAACGCGAGCTTCTCGATGACCGCTCGATGATCGTGCGCAAGGCGGAGCGAATCGATTACGAATGCGTTGTGCGCGGGTATCTGGCTGGGTCTGGCTGGAACGAATACCGGTCTCACGGAACGGTCGCCGGGTTGCCGCTCCCGGCTGGTTTGCTCGATTCGAGCAAACTGCCGGAAGCGATCTTCACACCCGCCGTCAAGAACGATCAGGGGCATGACGAGAACATCTCGGTCGCTGAACTGCGCAACCGCATCGGAGCCGAGTTGACGGACGAACTCGAACGGCGGAGCATCGCTCTCTTCACCTTCGCCAGCGATCTCGCCCGCGAACGCGGCATCGTCATTGCCGACACCAAATTCGAGTTCGGATTTGTCGATGGCGAGCTCATCGTCATCGATGAGATGCTGACCCCTGACAGCTCCCGATTTTGGGATGCCGAAGCCTATGATCCCGGGCACGCTCAGGCGAGCTTCGATAAGCAGTATCTGCGTGACTGGCTACTCGATTCCGGCTGGAACCGCGAACCCCCGGCGCCCGATCTGCCAGCCGAAGTGATCGAAGGGACGCAACGACGATATCAGGAGGCGGTCGCTCGGTTGACCGGGGAGTCGACGAGTGCATCGAAAGCCGCCGCGCCAGGAAGTGAAAGGTCAGGAGTGCGGTGACGCGTACGTGGGTAGCGGAAGTCGTCGTGATGCCCAGGCAGGGGGTCAACGACCCGGAAGGGGAAGCGATCCTCGGTGGATTGCACGATCTCGGGTACCGGGCCGTCTCCCGCGTGCGGGCCGGCAAGCAGTTTCGCCTGGAGATCGTGGCGGGTTCCGAGGACGAGGCGCGCAAGAGCATCAGCAGTCTGAGCGATCGCTTGCTCGCTAATCCGGTGATCGAAACGTACGAGATCGAGAGTCTTCAGCCTGTGAGCTCAATGTCGGAGAACGGCCGGTGACGGAGCAAGTCGGCGTCGTGACAGTTCCCGGCAGCAACGGCGATTACGACGCCTGGAGCGCATTCGCCAACGATCTCGGTGTGCCGACTCGCATGATCGATTACCGGGAGACTGACCTCTCCGGTATCGGCGCGTTGATCGTGCCAGGTGGATTCTCCTATGGCGACTATCTTCGCTGCGGAGCGATCGCCCGCTTTGCGCCGGTGATCGGTTCGATCCGTGAGTTCGCTGATAAGGGCGGCCCGGTGCTGGGCATATGTAACGGTTTCCAGATCCTGACCGAAGCGCATCTCCTGCCTGGTGCATTGCTGCGAAACGAATCGCTTCGTTTTCATTGCGATTGGATCTACGTCAAAGTCGAAGCGTCCTCATTCTGGACAGCGGGCATTGAACTCGGCGCCATTTTGCGCTTGCCGATCGCGCATGGCGACGGTTCGTACTACGCGGACAACGAAACGCTCGACAGACTGGAATCATCCGGCAGCATCGTCTTTCGTTACTGCGACGCCAACGGCGCCGTGCTCGACAACGCCAATCCAAACGGCTCGCGACGGGCCATCGCCGGGATCTCCAATGAGGCTGGCAACGTGGTCGGTCTGATGCCGCATCCTGAGCGAGCGACGAGCGATCTCATCGGCGGTTCCGACGGACTTGCCATCATCGAATCAGTCATGAATGTTCTCCAGGTGGCGGTTTGACCATGACGGAGCAAACAACTACCTCGATTGCACCCGGCGCCTGGCGCGAAGTCGCTTTGAGCGACGACGAATACGCGTCGATCGTTGAGCTGCTCGGACGCGAGCCGACTCCCGTCGAGCTGGGGATGTTCGGCTCAATGTGGAGCGAACATTGCGGCTACAAACACACCCGCCCACTCTTTCCTCGTTTGCCGACGGATGGGCCGCGAGTCCTGCAAGGTCCGGGCGAAAACGCCGGCGCCGTCGACATCGGCAATGGCCTGGCTGTCGTTTTCAAAGTCGAATCGCATAATCACCCCAGCGCCGTCGAACCGTACGAAGGCGCCGCGACCGGGGTCGGAGGGATCGTTCGCGATATCTTCACGATGGGCGCCCGGCCGATCGCGCTGCTCAACTCTCTCCGTTTCGGCAAACTCGACGACCAGCGAAATCGCTATCTCTTCGACAACGTCGTCGGCGGCATCGGGGGCTATGGCAACTGCCTGGGCATTCCGACGGTTGGAGGAGAAGTCTTCTTCGACGATTCGTATTCGGGCAATCCGCTCGTCAATGCCATGTGCATCGGCATCGTTCCGGCGGACGGTATCGTGCGGGCCAAGGCAAGCGGCACCGGCAATCTGATCATGCTGATCGGCGCCGATACCGGGCGCGACGGTCTGCACGGCGCTACCTTTGCGTCGGTTGACGACCCCGAAGCATCGCATCGCGGCGTCATTCAGGTCGGCAACCCCTTTTTGGAAAAACTGCTGCTCGAAGCGTCGCTCGAGCTGCTCACCTCAGGCGCGGTAGTCGCCATGCAGGATCTTGGCGCCGCCGGACTGACCAGCTCGACGATCGAATGCGCCAGCCGGGGCGGCGTCGGCGCGGAGATCGATGTGGCTCTGGTGCCGAGGCGGGAAGAGGGGATGACCGCATACGAGGTCATGCTCAGCGAAAGCCAGGAGCGGATGCTGCTAGTTGTCGAACCGCACGGGTTCGAAGCGGTCGATGCCATCGTCCGCAAATGGTCGTTGCACTCCAGCGTCATTGGTACGATCACCGACGACGGACTGGTTCGCGTTCGTGATGGCGAAGAGGTGGTGGCCGAAGTGCCGGCCGGGTTCTTCACCGACAGTTGTCCGACGTACATCCGCGAATCAGCCGAATCGCCTGTTGCGATCGCGGCCCGCGAAACCGATACCTCGGTCATACCCGACATTCAGCAGTCCGAGGCACCGCGCATCCTGCTCGAGTTGCTCTCATCTCCGAACATCTGTAGCCGTAAACCGGTCTACGAACGATACGACCACACAATTCTGACGAACACGGTCGTAGCGCCCGGCAAGGGCGATGCCGCCGTGCTCCGAATCAAGGGGCAGCAATCAGGCATCGCCGCTGCCATCGACTGCAACTCCCGCTACTGCTATCTCGATCCTCATTTGGGTGCGCGGCACGCCGTTGCCGAAGCATGCCGGAATCTCTCCTGCTCCGGCGCCACCCCGCTGGCCATCACGAATTGCCTCAACTTCGGCAATCCCGAGCGGCCAGCCGGCTACTTTCAACTCGAACGGGCCGTTCAGGGAATGGCCGACGCCTGCCGGGCGCTTGATGTTCCAGTGATCAGCGGCAACGTCAGTCTCTATAACGAAACCGCTGCTTCGCCTGTCTTCCCAACCCCGACGATCGGCGCCGTTGGTCTTCTGGACGATGTCTCGCGCCACGCAACGATGGCCTGGGAGGCTGGTCAGTCGATTTTCCTGCTCGGCGACTGGGCGCCGATCCTGGGCGGCAGCGAATTTCTCGCCTATTCGCGCAACGCGACCGCTGGTTCTCCTCCTCCTCTCGATTTCGAGCGGGAAGTTGCCGTTCAGACGCTCGTTCGCCAACTTATCTCGAAAAGGCTGTGCAGGACGGCGCACGACGTCGCGCTCGGCGGCATCGCGGTTGCCCTGGCGAAGATGGCGATCGTGTCGAATTGCGGCGCCACCGTTTCCATACCATCAACAATCTCCGAAAGAATCGATGAACGATGGTTTGGCGAGGCGGCGTCGGCGATTCTGATCGCAATCGACGACGTGAATCTGGCCGAGCTCCAGAGTCTGGCCGCCGCGTTGCGCGTGCCGCTTACTCGCATCGGCCGAACCGGTGAGCATGGATTAATCATCGACAATGGCCGCCCGATTCCGCTCAGCGCGTTGAATGTCGCGTTCGAGCATGGTTTTGCCTGATGAACCACGAATGTGCCTTGCGGGAAACATGTAAGATGGACGCAAATGACTGACGCCGTGCTGACACCAGATTTCGAGCTCGACAAACCGCACGAAGAGTGCGGCGTCTTCGGAATCTACGCGCCGGGCGAGGACGTCGCCAGAATCACCTTCTTCGGTCTCTACGCGCTCCAGCATCGCGGTCAGGAAAGTGCTGGCATCGCCACCTCGAACGGGTCGCAGCTTTTCCGCCGTACGCACCTCGGGCTCGTTTCACAGGCGTTCAACGAAGCCGATCTCGGCGCCCTACCCGGCATTTCGGCGATTGGTCACACCCGCTATTCCACGACCGGCCAGAGCAACGAACGCAATGCCGGACCGATGCTGACGGTCGGGCCGCTTGGCCCGGTGGCCGTTGCCCATAACGGCAACATCGTCAACGCCTATGCCATCAAGGAGTCCCTCGAATCGGAGGGGCAGACCTTCGAGACGACAACCGACAGCGAAGTGCTGACGCGCCTGATTGCGTTGAGTGCCGGCGAAACGATGATCGACAAGATTCGCGCGGCCACGCCACTGCTCATCGGCGCTTTCAGCCTCGCCATTCTGACGCCTGAAGCAATTTACGCGGTGCGTGATCCCAAGGGCGTTCGCCCCTTGTGCATCGGCAGGCTCGGCGAGCACTGGATCGTGGCGTCGGAGAGCTGCGCGCTGGCGACCGTCGGCGCCGAATTCGTGCGCGAGGTCGAACCCGGCGAGATCATCGAGATCAACGCGTACGGGCTTCGATCCTGGCCCGCGCTGGCGATGAGCCGCCACGCCACCTGCCTTTTCGAGCTGATCTATTTCGCCCGACCCGACAGCATTCTGCTCAACCAGCGCCTCTACCTGGTCCGGCAGCGAATGGGCGCCATGCTGGCCAGAGAGCATCCGGTTGAGGCCGACGTTGTTGTCGGACTTCCTGACTCGGCGACGCCGGCTGCGATCGGTTTCGCTCGCGAGTCGGGAATTCCCTATAGCGAAGGACTGATCAAAAACCGCTACATTGGCCGCACATTCATTCAACCCGATCAACGCCTGCGCGAAGTCGGTGTCTCTCTCAAGTTCAATGCGCTGCCCGAAGTGCTCGACGGCAAGCGCGTCGTGCTCGTCGACGACACGATCGTGCGTGGCACCACCAGCCGGCCGATCGTCCAACTCCTTCGCAACGCCGGTGCGCGCGAAGTGCACATGCGGGTGCACGCGCCGCCGATGATGTATCCCTGCTATCTGGGCGTCGATCTCGCTCGTCGGGAGGAACTGATCGCCGCCCGGATGACCATCGAGGAAATCGGCGAGCACATTGGCGTCGATTCCATCGGATACCTCTCGCTGGACGGACTGCTGGAAGCGATCAACGCTCCGGGCGCAGGCTTTTGCGCAGGTTGCCTGACGGGGAACTACCCGGTTCCTGTCCAGCTCGAAATGGACATGCACAAGCTCGTTCTGGAGCGTGAACCCGTCGCCACATGACGCCTGAAATGCGGGTAGGATGCTGGCCGGAAGGCCGGACGCCGCCGGTTGACTATGGTTGGGAGCAGTGAATGAGTGGATCTGACTCGAACGAAGACGTGAAACAGACGCCGCTGTACGACAGGCATGTCGCTCTCGGCGCCAGGATGATCCCCTTTGCTGGCTGGATGATGCCCGTGCAGTACTCCGGCATCATTGCCGAACACCGATCGGTGCGTAATGATGCGGGCCTCTTCGACCTCGGGCATATGGGTCAGGTGGCCGTTACCGGCAAAGACGCATTGCCCTTTCTCCAATACGTCGCAACGAACGATGTTTCAAAGCTCGAACCAGGGCAAGCGCAATACGCCATGCTCACAAACGAACAGGGCGGCGTGGTAGACGACATCATCATCTACCGCGAGCCATCCGCCGATGGTTACATGGTGGTCGTCAACGCTTCGAACAAGGAAAAGGATGTCGCCTGGATGCAGGACTGGGCGCAGCGACGGTCCGATCTCGATGTCTCTGTCGAAGACATTAGTGATTCGCTCGGCATGATCGCCATTCAGGGGCCGCATTCAGATGACATCGTTGCCCCGCTCACCGACGCCGATTTGGCGGGGCTTGGTGGTTTCACGCTGGTCGAGGCCACCGTCACCGGGATTCCAGTCAAACTTGCTCGTACCGGGTATACGGGTGAGGACGGCTTCGAGATCTACCCGGAAATCAATCGCACCGGCGAGCTGTGGGACGCGTTGATGGCGGCCGGCGAGTCGCACGGCCTGCTGCCGATTGGACTCGGCGCTCGCGACACCCTCCGGCTCGAAGCGCGCATGCCGCTGTACGGCAATGAACTGGCCGACGACATCTCGCCGCTGGAAGCTGGACTTGGCTGGGCGGTCGATCTGAACAAGGGCGAGTTCGTTGGATCTGGGCCGATCACCGCGCAAAAGGCTGCAGGTGTGCCCCGGCGAACCGTGGGGTTTCGAATGACCGAGCGCTCCGGTGCTCCGCGTTCGCATTGCCCGGTGCAGATTGACGGAAAAGAAGTCGGTTTTGTCACCAGCGGAGCGATGTCGCCGACGTTGGGGGAAAACATTGGACTCGCTCTAGTAGAATCCTCCGCTGCGGGAGTGGGGAAGCCCTTGGAGATCGTCATCCGGGACAAGCCATTTGCCGCTGTTCAGATCAAGATGCCGTTCTATAAGCGATCGGACGCGAAGTAAGGCGCGTCGCCTGAAAGGAATCGAAACGTATGGGTTCTCCAGCAGATCTCAAGTTCACAAAATCTCACGAATGGGTACGTGTCGAAGACGATATTGCCACGATTGGACTCGCTGACTACGCGCAGTCGGAGCTTGGCGACATCACCTATCTCGAGTTGCCGGAAGTTGGCGATTCCATCGCAGCGAAGGATCCGCTCGGCGTCGTCGAGTCGGTTAAGGCCGCCAGCGACATCTACGCGCCCGTTTCGGGAGAGGTCACCGAGCGCAATGAAGCTGCTGTCGAGAAACCGGAAATCGTCAATCAGGACCCCTTTGGTGAAGCGTGGCTGATCAAGGTCCGTCTTTCCGACGCCGCACAGCTCGGCGAGCTGATGGACGCCGAGGCGTACGACGCGTTCCTGGCCACCGACGCCTGATCGACTTACAGTCGGAACGTTGCCCACTGGAGGGGCACCCCCACACATGACATTCAATCCCCACACCGCCTCTGAGCGGCAAGCCATGCTGGAGACGATTGGCGTTTCCGGCATTGCAGAATTGGTCGATGCCATTCCGGAGTCGATTCGCTTTCCCGATCTCGATTTGCCGCCACAGCTCACCGAGCTCGAAGCTGAGCTGAAGCTGTCCTCGTTGGCCAGCGGCAATACGATCGTTCCCGCGAACCGCAACTTCCTCGGCGCCGGTTCGTACCGGCACTACAGTCCCGCCACGGTCTCGCAGCTTCTGCTGCGTGGGGAGATTTTCACGGCCTATACGCCGTACCAGCCCGAAGTTTCGCAAGGCACGTTGCAGATCATCTATGAGTTTCAGTCGCTGGCTGCCGAGTTGCTGGGCATGGACATCGCCAACGCGTCGATGTACGACGGCGCCACGGCGCTCGCCGAAGCGGCGCTGATGGCTCACACCGCTGCGAAAGGGCGAAGCAGGATCGTCATCACCGGGACGGTTCATCCCAACTACCGAGAAGTCATCGCAACCTACAGCTCAGGTCTCGACATCGATCTCGATTTCCTGCCTGTACCGGCAACCGGTTTCGCCGGCACCACGCAGGAGATCGCAGCCGCGATCGACGATCAAACTGCGGCCGTCATCGTTCAGTATCCGAACTTCTTCGGCACGATCGAGGACCTTGCCTCTATCGCCCACGTCGTCCACGAGCATGGCGCCGCATTGATCGTGGCGACCTATCCGATCCCGCTCGGGTTGTTGAAACCGCCGGGAGCGTACGGAGCGGACATCGTGACCGCCGAAGGTCAGTCGCTCGGTCTTGCCCAGAGTCTGGGCGGACCCTATGTTGGTCTGCTGGCCGCCAAACAGAGCTATGTCCGGCTGATGCCGGGTCGCCTTGCAGGCATGACGACCGATGCTGAAGGCAAGCGCGGCTATGTGCTGACCCTTCAGACGCGAGAGCAGCATATCCGCCGCGAGAAAGCCACCAGCAACATCTGCACGAATCAGGGACTCATGGCGACTGCAGCGACGATCTACATGTCGCTAGTCGGTGCTGAAGGACTCCGCGAGGTCTCCCGGCGTTCATACGCCAACGCCCATTACCTGGCAGACCAGCTCAGGTCTATCGACGGCATCAGCATCGAGAATGACGGTGAGTTCTTCAACGAGTTCGTCGTCAAGCTCCCGGTCCCGGCCAGTAAGGTGAACATAGCGCTTGCGGCAGACGGGTTCCAGTCGGGCCTCGATCTCTCGTACGCCTCCGATGAACTGGCAAATCACCTGCTGCTCGCCACGACCGAGCTGAATGACCGTACCGGCATCGATGCCTATGCCGCGGCAATGGCCGCCGCAGTTCGGTAACTGCTGAGCCTTGCACTATAATCCTCTCCGCGCCGGCGAGCGATCGCCGGTGCTTCGGTTTGTGTTTCAACGTATCAGTGAACGAGCCGCAGCGCCGCAGGGCGTTCCTCGTCATCGCGGGGTGTTTCCGTGAGCAAGCCTATCGTCGCCATAGTCGGTCGTCCCAATGTCGGGAAATCGACGCTGTTCAACAGGCTGATAGGCGAGCGCATGGCAATCGTCGAAGACGAGCCAGGCACGACACGCGATCGCGTCTACGGCACAACCGATTGGCGAGGAATCGATTTCACCGTCGTCGACACCGGCGGCCTTCAGGACGAATCCGAGATTTCGCTTGCGTCGCACACGGAGATCGCCCGGCGCACCCGCGAACAGGCCCGCAGCGCAATCGATGAAGCCGACGTGGTCGTGTTTCTCGTCGACTCCCGATCTGGTCTCACCGCCGGCGACTATGACGTCGCCGACCTGCTCAGACGCACCGACAAGCCGACGATTCTCGTCGCCAACAAAGCAGACAACCTCTCCCGCCGCGACGACGTTTTCGAGTTCTTTTCGCTCGGTCTCGGCGACCCAGTCGCCATCTCGGCGATTCATGGCACCGGCACCGGCGATCTGCTCGATCTGATCGTCGAAGCGTTGCCGGAATTCGAAGAAGTCGAAGAGTATGAGGGTCCGAAGATCGCAATTGTCGGCCGTCCCAATGTCGGCAAGAGCCGGCTCCTCAACGCATTTCTGGGCGAGGAGCGAGCGATCGTCAGCGATTTGCCCGGAACCACCCGGGACAGCCTGGACACCGTGCTCGACTGGGGCGGGCAGCAGGTCACACTCATCGATACGGCTGGCATTCGTCGTCGCGGTAGAGTGGAGACCGGCATCGAGCAGTTCAGCGTGCTCCGCTCGATGCGAGCAATCGACCGATCCGACGTCGTGCTGATGGTCATTGATGCTACAGAGCCCTTCACCGCCCAGGATACGCACATCGCCGGCTATGTCGAAGATCAGAAAAAGGGCATTGTCATCGTGCTCAACAAATGGGACCTGATCGACAAAGGTCCCACGACGATGGAGGAGTTCCGGGCAGAGTCCAGAGAAGCGCTTGACTTCATGCCCTATGCGCCGCTCGTCTTCATTTCGGCGAAGTACGGTCAGCGCGTCGAGCAGGTGATGGAGACCGCCCTCGACGTTGTCACCGAGCGCGAAAAGCATGTCTCGACCGCGCAGCTGAACAAGGTGCTGCGCGAAGCGGTTGCCGCACATCCGCCCCCCAGCAAACACGGCAAGTACATAAAGTTCTATTACGCGACACAGGCCGATATCGCTCCGCCGACCTTCATTTTCTTTTGCAACGAGCCGAAGATGATCCACTTTTCCTATCGCCGCTATCTGGAGAACCAGTTGCGAAAGGAGTTTGGCTTCACCGGCAGCCCGCTGAGAATCAGCTTCCGGGGCAGGTCAGAGGACGCCTAGCGATATCCGTCGGGATGCCTCTCGTGCCATCGCCAGGCCGAAGCGACGATCGTGTCGATCGCCGACTCACGCGGCGTCCATCCCAGGAGTGACTCGGCGCGATTGATGTCGGCCACAAGCTCCGGCGGATCGCCTTCCCGCCGGGGTCCATCGAAGACGGGAACTTCCTTTCCGGAAACACGCTCGACCGCATCGACGATCTCTTGCACGCTGATGCCGCTGCCCCCGCCGAGGTTGAGTATCTCGTTTGACTGCTCGATGGTTACCAGCGCGGTGATATGCGCTCGCGCCAGATCGGCGACGTGGACATAATCGCGAACTGCCGTGCCGTCAGGAGTCGCGTAGTCTCTCCCAAAAATCGTCAACGGATCGCGACGGCCCATCGCCGCGAAGATCGCCGATGGAATCAGGTGAGTTTCCGGTGTGTGATTCTCGCCATTTGCCTCGGTCGCTCCGGCCACGTTGAAGTACCTGAAGATCGCGTAGCGCAGCCCGTAGGCGCGTGCGAAGTCCTGCAAAATCTGCTCTGCCATCAGTTTCGACCAGCCATAAGGGGAAATCGGTTGCGTCGGCGACGATTCCGCGATGAGGGCCGTCTCTGGCGTTCCATAGACGGCGGCGGTTGAAGAAAAGATGAATCGCTCTACGCCGAATTCGACCGCCGCCTGGAGAAGATGATTGGTCCCCCCTGTGTTGACGTCGTAGTAGAGCCCGGGCATCTTCATCGACTCGGGAACGACGGTGACCGCGCCGAAGTGCATGATCGCTTCGGGACGAGAGTCCTGAATCGCTTTGCTGACTGCCGCGGCGTCGCGAAGGTCGACGGAAAATGCCTGGATATCCGTTCCAAGAGACGATGCGTGACCTTTGGAGAAGTTGTCGAGGACGACGACATCATGACCGTCGTCCATGAGCAGCTCGACGGCAATGCGTCCAGCATATCCGGCTCCACCCGTTACCAGCACTCGCATGGATTTATCCTCATTCGTGACTTCCTCGTCTGTGCGGCTCAACCTGACCGCCCAATCCCGATGGTACAATCTTGCCCGCTTGTGGTCCTCTTCCCAAGTGTTCCATCGAAAGGTTCTCACATGATTTCCGCTCTTTCTGCCCTGGCTGCAACCGACCCGGCTGTTGCCTCCATCATCGAGCGGGAAGGGGAGCGTCAGCGCCTTGGCATCGAGTTGATCGCCTCCGAGAACTTTGTCAGCGAAGCGGTGCTCGAAGCGGTTGGCACGGTGCTGACGAACAAATACGCGGAAGGATTGCCCGGCAAGCGCTACTACGGCGGTTGTGAAGTCGTCGACGAAGTCGAGAATCTGGCGCGCGACCGCGCAAAAGAGCTCTTCGGGGCGGAGCATGTCAATGTGCAGCCGCATTCCGGCGCCAGCGCCAATCTTGCGGCCTATCTGGCGCTCATCGATCCAGGCGACAGGATCCTCGGACTGAGTCTCTCGGAAGGTGGACACCTTACGCATGGGCTGAAGGTCAACTTCTCAGGCCGGCTCTTCGATGCGCATTTCTACGGTGTCAATCTCGAGACAGGGTTCATCGATTACGACGACGTCCAGGCCAAGGCGCGTGAAGTGCGGCCGCGGGCTATCATTGCAGGAGCCAGTGCCTACAGCCGGGCGATCGACTACGCCAGATTCCGCGAGATCGCTGATGAAGTCGGGGCGTATCTCTTTGCCGACATCGCCCATCCGGCCGG
>CAYWSE010000010.1:0-70202 GCA_964461025.1 uncultured Sphaerobacteraceae bacterium | reverse complement strand
CAGGACCAGATCATCTACGAGAACTGGAAGAGCTTCTTCCCCGAATGGGCGTGAGCGGGCAACGTGCAATGCTTCCCGCGACCCTTTCCAGGTTTTATGAGAGGGGATGGTCGGCGAGTACATCATGTGTTGGGCGACGGTACATCCCTCGGTGCGGTACCATTCCTGTGATGATCGCGCATCACCGAACTGATGCAGTCGCATCATCATCTCTGATTTGAGTAACGAGAGGAGCGTAGATCGATGCGCACGACACTCGATATTGACGAAGATATCCTCTTTGCCGCCAAGGAACTTGCCCGGGACCGGCATCATTCGGCAGGTAAGGTAATTTCGGACTTGGCTCGCCAGGGATTCTCGAAATTCACACCCGGTGAAACGCGGAACGGCATTATGCTGTTGCCAGTACGAAACCCAAATGCTGTCGTCACCATGGAGATGGTCAACGAGTTGCGAGATGAGTATCCGTGAGCATCTTTTTGCTCGATGTCAACGTGCTCCTCGCCCTCTTCGACTCGACCCACGTGCATTTCGACGCTGCGCATCACTGGTTTGTCTCGTCGGGGGAGAAGGGCTGGGCTACCTGTCCAACAACGGAGAATGGATTCCTGCGAATTGCCAGCAACCCCGGATACCCGCAAGGCAGACCAGACACTGGCGACGTCATGACGCGGCTCGCAGACTTCTGTGCTCGCGAGGAGCATCACTTCTGGGCAGAGTCCGTCAGCTTGCGGGATCTCCTGCGCCCTGGCGTGGCGGTCACCCATCGGCAGATCACCGACGTCTATCTCCTCGGACTTGCCGCCCACCATGGCGGCAAGCTCGCGACCTTCGATCGCCGCATCCCAGCTTCCGCCGTCTACGGAGGCCCCGATGCCCTGGCTATCATCCCTGTATGAAACCGGCGCGAATTGACTCTGGAATAAACCGATGTCACATACGGGACTAAGAATTGTCTGACAGATTGACCTGAGCATTGAGAACGTTACCGACGCAAAACTGCCCTCACACCCGATGCGTTGCAGTCACCGGCCGAAGGGACGGGGTAGCCGAAGATCCCGGTCGAGATTCAGGATCAGATCATGTACGAGAACAGGAAGTCGTTCTTTCCGGAATGGGCGTAGCAGCATTGCGGACGTAGACGTTTCTCGCTCACGACGTGCGTGATACGCTTTGGTTGCGGATCAGGAATCGAGACACAGCAACATGAGCACTGCGACACGATTGGTAACAGCCGAAGAATTGCTGGCGATGGGCAGCGACGCTCCGTTTGAGCTTTGGGAAGGAGTCCTGAAAGAGGTGTCGCCGTCGAGCTTCAAGCCGGGGGTCATTGGAATCACGACTGCAGATTTTTATCCGGCAGTTTGTCCTTGAGCGTCGTCTTGGCTTCACGACAAACGCTGATGGGGGCTACATTCTGAGCGCTGACCCGTACACGGTAGTTGCCCCCGATGTTGGCTTCGTTGGCGTTGACCGAGTTCCTGATGGAATTTCCGACGCGGGCTACTTTCCCACGCCTCCCGATCTGGCCGTTGAAGTCATCTCCCCAACCGACAGACCAGGCGATCTCGCCCGAAAGCAGGCCCCATACGCCAAAGCTGGTGTCCCGTTGGTCTGGTGGGTCGACCCGGAGGCGCGCAGCGTGACCGTGCACAGGCCTGGACATGAGCCGGAAGTGCTAGATGAATCCGGTATGTTGGATGGCGGTGACGTGCTGCCGGGGTTCTCTCTGGCCGTCGATCGCAATTTCGCTCTGACATAGGAACCAAGCAGATTTTCCAACTCAAAGAGAAAGGCAGAACTCCTTGGCCAGGCGGATCAAGATCACCTTTACCGAAGAAAACGTCTCGTGCATCGCCGAGTTGCTCGAGGATCAGGCGCCGAAAACGTGCGCAGCGGTCGTCGCGGCGTTGCCTCAGCAAGGTGAAGCGCACCATGCCACCTATTCCGGCTCCGAGGTCGTGCTCATTCTCGACCGCATTCTCGACGTCCCGCAGGAAAACGCAACGATTCGAGTCATCCCGGGCGACGTCGCCTACACCACGTTCGAAGGAGGCAAGATCTTCGGCTTCCCGGACACCTTCAGCGAGATTGCGGTCTTCTATGCGCGTGATGCCGTTCCTTCGATGCCGAGTGGACCGGTTCCCATGAACATCTTCGGCCGCATCACCGAGGGTCTCGAAGCATTCGCCGACGTCAGCTTCAAGATGCGCCGCTCCGGCATCAAGCCGATGAAGTTCGAGCTGCTCGACGACGAATAGGCGAAACGGGCGACGGCTCTGGTGGATGGAGGATAGTAGATAGTAGATGGTGGATCGTAGATGGTGGACGATGGATTGTGGGGCGATAGACGGTTCCTGAATCCAACGACCAGCTACCATCAACTATCAACTATCAGACAAGATCCTTCGGAATCATCACCCGCATCGAGTAGAGCCCGGTTTGCAGCTGTCCAGGCCGGGCGTGTCCGCCGACGCCGATCGCCACATACGCTTCCTGCAGGGTCAGGTCGCTGAGCTCCATCACCCAGTTGATCAGCTCCCGGAATGCCTCCCACGCAGCTTCTTCCAATGGCCGGCCAACCGCAACCGCGACCAGGTGCGTCGGCGTCTCAATGCGAATCCACTTCGACGCAGGACTGCGGCCGGAAACGACGTCGCAGGAAAGGGTCACATCGCTGCGAATCTCGATGCTGCCGAGCTCGCCATCCCCTTGCACCGCATGACAATCGCCGAGCGAGAGCAGCGCTCCATCGACCTCGACCGGCAGGTAAATCGTGCTGCCGGGGCAGACCTCTTCGGCGTCGATGTTGCCGGGATGCCGCCCCATCCCACCGGAGAGAATTGCTTCCATCTTCGGAGCGGTGCCGATCGTGCCGATCATCGGCTTCACTGGCACGCGTCGCCCCTTCTCGAGCTCGACGTAGCCGTCGCGAATCTGATAGAGACGCGTTTCGGGAAGATCGATGATGTCTTCGAAGTGGTAGAGATGCGGCCAGATTGCCGCCCAGCCGACCGTATCGACCGTCATGTCGTGGATATGCACCGCGAGCGTATCGCCTGCTTTCGCGCCCTCGACGGCGATCGGTCCAGTTACGGGATTGCCGTACCAACCCGTTCGCTTCATCTCCAGAATGTATTCAGTGGTCGCTGTTTCCGGCGTCCGGGTGCGTCCGGAGCGCGCATCCTCGCACTCCACGACAAATCGCTCTCCAGGCGCCACCGTGGCGACCGGCTCCAGCCTTCGATCGAAAACCACCGCCAGTTTGTCTCGTGTAATTCGTTGCATGTGCGTGCCCATTCGGTTCTATTGTGAGGCTGTCAATCGTAGCGGCACGCTACCAGAGTTCGCTGATCGCCGCCCGGCGAGCGAGCACCTCCTGACGCGTCAGACGAGTCTGGCCGGCCCTCTCCCTATCGTCCAATTTTCCTGACACGCGAGAAGCTACAGGAACAGTTCAAGCACTGCCCTGTGTAATTGGGGTATCCGCAACATTGCCCGGATGCCGACCGTTGTTGCTGGGGTGGGCAACAGTTGTAGATCGGGCGACCCATCGGCCCAAAACTCCCTGTAGAGGTCGGACTCGGGCAGCAACTCCCATTCACACACGCCGAAAACGATCCGAATCCCGCCGCCACACATGCTGCATCGCCGGAGGTGTCATTCGTACACGTCTGAACGGGAACGCATGTGCTGCCGACGCAGTACGCAGTCGGACCGCAGCATGTGCCGCTTCCTGCCGTGCGGTTGCCACCGCAACACTGATCGTCGCAGGTTCCGTTCTGACAAATCTGCTCGTCTCGTACGCATGTCGTGCCGCCGACGCAACTCTGCCCGAACCAGCAACACTGGCCATCGCACATCTGCGAGTCTGGGCAACAGAGTCCACTGACGAACGCACCGCCAGAATCGAGGATTTCGAAGCAGTTTTCACAGCACGCTCCGGTGCCAGGACAGCACGGCCCCGCGCTCTCCGCGCAGCAGAACGTTTCACTGACGCAGTCCTTGTAGACACTGATTTCCAGAGGCCCCGGTCCACCGACCATGTTGCAGCAATTGCCCTGGACGCAGACCATGTCTCCGCCCGCGCCGCAACTTGTTCCATTCAACCCCGGATTGTCGACACACTGTCCGTTGCTGGGATCGCACACCTGGCAATCCGGGCAATCGACGGGATCGGAAAGACAACTTCCATTGCTGCAGATGCCAGGGTTGCACGCCGTGCCCGCGCAACCGCGCTGACCATCGAACTGGGCGGTTTCCGTCACGCAACCGCCGCTAACCTGTGGATCGCAATACCGCCGCTCACAGGGACCAGCGAATGATTCACCGCAGTCCTTGGCAAATCCGCTCGTGCAGTTTCCTCCCAGGCAGAACGCCCCGACGGTGCATTCGCCGCCGCACGTCGTCCCATCGGCGGAAGTGACGCAGGCGCCTTCGGCATTGCACGTTTGGCAAGCCGGACAGCGGTTACATGTTTGCGTGACGCCACAGTCGTCAACAAATGATCCACAGATCATTCCCCTGGAAACGCAAGTCTGAGCCGGCACGCACACGGGCGCCGACGTTGTCGTGGAGTTTGGGCTAGGCGCTAGAGGGACGACCGCAAACTGCGATAGCGACGTCACGACTCCGCAGACCGTTCCTCCTGAAGGTTGACCGGCGGAGGTTACATCGACCCACAACCCACCCTCGAAGTGCAGCAGGCGATCGTTGGGGTTGGATGACGGCAGACAGATCTGAATCGAACCAGCGAATGTCGCTGTCGTGGTGATCTCGTACCACGTCGCATCACCAAGCGAGTAAACCGACCCGTTCGGCAGCGATGGCAGAGACGTCGAATCGACGACCGTCACAATCGTATCGCCGGACGTGGTCACCTCGCTGAAGGTGATCGTCGATCCGGGCAATCCGGACGGCGCTACCTCCACCTCCGATCCAACCTGGGTATTTCCGGCCGGGTTACCCGTGGTTGTGGTGGTTGATGTCGTGGTCGTCGTCGAAGTGGTTGTCGTCGTTGTCGTTGGACAGGGTTCGCACGTGTGAATCACTCCGCAGACATCGGTAAATGACCCACAGCGATCACCGCACGTTTCATCGGATACACAGTGGCAGACACCAGCTGGGGATGCGTTGCAGGTGTCGGGAGGCGTGCAGGAACCGCAGATTTCCGGCAGACCGCAATTGTTGGTGAACGTTCCGCAGTTGAGGGCCATGTTCTGGCAGGTCGAGACGACAGTGCACCCGCAGACGTTGGCGACGCCCCCGCCCCCACAGGTCTCCGGCAAGGTGCATTCACTGTCAGAGCAGCAGCCCTCGCGCGGTATACACGTTGAGCCGCAGCAATCTTCCGTCGCGTTGTCGCAACACGTCTCCCCACAAACGGCTGTTCCTGCCGGACAGCAATGTCCGCCTTGCGTGCAAGCGCCGCTACAGCACCCGTCGATGCCGCAACAGACGACATCTCCCGGCGGACAACAACCACCCTGGCAGGTGATTTGCGGACGCGGGCAGCACATCTCCTCACCGAAGCACCCACCGGGGCAGCATTCTCGGTCGCAGCAATCGTCACCCGGCGGGCAGCATTCTTCACCGCAGATGCTTGTACCGGCAGCGCAACACTGGCCACGCCTCGCTGTGCATTGCGCATTCGGGCAGCATTGATTGCCGCAGCAATCGGTTCCCGCTGGACAGCAGGTGCTGCCGCATGCCACCTGACCAGCCGGGCAGCAAAGCCCATTCGTGCAGGTTCCCGAGCAACAGGCGTTGTTGCAGCATGATTGGCCTTCCGCGCAACACGCGCTGCCGCATTTTCGACCTGCCGGACATGCCGGAGGCAACGCGGGGGGCACTGTGGGCCGCGCCCCGATCGTTCTGGCATCGGCCTCGTTGGCGACCGCGGTTCCGGCCAACGCGCCAACGAGCGCCCTGATCGCGGATCGCCGCGTTGCCGGAAACGCCAGCAGCTTGGTGACAGCGTCGAACCGTTTACCGTCCATGCACATACTCCGGCAACGTGAAGAGGGTTGAGGGTTTTCCGGAATCTTGTCCTGATGGGTTGGGACTTCAAACTCGTGTGATGATAGTGGAAAGCGCCCGGGCGGTCTCGCGTATCTCTCGCTCGGACTGTGACGGCACATTGCGAGGCCGGGAAACAGGATTGAGCTGACAGTGGAAACCAGCCCTCGATACGACCTTTTTGTGAGCTACGCGAGCGCCGACCGCGAGCGCGTATTGGAGATCGTCGAACGTTTCGAGCAGTTGGGCTTGTCGATCTGGATCGATCGTTCAGGTATTGCCGGCGGCGCCAGCTACGGCGCTGAGATCGTCGACGCGATCCAGCATGCGAAATCCGTTGCGCTCATGAGCTCAGCGTCCTCACTCACTTCAAAGAATGTCCGCCAGGAAATCATGCTAGCCTGGCGCTACGGAACGCCGATCGTGCCATTGATGCTCGAACCGGTCACAGTGCCTGACGAGATTGCCTACTGGCTGGAGGGATTTCCCTGGCTAGACGCGCAAGCGGAGATCGACGAATGGCTCAGCTCCTTCGTGCGCCGTCTGGTGTCGGTCGGTGTCGACGTAGATATCAGACAGGCGGAGCTGGCTGCGTCACCGGGAGACACCGTCGACGCGAGATCGAATCTGCCAGAAACGGACGGCCAGCTCTATGGTCGAGAACAGGCGGTGCTCGAGATCGAATCACTGCTCGAGCATGGTAGGTGGATCACGTTGACTGGTCCTGGAGGTACGGGAAAAACCCGACTGGCGATCGAAATCGGCAAGCGGCAAAAGGGCGTGTACGAGGACGGTGTCTGGTTTGTCGATTTGACGCCGATCGGAACCGCCGATCAGGTGCTGCCGACGATCGCTGATGTCTTCATGCTTGAGACGCAGGGGGAGCAATCGCCCGCCGATCTGCTGAAAAACGTGCTCGATGGCCGCCATACGCTGCTCATTCTGGACAATTTCGAGCATGTTTCCGAAGGCGCTCCGGAGCTCGCTGAACTTCAGGAAATGCTCCCCATGCTCGACATTCTGGTCACCAGCCGCGCTCCGTTGCGAACGCGTCTCGAATGGGCATTTGAGGTTTCGCAGCTGCCGCTTCCCGACGCGACAGGAACAATCTCTGCAGCGGAGCTGGCGCGGAATCCAGCAATTGCGCTCTTTGTCGAGCGTGCGATGCGCGCTCGTCCGGATTTCACGCTCTCAGAAGGCAATGCTCGGGCAGTTGCCGAGATTTGCGCCAGATTGGAGGGATTGCCCCTGGCGATCGAGCTGGCAGCGGCGCGGGTTCGCTTGCTTCCGCCTCCGGTTCTGCTGATGCGTCTCGGCAGCCGGCTGAGTGTGCTTTCCGACCGCAGCCGCTCCGGCGAACGTCAGGGAACGCTCCAGGACACGATTGCCTGGTCGTATGATCTGTTAGCTCCAGAGCAACAACGGCTGTTTCGCCTGCTGGGCGTGTTTCGGGGTCCATCGACCTTCGATGCGGTTGCGGTGGTTTCGGAGGCAGACGAAATCGAGCAGGATATTCTGGCGCTGATCGACCAGAGCCTCGTGAAAGCTGTCCATGCCGGCGGTCATCAGAGTCAGCGCTATTCGATGCTCGAAACGATTCGGGAGTTCGCCGCGCTTCAGCTCGATCTGCACGGCGAGACATCAAGATTCCGCGAACGTCACGCTCAATTCTTCTCTCACCAGATCGCGTCGCTTTCCTCTGACGACTCCTCGGAAGGCTCGTATGCCGAAAAGAGTGATGTCCTGAGGCTGGTGCGGGCGGATGATGCGAACGTGCATGCCGCGATCGACTGGTTCAGGGAAACCGGCGATGACGCAGCCGAAGTTGCCATGATCACATCGCTCTTTGCCTATTGGATTCACACCGGGCGGAGTCAGGAAGGCGAGCAGCGACTCTCCTCCGCAATCGATCGGGCAAACGAGCTCTCGGCCGGCCTTCTCGGCGTTTCGCGCCTCGTCTTGGGCCGGTTCCGGTCGATCAGTGGAGATGCCGGCAACGCCTTGCGCATGTTCGAGCAAGCACTCACGCACTTCGACCAGGCAGCAGATCTGCCTGGTCAGGCGGATGTCCTCATAGAGATGGGGAGGATCTCAGAACGCGATGGTCGTCTGGATATCGCGGCGGACTGCTTCTCGCGTGCGGCGCTAGGGTATGCATCGGCCGGACTGAAACGGTCGCATGCCGAAGCGCTTCACGAGACTGGTGTGCTCCACATCTACCGCGGCGACTTTCCTGCCGCTATCGTCGCCATCACGGAGAGCATCGACGAGTTCCGTAACGTCGGCGAACTGCGCATGGTCGCGGAAGCGCTGAGCGATCTCGGATCGGCGGAAATGCTGGCAGGGGATGCAACCGCTGCGCAGACGCACCTGAGGGACGGTTTGACGATCTTCGGAACACTCGATGACGCGATGGCGGTGGCCGTGTTGACTACCAATCTCGGTCGCGCGCAACAGATTGCTGGTGATCTTGATGGGGCCAGGAGCACGTTGATGGAAGCGCTCCAGCTGTCGCGGGATGTCGGAGACCGGGCGAACGAAGCAGTCACCCTCTACGGTCTTGGCAAGTTGCCGGCTCGCGATGGCGATCCCGCCGCGCCTGAGGAGCTCCTGAAGGAGTCACTCGACATTGCCTGGCAGAACGGCGATCTCTGGCTGGTCGTTCAGTTGCTCGAAGCGTTCGCTCAGATCAGGATCGATCGCGTGGAGTTCGACGCCGCGGTCCTGCTCTTCGGCTCAGCGATGGCGATGCGGGACGAAGCGGGAACGTTCGTCAATCCGTCTGAAGAGGAGGAATACACCCGTGCGATGCAGCGTGCGGAAGAGACCACCGGAGCCGAACGGTTTGCCACGTTGATCGAACGGGGTCGCGCCTCGTCCGCTGAGGAGGTCGTCGCCCGGTTGCTCTCCGGTTCATGATGACCCGGTTCTGGGTGTGGTTTCCTCCTGTCCTTCCTCCGGTGGTTTCACCTGCTGAAACATGCGCAGAAGGATCAGGTCGTAGGTCGCTTTGAGCGATCCGGCGATCACCAGTGGCCAGCCAAAAGTCGAGAGCCCCAGCATCCAGCCGGAGATGAACGGCCCGAACGCCGCAGCCAGACTGCGCGGCACATTTGTGATGCTCGCCGCCGCGGGCCGTTCCGGCGCTGTGACCACAGCCATCACATAGGAGGTTCGGGCCGGCACATCCATGTTCGAGAGCATGGCGCGCATCAGCAGGCAGGCTACCGCCAGCTCGACGCGCGGCATGAATGCGGCGGCAATGAGGAAGAGATTCGCCGGCAGATGCGTAAAGACCATGGTGTTGACCAGACCGATTTGCCGCGCCAGCCGTGCGGAAACCAGAAACGAAAACGCCGTCAGCAGCTGGGTGAAGAAGAAAATCGTCCCGGTTGTCGAGATCGACAGATCGAAACGCTCGAAGAGCCAGAGCGCAAGCATCGACTGGACGACAAATCCTCCTGCGAACGAATCGAGACTGAACAGCGCCGCCAGCCGGTAGACGACCGATTTCGACTCGTTCAGCGGCGCTCGCGCCTCCTGTTGCCGCGGTTCTGCTGGGCTGGTCAGGCGCGTGTACAGGAGCAGCGCGACGAAACCAAGACCCGCATAGAGAAGGAACATGCCGTCGATGGCGCTGTCCAGCGAAACGGACGAGCGATTGGCAACCCATTCCGGCAATCCGGAAATGAGCGAACCGAACGCCGCCATCAATGACCCAACCAGACTGTAGCGCGCGAAGAGATCGGTGCGACGCGCACTTGGCACGGTGCGCGTCAGCATCGCCTGCTCGGTGGGCAGGAACACGCTGACATCGCCGCCGGACGGATTCAGGGTTCCGGCGAATGCCACGACGATCAACGGCCAGAAGTTGTCGACCAGCGCGAACCCGATGCCCGTCGCCATCATCAGCAGTGCGGCCCGGATGAGCAGCTGGTCGAGACGCAGCCGGATCGCAATCATGCCGATCGCCAGGGTTAGCGTCGCTGAACCGAGCAACGTCGTTGTCGCGATAGCGCCGATCTGCAGCGTGCTGAAACCAAGTTGAGTCAGGTGCAGTGGGAGGAGAACGCTGACGAACCCATCGCCCAGTGCCCGGCTGCCGCGGGCCGTCAGCAGAATTCGCGCATCTGGCGCCGCTTCCCGCACGATCAGCGATTGTCGCACCTGCTCAAGACGCGACCACATGCAGATTTCCCCTTCGCCTCTGCTCCATTCCCGGCTCCCTGGTCGAAATCATAGCCAAGCCACTCCCTCCGCTTGTAAGGCACCAACGGGCGAGGAGGGGCGATTCACGTTTTCGTCATTTCGGCCATTGGATGATTTCCATTCGTGTCTGGTCGTAGGGAGGCGCCTCGTGCGCCTCCTCAACGGCAGCGATGGTCGTTTCCGGAGTCGAGTCCGCTGTTAATGAGCAAGGAGACGGACAAGCCGTCTCCCTACATCTCGTAGCGATGTCGCGATCATGATTAGCCTTGACTAAATCTCGTCATAGTCCTAGCATTCCGGTGGAATGGCTCTTCGTTTGCACTCACGAATGAACTCTTGATGCGATTCACGAAAACTCCATTGTTCGCCTTCTTCGGGGTGGTCCTTGTCCTGGCTGGATGCGGACGTGTTGAAGAGGCGGCAACACCCGATTTCTCCGAGCAATCTCAAATCGACATCGTCGCCACCACCGGAATGGTTGGCGACATCGTCAAGAATGTCGGTGGCGATCGTGTTGAAGTCACGACGCTGATGGGACCAGGGATCGATCCGCACACCTACAAGGCGAGCGAAGGAGATGTCGAGCGCATTGGCGCTGCCGATCTGATCTTCTACAGCGGGCTCCACCTGGAAGCGAAACTGGCGGAAGTCTTCGAAAAGATGGGTGATCAGATCGTCACCGTTGCGGTTGCCGAACGCATTCCGGTCGAACAACGCATCGTTGTCGGTACAGGTGTTGGCGCATACGACCCACATGTCTGGTTCGATGTCGAGCTCTGGTCGATTGCGGTGGAGGCAGTGCGTGACACGCTCGTTCGTCTTGACCCTGCCCACGCTCAGGATTACGTTGCCCGCGCCGACGCGTACCAGCAGCAGCTGGCCGAGCTCGATGCCTACGTTCTCCAGGAGGCGGCCAGCATTCCCGAGCAGCAACGTGTGCTGATCACGGCCCATGATGCGTTTTCCTATTTCGCGCGAGCATATGGGTTCGAGGTGATGGGCATTCAGGGCGTCAGCACGTCGACCGAAGCGGGCGCGGGCGATATTCAGGATCTCGCCGATGTCATCGTCGAACGACAAATCCCCGCCATTTTCGTCGAGTCATCCGTTTCTCCCCGCACGATTGAAGCCTTGCAGGAAGCCGTCCGCGACCGCGGATTCGACGTCCAGATCGGCGGATCGCTCTTCTCCGACGCGATGGGCGACGCGGGAACGTTCGAAGGAACCTACATTGGCATGGTCACGCACAACATCGACACGATTGCCGGGGCGCTGAGGACAGAGGCAATGGGCAAAAGGCAATGGGCAATAGGGAAATGAGAATCAGGAACTGGCAACGATGAGCAACGATCCACGGCCTACGGTCTACGACCCACGAACTGAGGACCCCGGACTCCGGACTTCGGACCACGGACCACGAGGCTCTTTCCCCGCCATCGACGTCGCAGACATGACGGCGGTCTATCACGAAAAGCCGGTGCTCTGGGATGTCGACGTTACCGTGCCGTCCGGTGTGTTGATGGCGATCGTCGGACCAAACGGCGCGGGCAAAACGACGCTGATCAAATGCATTCTCGGTCTGATCGAACCGGTATCCGGCCAGGTTCTCGTCCAGGGACGACCGTATAGGGAACGTCGCTCTGCCGTTGCGTACGTGCCACAGCGAGGCAGTGTCGACTGGGACTTCCCGACGAATGTGCTCGATGTTGTCGAGATGGGGCAGTATGGCGCGCTTGGCTGGATCCGCAGGCCGGGCCGCAAAGAGCGCGACAAGGCGATGGAGTCACTGGACAAAGTCGGAATGGCAAGCTTCGCCGGCCGGCAAATTCGCCAGCTCTCCGGAGGCCAGCAGCAACGGGTCTTCCTGGCTCGCGCTCTCGCCCAGGAAGCGGAAATTTATCTGATGGACGAGCCATTTCAAGGCGTCGACGCCACCACCGAACGAGCAATCATCGAAATTCTTCGCGAGCTGCGCGCCACCGGCAAGACCGTAGTTGCAGTGCACCACGATCTGCAGACCGTGAACGAGTATTTCGACTGGGTGACATTGCTCAACGTCCGCCGGATCGCCTGCGGACCGGTCGAGGAGGTCTTCACTGAAGAAAACCTGAGGCTGACCTACGGCGGCATCGTTGCGATTCTCAAGAATGGCGCCCAGGACCCGGAAAACGGCACCCCGGAGGTGGTATTAACTGGTTCGCCGACCGCAGCCGAGACCCTGCCTGCGGAAGACGCGAGCTAGCAATCGCCAATGATCGACCTTCTTTCAAACCCCCTTTCTGCAATAGCCAACGCCCTGTTGCCTATTGCCTATTGCCTCTTGCCCGAAACCCTGGTGACCGGCGTTCTTGACGACTTGATCAACGATTACACCCTCCGCACCGTCGCGCTCGGGGCATCAGTGCTCGGGATTGTTGCAGGGGCGATGGGTTGTTTCGCCGTGCTGCGGCGGCAGAGTCTGGTCGGCGATGCGATGTCGCATGCCGCGCTGCCGGGTATCGCGATCGCCTATATGATCACGGGCAGCAAGGACAATCTCGTTCTCCTGACCGGAGCGGCGATCGCTGGCTGGCTGGCCACGCTGGCGATCATGAGTATCGTGCGGCTGTCCCGCGTCAAGTTCGACAGCGCTCTTGGTCTCGTTCTCTCGGTCTTCTTCGGTTTCGGCCTGATGCTCCTGACATTCATCCAGCACGAACCCGATGCGTCGCAGGCCGGACTCGACAAATTCCTCTTCGGTCAGGCCGCCACGCTCGTCGAACGCGATGTGAAGATCATGGCTGGACTCGGGTTCGTCGCACTGGCGATCCTGATGTTCCTCTGGAAAGAATTCAAACTCCTCAGTTTCGACCAGGATTTTGCCGCCACATCCGGTTATCCGGTGCGCGGTCTCGATGTCGTGCTGACCTCGCTGATCGTGATTGCCATTGTTGTGGGGTTGCAGGCAGTCGGTGTGGTCCTGATGAGCGCGATGATCGTTGCTCCGGCCGCTGCGGCTCGACAGTGGACCGACCGGCTCGGCGTGATGGTCGTGCTGGCGGCCATCGTCGGCGCGTTTTCCGGCGTCACCGGCGCGACAATCAGCAGCACAACGGAGCGGATGCCGACCGGACCGACCATTGTGGTGGTGGTGACGGCGATCGTCGCCATTTCTCTGCTCATTGCCCCCAATCGTGGACTGATCTGGGTCTGGTTCGACCGCCGCCGCCGCCGGGCCATCCTGCTCAAAGCAATGGAGGAAGCCGACGCGGCACACGGCGGACCCCGGTTGGTGAGGGAGCAATGAGCGCTGCTCAGCTCGATATCCAGCTGATCGCGGCTGTGACCGCCGCGGCCTGTGCGATTCCTGGCGTCTTTCTCGTGCTTCGCCAGATGGCGATGATGAGCGACGCCATCAGTCACTCGATCTTGCTCGGCATCGTGCTCGCCTATTTTCTCGTTGATAGCACCACTTCTCCCTTGCTGATCGCCGGCGCTGCCGCAGTCGGTCTGCTCACCGTTGTGCTCGTCGAGATGCTGCAGCGCACAGGGCTGCTGCGCGAAGACGCGGCCATCGGTCTTGTCTTCCCCTTGCTCTTCAGCATCGCCGTCATTCTCATTTCCCGTTTTGCCGACAATGTTCACCTCGACATCGACGCCGTGCTGCTGGGAGAGCTTGCCTTCGCCCCGTTCGACCGCGTCATCGTCTCGGGCTGGGATCTTGGTCCACGTGGCTTGTGGATCATGGGCGCGATTCTCATTGCCAATCTCTGCCTGGTGCGGCTCTTTTTCAAGGAGCTCAAGATCGCTACGTTCGACCCGGGTCTTGCGGCAACGCTTGGACTGGCCCCAGCGGCGATCCACTATGGATTGATGGCTTCGGTGTCGGTTACCGCGGTCGGCGCCTTCGACGCAGTGGGGTCGATTCTGGTCGTCGCATTGATGATCGGCCCTCCCGCCGCTGCCTATCTGCTGACAGACGATCTCCGGAAGATGATTCTGCTGAGTGTGCTGCTGGGTATTACTGCTGCGATTCTTGGCTATTGGGTGGCGCATCTGCTCGATGCTTCGATCGCGGGCGCCATGGCTTCGATGGTTGGTCTGCTCTTCGTGGTGGTGCTGTTGCTGGCGCCGCAGCGGGGAGTCGTCGCGTCGCTGTTGCGTCGTCATCAGCAGAGACTCGATTTCGGCCAGACGATGCTCACGATTCATCTCCTGAACCACGAAGGCACGGCGGTGGCGCGGGAGGAAAACCGGATCGACGGTCTGGAAAATCACCTGCGATGGGATCCTGGATTCACCTCACAGATCGTTCAGCAGGCTCGCCGGCACGGGCTGATCGAAGAGATCTCCGGAGTGCTCGAGCTGACGCCTCAGGGGAGAGAGCGAGCAGAAAACGCAATTCTTCAGTATGCTTCATCTTAAGTTTCGGTGAAGAACTTGGCGAACCCGCACCTCTGTTCGCCATCACGTAGACTGACATCGTTCGCACCGGCCACGTCAGTTCTCAGCGAGAAGGAACTGACAGCGTCAGATGCATCGTGCCAACAAGAATGCAACGGGTGTGACGAGCTTTTCCGCGGATCACTTGCCGGCTCCAATCAGCCCCATCATCGGGCGGGAATCCCATCTCGAACTGGCGACCAGCATCCTCGTCGACCAGCACGCTCGCCTGCTGACGCTCGCTGGACCTGGTGGCATTGGCAAGACCAGGCTCAGTCTGGCGCTGGCTCACCGGCTGGCAGACTGGTTGCCGAGAGGCGTCACGATCGTCGGTCTCGAATCGATCCGCGATCCCACCCTTCTCGCCGCTGCGATTGGCCGCGCCGTCGGTATTCTGGACAAGTCTGGTGACAGCGAGACGGATCTCATTCGCTGGCTCGGCGACGACGATCGGCTGATTCTGCTCGACAACTTCGAGCAGCTCTTCGACGCCACGCCATTCTTACAGCGTTTGCTCGAATATTGCCCCGGCGTCCGGATCATTGTCACCAGCCGCGTTGCTCCGCTTCATCTGGATGGAGAGCGGATCATTGACGTAGGACCGCTGGAGTTCCCGGTCGAGTTCGAACCCTCCCGCGATGTTGATTTCGACAAATACCCGGCCATCCAGTACTTCCTGCAGCACGCTCCATCGGTTGATTGGAACGAATCGTGGAGATCGGTGATTCGCATTTGCCAGCGGCTCGATGGGATTCCGCTGGCGTTGGAACTGGCTGGCGCGCGAGTCGGGCTCCTGTCGATCGAAGAAATCGCCGATCAGACGACTGATTGGATGTCGATCCTGACTCAGGGCCGGCGGCACGCCCCCGAACGACATCGCACCATGGAGCAAACCATTGCGTGGAGCTACCGGTTGCTCGATCAGCCGTTGCGGTCGGTCTTTCGCCGGCTGTGCGTGTTCTCGGGGGGATTCAGCCGAGAGGCGGCGGTCGACCTGACAGGCGCCACGCAGGGTCAGCTGACGGCGCTTATCGATTGCCGGCTGCTCACGGTGTCGACCAGCATGCGGCACAACCCCCGCTTCCGGCTTCTTGAGCCCGTGCGCGACTTTGCGATTCAGGAGGCGAAACGGGAAGGTGAATTCGGCGATCTTCGCTCCCGGTTCGGTGATTGGGCGGTGGCACTCGTCCGCTCGGTCAACCGCACGCCATTCGACCCGCATATCTTCACCGGTGAAGGCGTCTTTCACGAACAGATGATGTACCTGGAACAGGCAAATCTGCTTCAGGCGCTCAGGTGGATGATCGACGATCAGGACGTCGACCGCGCGCAGAACATCGCGTCTGTGCTCGCTGACTTCTGGTATCTGACGATGCAGCCAAGCGAAGGGCTGAAATGGCTGCTGGCGACGATGAATCTGCCGCACAGCCGGGAACAGGAGTACTCGCAGATTTTTGTCAAGATGTGTGTCGCCACGTCGCTGCTCTCGATGATCATCGGCGACAGCGAGAGCGCGCGCGATCTGGCCGAGCGAGGACTGGCCATCGCCAGTCAGCTCCATGATCTGACTGGTATTGCTGAAGGGCATGCCATACTCGGCTATATCTTCCTGAACCTCGGAGCATTCGAGAAATCGGTCGACTACAGCACACGTGCGCTTGCCGTTTTTCGCCAGCCGGAATATGAAGATCGTCCCTGGCAGGTCGACATTCTTGAGAACCTGGCGTTGGCGGCAGTGCAGCTCGGACAAATCGAGCATGCCGCGGCGCTGGCGCAGGAGGCCGTGGTGCTCGGCCGCGAAACAAGCGCCGCCATTGGCTATGCCAATTCGCAGCGCTCGCTCGGCGATGTCCGGTGTCATCAGGGCCTGTTTCTTGACGCCATCGATGCCCACTCCGAAGCCTTCGCGGCCGGTGTCCGGCGACACGGCCGCAACAGCCGTGAAACCTGGCACAACGTCGCGCAGGGAATGGCTGGTGCAGCCACCGTGGCATGGTTTGCCTTTGCCGATCAACCGGAACTGGCGATCTCGATCGTCGAAAAAACGCTGCGCATCTGTCAGCGCATCGGTATTGCAAATCCCGACAATCGCATCGACTACCAACGAATCCGCGATCAAATGTTAATTGCCGGGGTCGTCCAGAACCCGGCGCCGATGGAAACGGGAGCGGGTCCCGACCTCGAAACAGCGCTCGCGGATTTGCGGAATATCGCATTCGATCTGCGGTCTCGCCTGACGCCTGCCGATCAGTTGCCGCTGGCGATGATCGCTCCACGCTGGGATCGCGGTTTTCTCGACCGGTCGGAAGAACTGAAGAGCGCCATTTCCGACATACAACTGGCCACAGTACAGGCGATCGTTCAGGGCCACTCCGTCAAGGAAATCGCGGCGACGCATGGCGTGCGCCAGAGCAGCATCTACAATCGCATTGACGTCGTCAAAGCAAAATGGGGACTTCCCGACTCTGCGTCGCTGATCGAGGTCGCCGTATACGCGGTCCGCCATGGTGTCGCGTAGGGCCGGACTGGAAATATTCCAGTTCTGCATTTCGAACGATCATAATTCATCGTATTGTCTTCACAGCGTTTTCACAGTAGGTTGTGTGCGTAAGTGTGACAAGTCAACGCCGACTGTGAAAACGAGAGTGCACACTTTTCCCGGCCTGCAGGTTGCTCAGCCAGCTGCGGATTTCTCCATCACCTCCTCCGAACTCAGGCGATGGGCTACAGGAATACTCGCGGTCGACGGCGCCTGATTGTGCCATTGCTAAAAACCCTCCCATTTGGGAGGGTTTTTGGCATTGCGCTCGCTCCGTGATCTCATCCAGCTCGTTCGACCCGGCGATGCATCAGCACATGGTCGACGAACTCCCCGCGATACCGGACACCTCCAGGCATCGCGCCATGTTCGGTGAACCCGCGCGATCGATAGAGCTGGCGCGCGACATGATTTGGCGACATCACGCTGAGTTCGATAATGCGCAGCCCTTCCAGCTGGGCGACCGATTCTGCGATCGCTGCATCGATCAGCGCGGCGCCAATACCGAGACCACGAAATGACTGGCTGACAGAAAGACCGAAGACACCGACATGATTTTCCGCCAACGGCTTCAGCGTCACCGCGGTGCTGCCAACGGCCTGCTGACTGTGAAACGCCGCGAGGCTGATGCCGCTCCGGTTTTCGATTTCGGACAGTCGATCTCGCAGCCACGCTTCTTCCTGCGCGAGCGTCAGTTGCTCGCCCTGAAAGAGGATGAAGGTTCGTTCACGGGAGAGGTCATTGATGAAGTCGAGCATTGCCGGTGCATCGCTTTCTTGCAGATACCGGATGACAACCTCGCCGGTGGGAATTTGAACAGATGCAACGTGTTTGCCTGGCAGCGTCATTGCGCAATCCTCATCCCGACTCAGGAAAAGCCGAAATATCGTTCGAGGAGCTTTTCCTTCCAGACATAACGCAAGAGGATTGTCCAGATGACCACGGCGACTGCAATGAAAAAGTAATCGCTGGCCGGAAGGAGTTCGATGTCGAAGAATTCGCGCGTCCAGGAATTGATCAGGATCGCCGCATAGAGTGGCAGCATGAGCAACGCTACGAGCGATGGCCGCCAGTCGAGTTGGTCGCCGTCCTGCACCCGCCACCAGTTCGTTGGTGGCGAAACGAATGGCACAAGGACGAGTCCACACAACACCATGACATAGGTCAACGCGTCGCGGGCCAGGGCATCTGACGCAAGGGTGGCTGAATCGGCCTTGCTTTGAGCCCGAAGCGCATCGAGATCGACATCGTGCAGGAAGTAGAAACCGAGATAGACCGCCAGCGAAACCACCAGCAGCAACAGCGTGGCAGGCAATACGAAGTGCAACAGCGGCCCGAAGATGCGGCCCATCGTTCTGCCTGGTTTGGCGAAAATCGCCAGCGCGAAAGTCGGAATACCGACGGTCAGCAACGTCAGTAACGTCATATTCGCCGGCGCAAACGGGAATCCCGCTCCGGTCACACTCGCGGCGGTAATCAGCAACGCGACTGCGAATACCCGCACCAGAAAGAGCGACAGAATATCCTGTAGACCGAGTCTGATCCGCTGCCCTTCCATAAACGCCGCCGGCACTGCGGCAAAGGAGTCGTTCAGCAGAATGATGTCGGCCACCGCACGCGTCGCCTGGCTGCCGGATTGCATCGAGATGCCGAGATTCGCTTTTTTCACACTCAGTACGTCGTTGACGCCGTCGCCGGTCATTGCCACGTAGTGGCGGTGGTCCCGCAACGTCTGCACGATCCGTTCCTTCTGGTCCGGGGTGATGCGGCCGAAGACATCGCCCGATTCGACCGCTTCGCTGAATTGGGCGTCGTCCATCTCGGCCAGTTCGAGTCCGGAGATCAGACGCGCATCCTCTGAGAACCCGGCTTGCCTGGCCAGCGCGGCCACCGTTTCCGGGTTGTCGCCCGAGATGATCTTCAGCCGCACATTGGCTTTCCGAAAGCTCTCCAGCGTTTCACCAAGATTCGGGCGGAGCTCGTCCGCCATCGCGATCCAGCCGGCTGGTTTCAGGTCGGCCGGAAGCGCTGGGTCATCGTCGTCGAGGTGGGTCAGCGACTCGCTGTATGCGAACAGCAGCACTCGCAGACCACGCTGGTACCACTCGCCGGGAGGTGTGCAACTGGAATCCGCCTGGACATGCTTGCAGAGAAACTCTGGCGCCCCGAGCGCAAAGACGCCGTGCTTGCCGGAACCGTCCAGGGCCACGGCGCTCCACTTGCGTTCGGACGAGAAAGGAATCTCCGAGGCCACCGGGAGCGCCTCGCGAGGAGAGGATGCGGCGAGCGCCCGGCTTGTGGCGTTCTGGCTTGTCACACTTGCCGCGAACGCGCCGATCATCTCCGCCAGCTCGATGTCGCTCACGCCGACAGGCCGCACCTCCGCGACCTGCAGCCGGTTGGTTGTCAGGGTGCCGGTCTTGTCCGCGCAGAAGACATCGACATTGCTCAATGACTCAACCGCGTTGACCTGTTGCACCAGGGCTTCCTGACTTGCCAGCCGCACCGCCCCCATTGAATAGGTAACGGTGATCATCAGGAACAACCCCGACGGCACGATGCCCAGAATTACCGCCGAGGCGATAACGGTGTCCTCGAATGGCACGTCCCAGATCAGCGAGCTGAGCAGACCAAGCGTCAGCATCGACACTGCAATCGCCAGCAGCACCCGAATGATGATGTTCACATCGCGCTGCAAGGGGGTCATCGAGGTCGTAAACGCCTTGGCACCTTCCGTCATCGACCCTGCCAGGGTGTCGCTGCCCACTTTTTGCGCCTCGAAGGTCAGTCTTCCGGACACGCAGAACGTTCCGGCGAAAAGCTCGTCGCCGAGCTCTTTGCGGACATGATCCTGCTCGCCGGTCAGCAGCGATTCGTCGAACATTCCCTGCCCGGCGACGACAGCGCCATCGAGCATCACCTGATCACCGGGACCGACAACAAGGATGTCACCGAGCACAAGCTCGGACGGGTCGACGGTGCGTTCCTGACTGTCACGAATCACCCGTGCCGTCGGTCTGGTCAGCAGCGAGATCTTGTCGAGCCGGTGCTTGGCGATGACTTCCTGGATGATGCCGACGATTGCGTTGATCACCGCCAGACCGGAGGAGAGAATGGCGTCGCGCGGACGTCCGAGCAGAATCAGCAGAATGCCGATGCCAATCAGCGTGATGTTGATAAACGTATAGAGATTTGCCCGGACAATGTCCCGGTAGGTGCGACTGGAGGTCGCGCGGGTCTGATTGCCTTGACCGGCGGCGCGACGCCGCTTCGCCTCGGCGTCGCTAAGACCATGAAGATGGTCGCGCTCCTGTTGAATCGGAAAGCTGGACTCCACCATGCATGGATCATACAGGGAAAGCGCATCCCGGCAGCTTTGTGATTTTTGCCCTGAAATGGCGGCAATTTTTGACATGAACAGGCATTCGGCATAGACTCACGCGGTAACGATTCGAAACGATCTTCCGGTGCGGAGCGCATGAGCGCCGGCATCTTTGCCGACAATCCCGCGCTTCGAAGTCTCCGCAGATGAGTCAGATGGCGGCGAAGCGACCAGTTCTGGAAATCATCAATCTCGAAGTTCATTACCCGACCAGATCGGGCGTCGTTCGCGCTGTTGATGATGTGAGCCTGACGCTTGATGCAGGTGAGCGCCTTGGATTGATAGGCGAGTCGGGTTCTGGCAAGTCGACCATTGCCCAGGCTGTGATGCGCATGATCAAGCCGCCGGGTCAGATCGTCGGTGGGCATGTGTTCCTGGACGGCGTTGACTTGCTCGCCCTCAACGAGGAAGAGATGCGCCAGAAGCGGCTCGCAGATGTGGCGATGATCACACAGGGAGCGATGAACTCCCTCAATCCAGTGATCAAGGTCCGCAGTCAGATGGCCGATGGCCTGAAGGCCCATGGCGAGGAACTCTCCAAAACCGAGTCTCGGGACCGGATCAGCGAGTTGCTCATTGCCGTGGGCCTCGAACCAGGCGTCGCCGATCTCTACCCGCACGAATTGAGCGGAGGCATGAAACAGCGGGTCTGTATTGCCACCGCTATCAGTCTCAAGCCGAAGGTCATCATCGCCGATGAACCGACCAGCGCTCTCGATGTGGTTGTCCAGCGCAGAGTCATGCAAACGTTGCGCAAAGTGCAGGACGATATCGGCGCCTCGGTTATTCTGATCGGCCACGACATGGGTCTGATGGCCCAGTTCGCCCAGCGAATCGCGGTGATGCGTCGCGGAAAGATCCTGGAAGATGGGGAAGTGCACCAGGTTTTCAAGAATCCGCGGGACCCCTACACCCGGGAGCTGATGGAAAGCCTGCCGACCTTCGATCGCTCGACGCGGTTCATGGAAGTCATCGAGGAAGCTGGCGAGGAGGTTGCGGCCCTTGCCGCTGCGCGATGAGTGACGTCGGCCCACAACCAGCGGCCCAGGCGCCGTTGATCGAGCTCCGCAACGTGACCAAGGTCTACGGTGGCGGTGGGGCGTTCAACAAGAGAACCGTCACCGCGCTCGATGATTTCTGCTATTCCGTCATAGAAAGCCCTGCCACCATCACGGCTGTCGTCGGTGAGAGTGGCAGCGGTAAAAGCACGATGGCCAATATCCTCCTTGGACTGGAACGCCCGACCTCCGGAAATGTGTTCTATAGAGGAAAGGACATCGCCAAATTCGACCGCGCAGAGCGACGTACTTTTCGCCGCGAGGTTCAGGCGATCTTCCAGGATCCCTACGGCGTTTACAACTCGTTCTACAAGGTCGATCACGTGCTGGAAACACCGGTCAAGAAATTCAAGATGGCATCGTCTTCGGCCGAAACGCAGAAGATGATCGATGAAGCGCTGCTCGCGGTTGGGCTTCGGCCGCAGGACACGCTGGGCCGGTTTCCGCATCAGCTGAGTGGTGGGCAGCGGCAGCGCACGATGATCGCGCGCACGCTTCTGCTGCGGCCGCGCATCATCGTGGCAGATGAGCCGGTGTCCATGGTCGATGCATCTCTGAGAGTCACGATTCTGGCCAGCCTGCTCAGGCTGAAGAACGACTTTGGCATTTCATTGATCTATATCACGCACGATCTGGCCACTGCCTACCAGATCAGCGACCACATCATCGTCCTGAACAAGGGCAAAGTGGTTGAACAAGGTGACCCCGAGAAGGTCGTCAAGCATCCTGAACATCCATACACCAGACTTCTGATCTCTTCAATTCCTCAAGCCGATCCCACCAAGCAGTGGGGCGAAGGAGTCGATGATCCCGAGGGCGCATATGCCCCCTTCACCGACACTGCTTCGCTGGAAATCGGAGCCAACGTGGTTCAGAATGGACATTGATCGCAAAGAAAGGAGGCCACAGTCCACGGTCTAGAGAACCGTTCACCTCATGAGGTCCGGCGCGGCGAGGGAGCCCGCCCACCTGAATGACAACGGATCGTGAACGGTCTTGTTGTGTAGCAGTGCTGGATGGACAGCGCTTGGAGGTAATGCATGAAAGAGCGACGATTATGGATCGTCACGCTGCTTGCCATCATGCTTGGGATTTCCGCGATTGCGCCGGCGCTCGCCGCGCAGGATGCCGAAGTCTCGCGCGAACAAACCTTCCGTGTGGCAATTGGCCGGCAGTTGGCCGACCCAACCAACCTCAATCTCTACGCTGGTCAAAGCCGGTCGGACACCGGTCTCCACCAGGTCGTTTACGAGTATCTCTTTTACAACAACCTGCAAACAGGTGAGTTCACCCCCTGGCTGGCGGAAAGCTATGAGTACAACGACGACTACAGCCAGCTGACCGTTCATCTTCGCGATGGGGTGACCTGGAGCGACGGTGAGCCGTTCACCAGCGAAGACATCGTCTTCACCTACGATCTCCTGCGTGCCAACCCGGGCATGGAGTGGTCGGCCGAAGCGTCCGGTGCAGTTTCATCTGTTGAGGCGCCCGATCCTCTGACAGCCGTCTACAATCTGACGACTCCCAGCCCGCGCTTCCATCTCAATCGCGAAGCCTTCTCGGCAGTGCAAATCTGGGGTGGTTTGACGATTCTTCCGAAGCACATCTGGGAATCTGAAGCCGATCCGCTCGCGTTCCTCAATTCGAACCCGATCGGCACCGGCCCATATGTTCTCGACAGCGCGTCCCAGAATGGTCTCGTCTACAACCGTGACGAAGACTACTGGGGATCAACGGTGCTCGGTCACACGCCGGCTCCGGAGCGAGTCGAGTTCGTCTACCTCGGCGATGAGCAGACTGTTGCCCTCGCCCTGGCCTCCAATGAGCTCGATGTCGCCACGATCGGCATTCTGTCGGCCGGAACGTTCCAGCAGATTGCCAGCGACAATCCTGCGGTCACCGCATGGACAAACGAACTTCCGTACGCCTGGGCGGATCCCTGCCCGCGCGCGCTGATGATTCAGAATGCACATCCGCCTCTCGATAATCCGCTGGTGCGGCACGCGATCTCTTCGTTGATCGACCGTGATTCCATCGTCCAGCTGGCCTATGAGGGTACGACCATCCCTGCCGAGGGCGTTTGGCCGAGCTATGACGCCATGACGCCGTACATGGATGCCGTTGCCGATATCTATGCCGAGAATCCCGTCAGCTACGATCCTGACCGCGCCGCGGCCCTCTTCGAGGAGGCGGGTGTGGATCCGGGTGACATCACCCTCCGCTACACCGTCAACACCGACTCGGTCGAGGACGTGAACGTTTCACAGGTCGTTGCCGATCAGCTGAGCGCTGGTGGAGTCAATGTCCAGGTCGAGCAGATGACTTCCGCCGCTCGCGAGCCACTGTTGCTCACGGGCGACTACGACATCTCCTTCCAGGCGTTCTGCCCCGGCTATCTGGCTGAGAACCTCGAGCTCTTCCACAGCAAGTTCTATGTCCCCCTGGGCGAGAACGCGCCGTGGTACGAGCGCAACTCGTTCCGCTACAACAATCCTGAGTTCGACGCCATCGTCGATCAGATGCTCGCGACGCCGCCGGACGATCAGGAAGCGCTGATTCCGCTCTTCCAGCAGGCCATGGCTATCTGGGTTCCTGACCTGCCGGTGATCCCACTCGTCCAGGCCCCGGCTCTGGTGCCATTCAACGGCACCTACTGGCAAGGCTGGCCGACTGCGGCTGATCCATGGAATATGCCGGTCAGTTGGTGGGCGAATTTCAATCTGGTTCTGAATGGCTACCCCAGCACCGATACCGGTGAGTGGGTAGGCGGTCTGACCCCCGCCGGCAGCTAGTCACTCGGGAGTAGGCACCGGTCGCGCTTATGCGCTCCAGCGCATCGGGCGCGGCCGGTGGCCGCTAATCGACAAGGGCGCTGACCGTGGCTTTCTGGAAATACCTGGTCAACCGGATTTTTGTCTTTCTTATCACTGTTTTTCTGGCGGTAACGATCGTTTTCCTCGTGCCCCGCTGGTTGCCAGGTGATCCGTTGTCCTCCGTGTACGCCAAAATGGCCGGAGTGGGCGGCGGCTCCGTCAGTGAGCAGCTCGTTGCGGAATGGCGCTCCCGCTTCGGACTGGATCAAAGCACCTTCGATCAATATGTCTCATTCTGGCGAGAGTTGTTCAAAGGCAATCTGGGATACTCGATTGCCAGTTTTCCGACCCGTGTCACATTCCTGCTGAAGCAGGCGCTTCCCTGGACGATCGGTCTTCTGACCTTCACCACCCTCGTCAGCTGGTTGCTCGGTTCGCTGCTTGGTGCGCTTGTTGGCTGGTCTGGCGGCAAATCACGAGTGCTGAACGCCTTTGTGCCGATTGCGCTCGTGCTCTACACCACGCCCTACTACATTCTGGCGATTCTTCTTGTCTTCCTGTTCGCCTACCGGTGGGCGGTCTTCCCCCTTTCCGGCGCCTATACACTCGGCGCTAATCCCGAGTGGTCGTGGCATTTCGCCAAAGACGTTATTCAACACGGGGCGCTCCCGGCGCTGAGCATCATTCTGGTCTCGCTCGGATGGTGGTTCCTCAGCATGCGCAGTCTGATCATCTCCGAACAGGGGCAGGATTACATCCTCTGGGCGGAGGCCCGCGGATTGCCGCGCCGGCGAATTTTCTGGGCGTACGCGTTTCGCAACGCCCTCTTGCCGCAGACAACGGGTCTGGCGCTGTCGTTCGGGCACATTCTCGGCGGCGCATTGATTACGGAAGTTATTTTTGCCTACCCTGGTCTTGGTTACGTGACGTACAACTCGATTCTGGCGCTTGATTTTCCCGTGATTCAAGGCACGGTATTGCTGCTGATTGTTTCAGTGTCGATTGCAAATCTGGCGATCGACTTAATCTATCCCCTGATCGACCCACGCATTCGCTATGGCGGAGACGGAGGATAACGTGTCTGTCGCGACTGCCGCCGAACAACCCCAGGTTCTGATCGAACGCCAGAGCGTTATCTCATCCTTACGTGAGAACCGGAAATTTGTTTGGGGATCAGTGATCTTTCTGACGATTCTGCTTGCTGCGCTTATTGGAGCACAGTTCGTCGAGCCGGCGATGCGACGCACCGGCGCCTACCCCCAGAAGGCTCCACCCAGTCTCGATCCACCGGCACTCTGGTTTGGCACCACGAGCCTGGCCCAGAGCATCTCCGTCCAATGGACTGAGGCCGTTCCCAACTCCATTCTCGTCGGTCTCGTCGCCGCAACCATCGGCACGGCGATTGGCGGCCTGGTGGGACTCATTGGCGGGTATTTCGGCGGACGCATCGATTCGGTGCTCCGCATCATCGTCGACATCTTTCTCTCTATTCCGTCACTTCTCTTTCTGATCCTCATCGCCTCGTTGCTCAAGGGAGTGACGGTGGTGCAGATGGCGATCATCATCGGCGCTTTCGCCTGGGCCTGGCCTGCGCGAGCCGTGCGCTCACAGACGCTCAGCCTGCGGGAACGGCCGTTCGTGCGCGTCGCCAAACTCTCAGGAATGCGGGATTTGGAGATTATATTGCGCGAGTTGCTGCCACACATGATGGCGTGGCTTGGCGCCAACTTCCTCAATGCCTTCATCGCCGCGATTCTGGCGGAGTCCGCGCTTTCGATCATCGGGCTCGGTCCATCTCGCGAAATGACGGTCGGCGTCATGATTTACCGGGCGTTGAACGCGCAGGCGATGTACCAGAACTTGTGGTGGTGGTGGTTGACCCCGGTGATTACCCTGATCGTCCTCTTCCTGTCGCTCTTCCTCGTCCATCTCGGACTGGACGAAGTCGGCAATCCACGACTCCGCACGCAGCAGGGCGGATAGCAGATCAACCGCTCTCCGGTTGCATTGCGGACGCAGTCGCAGGATCAGCGCCGCCGGCGTACTCGGGGTTGTTCACGATACCTCGCGTATGATCCGTTGAATGACAACCGCCTCATCAGATATCGAGACTGCGACAGCCCAACCATATACGACACTTGCTGAAGGGCGTCGTCTCCTGCATGCCCTCATCGCCACGGCATTCATGTCGACCCTGATGTATTCCTCGCTGGCGCCATTCTTCTCGGAGTTGGAAAAGGATCTCAGCACGTCGACGCCCGCGCTCGGCCAGGTGGTCACTTTGCGCCTGCTCCTCAGTGCCAGTCTGGCCCTGGTGGCGGGCCCGATCGCTGACCGTTATGGCTACCGGCGGCTGATCACCCTGGGCATGGTTGCGCTGGCTGTTTCATTTCTCACAGTGGCGGCCGCTCAGTCGTACCCCATGTTGCTGGCGACGAGCATCCCGGGCGGTATCGCCGGTGGCACGCTCTCCGGATTGCCCCTCGCGCTGGCGGCCAATGCCTTCGCCGGTGAAGCGAGGCTCAAGGCGATCAGCTACTCCGTCGCCGCGTTCTCAAGCTCGACAATACTCGGTATTCCCATTCTCACCACCGCTTCGGCCTGGATCGGTTGGCGTGGCGTTTTCCTGGTATGTGGCGCCATTGCGCTGATCGTTTCGGTGTACGTCCTGTGGGCGATGCCCGACGATGCCAAACGGGATAGCGATGCACGCGTTTCGATCGGGTCTGTCGTCTCCGCCTACAAGCCACTCCTGGCCGACGCCGAAATGGTCAGGTTGTACGGGGCCACGTTCCTGAGAAGTGTCGGTTGGCTGGGGTTCCTGACCTACTTCGGGGCGTTCCTCGCCGACGAAGTCGGCTTCAGCACCCGGCAAATCGGACTGGTCTACATGGTGAGCGGAGTCGGCTATTTGCTCGGCAGTCTTATAGCTGGAAGGCGGCGAGGATCGACATCGCTCGCCGTATTCGCCTCAGTGATGACCCTGATTACCGGCCTGACCGTTCTGCTGTCGATGACGACCGCATCCATGCCCTGGCTGGTCATCGCAGGCGTTTGCGGTGTGACCCTTTCCTCATCCTTTGCCTGGGTCATGTTCACGACACTGCTGACCACCATGACCCCGGTCGGTCAGGGAACCACAATGTCGCTCAACTCCACCGTGGTCAGCATCGGGTCGGCGTCTGGTGGCATTGTCGGCGGGATCATGATCGCCGCGGCAGGCTACACCGTGCTGGGCATTGGACTAGCGGTTGCACTCATAGCGAGCGCCTTGCTGATCATTCAGGGTGCCAGGCGAGCAACGGATTCGGTTGACTGACCGCCGAAATCATGGTGGAAATAAGCCCAGATTTGACAGTCGGACTTCCGCTCCTTAAACTGGTCCTCAGATAGTACCAGTATACCGATCCGCACGAGGCAGTTGTGAAGCCGGCACGAAAGCAACGTCTTTCCTCCCAAATAGCGATGTCTCTCTGCACGCATATCGTCGAGCGCCGGATGCAGATTGGCGACCGGCTGCCGAGTGAACGAGAGCTTGCAGACACATTTGCGGTGAGCAGGAATGTGGTTCGGGAGGCAATTGCGCAGCTTCAGTGGCTGGGTATCGTCGAGGTGTCTCATGGGCGAGGGACCATCCTCGCCACCCGTCCTTCTCCAAAAGAACTTGGCCTCTTGGTTGATCACCTGGATGGAACTTCGGCCCGAACACCGGAGGAGAGCCTGGAGGCTAGAACTGTGTTCGAGGCCGGCCTGGCAGAGCTGATCGTCTTCCGTTCGACGCCGGATGACATCACGAGACTCGAATCTATTCTGACCTCGATGAGCGACCGATTGGACGCAGGCCAGCCTATCGGCGCCGACGACGTCGCCTTTCACGAAGCGCTCTTGCGCTGCACGCACAATGAGCTTCTTGTCAGCGCCGGTCAGCGTCTGGTACTGGGATACCTCCATTCGTCAATTTCCGAGCTCGATCCCACGCTTCTCATCGACGCCGACTCTTCCGATCTCCCTGGGCATCGGAAAATCATCGAAGCGATCCGGGAACGTGATGCGGATCGACTTCGCGACCTTTTGCGAAGCCATCGATTCTCACGAGCGACCAATTCATTGGTCGAGGAGGCGCAGCTCCGTTAGGGTGGCAACCTCTTTCAGCACCTGAGAACCACACGCTTTCGTTCGTCTTGTCATGTATGAAGAGGGGTGGGTTGAAATGCGATCATCCGAACGCATCGAATGGGTATCCAACAGACGATCCTTCATCGCCACAGGGATCGCTGCACAACTGACGGCAGGCATCGCCTTGAGAAGTGGCGCCAGTGCTTCGCCGAACGCGGCGTTTCAGGATGCCGGGAGCGGTCAGATTCTGGTTGGAGAGTCGCCCTTCTGGGACGACCTCAATCCGCTCACCCTGTCCGATGCCAAAGGCATCGATCTCTTCATTACCGAACCGCTCGTCATCTACAGCAGAGAGAACTGGAATGAGCTTCTCCCAGGTCTTGCCGAGACCTGGACGACCTCCGAAGACGGTCTGACATACTCGTTCTCCTTGCGGCAGACCAACTTCACCGACGGAACTCCCTTCACCTCGGCAGATGTCGCATTCACCTTCGAGACAGTGATGGATCCAACAACCCCGTATGTGGGTTCAGTTGCAGTGGCGCTCATCTCTTCGATCGACACACCGTCCAGCTCCGAATTTGTGGTGACGCTGTCTGAGCCGTCGGCAGTGTTTCTGAAATCGCTGAGCCGGTTTGGCATCGTGCCGAAGCATCTCCTGGAGGGCGCCGACCTCGCCACAACCGAGTTCAGACTTTTCCCCGTCGGTACTGGTCCCTTCGTCGTTGCGGAGCACGACGCCGAGTTCTTCACGCTCGAAGCCAACCCGGACTACTGGGGTGAGCCACCGGGCGTTGGGCGTATCGCGTTCTCGTCCGCCGCGGATGCTGCTGCCCGCTCGGCAAAGCTTCGAGCCGGCGACATCGACCTGACTCGGCTCGAACCGCTGACGCAGGCCGGACTCGACGGCAACGGATTCCACATCGACACCGCCCAATCGCTTGGCTGGCTGAGCTGTGAAATCAACCATCGCCACCCGATGCTCGGTGACGTGAATGTACGGAAGGCGCTGCTCCATGCAATCGACAGGGAGGGCATTCTCGGCGCGATCAACCCGGGCATGTCCTCGGTTGCGTCGGGTCCCCTCGTTCCGGACGATGCGTTTTTCGAAGCAGACGTCCCTGTCTATCCATTCGACACGGACGCCGCTGCGACGCTGATGGAAGCAGCCGGCTGGACTCGCAACGACGATGGGGCGTGGGAGAAGGACGGAAGCCCCGCGAGTCTGACGCTGATGGCCTATCAGCCGAATCCCGTGATCTTCAACACAAACCTGGCTCTCGAAGAGGGCTGGCGATCGTTCGGAATCGATGTCACAGTCGACGTCGCGCCCGATTGGGCCTCCTGGTGGGACCGCTACATCGTCGGCGATTTCGATGCCGGCGTCATGGATTGGGCATATGGATTCGATCCTGATGGGATGGCAGGCAACTTCACAACGGGTGGCGGTCTGAACGGCTCCGGCTACTCGAATGCCGAGGTGGATGAGCTCTTCGCGGCCGGCCGGGTCGCTCTTGACGCCGAAACTCGCACCGGCATCTACTCGCAGATTCAGACGAAGCTCGCAGAGGAACTGGCGACGCTCTGGATTGCATGGCAGGATCGCGGCATCATCATGAGAGACGGCGTCAACGCCACCTACAACCCCATTGGCGACTTCTACGCAAACGCCTACTGGTGGACCATCTCGGAATAGCCTCTTCGGACGTTGGGGACCGGCGTGGCGCCGGTCCCCGCGGTTCGACGGATCGAGACGGGTGACAGGTAGCCAGACCATGATCATCGTGCACAGTCGTGGGTAGTTCAGCGTTTCGCCGCAGACTTCTGTTGCTCGGACCCCAGCTGCTCTTTCTCACGGTCCTGGCGTTTGTGGTTATCCGGATAGCTCCCGGAGACCCCATTGCGTCGCGGATCAATCCCGCCACTGGCGCAAGTCTGACGGCGGAGCAGGAGCAGGCATTACGCGAGTACTTCAATCTCGACGACTCGATCCTCACCCAGTACGGCGTATGGCTGAACCGAGTTCTGAGTCTGGACTTCGGCAATTCCTTTGTGAACGGAAAACCTGTCGCGGATCTCGTTTTTGAACGGCTCGGTTACACGGTGCTGCTCATGGTGGCCGGGTCTCTCATTTCGCTGGTTGCGATCCCATTGGGGTTGCTGGCTGGGTACCGGCGAGGATCCATCTGGGATGGAATCGCTTCGACAATCGGGCTGCTGGGGGTATCGATTCCACAATTCTGGCTTTCCATCATGGCCATTCTGGTCGGAGCCGTCTGGCTCGGTGTGCTCCCGGCCGGCGGCAGTCGATCGGGAAATGCCGAGAGTTCCTGGCTCGATCTCGGCAAGCATCTTCTCCTGCCGGCGCTGGTCATCGGTGCGGAACAGATGGCCACACTGGTGAGATTCGTTCGCTCGAGTGTGATCGAGGTTCTCTACGAAGACTATGTCCGGACCGCCAAGGCGAAAGGACTGAAGCACCGAACGGTCATGTCTCGTCATGTGATGAAGAATGCCCTTCTTCCGGTGGTGACGATTCTCGGAATGCGACTTCCCTATCTGGTCGGCGGCGCCGTGATCGTGGAGAACGTCTTCGGATGGCCGGGCATGGGCACCCTGACACTGCAGGCATCGCTCGATCGCGACTATCCGGTCGTGATGGCGTCCGTGCTGCTGATCGGACTCCTCACGATGGTTGGGAGCCTCGTGGCCGATCTCTCATATCAGCTCATCGATCCCCGGTTGCGGCATCATGGCTGACACCGCTGCGCTGGAAATCGATCGCTCCGACGCGCATCGACCACCCATCGTCACGAGGCGGAGACGGTGGTCGGCGCTGACTCGGGACAAGCTGCTGATGCTGTCCGCGGCATTCCTGGCGGCAGTCTGCCTAGTGGGAGCGCTGGCCGGACCAATCGAGCGAAGCCTGATCGGCCACCCTCCCAACGACATGGATTTTCGCCATGTGCTCTCCGGACCAACGCGTGAGCACCCACTTGGAACCGACAATCTTGGGCGCGACGTGGCGTCGAGACTCATACACAGTACGCGCGTATCGATCGCGATTGGGCTGCTCGCTGCTGCCATCACGGCAGTCCTCTCCCTGATCGTTGGCATGATCGCCGGGTTCCGGGGTGGCTTCGTAGATGAGCTACTTATGCGCTTCACCGACACGATGATGGCCTTGCCGAGCCTGTTCATCGTCCTGGTGATTGCCGCCATGACAACTCCGAGTATCCCGGAACTGATCGTGATCATCGCCCTGCTGCAATGGATGTATCCGGCGCGGATTGTGCGCGGCGAAACGCTTTCTCTCCGGCATCGCGAGTACGTCCAGGCGGCACGGGCTTCCGGAGCCCCGGAGCGGCGGATCATGCTTCGGCACATCCTGCCAGGCGTGTTCCCGACGCTGCTCGTTGCCACCACATTAGCCTTCGCCTGGGCATTGCTGACGGAATCTGCGCTCAGCTACCTCGGAATCGGCGTGCGCCCACCCCAGGCCAGTTGGGGAAACATGTTGGCAGACGCTCAGATGATGATCTTCATCGCGCCCGAGCTGGCGGTTTATCCCGGGCTCTGCATTGTCCTGACTGTCCTGTCGATCAATCTTCTTGGAGACCGCCTGCGAGATGCGTTTGATCCTCGCACCAACTCGAGGCGATAGGAGGAGCGGAAATGAACGCAAGAGTGCGTATCACAGTACTTCGGCGATCGCAGAATGTTGATTTCCTGGAGGCCTACGCCGACACCGTTTGGGAACCATGCGAGCGGTTGATCGAAGGCCACGAATTCGTCTCTCGCGGCGCAAACATCCCACTGGGCTTTTGCAGCTGGGCGTGGGCCGACATTCAGAAGTACGTGCTGACACTCGCGCGGGGCGGAAACTTCCTCGGTGTAAAGGAGGGAGTCTTCGTCACCTGCTGTACCGACGGGTTCCGTCCCGTCTTTTTCAAGCTCGAACGGATGCGAGATGACGAGCCGGAACCGATCCGGCCGAGAGTAGGCAAACATCAGCGCTACGACATCGACCACCGCAACGAGCAGACGAGTCTGTGCGGTTGCTCGATCGGAACACCAGAATCTGGACTCTGATATCCAATCATTGACGAGAGGGAAAATCACTATGGTCGTACAAGAAGCAGTGCTTGCTATTCAGGGCGGCGCTCCGGTGCGCACCAGCCCCATGCCGGGCACGACCAGCATGAGCAGCCGCGAGATGGGAGAACCAGAGATCGCGGCGCTGAGCGACGTGATACGTTCGGGCAAGCTCGGCCGTCACGAAGGTTCAAAGGTCAAAGAGCTGGAGCAAGCATTCGCTGAGATGTACGGGGTGCCGCATGCGATCGCCGTGTCATCCGGCTCCGCAGCGGTCCATACGGCCGTGGCCACCATCGACCCAGAGCCGGGAGATGAATTCATCACCACTCCCTGCAGCGATTTCGGAACGGTCCTGGGCGTCCTCTGGCAGAACGCAATCCCGGTATTCGCCGATCTCGATCCCGAAACCCTTGGCCTCGATCCTGCGAGCGTCGAGTCTCGAATCACCCCGAGAACCAAGGGCATCATCGCCGTTCATCCGTTTGGAGCGCCTCCGGACGTCGACGCACTTCGCGACGTCGCTGACCGGCACGGAATCCCGCTGATCGAGGATTGCGCGCAGTCGCAGCTCGGCGAGTGGAATGGACAGCTGGCTGGGACCTTCGGTGATCTCGCCTGCTTCAGCCTCAACAGCACCAAGCATCTCAACGCAGGTGAGGGAGGGATGGTGCTGACATCGTCCGACGCCTTCGCCGCCCGAGCGAGACTGTTCGCCGACAAGGCGTGGCCCCGCGACGGCGCGCAGCGATTCAGTCTCTTTCTGGGACAGAACTACCGATTGGATGAGTTGTCTGCCGCCGTTGCGCTCGTCGGCCTGGGTCGGATTCGGGAGAATGTGGCCCGCCGCCGTTCAGTTGCCCAGGCTATTCTCGACGGGATCTCCGAACTCTCGATCGTGCGGGCGCCCAGCACGCCGGTGCAGTCATTGTCCGCCTACTGGATTCTGCACCTCTGGGCCGATCCGGAAGTCGATGTCGATTGGCTCACCGACGCCCTGTCCGCGGAAGGCATCCCCTTTCGGCCACGCTATGTCAGTCCGCTCTACACCTGGCCGGTGTTCACCGAGGCTTCGACGTATGGGTCGAGCGGATTCCCGTTCCGGTCGGAGTTTCGCGACGACGAGGTTCGCTACGGACCGGGGCTCTGCCCCACGTTCGAACGGGTCAGGGAACACCTGCTGGTCATCTCGCTCGACGAGCAATGGACCTCGGCTGATGCGGATGATGTGATCGCAGGGCTCCGGAAAGTCGACTGGGCGGTGAGGAACGGCGCCGTCACTGCAAATTGACGAACATGCCGCCATCGACCAGCACCGACGCGCCGTTGACGTAGCGCGCCGCATCGGAAGCGAGAAAGACAACCGGTCCAGCGATGTCGTCCGGCGTTCCCGCTCGCCCCAACGGAACCCGTTGCCGGATGCGCGCCACCTTCTCCGGATCGGCAAAGTCTTCCTTGTTGATATCAGTCGCCACACCGCCGGGCGCCACTGAATTGCACGTGATGCCATGCGGACCGAGAACGATCGCCAGCGATTGCATCAGCGAGTGAATCCCTGCCTTCGTCGGCGTGTAATGCGTCTGCAATGATCCGCCCACCGAGGCGCTGATCGAACTGATCGAGATGATGCGCCCACCCCGGCCTTGCTCGACCATCACCCGCGCCGCTGCCTGCGAGCAGAGAAACGCGCCGGTCAGATTGACGTCCATCACCTTCTGCCAGAGCGCCAGCGGCATGTCGAGAAACTCATGAAATGGACAAATCCCCGCGTTGTTCACGAGGATATCCAGCCCGCCGAAAGCATCCGCGGTCTGGCTGACCATTCGGTCAACGGCTTCCTGACTCGACACATCGGCCTCGATCGCCACTGCCCGGCCACCCGCCGCCTCGATGGTCGAAACCACCTCTGAGGCATCGGCGACGTTGTCCCGACCCAGTTCAAGTTCACCAGGATCGTGATAGTTCACGACCACGCTCGCTCCGGCCTCCGCCAGTCGCAACGCGATGCCCCGTCCGATTCCGCGAGACGCGCCGGTCACGAGCGCGGTCTTGCCAGTGAGGTCGAAAAGTGAGCTATTCATCTGAACCTGCCTGCTCTGGCCGATGCCACCGCTCAACACCATCTATTCCGTCGAAATCTGAGTCGAACGTGACAAGCTGAACATCCAGATGCTGCGCCTGAGATGCGACAAGCGCATCGACAAAACCCAGTTTTGGCCGTGCTGCCCAAAGATCAAGAGCATGTAAGATGATGCTTCGATGACTCACCTTCAGACCTCGCAGGCCCAGCAGCACTTTGAGTCTCCCGGCCGCCTCGTCAACTGGTAGAGCGTAGTGAGCTCGGGCAGTCAGGATGTAGGCGACCTCAGCAATGACAGCATCAGATGCGACGGCCTCGTAGACTCCTTCGTCGATATCGACAAATATTTTCTGCGCTACGCTTTCAAATCGCTGGAGGTGGGGACTGTCTGTTGTAACAATTGCCCGGAGGAATACGTTGGCATCGAGAAGCAGCATTAGCCGCGACGCTCGTGAGGATATTTCCGGGCCATCTCATCGGCGACAGCCTCTTCGATTTCACGATCGAGGTCGATCGACTCACCTGGAAGCCCGCGAACCGATCCCAGCACAGACTCCAGTGTGTACTTCGGCTGTTGCAGCTCTACTGCGCCTTGGTCATTGACGATAAATTCGATGTTGTCATGCGCTTTGACTCCCAGAGCCTTTCGGATCTCAACGGGAACCGTCACCTGATTCTTGCTGCTAAGTTTAGTCACAATTCCGAACATTGCTTTACCTCCTACAATCGGTAAAGAATAGCATTGTAGGTAACGCGCTCAGTGGCGAAACTGGCATCAAGCGGAATCATTGCTTGCGCCATTCTGGATGACGACGATTGATCTCCTCTTCCGTTGCCTCATGAATCTCCTGACGCAGGTCGTCTGACACGCCGGGCATTGCGGGAAACGATCCGGCCAGCAACAGAAACGCATTTCGTGGTTTCTGCACACGCACGGAGCCATCATCGGCAACGACGAATGCGACCCGGTCATGGGCTCCAACGCCCAGTGCCTTTCTCGCTTCCGCCGGAATGGTGACCTGATTCTTGCTGCTGAGCTTCGCGACGTACTCCGCCATCTGCTTTACCTCCTAATGCGGTAAAGCATAGCCTGCAAGGTAAAGCGAGGTCCCTCTGAAAGCCGTCCTTTCGGCTCGTTAGCTATTCGCCAGACCCCACTCCGTCGACAGCCGTCCGTCGCGGACAAGCCGCACGCACAGCCCAGCCAGACAGCCGCTTTCCCGGCACGAGGGCTGGCAAAAGTGCCGGCGACCGCAGTCGAGGCAATAGGCAGCTGCGCAATTCGAGCACCACCCGAACGGTTCCTGCAGAGGCACGTCGCACGAATCGCAACGAGGATCGGCCGGCAGCGAGATGGTCTCGGCGCTCCGGGAGTCAGCGGTCATTTACGAACCTCCAGCCCGGGAACGAGCGCCAGCGCCTCGTCGAGCATCGCGCGACGCTTCTCGTTTCGTTCGCCCTTCGCCTGTGACTGGAGAAGCTCGATCTGCCACGGATGTCGCTCCGCCGCGATCGTCGTGGCGACGTATCGAAGCAGGTGAGGTCGCTGTTCTGTGGCCAGAAAGGTCGTCAGCAAGCTGGTCCAGACCGGATCGTCTCGTTTCAGCACCAGCTCATAGACTGCTGCCGATACCGGTTCGTCATCGAACCGCAACAGGTGACGCACAACGTCCCGGACGATTACCTCGGGCGCCTCGACCAGCGTGTTGAGGATCTCGACGATTACCTCCGTTTGTCCCAGAGGCGCCTGCATCGCGTACGCATAAAGCTGCTCGTGCCGGTCGAGCGTCGCCAGGACGGTCACCGCCGTGACCGCGGGTTCGCCCGAGAATGGCGATGTTTCGGCATCGATCAGCAACCGCGCGGCGTGATATCCGGCCAGCTCCTGCGCGACATCGAGAAGGGAAATCAACGCCGCGGCGCGCAGGCCCGCAGCCTCGTCCAGACCAGCAGGAGGCGCTCTCTCGATGGTCACAACGCCTCGCAGCAGCACGTTGAGCGGCGCGTGCATTTCCGCAGTTCGGAGTGCTTTCAGAATTCGGATACGGGTTCCGGCATTCAGATCGCGCGTCGGTCCAGCACCGTCCAGCCACGCATAGAGCGACAGCATCGCCTCACGCTCCCGCTCGTCCTGGGGCGGCTCGATGACACGAAGCGCTGGCAGAAAGACCGATGGTCGCTGGTCGTTCTGCACGAGCTCGGTTGCCATCGCTCGCTGCTCATCAGGTGACGTAGCGAGCTGTTTCAATTGTTCGATAATCGCTTCCGAACTTCGCTTTGCCATGTCGCTCCGGTTCCGATTCGTTGTTGTGTGCACGTTCTTGTGTGCCGGCTGGCGAGAAGTCGCCATAAATGGCGACGCTACCCCCTTGCCCCCGCGTCAACAGTTTTCACGACTACCCGTCTGTCCAGCGGGGGAAAGGGCCGGGGATAGGGGGTTGAAGGCGCCGGCCCGGCTTGCCGACCCTGAAAGCCTATCGGATACCGATCCACCCTTCCAGACTCGATTTGGCCCGACCGGGAAACAATCACAGAACGAGATGTAAGCAATTGACAGCGTTTGCCGGTCGTTGCTAGAATGCCTCCATGATGGCGAGCACCGACACGCACCATTCAGAGACCTTTCACCACGCGCGTGTACCGCGCTTCGTCAGCTACTACGACTTTACCTCCTACTCCTACGCCGGCCTGGCGAAGCTGGAGGTGCCCCCGAGCCACTGATCTGACTCATGACCGCGCACCAACTCCAGAAACGCCAGTTGCCGGGGGTGGCCCCGGTTTTTTGTTGCCCGCAATCACGGAATCCAGAGGATGTTCGATGACAGCACAATGGGTACGTCACTTTCGCGAAGGCAGCGCCGAAGAACGTGATTTGCTGGGAGGCAAGGGCGCCAACCTGGCTGAGATGACTCGACTCGGGTTGCCTGTGCCGCCCGGTTTCACGATCACCACGGACGCGTTCCGGGCATTGCGCTTGAACGACGGCCAGATTCCCGAAACGCTTTGGGACGAGGTCGCAGAGGCTCTCGACGATGTCGAGCAACAACTCGGCAAGCGCTTCGGCAACCCGAAATGCCCCCTCCTCCTCTCGGTGCGATCTGGCGCCCGTGATTCGATGCCCGGCATGATGGACACCATCCTCAATGTCGGTCTCGATGCATCGACGGTGGAGGGAATCGCCAAGCTCTCCGGTGACCGCTTCGCCTGGGACTCGTACCGCCGTCTCGTGCAGATGTACGGCAAAGTCGTGCTCGACGTCGATGGCGAGCATTTCGAAGAAGCGCTCACTTCTGCCCGCCGCGAGGCTGGAGTCGAGCACGACCATGAGCTGGATGCCGAAACGCTGAAAACGCTCACCATGCGTTTCAAAGAGATCGTCGCCGAAAGTGGCGCCGTTTTTCCGGACGAACCCATGGATCAATTGCACGGCGCAGTGATGGCCGTCTTCCGCTCCTGGGATTCCCCCCGCGCCATCGCCTACCGCAAGTCGCACAACTTCCCCGATCTCGCCGGCACTGCGGTCAATGTGCAGGCGATGGTGTTCGGCAACCTTGGTTCGGGCTGCGCATCTGGTGTGGCCTTCACCCGCAATCCGAACAGTGGCGCTTCCGGTCTCTTCGGCGAATACATGGTCAACGCTCAGGGAGAAGATGTCGTCTCTGGTGTGCGCACGCCCCTTTCCACCGACGACATGGTCAGCAATCCCCTCTTTGCCCAGGCGCATGCCGACCTTCTCGACGTCGCCCGGCGGCTCGAACAGCATTTCACCGATATGCAGGACCTCGAATTCACCGTCGAGCGCGGCAAGCTTTGGATGCTTCAAACCCGCACCGGCAAACGCACCTCCGCCGCCGCGGTGCGCATCGCCGTCGACATGGCGCATGAGGGACTAATCAGCCGCGAAATTGCTGTCGGGAGGGTTCGCCCGGAGGACATCGAGTCCCTGTTGCATCCGCAGATCGACCGCACGCAGGAATTGGAAGTGCTGGCTCGCGGCATGCCGGCCAGTCCAGGCGCCGCGTCGGGCAAGGCGATCTTCACACCCGAGAAAGCGAAGGAACTGGGAGAGGCTGGGGATGCGGTTATCCTCGTCCGCAATGAGACCTCAGCCGAGGACTTCCCCGGTATGGAACGTTCGCGAGCGATTCTGACCGCGCGTGGCGGTATGACGTCTCATGCTGCTGTCGTTGCCCGCGGCATGGGCTTGCCTGCCGTCACCGGGTGCAGCGGCATCGAGGTCGACGCGAAGCATGGCCGCTTCTGGGCCGGTGACACGGCGATCTTCGAAGGCGACATCATCACCATCGACGGCACCTCCGGTCAGGTGATTCGGGGTGAAGCAGCGATGACCAAACCAGGGCTGGGCGACGAAGCCCGCACCTTGCTTTCGTGGGCGGATGCGATTCGGCATCTCGGTGTTCGCACAAACGCGGATACCCCTGCCGACGCCGCGCGCGCCATCGATTTTGGCGCCGAAGGGATCGGACTCTGTCGCACCGAGCATATGTTTTTCGCGCCAGGACGCATCGAAACGATGCGCCGCATGATCCTCGCCCAGTCGGACGTCGAACGAACCCGTGCCCTTGCCGACCTGCAGGTCTTTCAGACTGCCGACTTCGCCGGCATCTTCCGGGCGATGTCCGGCCGGCCGGTGACGATTCGCCTCCTCGACCCGCCCCTTCATGAATTCCTGCCGGAAACGGATGAGGAACAGCGCGAGCTCGCAGTCGAGATGGGATTGGAAGCGGCGGAGGTCGCCCAGATCGTCGAATCGATGCGCGAGGTCAACCCGATGCTCGGGTTGCGCGGCGTGCGGCTCGGCATGACCTTCCCCGACGTCACCCGCATGCAGGCGCGGGCGATTTTCGCCGCGGCACTGACCGTGAGCAGCGAAGGCGCGCCGGTGCATCCGGAGATCATGATTCCGCTCGTGTCCACTGCCAACGAGCTGGCCGAACAGCGAGCGATCATCGAGGAGATCGCCGATCAGGTCTTCGAGCGAGCGGGTCGTCGCATCGACTATCAAATCGGTACGATGATCGAAGTGCCGCGCGCGGCATTGATGGCAGGTGCAATCGCTGCCCACGCCGACTTCTTCAGTCTCGGCACCAACGATCTCACCCAGATGACCTTTGGACTCAGCCGCGACGACTCTGCCCGCTTCCTCCCCGCCTACATCGAACGGGGCGTGCTCGGCGATGACCCGTTTCAGACACTCGATCGGGAGGGGGTCGGTCAGCTTGTGGAAATCGCCACCGAGCGTGGCAGAGCGGCCAAACCCGATCTCTCAGTCGGTGTCTGTGGCGAACACGGCGGCGACCCTGCGTCGATCGAGTTCTGTCACCGCGCCGGTCTCGACTACGTCAGCTGCTCACCCTTCCGTGTACCGGTTGCACGCCTCGCCGCCGCTCATGCCCAGTTTCGTGCTTCACGCATTCCGGACGATGTGTAGCCAAACTGAGAATCAGTGTTTCGCTGGAACGCACGAGGCATGATCATGATCCGAAGACAGTCGAGGCGGGGCAACCGTTGAACCTGAATCTGCTTGCGCCCGCGCTATGCGGCGGTCCAGCCCGCGTCGATCGGAATGATCGCGCCGTTGATGCGGTTCGACTCGTCCGACGCGAGAAAAACGGCCAGCGCCGCAATGTCTTCCGGTTCGAGAAACGCCGGCATCAGTGATGCGTAGAGACCGGCGCGGCCCGCTCCGGCCGGATCGAGCTCGTCCTGCGGCATTGTTTCGGCGATATTCGTGCGGACCCCTCCAGGGCAAATTGCATTGCAGCGGATGCCCTGGTTTGCGTAGATCCAGGCAGTATTGCGGGTCATCCCGACCAGGGCGTGCTTTGACGTGGTGTAAGCCACGCCCGCCGCTCCGCCTTCGATTCCGCCCACGGACGCAACGTTGATGATCGAGCCGCTTCCCTGGGCGACCATGACCGGTACGGCGCGCCGCATGGTCCACATCGGCCCATCGACGTTGACCGCCATGACCCGCCGCCAGACATCGATGTTCAGCTCACCGACTCCCTCCATGTGGTCCATGATCCCCGCATTGTTGATCAGCACATCCAGGCGACCATACCGTTCGATGGCGAGGTCGATCAGTCCTTCGGCGTCTCCCTGATCGGCGATATTCCCCGGCGATCCTACAATCGTTCCGCCGGCTTTCTCGAGTTCCGATACTGCTAGGGATAGCCGCTCCTCATTCCAGTCGGCAGCGACCAGCTTCGCTCCTTCGGCCGTGAAACGCCGCGCCGTTGCCAGGCCAATGCCCGATGCCGCTCCGGTGACGATGGCGACTTTGTCTTTCAGTTTCATCGCGATTCCTCAATGTTCGTTGATCCGGCAGGTGTGTGTCGATCTTGATTCGTCGCGCAGGTCGAGCGACGCTGTCGATGGTGCGTCGCCGGTCCGTTCTTCGTGCAACGCGACAACGCCGTCAATGCGTCAGTGTGCACCCAGCGTCTCGCTGTGTCATTCGGTCCGGAAGCGTTGTCAGTTCAACAAGAACTTCGCCGGCTCAAGCATCACTCCCATACTGATCGGTGGTGCGGAGAACGGATCCTCTCCTCCCGGTATAACGATGTCCCGGAATTGGGGCAACTCCCTACGGCCGCTGTACGGTTCCGTCCGGCAACCGGACCGGCGGCCACGCGCCGTTCAGCACGTGCTCCGGGAAGGGGTACTTGGCTGCCTTCTTCTCGTCGATGTCGATGCCCAGTCCCGGTTGCTCGTTCGACCACATCATGCCGTCGCGAATCTCGGGACAACCGGGGAAGACCTCCTGCGTTTTCTCCGGGAAGAGGTAGCTCTCCTGGATGCCGAAGTTCGAACAGGAGAGATCGAGCTGCAGGTTTGCCGCATGCGCCACCGGTGACGCGTCCCCCGGTCCGTGCCATGCCGTGCGGACTGCAAAGAACTCGCAATATGCCGCCAGTTTGCGGGCCATGCTTAGGCCGCCGATATCAGAGATATGCACGCGCATGAAGTCGATCAACCGCTCGCTCACCAGCGGCACATATTCCTGTTGGTTGACGTAGAGCTCGCCCATGGCGATCGGGATTGACGTCTGTTGCCGCAACATGCGGAAGTAGCCATTGTCCTCTGGAGAAAACGGATCCTCCAGGAAGAAGAGCCGGTACGGCTCCAGCTGCTTGGCCAGGCCGATCGCCTGAATCGGCGGAATGCGCTCATGAATGTCGTGGAGCAGCTCGATCTCCTCGCCCAGCGCCACCCGCATGTACTCGAACAGCTTCGGCACGACCCGCACATAAGCATCGGGATCCCACGGATCCTGTTTCGGGTCCATGTGATACGCCGCCCGCATGCCGCCTTTCCGTGGATTCACGCCATAGGTCGACGATCCGGGAACAGCTGCCTGACAACGGATGTATTTGAACCCATCGTCGATGAAACGCCGCGCTTGATCTTCGACTTCCGCGAAATCCACGCCGGACGCGTGCACATAGACCGGCGCCGCGCGCCGCGCTTTGCCGCCGAAAAGCTGGTACACCGGCATCCCGGCCAGCTTTCCCTTGATGTCCCACAACGCCATGTCAATGCCTGACAGCGCGTTGTGCAAAACGGGACCGCTCCTCCAATAGGAAGAAAGGTAGGCAGTCTGGAAGATGTCTTCGATATCGTGAACGTCGCGGCCAATCACGAATGGCTTGAGAAACTGCTCAATCGCCGTCACCACCACCTCGGGCCGTTGGGTGAAGGAGGCGCACCCCACCCCATGCAGACCCGGTTCAGTCGTTTCGACTTTGACAAGTACCAGCCGGATACCGTCCGGCGCCGTCAGGATCACCTTCACGTCGCGGATGCGCACTGGTGCATTGGCCCCTTGCTGGTAGGGAGCCCAGGCGTCTGGGATGTTCGGGTCAATGCCCTCGCTCTTTGCCTTCCGGGTCGATTTCGCAGCCATGGTCGTCCCCTCTTCCTTGCAACTCGGCGTTGCTCCAATTGCTGGCGGAATCTTCGCCGCAATTGCCTCGGCGTTACAATCAGACTGGCCCCAGAGGTTTCAAGCGAGGCAGCAGCGATGTCATGCAGTCGGATTCGCTCACCAATCATGGTTGCCGTTGTCATCTTCGCGATGACATCGTCCCCTGCGTTCGCCCAGACTCCGACATCGGCAGCGAATCCTGAAATTGTCACGATTCTCGACGTCACGCTGACGAGCGAGCTCCTTGAGCCACGATTCGCCGGCGTCGCAAGGCTGACCTTTCCTCCCGGCGCCCATATCATCGGCGGAGCGATCGCCGGACAACGGTTTTTTCTCATCGAAACCGGTCACTTCGAGATCACCGCAGACAGTCCGGCCGCCATTCATCGCCAGGGAAATACCAACCACATTGAGGTCATCGACTCCCGGAACTCAGGCTTCGCGGAAGCGGGGGATCTGGTGATCGTCGATGGCAACCCGCCATTCATGGTGATGAACACCGGCAACACGCCTGCCTTTCTGCTCGATATCGTCATATGGCCGCCAGTCGAAGAAATCGTCCGCCCCTTCGTTACGGAGTACGGCGTGATTTTCGAACCGCTGGTGATCGGCGAGCTCGGTGATCTGCCCGCCGCTCCGGTCAGCCTGCAGCTCCAGCGCATCACGCTCGCGCGTGAGGCGACACTGCCATTCACACTCCATCACGGTCCCGTGCTCGTCTATGTGGAGACCGGTCGTCTCGGCGTACACGCGGAAGCAGACGGAGTGGCCTATTCGAGCGCTGCCTCCAACGCGCCTGGATCGGTCGCCGGTCGTCTGCGGGTGCTCGAGCCGGGGCGGGACACTGTCCTCACGGCCGGAGGTTCACTTGTATTGCAGACTGGCGCGAGTGGTGTGCTCGCGAACCTGGGCCGCAATCAACTCGATCTTCTTCAGCTTGCGTTGACAACCGAATTGTGAGAGATGCTTATGCCTCCCGTCGCCAATCCGAGCGGCATTGTGCCGTCTACACAATCTTCTTCTTCCTTGACAATGATTGCGACCGGTCGGTATAAGTCACCTATCACAGTACGCAAACTCGCCTGAACGCGCGTTTCCGAAACGCATTTGTCGCTCAGGCAACGCGAACAATTCATACGGAACGTGGATTATCACCACAGAAAGGAGGCTCAGACATCGTCGAGCGCCGGAAGGCCAGCTTCGCAAAGGGTCGTGCGCTCTGGCCTCTGGAGAAAACACCAAAACGGTCGACCTCGTCCAAGAGTGAAGACAGGAGAACGTCACTATGAGCAAGAATCGACTGGTGCTACCGTATTCACAACCCGTGAGCCGCCGTTCGCTGCTGGGGTATGGCGCCGCGGCCGGTATGGGCGCCGCGGCAATGCGCTATGGCGGCGCGTTCGCCCAGAGTTCGGAGACGGGCGTCGATCCAGACACCTGGACTCCCGACTACATCACTTCACAGGCCGGCACGCTGGAAGTCGACACCGCAGCCGAGGTTGGCGCTGTTGTGCCGCATGACTACGCAGGAAAACTGACCTACTGGTACGCCTTCACTCCGGAGACAGAGCCGGCGATCTCCCTTGAGATGGACAACGCCTTCTGGGCAGCGTTTCAGGAGACGTACCCCAACATCGAAGTCGAATTCACCATGCAGAGCTACAACGACATGCTGGACAAGCTCCGCACCGCGGCGCTGGGCAAGGCCGCCCCAATGGTCGCCAAGATGCCGATTCTCTGGGGTGTCGAATTCGCTGCCGGCGGTCACCTGATGGAGCTCGCTCCAGAGGATGTCGGTTATCCGACCGCCGAGTACTGGCCAGGCGCCATGAAGTCAGTGACCTGGGACGGCAAAACGTATGGCGTGCCGACCAACAACGAAACGATGGCCTTTATCTGGAACGCCGCGATCTTCGAGGAAGCCGGCCTCGATCCTGAATCGCCGCCGGCAACCTGGGACGACGTCGTCGCCTACTCCGCCCAGATCAAGGAGAACACCGGGAAGTCTGGCTATGGCATGGTGGCTCGGGTCAACGCCGGCAATACGCCGTTCCGGTTCATGCCACAAATGTGGGCATACGGCGGCGGCGCGCTCGATGAGGCGGAAGACAATCCCACTTACGAAGCGGTCTACGCGAACAACGAGGGATCGATTGCGGCTCTGCAGGCCTCCTATGACATGTACGTCCGCGATCAGTCGGTGCCGGTTTCCGCGCTGACCAATACGCAGGCTGAAAACGCCGATCCGTTCATTGCCGGTCAGCTGGCGATGGTCATCAGCCACCCGAGCGAGTACGCGAAGATGAACGATATGGCGGCGCAGGCGACCGGCGCTGATGCAGAAGTTGCCGCGAACGTCGTCGAGCACATGCGATACGGTCTGATTCCTGAAGGGCCAGCCCGCCGGGCCGTGGTCTTTGGCGGATCGAACATCCATATCTTCAATCCCGACACTGTTGACGGCGATTCGGATCTGGATGCGGCGCGAGCGCTGATATCATTCATGACCGGTCCAGAGTGGTCAACGAGACTGAGCTGGGTTGGTTCGAATCCAAGCAACTCGCGTGGTTTCCAGACCAGCTGGATGAAGGAGCGGCTCGAAACGATCCCGTTCCTCGATGTGACGACCTCGATGCTGCCCTATGGCATCCCGTTCCCGGTCATTCCGGAATCGACAGAGATCATGAACATCGTCATTCCGGAGATGCTGCAGAATGCGCTGACCGAAACGATGTCGGTCGAGGATTCCGCCAACGACGCCGCTGGCAAGATCGAAGGCTTGCTGAGCGGACTCTAGTGCCGAACGCCAGCGCCGGACGGCAATTGCCGTCCGGCGCTCATTCACCCCCGGGAAAGGGGTTGTTTCCACAATGGCAGTCACGAGCGGGACCGGACAGTCGAACCTGACAGCGAAATCACGTTCGGTTCCTGGCCGGATCTGGTCGAGCGTGACAGGGACGCTCGCTTCGATCGTCAGGCATCGCTGGGACTACGTGTACATCCTCCCGGCGCTTGTTGTGATGATGATCGTCATCGCCTACCCAATCTATTTCACGATTCGTCTGTCGTTTTACGACCATGGCCGGGCGCTGCAGTTCGACAATCTCGAATGGGTTGGTCTTGACAACTACCGGTTGTTGCTCACGGGCGCCTACAGCAAAGAGTTCTGGAATGTCACGCAAAACACACTCGTTTGGACTCTGTTCTCGACGGCCGGTGCGTTTTTCCTCGGACTTGGCGCGGCGCTCGTGGTCCAGCGGGAGTTCATTGGAAGGGGAATCGTTCGAGGCATTCTGCTCATTCCCTGGGTCATTTCGGCCGTGGCGGCCGCCTATATCTGGCGGTGGCTCTATCACTCTGACTATGGGCTGATCAGTGGCGTTCTGACGGAGTTGGGGTTGATCGACAGCAACATCATTTTTCTCGATAGTGTCGATCTGGTCATGCCGTCGCTGATTGTCGCGAATATCTGGAAAGAGTTTCCCTTCGCGATGATCATGCTGCTGGCCGGACTTCAGACGGTGCCCGAAGGTCTGAACCGGGCGGCGATGGTCGATGGGGCGAGCACGTGGCATCGCTTCTGGCATGTCACAGCGCCGCATCTCAAGAGCGTGACGCTGATCACCGTTCTTCTCCTGACGGTCCAGAATCTCAATTCGTTTACGACTGTCTTCATCATGACCGCGGGAGGTCCGGCCAATGCCTCCCAACTCTGGGTTACGGACATCTATCGTATTGCTTTCAATCGCACCAACTTCGATGTGGCATCCGCGTACTCGGTCATTTTGTTCGCGGTCATGGCCGTACTTGGATATTTCTACGTCCGGGCTCTGACGCACGGCGATCGCAGGAGAACCGCATGAGCGCCGCAGAATCGTCCGTTTCTGGCAAACCGAGAAAAAGGCGACGACGACGCGATGCCTGGTCGATCGGTGGCTGGATATTTCTGGCGCTCCTGCTCATCTTCAGCCTCGTACCGATGATCTGGATGTTCCTGACCTCGATCAAGACGCAGTTTGCGGCGCTCGAATACCCCCCGCAGTGGTTGCCAGAACATCCAACGCTGGATAGCTACCGGCGTTTACTGTCGCCGCGTGAGGATTTCGGGCGAGACTTCCTGCGCTGGCTCGCCAATAGTGTGTGGGTTTCGACGGCAACGACGATTCTCGGCGTCGTCATTGCCGTGCCTGCGGCCTATGCCTTTTCCCGGTACAGGTTTCCCGGCCGTGGAGGACTGTTTTATTCGGTTCTCTTGCGCAACATGTTTCCGGCCGTTGTCTTTCTGATGCCGCTCTTTATCGTCATGCGCACGCTCGAACTCGTGAATACGCATTGGTCGCTGATCCTCACCTATTTGACCTTCGGCTTGCCCCTCTCGATCTGGCTCCTCAAGGGTTTCTACGACAACATCCCGATCGAGCTCGAATACGCCGCCCGCATCGATGGCGCTTCCCGGTTTCAGGCGTTTCTGCGGATCATCATGCCCTTGTCCGCTCCCGGCATCATCGCCACCGCCATCTATGCCTTCATCGTGGCATGGAACGAGTATCTCTATGCCTATACCTTCATCAACAGCCGGGAATTGCTGACCTCCCCAGTTGGCCTTCAGCAGTTCTTCACGGAGTTCGTGACAAACTGGCCTGGTCTGATGGCCGCAGCGTTCATCATGAGCGTTCCGGTGGTCGTTCTCTTTCTCGTCTTGCAGAAGTATTTTGTTCGCGCGCTCACCGAAGGCGCCATCAAATCGTAGTGACGGCCGTCTCGACGCCGAGGCGACAGGCTCCGAAAGGGCAGCACATTCATGGCTCAGGTCACACTCGATCGCGTGGTGAAGTCATATGGCGAAGTCATCGCGGTCAACCAGGTTTCGTTGACGGTGGAAGATGGCGAGTTTGTCGCGCTGGTCGGTCCATCCGGTTGCGGCAAGACAACCACGCTCAATCTGATCGCCGGCCTGCTGGAGATGACCGGGGGCGACATCTATATCGGTGACACGCTGATCAACGACCTCGACCCCAAGGATCGCGACATCGCGATGGTTTTTCAGAATTACGCGCTCTATCCCAACAAATCGGTGTACAAGAATCTCGCGTTCCCGCTCCAGATGCGCAAAGTCAAAAAACAGGATATCGATACCCGCGTCCGGGAAACCGCCAAATTGCTCAGCATCGAGCAATTGCTCGACCGCCGCCCGAGAGAGCTTTCCGGTGGTCAACAGCAGCGTGTTGCATTGGGTCGTGCGCTGGTCCGCAATCCGCGCGTTTTCCTGATGGACGAACCTCTTTCCAACCTCGACGCCAAGCTTCGTGTCCAGATGCGTGCCGAGCTGAAGCGCTTTCACCAGGACATCAACGCAACGATCATCTATGTCACACACGACCAGCTCGAAGCGGTGACGATGGCCGACAAAATGGCGGTGATGAACGGCGGTTTTCTGCAGCAGTACGATGCACCAGACACTGTTTACAATTATCCCGTAAATACATTTGTCGCCGGATTTGTCGGCAGTCCCGCCATGAATCTCCTGCGAGCCAGGGCTTTTCGCGATCAGGACGTGACAAGCCTCACATCCAGCGATGGCTGGAGTTTTCCACTCAGCGACGAGCTGGCGAGACGGGTCACCTCAAGCTCCACCGACGAAATTGTGCTTGGCGTGCGCCACAATGCCGTCAGACTCGTCAGCGAAACAGCAGTTGGCGCAGTTCCCGCGACGGTCTATACGGTAGAGCCAACGGGCGACATTACCTTCGTGCATGCACGGCTGGGTGAAGCGATGATCGTCTTTAGCGTCGGTCCGTCGAGCACACTCAATGCCGACGACAAGATCCATCTCCAGTTCGATCAGGACCATATGCACCTGTTCGACGGCGCCACGGAGCAGGCTCTGGCGAGCTGAGAAGCCAGCGATCAGCAGTCAGTTGTTCGTGAACTGGCCGGACGTCCTCGCACATCAACACCCCAGAGCCCCCTTTTTGCTGCCTGGCGCATGAGTGCGATTGGCAATTGGGCCCGTGCCGACCCCATTGGGAATAGAATCCCCAGTCTCACCCAAACGAAAACCGGCTCAAGTGAGTTGACCATGAAACGCCGACGAGCCTGCAACCTGCTGCAGGAGGCGCTGGCCCACTGAGACCGTCATGCCAGACGCGGGATCGAGCTGCCTGTTGCCGGTCGCACCTAGCCGCCACTGGACAATTGCTGGCTGGCAGCTTCCTGCCTCACCTGTTTCAGCACCTCCACCATCCCGTCCGCTTCGACGGATGGAGCATCCTGGTAGAGATAACAGGAGGTCAATCTCGCGGGATTGGTCAGATAGAGCGGCGGTTTTTCATCGACACATGCCTGCATGGCGTAAGGACATCGCTGGTAAAAGCGGCAATACGAATCCCCGGACGGCGTGAATCCCTCCGCAGGCGCGCCAAGAATGCGCTCACCGAGCCACGGTTGTTCCGGATCTGGCTCTGGAATCGAACCAACCAGCAGACGCGTGTACGGATGTTCAGGCTCTGACACGACCAGCGCCGCATCGCCTGCTTCTGCCACCGAACCGCGATAGAGCACGATGACATCCTGGGAGATCTGATAGGCGGTCGTGAGATCGTGCGTAATGTAAACGAGCGAAATACCGAATTCACGGTTGAGCGTCAACAGACTTTCCAGAATCGTCGCCCGTAGTGATGCGTCGACCATCGAAACCGGCTCGTCCGCGATAATCACCCGCGGACGGAGAAGCAGCGCCCTCGCCACCATAATCCGTTGTCGCTGCCCGCCACTCAGCTGGTGCGGGTAGCGGCCCAGCGTCTCATCCGGCCGCAGACCGACCGCCTCCAGTGCGGACTCCATCAGTTTGCGTTTGTCGGCCTTCGACTTGGCCATCCCGAAATACCGGATCGGCATATCCAGCACATGGTCGACCTTGTAGAACGGGTTATAGACCTCGAAGGGATCCTGAAAGACCGTTTGCACCTCGCGCAGAAACTGCTTTCGGTGTTCACCCCCGAGTTTGCTGAGCGACGTCCCGCGATAGGTCACTTCCCCTGATGAAGGCTGAATCAACCCAAGCAACAGCCGCACCAGCGTTGTCTTGCCGCTGCCACTTTCGCCGACCACGGCAGTGACGCTTGGCTGATCTTCCTGAATCGTGAAGGAGAAGTCCTCCAGCGCTCGCGTCTCGACCTTGTCGAACATTCCGCCGCCGAAGACCTTGCTGACGTTGCGTGCTTCGAGCAATGCGGTCATCGTGCCTCTCCGGCCGGCGCAACTGCCCTCGTTGCCGGAATAGGCACCTGGACCGTCGATTCGTCGTACAAATGGCAGGCGACCCAGTGTTCCTGCTCGACTTCGCGCGCCTGAGGTTCCTGTACCTTGCAGCGCTCCATGGCGAGGGGGCATCGTGGATGGAAGGGGCACTCGTCACTCTTCCGGTTGAGCAATGACGGCGGCAGCCCGGATATCCCCTGCAACCTTCCTCGCGCCTCCAGCGACGGGAGACTTCCGATCAACAACTGGGTATACGGATGAAGCGGGTTGGCGAACATCCGCTTTGTCGATCCCTGCTCGATCAGCGTGCCGGCGTACATCACCCCCAGCCGCTCGACTGACTGCGCCATCAAACCCATATCGTGCCCGATCTGGATGACCGCCGCTCCCAACTCTTCCTGAACCTTCCGCAGCGTCTCGATCACCTGCCATTGCACCACGACATCGAGCGCGCTGGTCGGCTCGTCGGCGATGATCAGCTGAGGATTCAAACTGATGGCGATGGCGATGCAGACACGCTGTTTCATGCCGCCACTCAGCTCATGCGGATACATGTCAGCGACATTCGGTTTGAGACCTACCCGAGGGAAGAGTTCCGCAATGAACGACTCGAGCTCGCCCCCCTTCAGGTTCTTTCCGTGATCCCGCAACGCGAACCGCACCTGATCGCGAATGCGCTTGACGGGATTGAGCGAATTCATGGCCCCCTGGGCAACCAGTGAGATACTGGCAAGCCGCACCTTGCGCATCTCTTCCTCGGTCAGGGTAAGGAGGTCAACCCCGTTCAGGAGCACCTCCCCCGCCTCGATTTTCCCAGGCGGCCGGATCATCCGCATCAGCGCCTGAGCGATCGTCGACTTTCCGCTTCCGGACTCCCCAACCAGTCCCATCCGTTCCCCGAACTTCAGGGAAAACGACACATTCTCAACTGCTTTCACAGGACCTTGTTCAGTGTGATAGTAGACAGTGAGCCCATCGACCCTCAGCACATCTTCGCGATCTGACATCGACCCGGAAACCTCCAGATTCAGGCGAGCTTCAGAACTTACCCCGTTTATGCGGATGCTTCCGCGGCCACCATGGCCAAACGGGATTCCGCCACCGAAACCAGAAAAGACTGAACCTTCCGTGCACACGAACTATAGCCCCTTGACGGATTTGTGCTATTCTCCACTGCACCAACGAACGCGAATATGGTCGAACCATCCCGTGCGGGGAAACGTCTATCCGAATTCGTTGGAAGCGCTCCCAATGGCGGGTGCGTTCGCCGGTATCGAGGAGGAAGAGCATGGTCGAACAGTCGAGAGTCTCCCGTCGAACACTGGTTAAAGCCGGTGCGGCAGGCGCCGCTGCCGCGGCTGCCGCGCCTCTGGTCGGGCCGTCGTTTGCAGTCGCCCAGGAACTGGCGGACATTCCCCGTGAGCGGACCCTGATTCTCCGTTGGGCGGGCCAGGCCGGCCGATTTGTGGACCACGAGCTCTGGAATGGCTACCTTCCGGCAGGCGCCGTGAGTCATCAGAACGGTCTCGGTATCCTGCACGAACCACTTGCTTTCTATAGCGCCTTCGCCAACGAATGGTATCCCTGGCTGGCCGAAGGATGGGAATACAACGAGGACTATACAGAACTGAGAATCACCACCCGTTCCGGTATTACCTGGAGCGACGGTACGCCGTTCTCAGCCGAGGATGTCGCGTACACCCTGAATACCGCGGCCGGATACGGACCGGAGGTCCGATGGGGCACGAATGTCGCCGTCTTCCTCGACAGTGCGGAAGCGGTGGATGACACCACTGTCGTCGTCAAGTTCAAGTTGCCCGCACCGCGGTTCTTTTTCTTCATGAGCTATAAGTACGACATCGGTCTCTATGTCGTCCCCAAGCATATTTTCGAGGGACAGGATTGGCCGACGTTCACCAACTTCGATGTTGCCGCCGGGCTCCCGGTCACGACCGGACCGTGGCAGGTCGTCTTCAGTAACGAAGAGCAGAAAATCATCGACCGCCGCGACAGCTGGTGGGCAGTCGATCAGGGACTGGTCGATGCGCTTCCGGAAGTCGAGCGCATCATCTATCTGCCGGTTGTTCCAGACGAGCAGCTTGCGCAGCAGCTGATTTCGAATGAGATCGACTGCTCGCTCGACCTCCGGCCGTTGACCATCGAAACGGTGCTCGCACAGAACCCGAATGTCACGACCCACACCGGCGCCGAGAAGCCGCTGGGCTATGTTGACTGGTGGCCCACCTCGCTCTACGTCAACTGCGAACGCGAACCCTACAACGATGCCCGGGTTCGCTGGGCACTCAGTTCCTACCTCGATCGCGATCAGATCATCGACGTCGGTCTCGGTGGCAACGGTTCCAAGTGGCCACTGCCGCTGCCGTCCTATCCCGGTCTGCAGCCATTCGTCGATGCCGCCGGAGACTTGCTCACCGAGTACCCAACGCTCGAGTACAACCCGGAGAAGGGCGACGCGCTCCTCACCGAAGCAGGCTTCGCCAAGAATGGTGACGGAATGTGGGAACGGGACGGTTCCGTACTGAACGTTCCAATCGAGAGCTTCCAGGTTATGGCCGACATCGGTCCGGTCATCGTGCAGCAATTGAAGAATGCCGGCGTTGAGTCTTCATACACCGAGCCGCCTGATTTCTTCGACCGGTTCCAGCCCGGCGACTGGAACGCCTCCCTCTTCGGTCATGGTGGCAGCGTGGCTGACGACCCGTACGATACTCTGGCCCTCTACACCGGAGGCTCGAAGAACATCCCGGGCGGACACGCCGTCAACTTCACGCGCTGGACGAATGCCGATTACGATGCCATTGTCGACGAGATGGCCTTCACCTCACCGGAAGACCAGGACGCGATCATGGACCAATGGCTGCGGGCAGTAGCCATCTGGCTGCCGGAGCTGCCGGACATTCCAATTCAGGAGTGGTACCACCGCATCCCGATGAATCAGACCTACTGGACAGGTTGGCCAACCGCCGAGAACTCGTATGTCAACGGCGCTTTCTGGCATCTCACCTTCCCGCTGATCCTGAATCGGCTGAAGGCGGCCCAGTAGCAACGCTCTTTCCTGCCCCCGGTGGCTGGCCGGGGGCAGGTTTCGCACGATTGATGGTGTATTCCCATGCGATGGCAGTATCTGATCCGGCGCGTTTTCCTGCTCCTCCTCATCATCTGGGCCGCCGCCACACTTAATTTCTTCATCCCCCGGCTCTCTGGAGGCGATCCCATCCGCTCCCGGATGATGCAAGCCGCCGCAGGCGGCGGCGCCGTGCAAAGCGGCATGGAAGAGATGGTGGCCGTCTACCAGGAAAAATTCGGACTCAACGATCCTCTCCATGTGCAATATCTCACCTATCTGAACGACGTCTTCCGGCTTGACCTGGGCTACTCCATGGCCAGCTATCCAGCAACCGTCTGGAGTGTGATGGGCAATGCCATGAAGTGGACCTTCGGGCTCTTGTTTACGACGACCATTCTTGCGTTCGTACTTGGCACCCTTGCTGGAGCGCTGCTCGGTTGGCGTCGCTCGCCCAAAATCATTCAGTATGTTTTTCCACCACTTTTGACGCTCTCCGCCATCCCGTTCTTCCTCCTCGGCCTCCTTCTCCTGTATGTCTTCGCTTTCCGGCTGGCGTGGCTTCCCCTCTTCGGCGGCTACTCACCGGGAGCGTTCCCTGGCTGGAACACGGGATTCATCCTCGATGTCCTGGAGCATTCGATCCTGCCGGCGGTTGCCATCCTTTTGTCGTCGATGGGTTTCTGGGCGCTCGGCATGCGAGGCATGATGATCACTGCCGACGGTGAGGACTACATGCTGTTCGCTGAGGCGTCAGGCCTCAAGAACCGCACGCTGTTCTTCAGCTATGCCATGCGCAATGCGTTGCTGCCCCAAACCACCGCGCTTGGGTTGGCTCTCGGCCAGATTCTGACTGGAGCGCTATTGGTGGAAGTGATCTTCAACTACCCCGGCGTCGGTGGATTGCTCTATTATTCGATTCGCAACTTCGACTACTTCGTCATCCAGGGAATCATCCTCACGGTCGTCATCGGTGTCGCCCTGGCCACCCTCATCCTTGATCTGATTTACCCGCTTCTCGATCCTCGCATCAAGTATCAGGAAGCCTGAAAGGTCAGCAAGCAACTCGGAATGCCGCGGCTACGCACAGGAACAAGAACGTGATCGCCTATCTTCGTCGTAACAAGAGCATGGCACTCGGTATTTTCCTGATCTCCCTGATTGCCCTCTTTGCCGGGGTGGGCCGGCTGGTGTGGGATTTGGATATGGCCAATCCGCTTTCGGCTCCGCCGAACCTCGAACCGTCGCGTGACCACCCTCTGGGCACAGACCGGCAGGCCCGCGATCTCCTGGCTGTAATGCTCGTCGGCACACCGAAAACCCTCTACATCGGGTTCATGGCCGGTCTCATCGGGGTGACCATCGGCACCATCCTGGCACTCGTTGCCGCCTACTACGGCGGCTGGGTGGATGGCCTCATACGGACCGTCATCGACATTGGACTGACGATTCCACCTCTCCTGGTGCTGATCCTTGTAGCGGTGTCGCTGCATGCCTCCTTGTCAGTCAACGAGATGATGCTGGTGGTCGCCTCGCTCGCCTGGCTGCACCCGGCCCGAACGATCCGTTCGCAGGCGCTGTCGATCCGCGAACGAACCTACATCCAGGTCGCTCGTATGTCGGGAGCACCGGCACGGGACATCATCTTCCGGGAGGTCATGCCCAACCTTCTGCCCTACCTCGCCGCTACGTTTGTCGGCGCCGTGGCGGCCGGTGTGCTCGCCTCGGTCGGTCTCGAAGTGCTCGGACTCAGCTCTCTCGAGTCGAACACCCTCGGCGTCACGATCTACTGGGCCAATTACTATGCGGCGATGTTGCACGGCCTCTGGTGGTGGTTCATGCCGCCGGTCATCATCATCCTGCTGCTGTTCGTTGGTCTCTTTGGCATTACCGTGGGACTCGACGAAGTGGCCAATCCACGAACGCGACGGGCCGTCTAGCCTCCAATCTGATCGGCCTTCCGATCAGCATTGCGACATGACTCTGTTGTCTTTCCTTTTTCCGTAGCCAGACCCCCGTGGCTGCTCGTTCCGGGAGACGGTGTGGTTGGATGAGAGACTAATGAAGAAAGCTTCATAGAGAATAACGCGTCACGGTGTCCTCCATCGGTGCCCGTGTTCCTGTGGGATCCGGGGACGGCTTCTGTGTGTCAGCGTCAGTGACAATGGTGGACTAAGGGAGTAAGCATGTACCGCGGAATCCTCCTCGATTTCTACGGAACGATGGTGCACGAGGACGACGAAGTCATTCAGAGCATTTGTCTGCAGATCCAGGAAACATCGCCTCAGCGGCCGACTCTGGAAGACATCGCTTCTGCCTGGTGGAGTTTATTCTCCGGAAAGTGTTCGAGGGCGTATCTCGACACGTTCCGCTCACAGCGAGAGCTTGCCTTTCAGTCTCTGCTGGAAACACTGGAACAGTTCGCGTCTCCTCTTAGTCCTGAATCACTGATCAGTTTGCAGTTCGATCATTGGGTTACGTCACCGTTGTTCGAGGACACTCTGCCCTTCCTGGAAAAGATCCCAATCCCGGTTTGCGTTGTGTCGAACATCGACCGGGTAGACATTGAGGCAGCCATGGATCTCCACAAGCTTGAAACTCAATTCCTTGTCACAAGCGACAATGCCCGTGCCTACAAACCCCGAAGAGAGATGTTTGATATCGCGCTCAAGGCAATGAAGCTTTCACCAAGCGAAGTACTTCATGTTGGCGACTCTCGAACGAGCGATATCCAAGGTGCGAGAAACGCGGGCATCGCCGTAGCGTGGATCAATCGAGCAGGAAAGCCGGGATCCGAAGTCTCCGAACCCGACTACGAGATCACCTCACTCCTGGAAGTACTTGATATCGTCTCGGTGACAGACAGTTGCGGGTAGTCGAAACACAGGTATGACCAGGTCGATCAAGCGGCTCGTTGAATCTCCTGGCCGGCCTTCACGACGTTGCGCACCGCCAGCCGCGACGTTCCCTTCCGCTCGACCCATCGAGAGTCGAGGAACGAGAAGTCCCCTTCCTCCATCTCCAGCACCACGGCATCTCCCTCGGACCCGGGCGCCAGGGTTCCCAAACCGGTGTGATTGCCGACCGCGACCCGCGACGGCACTTCGGTGACCTTCGCCAGAGCGTCCTCCAGCGACATCCCTAGCAGCAGGAACTTGCTCACTGTCGTCACCAGGTCGTAAACCGGTCCCTCGACATTGTGGGCATGCAGATCGGACGAAATCGTAGTCGGCTCGAACTCCTGGGCCAGCGCTGTCTCGCACACATCCCAGCTGAACGACCCCGCCCCATGGCCGACATCGAAGATCACCCCACGGTCGCGCGCGTCGAGCACGCACTTGCGGATCTTCCCGTCATCATCGAGAATCCCATGCCGCATCCCGTGATACATGTGGGTCATCATGTCGCCGCCGCGCAACACGTCGAGCACCTCGTCGAGCGACTCCGCCCACGAATCCTGCGGATGGATCATCAACGGCAACCCAGCCGCGTCGGCCGCTTCCCGGGCCAGATAGAGGGGCCTGATCCCTGCCGATTCGCTGCAGTTGAGGTACTTCGTCAACCGGACTTTGACGCCGAGCACGACATCGCGGTTCGCCTCGATTGTTTGCAGCGCTTTCGGTACGCTGGCCCATTTGATATCGTCGAGCTCGCCGACCTCTTCCGCGATCATCCCCATCGATGAGATGTTCACGTGGGCGAGAATGCGCGTTTCGCTCGCTTCGATGATGTACTTGCGGAAGCCCTTGAACGTGTCATGCCCGGCCGACCCGGCATCGACAACTGTGGTGGCGCCGTGGGCAAGACAGGTCGCATCGGCATTGATGCCATAGTGTGACACCCCCTCGTAGACGTGCACGTGCGCGTCGATCAATCCCGGCGACACGATCTTGCCACTGGCATCGATCGTTTTCGTTGCCTCCGCTGGATCTATGTGCTCGGCGACCACCGCTACTTTGCCGCCTTTGAACGCGATGTCCCGCCGACCGTTGATCCCTTGCGCCCGATCGATCAGATTCCCGCCGGAAATGAGAAGATCGTACGTCGACACGGTTCGATCCCTTCCACGTAGTGAGCGGTCGATTCAGGGAGTATCGCACCCTTGCGGCGAGCGGCGTGATTCGCTTTCGTTGCCTGTACTGCGCGAGAGTGCCGGTCCTTGCTTTGACTGGCGCCATGCTGTCAGGTTTTACCGAAGAGCAAAAACCAGCCCAGCTGGAACGGGGAGTCTCCTGTCAGTCTTTTCGGCAGAAACGTCGTGAAAATGATCAAATTCGTGTAGAACTACAGCGATGGGTTTTTCGAAAACGTGGAGACAATTTCATGAGAGTACTGTTTCGTTGGTCAAATCGTTTTGGCAAGCTTCTGAGCATCGCCTTGGTCATCGCCGTTCTGCGGAAGGAAATGAACAAGCCGGCCGATCAGCGGACCTGGTCGGGCGAAGTAGCCGGGTTCGTACCGTATGAGTTCCGGATTCCCAATCTGGAGCGAATCAAGGCGAGCTGGTGGAATCCCGATCAGGACAGAATCCTCACTCCAATGGTCTGGGGAATCGGCTGGTCGATCAACGTCGGTCGCCTGGCGCGTATGCTGGGCAAGGCCTAGGCACGAGGGAGTCTGCGGCGAGCGACTCTCTCGATACTGCACATAACCAATCCGGAAGCGATGCCTCGCCCCGGCTCATGTGCAACAGAGGCGCCCGGTGCCTACCGGCAGAATCAATGCATCTCCAGTCCGGCAGACCGGCAATCCTCTGCCCACGACAGGAAGGGCTCGTCTGTATCAGCCGATTCCTTGAAATCAGTGAACAGGTGCGAGAACCCCAGGTCCCGCAGCTCTTCCAGCTGCTCGACGCGCGACCGCTCCTGAGTCCCCGGCTTGTTCCACCACATCTGGGCGGAGATCCGCAGCGTCGCCGGGTCGCGATCGATCTCCTCACAGCGCTGGGCGATGATCGGCAGCCACTCGCGGGCCTGATCGACCGTCGGGCCGGAAAGATTCAACTCATCACAGTACTTCGCCGCCAGCCGCCAGGTGACGTTCTGCCCATTGCCGCCGATGATGATCGGAATCGTGTGACCCGGATACCCCTTCGGCTCGCAGACGGCATTGTCGATGGTGATCCAGCTTCCTTCGTATGTGGCCCGGCCCGGCCTCAGCATGCGAGTGGCGACTTCGAGCGTCTCTTTCAGGATATGCAGTTTCTCCTTGTTCGGTGGAAATCCGTAGCCGTATTGCCGCCACTCCGGTTCCCACCAACCCGCCCCAAGCCCCAGCTCGGCCCGCCCGCCGCTGATTGCGTCGAGCGTGGTGACCTGCTTCATCAGGTAACCGGGATTACGAAACGCCGCGCAAAGCACCGATTGCCCGAGCGTCGGCTTCGTCGTGATTGCGGCGACGGCCGAGAGCACGCCAAACACCTCGAGCGTCGGCGCCTCGTCATCGGCCCGGCAGTTCGTCAGATGATCGGGCACCCGAATCGCTTGAAACCCGAGCTCCTCAGCGAGCCTGGCCAGATGCGTTACCCGCTCCCACATGTACGCCGCGTCCCGACCAGCGTACTCCCCTTGAATCCCGACTGGCAGATAGACGCCTGCTTTGGTCATTGGCTCAGTCCCCTTTCTATTGGGCATGCGAGAACTGAGTTGCGGACGGAATGGCCGTTCCGGGCCACTCAGACAGGCTCAAGACCCTCTCGCGCACACCAGGTTACGTAGTGCTGACGGGCTCGCTTCGCCCAACGATACGTGCCACTCGCTACCAGAATCTCCATGACTTCTCGGCATGATGCCAGATCGCCCTGGCGCTCGAGTTGATGAAGCATCTGAGGCAGGGAGAACACTACGAGCTCGGTTCTGATCGTCGCGTAGCGAAACGCTCTGGCTTCGTCGACGAGTATGGTTGAGTTGAAGAAGTCGATCCGAGTGGCTGCCTCAATGACCTCCGCTTCGCCGCGATGAAGATTGCCGTCTTCCATGATCTGACCAACTCGGTCAGGATCCGTTTGCGCAATGCGCAACCAGCCGCTCTCCATGGCGCGCTCAACCTGAGAAGCGGAAGACAGAATTTCTTCCCTGACCTTGGGAGTGATGAAGACTGGTTCGTGCCAATGACGCAACAGGCTGACTTGACCGAGCTCACCGAGTGCGATGAGTGCGGTTGCATCTGAGTATAGTGCCACGCAACGGCTACTTCTGTGCCTGCATACGGACTCTCCTACGCGCGATAACAGCGTCGTAGAACTCAGAGTCCTCGAAGGGGCCCAACTCGTGAGCCTCACGCTTGAACAGCAGCTCTTCATCGTAGAGATCGAGCACGATGTCCTCGCGCGTGTCGCCGTCTGGCCCTGAAAGCTGCATCCGAGCGGCAATCAACGCTTCCGCAAGACCGGTGACCTGTTCGCGAAGATCATCCCAGACGATCTCTGGGTTGGCCCGGAGATGATCTGCCAGATTGAAGCTTTGCCCGCTTTGATCGTCACCTGATTCGCGGGGACTCTGCTGAGCAGGTGGCTTAGATTGTCGAACTGACTGGACCATAACGGATGCTCCGCGTATCGATCGAGAGGCGTGGTTGCCGCTGCCGGTGAGGCTCCAAGTCTACACCCACCCTTGAACCGGCTGCCGGATGATCGTTTTCAGTTTTTCCGGCGCGGTGCGGCGAGGATCGTTGAAGTAGAGCTCGTGATGCCGGCCGCGTGGCACGTACCCGCTCTCTTCGACAAACGCCAGCAGCTTGGCAATCGTGGGCGCTTCTTCGTCATATGGACCGATATGCAGTATCTGAGCAGATTGCCCTTCGGTGAAGCCCTCGAGACGCGCCGACCGGAAGATGTCCGACTTCTTCTGGTCGACCACCGCTTCGACGACATCGGCGAAGTACTCCGCCGTGACGAATTCGGGTACCCGATGCATCACTGTCCAGCGCCAGTCGCCGGGTCTGGCCAGGTCGAACGGACGCTCGTCCTTCATCCACCAAAGCGCCTCGATCGGCGGCATGCTGAAGGCGTCGTAGCCGGGCGGCGCCGGATGCTTCTTCGTCCAGAACTTGATGCCATAGACGATGCCGTAGATCGCTGCCATGGCCTGCTGAAAATCGCTCGATGCTTCGTCACTGCCATCCGGGGCGCCCTCACCATCGACCATCACAAAGACCATCTCCGGCACATCGACCAGCGTCGGCGTTTGCTTCGTCTTGTAGAGCGGGTCTTTCTTGAAATCAAGCATGATCACCTCCTTGGGAAATGGGACAGGTGAAAAACGCCATTTCCTATTTCCCAGTTCCTATCTCCCTCTCGATCTCCTCCACCATGTCCCAAACATTGCACATCTGATTCGCCAGCACGATGACCGCCGCATCCTGCGGTGGATACCAAGCGGTCATACTGCAGACGCCAGTGTTCATCCCTTCTTTGCCGATCTTGGTGATCTGCCCGGAGGGATCGACATCCATCTCGAATCCGAATCCATACCACTTCGGCCAGTTGTCATCCGGTCGCGCCGCTTGCGGAGAAAGCAAGATCGCGCTGGATTCTGCGCTCATCAACGCGCCCGAGCGTATGGCCCGATAGAACGTGTCGAGATCGGCGCAGGTGACGGTTGCGCCGCCGTCGGGAGAGCCAACCGGTGGATAGGAGTAGATGTTCTTCCGCCACTCGATCGAGCCATCCTCGTGCTCGATATCCTTGTAGTGTTCGGCGAGATTCGGGCAGACGCTGTCCATGGCGCAGAAATCGGCGCCGGTCATGCCCGCCGGCGCGAAGATGTGCTGACGGACATAGTCGCGATACGGCATGTTCGTAACTGACTCGATCACCAGTCCAGTCAACACAAATGCGCAATTGTTGTAGCGCACTCCCTCTCCCGGCAGGAAGTTCGCTTCTTTGCATGTGCACTGCGGAACGAAATCGCGCGTTTCCCTGATGGAGTAGTTCGGCTTGTCGACGAACAGCAGCTCATAGTCCTCATCATTTTCTTCATCGGCGTCGTCGGCGATGCCCGAGGTATGAGTCAGGCAATGCCGGATCGTCACCTCGTCGCTGATTGGCGTGCCGCTGATCCCCAGCGCCGGCATCAGCCTCGTATCGAGCGAGAGCTTGCCCTGTTCGACCAGCTGCATGACCGCCGCGGCGGTGAACAATTTGGTCACCGAAGCGATGTCGAAACGCATTTCGACCGTGTTCGGAACGCCGAATCCGCGATGCGCCAGACCCCGTGCCTCATGCACGAGCTCCATGTCACCCATGCGCACCAGGCATGCGCCAGAAAAGTTGCGCTCCTCCTCGAACCGGTCGAGGATGGAAAGAATAGCCGCTGCGTGGTCGCTCATGGTCCCTCCTGCAATGATGAAAGCCTAAGCTACCACTAATCGATTCGACCTCGGCCTCCTCTACCCGCCCGTAATGCCTCTCAAACCTCGGAGTACGCTCCACGACCTACGATCTCTGGACCCTGGACCCTGAACCCTGGACCCCGGACTCACGACCCCCGCTCGTACGCAATCCGTCCATCGATCATCGTCAACTGAGCCCGCAGGGTGTGCAACTCCTCCGGCTCAACCGTGCGCGGATCGCGATCGAGCACGACCAAATCGGCAAGCTTCCCTTCGGTGATCGACCCCTTGATCCTCTCTTCGAACGACGCAAATGCCCCGTTGATAGTGAACATCCGAATCGCTTCGTCGATCGTCACACCCTGGTTCGGACCCATTCGTTGCCCATCCTGCGTCAACCGCGTCACTGCCGATCGCAGGTTGACGAAGGGGTCGGCCGAAACGACCGGCACATCGGAGCTCCCTGCCGCCACGATCCCCGCATCGAACCAGGATCGCCCCGGATAGGAAAGCGCCAGCTGCTCGTCGGCGAAGTTCTCGATGTACGAGTCCCCGAGGTAGTAGATAAAGGAAGGTTGTGGAATCGCCAGCACACCCAGTCGCGACATCCGCTCCAGATGCTTCGGCGTACACATCCCGCAATGCTCGATCCGCGGTCGCGCATCAGGACGAGGATGCGCGGTCAATGCGGACTCATACGCGTCGAGAATCATCGTGATCGCCCTGTCACCAATCGCATGCGCCGCCATCTGGAAACCGGCCGCATGGGCTCGCGTGAATCGCTCGTTCAGTTCGTCCTGCTCGTAAATCGTGATTCCGCGGTTGCCTGGATCGTTTCGATAATCCACCGTCATTGCCGCGGTTCGCCCGCCGCCCGAGCCATCCTGAAAGACCTTCGCCGGTCCCAGACGCAACCAGGCGTCGCCGAAACCCGTCTGCATTCCGAGCTGCGAAAGGTCATCGAGCGTTTCGTCGATCATCATCATGGTGAACGTGCGCATCGGCAGCTCACCATCGCGCGCCAGCTCCTGATAGGCGCCGAATTCGTCGGAATCTCGGATGCGGGCTTCACCGACACTGGTGATGCCGAAGGCAAGAAAGCGCTCACCGGCAGCGCGAAGATGGTTCTTGATGTCGCTTCTTCCCGGCGCCGGTGCGTGCGACCGAACGAGCCTCTGCGCCGTTTCGCGCAGCAGTCCAATCGGTTCTCCGTGTTCGTCCCGGTCGATTTGCCCGCCAACCGGATCGGCTGTGTCCTTCGTCACCCCACCGATGCGCAGTGCCGCGGAATTGGCGACGCACAGATGGCCGCAGGTGCGAACCAGCACGGCTGGCCGGTCGCCCGTTGCTTCGTCGAGCTCGTAGCGCGTCGGATGCCTGTGAATGTCGAGGCGGGTGTCATCGTACCCACGGGCGATTAACCAGCCGCCGGCGGCAGTTTCCTTTGCCCCTTTCCGAAACGCTTCCTGCAGGGAAGCGAGCGTCGGAGTCGCGGCCGGAGTGGCGTCGATATGGCTCAATCCCTCGCCGAACGACATCGGATGCGTGTGGTTGTCATTGAAACCGGGCAGCAGACAGCGACCTTCCAGATCGATCACCCTCGTTTGCGGACCTCGAAGGTTCAGTACTTCCCCCTTCGAGCCAACCGCGACGATCCGATTGCCATTCACGGCCACAGCTTCCGCATTCGCAGCGCCGGGATCGACCGTGATCACCGGTCCGTTCACAAAGATCAGATCACCAAACACCGGTTTCTCCTCTGACTCTCGCCGGCGTGATCTACCATCAAGGCAGACAGACTCACACGCCGATCGGTGGTGGCGGGGTCGAACCTATCGCTGCACTATCGCAAAATGGCCGTAGAGTCGTTGGCGTTAATTAGAACTCTGATCCACTGGATTCTGTGGCGTGCCACACTATAGAATCGGCCTGCGACGCATCGATCAGGACACTCAAATGATTCATCCGGCCATCGAACAACATCTTGACGAGATCATCCGACTCTGCCGAGAATACGGTATTGCCCGCTTGGAGATCTTTGGCTCGGCAGTAACCGACGACTTCGATCCCGATCGCAGCGACGTCGACTTCCTGATCGAGTTCCCCGATAGTTTCGACTACGATCGGTATTTTGATCTCAAGGAACAACTCGAGGCGGTGCTGGGACGCGAGATCCAACTCATCTCGCGCGAGTTTCTCCGAAACCCGTACTTCATACACGCCGTCGAGACGACGAAGCAGCCGCTATATGCGGCCTGACTCCGCCAAGCTACTCTGGGATATCCAAAGCGCGGGCTTGTCCATTCTCCGTCTAGCGGACGGCAGTACTTATGAGGATTTCATCTCGACAAAGGACGAAAGCGCGGCAGATACTCGGGCGGCGGTCGAGCGATACTTCGAGATTGTCGGCGAGGGCCGCCGCCGCCTCAGAGACCACGATCCAGACACGGCAAAGCGCCTACCAGGTTTGGGCGGTGCAATTGGCACTCGCAATGTCATCGTCCACGAGTACGACGAAATCAACTACCGGCTACTCTGGCGAACCCTTGAGAAGCATCTTCCCGAGCTACTTGCTAGCGCGACCGGGCTTCTTGAAGAATACGGACCGCCAGGCGGCAAACAGTGAGGCGAGCAGAGGCTCGCCTCACTCCGATGGGAATCATTTACGATTCTGACGTAACTCGCTGGGATCGTAGGGCATCGACACGGAGGTCGATGCCCTACGGTTGAGTAGTTGATGAATTGCCGACTCGCCGGCTAATTCATAACGACCTCGTAGAAGACACCGTCGCTGAAGGCGATCACGCGATCACCCAGCGCGAACGCTTCGGCCAGATCGGGATGCGAAGCCAGAAGCGCGAAGTACTCGTCGCTCAGGAACTCGACCTGCTCGGTCTCCATCGTGGAGGGATCGAAGGTCGTCTCGATCCACACGCCGTCCTGCAGCACGAACGCCCGGCTGCCAATTGCCCGCATCGCCGTGCCGCTTGCCTCGTCCTGAACCATCGCCGGCGCCGCATTTTCCGCCGCCGCCATGTCAGCGGCCCCCGAGGATGCCCCCACCGCGTCGGCGCCCGAACGAGGCTCCTGAGTTGTCTGCGCCTGCGCGAATTCCTCGTCGGCGAGGTCACTCCGCCCGGTGCTCGAGAGAATATCGTCCTCTGTCAATAGGTAGGAGGTGTATGGCGTCACGATGCCGTACTTCACGCTGAGGTCGATCACAGCCTGCACCCATTCCTTGTTCTCGCCGTTGATGCGAATCTGGTTGAGGAGATAGCCGATCTTGCGTGTCGCCCAGAGGCGCGGCAGTGTGTCGGTGTTCTCCCCTTCGCCCGGACCCGCCAGCGACTGACCCTCGTAGACGAATGTCTGCTTCTCGCCATTCACGGCGCCGGTGAGCGTCAGTGTCACATCGCCCGGCTCGTCGTACTTGCCGACGATCACCAGCTGCGTGCCGGCGAAGATGTCCGGCAAGGGCTCGGGATAGATCTCCTCGGTGTCGACACCGTCGATCTCCAGCTCCACATCGACCAGAACCGGCGTGCTGATCTTGCTGTAGAACGACTCGATCGCGCCATCCAGCGGTTCATCCGGGAAGACATAGGTCGTGGCGCCATGATGCTCGGCGCTGAGTGTATCGAGCAGGATCGTATCGACATCGAATCCGACGCCAAACGAGAAGAGACGAACGTTCTCCGGCGCCGCATCGGCGACATTGTTCAAAATCTCGTCTGCATCCGTTTCGCCTTCGGTCGGCAGACCGTCGGTCATGAAGAGCACGAACGTCGGCCGCTCGCGATCGACGAGCTCCATCGCTTCGGTCAACGCGGAGTCGATGTTCGTGCCGCCGGTGGCATCCAGGCGCTCGACCCACCGAATCGCATCCTTAACCTCATCGGTGCTCAGCAAGTCGTCATCGAACATCCGCACTCCCGTGCTGAACTCGACAACCGTGAAGCGATCGCCCTCGTGGAGGTGCTCGAGCACGTAGATCAACGCGGCTTTCGCCTGCTCGATCTTGTCGCCTTCCATGCTTCCCGAGGTGTCGAGCACGAAGATGACATCCTTGGCAACCTGCTCGGTCTCGACATCGAAACCGGGAGCTGCGAGCAGCAGGAAGGTCCCCTCGTCGCTGACGCGGTCCCAGTAGCTCAACAGATTGGCGCCGATCGTCTCCGACGAGAGGGTGTAGATCAGCTCGAAGTCGGTGTCCGGCGTGACGTTGCTGTCTTCCCAGCCAGCGGTGAATTGATGATCGTCTTCGCGATCGATGGCGATCTTGTGACTGGGCGAATAGACGGCGCGGATGGGGTCCGCCGAAATGACTTCAACGCGCACGCTCGCGTCTTCAAGCGGCGCTGCCGAGAAACGCTCGGTGTTGAGCGGATAGGAGTAATGCACCAGGCCGTTTTCGACCGTCAGCACCTGCTGATACTCGATCTGCACCTGCCGTTCTTCTCCTGGCGGAATCGGGAAGATGCTGGCCTGGATGACATTGCGGCCGACGTATTCGAGCAGCGCTGGGTCGCGCATCGTCCGCACGATCTCTTCATAGATTGCGCGGGCTTCCTCTGCGTCGAGAATCGTCGCTTCGATCTTTTCTCCATCGACAATCATCGAGAACTGATCGATGGTCGCGCCAACCGGCACCGGGAAGAGGTAGGTGCCTTCGGCGACCCAGTCGTTCTGGTTGTAGAAGGTCTGATCGATCCGGGTTTTGGCGATCTGCTGATCGATCGTCACATCGACATTGTGATGCCTGACGATAAGCTGATCGCCGACATAGGTGGGTTCTCCGCAGAAGGGGTCGCAATCAGGTGGATGGATGACAACCACCCCATCCGCTCGGGCAATGCCGGCTCCCAGGAAGGCGGAGAGCAAGATCGCCAGCAGCGTGGCAGTCTGAAGAAGCTTCGCCAATGACATTGGTGTTCATCTCCCGTGACGTTGCTGTCCGGTTTGGACATCTCTGCATATCGGTGCGCGTGCTGGCCAGAGCGTTCGCTGCAGGAAGAACGATCAGACCTTCGAAAAGGTTCCCGACAGGTCTTGTGTTTCAGCATTGCTTCTGTATGATGGAAAGGGTCGCTAACGTAATCTGCCGTCGTAAGGTGCTCAGCTCGGGACGGAGTGTTGCCATGTACCGTTTCAGACCCTTTGTGCTCTTCTCTCTCATTGTGGCGCTGATTGCCGGACCGCTGTTGAGCATGGCCCAGGCCCAGGAAGGGACGCCAGAAGCCGGCCGGACTTTGCCGCCGATCGTCTGGCGAACCAAGACGGCCGGCAATCTGGGATTCAACGACCGGCCCGCAGCGATCGCGGATGGCCGAATCTACATTGTTGACCCTGACGGCACGCTGACAGCTCGAAACATGCGGACGGGCTCAGTCGCCTGGGAAATCGAAACCGGACTCGAAAACACATTCGGTCCCATTTCCGTCAGCGCCAATGACGATTTGGTTGCAGTCGTTCGCGGCGGTGAAATGCGTGTCTTCGACGACAACAACATGGGAGCTCAACTCTGGTCCAGAACCGTCATCAACGACGGAGATTTCTTTCCAACAGCCATTTTCCACGAAGATCTCCTGATTACGAACGAAGTGGATCTGGACGTAGATCCTCATTCCATCGCTACCGTTTATGGATTGGCGGCCACCACCGGCGATCAGGACTGGGAGTACGTGGCGGCGGGAGGTCTGTCGACCTACGACGTCCCTGTTTCCGGCGATTTCGCGGTGGTCAGTCTGAGTGACGGCCATGTCGAAGTCATCGACATGGACGATGGGTCGCGAGTGCGGCAGTTCGATGCCCAGACAACGGGATACACCGCGCCATTCGTGGTCGGAGATGTGGTTATCGCACAAGGCGAAACCAGCGCCGGTCGTTCCATAATCACCGCATTTAGTCTCACGACCGGAGCCGAGCTCTGGAACCTTGCTGAGCCTGGCGGTTTCCTCGAAGGCATCGTTGGCTCGAGCGCCATAGTGACAATGCCCGCGGAGTTCGATGCGGCGGGTACCTCAGCGCCGAGCATACACGCATTCGACATTACGAATGGCATGGACAGGGGCTGGGTGATTGAAGACGCCAGCGTCACAGCGCTCGCGACGGGCGACGATGGTGATTTTCTGGCGACGACATCGACTGATCCGGCCGGTAACGCTACGTCAGATGTCCGGAAGATCGACCCCACAAGCGGTCTGGTCGAATGGACGCTTCGGATCTCGAGTCCATCATTGAGTCTGACGACCTGTGGAAACAAGCTCTACGTCCGTCATGGCGCGTTCGTCGCTTCGGCGAAACAGTCCGATGGCACTGTTGTTTATGACTATGCCGTAGGTCAATTCGCACCTTCCGCGCTCTGTAATGGTCTAACGCTGGCGGCAACCATTGGCGCCGACGGGGTCGTGGCGGTGCATGACACGGAGGTCAATCCGAACCTCAATCCGAACGTATCTTTCGACAGCCGAATCAGACGGCCGTTCTTTATCACCCGGCCGATTCGTGTACCCGCATCGGATAATCTGCTGCTCGGCGTTTGGCGGGGTCAGGTGAGCGCGGATAGCTGGGTTCCGCTGCCTCCTGAAGTCATCGACCTGAATCTCTTCGTCGAAGAGGGTTCGATTGACGTGCTGCTGCCTCCAGAAGCAGATGGACAGGAACCACTCATTGACAGGGTGAACGCGGGCGAGGTTTTTGCTGTTCCTGAAGGAGGTTCATCGATTCGGGCGGTGGAAGGAAGCGCTGCCACGTTGTATGCCGCCGGTTTATTGCCTGAGGAGGTAGCGAACCGGATCGGAATCGGTCCCGAGGACTCGGACGAGGAGAACACGGGAGAGGAAGGCACGCGTATTCTCCCCACCTTCGAGGCCGTCGGTGCTATCGATTTGAACGACCCGCCGCCTGACGATGTCCTGCAGATCACCGTCACCACGCTCAGCCCGGAAATCAATAGCGGCTCCTGGCCCAGGCTTTCGTCCTGGCCGGCGACCATTATCGTGACTTCTGGATCGCTGGAGATCCCCACCGCTCCCGGAGTTCAACAGCCTGAAGAGCAGCGCTCCATTGCCGCCTACGACCGGCTGCTGCAAGGTGAGGACACCGGCGACGTGATCCCCTCCGAAACGCTCTTCTCCGCCGTCAGCGAGTCGGCGGAAGGAACCGGATTGCTGGTCATGGTCGATCCGACATCGACCGTCACACTCGCAGCTTCTTGCGCTGGCAGGTGCTTTATTCGTTAGCAGCAGGCTCATGCGAACTGCTGGGATCATTCACCCGAGTATCGATTGGGCTAATCGGCATCCCTCTTCCAGGGTGAGTTGCTGGCCACGTCGCCACAGAGTGTCGAACATGAATCTCTCGAGCGTCGATTCGATTCGGGCGAGTCTCAAGGAGACTGCCCGGGCGTCTGCGGGTATCAGAGGAGAGGCTGTGACAGCACGCGTCTGATCACAGAGCGCCAGCAGCGGGACTGCTGCATCAACTGACAGATCTTGTTCTTCCAAAACAATAGTCTCAAGTGATTCGACAATGAGCACGGTCAGGCGCTCTTTGAGGCGTGTCTGAAGTGCGAAGCGAAGAAGGCTCTTCGCCGCTGTCGAGTTGCCAAGCGCCCGTTCCGACCTGCTCAGGATCAACTGAGCATACGTCCGCCCCACAACATCGCCAGCCTCGTCGAACAGTGAAAGCGCCGTAAGTCCATAGGCTCTGGACTCTGGAAAATTCTGGACCCGGTAGCCGACGGTCGCCAGTCGCCAATAGGAGTACGCCAGCATTCCCGCATCGCCCTGGATTTTCAGCAGTTCGAGTGCTCGATGGTGAAGTGGAATTGCCTTCTCGTACTTCTCCTCAGCCGACCAGGAATCACCAATATTGTCAAGACACCCTGCCACGAGCTCCAGATCACCAATGTCCTCGGCTGTTGCCAGAGCACGTTGATGATAGTCCCGGGCCTGCTCGTACCTTCCTTTCGCGTAAAACACCAGGCCAAGACCGAGCAAGGCAGCCGCTTCGCGGGCGCGGTGATGCACCAATTGAGACAGTTCCAGGCATTTGCGGAAACCTGACTCCGCACGAGCAAATTCGCCAAGTTCGCAGGCCAAATTGCCCATCATGTTGAAAAGCTTGGACGCCACCTCCGGATCGCGCTCGACAGGATCGCCAATCTGACGTTCGATCCACGAGAGTCCCTCGTATAGTCCGCCGTGCTTGGTCCAATACAGCCAGAGACCGGTTACTGCGTCCAGCAAGCGCGAAGGCTCGACATCGAATGCCCACTCGATCGCGACTCGGCAGTTCTCGTACTCCGCGTCAAGGCGCATGAGCCAGACGGCCTGGTCGCGACCGGTGAGACCTTCACCTGCGACATTCAACAGACCGAGGAAAAACGTCGCATGAGCCCGTCGCACTTCCGGCGCCTCAACACTCGCATCCAGCATCTCGCGGGCATAGGCGCGGATCGACTCGAGCATCCTGAAGCGGGGCTCTGTTCCCACGTGATCGACCCGGGCGACCAAATGCTGCTGAACAAGCGATTCGGTGGCGGCTATGACGTCAACACCCGGTTCGTCCTCGAGTCCGGTCCCGGCGAACACGGTCTCGATACTCTCCAGAGTGGCCCCGCCATTGAAGACTCCCATCCAGACGAATGCCCGCCGATGCTCGGCTGGCAGCAGTTCGACGCTCCACTCAATCGTGTCGCGCAGGGTCCGCTGGCGAACCGGGCGGCCCCCTCCTCCCCCGATCGAAAGCAGTTCGCTGCCGGAGGCGAATCGATTCAACATCTGGGCGGGAGTCAACACTCGCGCCTTGCTGGCCATGAGTTCGATAGCCAGTGGGATTCC
>CAYWSE010000009.1:0-72368 GCA_964461025.1 uncultured Sphaerobacteraceae bacterium | reverse complement strand
CGCCACCTATCGGGAGCTCTACTCCCGGCTCCAGGACGTTTTTCCGCGTTCATAGGCCGTCGTGCAAATGTACTGGTCTCCCGAACAGGGACTGTCATCCTGAGCGAAGCGAAGGATCTTCCGCCGCAGCGGGAAGCCTCCTGCAGCGCTGCTCGGAGTATTGCAGCTGCGCCGAACGAGAGATTCTTCGCTCCGCTCAGAATGACGATGTGCTTGGAAGCGCCAATTGCCATGAAACTTATCGAAAGCCCAGCGCAACCGTGCCCTCCCCGGTGATAATGCGAGCGGCGATCGGATCGCCGAAAGGAGAGAACGTGCCTAACGAATCTGCATTCACGCTCGATACGTCGTCGATCAAGTACGGACCCGGCGTGACGCGCGAGGTCGGCGCCGATCTGGCGGCGCTTGGGGTCAAACGGGTGCTGCTGGTCACCGACGAGCGGCTCCTGCACGGTGTTGCCGTGCAGACGGCGCTCGAAGCGTGCCGGGCCGAGAACCTCGAGGTCGAGGTTTTCGACCGGGTTCGTGTCGAACCTACCGACCAGTCGTGGGCGGAAGCGGTCGATGTCGCCAACGAGGGTGCATTCGACGCCTTTCTGCCGGTCGGTGGTGGCTCGGTGATCGACACCGCGAAAGCGGCCAATCTCTACAATTGCTATCCGGCCGAATTGCTCACCTATGTCAACGCCCCGATCGGGCGGGCCGAACCGGTGCCGGGCAAGCTCAAACCGCTGATCGCGGTGCCGACCACGGCCGGAACCGGCAGCGAAACGACCGGCGTTGCGGTATTCGATTACAAAGCGCTCAACGCCAAGACCGCCATCGCCAACCGGGCGCTGCGGCCGACGATGGGCGTGCTCGATCCGGTCAATACGCTGACGATGCCGGCGATGGTCACCGCCAGCTCCGCCCTCGACGTCCTGAGCCACGCTATCGAATCGTTCACCGCGATCAACTATTCGACCCGACCGGCGCCCGAATCGCCGAAACTGCGGCCGTCGTATCAGGGTTCCAACCCCATCAGCGACATCTGGAGCTCGAAAGCGATGGAAATGGTCGCCGCCACCATCGTCCAGGTCATCGAGGAACCGGACAATCTGGAAGCGCGCGGCACGATGATGCTGGCCGCCGCCTACGCCGGCATCGGGTTCGGCAACGCCGGTGTGCATCTGCCGCATGGGATGTCCTACCCAATCTCCGGCAAGGTCAGGAGCTACATGCCGCCCGGGTACCCCGACGATCACCCGATGGTGCCGCATGGCATGTCGGTGATTCTGACCGCTCCGGCGGTGTTCCGGTGGACGGCCCAGGCGAATCCCGAACGGCACCTCGAAGCGGCTCGCCTGCTCGGTGCCAACGTCGGCGATGTTCCCCTCGAACTGGCTGGGGATATCCTCAGCCAGCGACTGATCGAGATCATGCAGCAGACCGGCATGCCAAACGGTTTGGCCGAGCTCGACTTCGGCGAGGACGATCTCGATGCGCTGGTTGCCGGGACGACGCCGCAGCATCGGGTCACCAAGCTTTCGCCGAGACCCGCATCGGACGACGATCTGCGGGAACTCTTCCGCAATTCAATGACCTACTGGTAGGAAGGGAATTCAGATGACGCGCTATCTCGACATCACCGGCGTGCTCGAGCCGGGACTTTGGTCGTATGGATCGATGATGCCGGACCTCGTGCCCCCGTTCGAGCAGCGACGTTGGGCGACGATCGCAGAGCATGGCTTCGAGAACGACTGGTTCGCGATGCCGACGCTCTATGGCACCTATCTGGAGACCGCCAAGCACCTCTTCGCCAACGCGCCGAGCATCGAGCAGGTGCCAGTCGAGAAGCTCTTCCTGAACGCATCGATCGCCGTCATTCCCAAGGGTCCGCTCGAACACATTACGGTCGACGATCTGGAAGCGAATGTGCACGGCCTCGAACCGGGCGACGCGCTCCTTCTCTCGACCGGGTGGGATCAGCACTGGCAGGAAGACGGATCGGTGTTCGTTCTGCAAAGTCCGCACTTCGATCTGCCGGCGATGGAGTGGATCGTCGACAAGCATGTCTCCATTCTGGGCGGCGACGTTCCCTGTTTCGACGATCCACGCGCCGAAGAGGGACAGGGCGTCAACACACCACTCTTCGGCAGCGGGGCAATCATCCTGGCGCCGCTGGTCGGGTTAGGAACGTGGGGAGAACCGCGAGCGCGATTGACCGTGCTGCCGATTCCCCTTCGCGATTCGTGCGGCGCTCCCTGCCGCGCCGTTCTCTCAACGCTGGAGTAGTCACGATATGGCAACGCTCGACTGGAATCGTCCCGACACCGTCATTTTGCACCGGTCCACCGGATCGGATCCCTACACAGGCAAGGATTTCTACGCCTCGGCGCGCGCCGTGATGGATGCGCTGCAGGTCGAAATCGACAAACCGAAGGTCACGCTCAAGCCAAATGTCGTCAGCGGTGTTTCGCCCGACTCGGGGATCACCGTTCATCCTGAGTTTCTGCGGGGAGTCGTCGATCATCTGACGGGTCGCGGCATCGCCGCATCGACAATCTCGGTGGCCGAAGGGGGCGGCGGTGAAGACAGCCGCGACATGGCGGTTCATTACAACAATGTCGGATTCGACATCGTCGCCGAGGAAACGGGATTCAATCTTGTCGATCTGAACGCCGACGATTTCGTGCGGGTCGACATACCCGACGGCGTCGTTTTCCAGCAGATGCCGATCGGCAAGACAGTCTGGGATCCGGATGCCTTTTTCATCAATATCCCGAAAATGCGCACCCACAACTTCGGGATCACGACGATCAGTCTGAAGAATCTGCAGGGAATCGTGGTGCCGCTGGAAGAACGGCATATGTGCACGATGTTTCCCCGCTATTCGGGCGACCGCGGTGGCGTGGAAGTGAGCAATGGCGATATCGATACCCACGAGCGCTGGGCACACAAGATTTGCGATATCTCACTCGCCCGCACGCCCGATTTCAACATCGTTGACGCGTTGATCCCACGCGACGGCACCGGCTTCAACAACGGCACGAACCGGCCGATGGGACTGACCTTGGCGAGCGTCAATCAGACAGCGGTCGACACGATCGGCACCGCGCTGCTGGGCATCGACCCGGCCGAGGTCACCTACCTCCGCGTGGCCGGCACGCGAGGCATGGGACCAAACCGGGTGGAAGACATCCGTGTGCTCGAGCTGATCGACGGCGAGCTCCAGGAACGAGCGTCGATTCGCGAGCTCGTTGCCGATCCGCCTTTCCGGGTGACGCTGTCGCAGGGTCTGCGCTACAAGACGTTCGAGAACGTCGCGTACAACAATCCGGAAATCGAAGTGGGTCACCAGCGGATGCTGGAGCGCGCCAGCGCCTGAGATCAGGCCAGGCGGACGTCGCCACCAAGCATCTGGGCAGCACGCTCGCCGATTTCGGCGGGCGTTGTTGTACTGGTCATCACGGTCAGGGGCTGTGCTTCAGCATCTGGTGATGCGAGAAGATCCAGTTCTTCGAGCACATGGCGGGCGCGCCGGGCAATGGCGTCGCCACTATCGACGATGGCCACTCCCGGTCCTGCCGCTGTGCGGATGAGCGACGTCAGAAACGGAAAATGAGTGCAACCCAGCACCAGCACGTCGGCGCCCCGTTCGATCGCGGGCCGAACCAACCGCTCAACCGCATGAAACGCATCTTCTGAGGCGATCTGATCGCGTTCGACAAAACCGACCCAGTCTGGAGCCGCGATGCGCTCGACGATGATCCCCGTTGCATAGCGTTCGATCAATATGTCCAGACGTCGGCTGGCGATCGTCCGTGGTGTGGCAAACACCGCGATCCGGCCAGTGCGGGTGAGCGCCACCGCCGGCTTGACCGCCGGTTCGAGACCGACCACCGGCACGCTCACCGCGCTGCGCACATGCTCCAACGCCGCCGCGCAGGCGGTGTTGCAGGCGATGACGATCGCCTTGGCGCCTCGCTGCTCCAGTTCGGAGGCAATGGTCAGTGTTCGCGACCGGATGAATGCCTCGTCACGCTCGCCATAGGGGCAGTAGGCCGAGTCGGCATAGTAGAGAAGGCGTTCGGCGGGCATCGCACGCTGCAGCGCCTGGACGATGCTCAAACCACCCAGACCCGAGTCGAGGAGACCGATCTCAGCATTGCGAGATTGCGCATGACGCGCATGCACATGCGAACGCACTGACGGGGACGAAACGGAAACCAACGAACCTGCACCCCTTCCCGGGTGTCGCACCGGACCCATGTAAGCCAGCGGTGTCCGGACAGGGATGCTACCATGTGGAACCGGCCTTTTCAACCAATATTCTCAGTATCATGAATCTCTATCTACACCGCTGCACATCATGTGGCGCTTTCAGTCATTTCGAGTCTTCAAAATGAATCTGTCGCCAATCCCGACTCGCTGTGCCCTCTGTGGCCGCAGCCCCCCGGTGTCTACAAACGTCACCGGCAACCATGATCGTTCAGCACCGCCGAGGGACGCACACCGGGCATGACCGAGGTTGTGGCGAACAATGGCGGACACGGGGGTCCGCAGTTACACAATTCGGGGCATGCGCTGAAACGCGAACACTTGACTGTGGTGCGGACTATGATTCTGGATGAGAGAGGGCGAGCACACCGATCGGATAAGGATGCCTGATGCCAAGGTCGAGGATCGCGGATTTCAGATTGCACAAGGATGACTATTTCCGCGACGGAGCGAACTCGCCTCTCGATCCGGACGATATCGAGCGCTTCGATGGTCTCGATTACTTTCCGGAGAATCCCGATTTGGCGTTCGTGCTGGAGATCGAACCACCACAGCCGGAACTGGATCAGATCGTCCAGCTCGATACGAGTGATGGGCTGATCGTCGAGTTCGCCCGGGCGGGCACCGTCTCCTTTCCGGTCGGCTCGGAGACCGTCACCCTGACCGTACTCAAGGATCTCGACCGTGGCAGGCACTTCCTGCCGTTTCGGGACGCAACGTCAGGCAGGGAAACGTACGAGCTCGGCCGGTATCTCGATCCACAAACGAACCCGGATGGCCACATCCTGGTCGATTTCAACTACGCCTACAGCCCTTACTGCGCGTACGGCGAGGGATGGTCGTGCCCAACGCCACCGGAGGAAAACTGGCTCGATGTGGCGATCGAAGCTGGTGAAAAGGCGTTCTTGCTGAAGCCGAAAGCGACATAGCAATTTCGAAGGAGTTCCCGGAAGAGTGAACCAAGACACGTCGTCATTCCGACCGGAGCGCAGCGGAGTGGAGGAATCTCTCGTTCGGGTTTGGCAGCGAGCAGAAGACAACGATGCCGGACGCTTTCCGCTGCGGCGGGAGATCCTTCGACTTCACTCGCTGCGCGTCGTTTCGCTCAGGATGACAGGGTTCTCGTGCGCCTACAAAGCGCGGCTGCGTGGTCGCGAGCGGCTCTCGTCGATGGTGTGACCGAAGTACCGGAGGAGCCAGTCGTTCAGCTGTGACGAGGCACGAGCGACCTCCTCGAATCCGGAAGAAAGCGCCCGGCTGAGGATCACCCCAACCGCTTCGCGCTCCATTTCGTAGCCCGAGCGACGGATTTCCACATAGCGACACGTGGCAGGATCGAATTCGAGCTCGGCGAAACTCCAAAGTCCGGCGTCTTCGTCGAGGAGGAGGAGCCGCCGGCCATGTTGCCAGACAAACGGCGCTGCTGCGTTGCCGATCGAAACTCGGAGAATGTCGCTATCCCCTTCCCATCGCTGGTCTGGGAAGTACGTTGGATCGTGGGCGCTGGAACCATCCACGGAGCGTTCAGTCCTCAGGCACGTGCAGGCACGACAAGCGAAACGAGTGCACACAGCCAACAATCCAGTTCAGAGGAGCCATCTGACCTCTTCGCCGATTGGCAATGCGTTCAGATGATTCGGAGTTGCCAGCTCGGCTGAAAACTCTACCATCTGGATAGAGGGTTTAGCCACATCTATCTTGATGAAAATATGGACTATTGACCGGTTCGCACAACGGCGACGGAGCCCGTGGCGACGAGCACACTCTCGGATGAGAGCGAGATGCCATATTCGCCGTCTGGCCAAGGCTGGTCCGACGTCCGCTCCAGGTGGAACTCGATCCATCCACCGATCTGGTCGCGAGGCGCAGTCAGCTCAGCGCCGACATCTGGGATGGTCTGCCCGTTCAACGACCAGCTGGCGCGGATAGTCACGCCCGATGCGATGCGCTCGACGGGAAAAACGGCGTAGATCGTCGACGTCTCGACCGGGAAGCTGGCGACAGGAGCAGTCGGTTCGCTCGTTCCCGGCAGCACTGCGGTCGACCAGATGACTGGTCCCAGCACCGGCGGCCCGGTCACTTGCACACCATCCTGACCTTCGGATTGCGGCGCGTCTTCCGGTTCGGATGAACCTGAACCACCGCACGCCGAGAGCGCAAGGAGCGCAATGCTCGTGGCGCCAATGCCCAGGAGCGCTCGCCGGCTGCACGGAACTTCGCGCTCCTCGCTTTCCGTCGTCATCGAACGTCGTGTTTGCACGCGGGAATGAATCTCCAGATCGGCTGCACGCAATTGCACGCAGTCAAACAGAAACCTGCGCCGGGCACAGGTCGGGTACAGTCTACCCGCTGCTCACCGGCCCGCGACGGAAGGAACCATTTCATGACCGACGGTAAGAAAGATATTCACCTCGGCTTCTCGCCTGTAGGCAACCTGATTCCGAATCCATCGCTCAATCGATCGGTAGCCCGGGGGCTGCCGACAGACGACGCCGAGCTTCTGAAACGCTCGACAGCGTCGCGTCAGCGGGAAAGTGAATTTGTGCACAGCGATCCGTGGCGGGTGTTGCGGATAACCGGCGAGTTCGTCTCAGGATTCGATGCCCTGGCCGATCTCGGTCCGGCGGTGACGGTTTTCGGCTCGGCACGCATCGGTGAGAACCATCCCTGGTATGAAGCCGCTCGGGCAACGGCGGATGGTCTCGTGAAGGCGGGATTCGCTGTCATCACCGGGGGCGGACCAGGTGTGATGGAGGCCGCAAACCGGGGAGCCTCGGAAGCCGGAGGAGTGTCAGTCGGCGCGAATATCGAGCTGCCGCACGAACAGGGCGTCAATCGCTTCGTCAATGTCCCCCTGAATTTCCGGTATTTCTTCGTCCGGAAGACGATGTTCGTCAAGTATGCCGAAGGCTTTGTCATTTTCCCGGGCGGGTTTGGCACGCTCGACGAGCTCTTCGAAGCGCTCACATTGATTCAGACTGGCAAACTCGGCAATTTCCCGGTCGTGCTCTACGACACAGCCTTCTGGAACCCGTTGATTGGCTGGGTGCAAGCGCAGCTGCTGGGTGAAGGGTTGGTCGCTGCAGGCGATCTCGAACTGTTGACCGTGACGGATGATGTCTCGTACATCGTCCAGCGAATGGTCGAGTGCTACGAGCGGAGTTGTGCTTCCGAATCAGCATGACCTGAAGTCACCGATTCGTTCGGACAAGCTCTACGTACGTACATCAACCGCCACATCTTGATATACTCTCAATCCGGGCAGCGAAACACGCAAGGTCGTTCTGCCCGTGCGCCCATTGGCGCGTCGAACCGTGACGGATTGACCACCGCCACGCTGAGGTCTCGATCAAACGCATGACCGCGTTCATCTCTCTGGGGAAGGGGCATCAATGAGCCGGCACGAGCTCTACTCGCGACGCTATCCCCTTTTGCCGCTTAAGAATGTCGTCATTTTCCCGCGAAATATCGTCACGCTCCTGGTAGGACGTCCCCGTTCGATTCAGGCAATCGAGGAATCGCTGTCGTCGAACCGGCGCCTTGTGGTGACCGCCCATCGCGACGCGGATATTGACGATCCAGCGCCAGAGGATCTCTATTCGGTCGGCTCTCTGGCCGAAATCGTCTCGGTCGAGCGCCAGCAGAACAATGCCATTCAGGTCGTTCTGGAAGGGGTGGGACGCGTTCGGCTGGGACAGTTTGACACGGCACGCCCGTATTTCACGGTGGCGGCGGAAGAGCTGCGCGAGACAACATCGAGCAATGCCGATGTGCCGGCGCTCTTGCTGCACGTGCAGGAACTGGCGGTTCGCTATCACGATGCCCGCGAAAAACTGGCCCCCGAAATCCTCGACATGGTGCAACGCGCCAGCGATCCGGGGCATCTGGCCGATCTGCTGGCCACACAGATCCTGACCGATACGAGCCGGCGCCAGGAATTTCTCGAAACACCCGATTCCGTCGGCCGGCTGGAGATGATCGCCGTGCACCTGGCCGGCGACCTCGATGTCGCCGAGCTGGAAAACCGCATCCAGGAACGGGTGCGCGAGCAGGTCGAGCGGCACCAGCGGGAGTACTACCTGCGCGAACAGCTGAAGGTCATTCAGGACGAGCTCTCGGGCGAAAGCGGCAACGAAATCGAGGAGCTGCGCAGCCGAATCATGGCCCGGCAGATGTCCGAAGAGATCGAAGAAAAGATGATCCGCGAACTCGGTCGCCTGGAGAGAATGCCTTCTGTTTCGGCGGAAGCAACCGTCGTGCGGACCTATGTCGACACCGTGCTTGCGCTCCCATGGCACGAACGCTCACCCGATCAGCTCGATCTCGACGCGGCGGAGGCAATCCTGAACGAGGATCACTTCGGACTCGAGCAGGTGAAAGACCGGATTCTCGATTTCCTGGCGGTGCGAAGCCTGCGCGAGAAGAGCGACCTCCGTGATACCGGCTCTTCTCAGATTCTCTGCTTCGTTGGACCGCCGGGGGTAGGCAAGACCAGCCTGGGACGTTCGATCGCCCGGGCGATGGGCCGGGAATTCGTTCGCGTGTCGCTTGGCGGTGTGCGGGACGAAGCGGAGATTCGCGGTCACCGCCGCACATACATTGGCGCCATGCCGGGCCGGATGGTCGGGGCGCTCAAACAGGCAGGGACGATCAATCCGCTGATCCTGCTGGACGAAATCGACAAGCTATCCTCCGACTTCCGGGGCGATCCTTCCGCGGCGCTCCTCGAGGTCCTCGATCCGGAGCAGAACACCGCATTCACCGATCACTTCCTCGATCTTCCCTACGATCTCTCACACGTGCTCTTCATCACCACCGCGAACTACCTGCAACAGGTGCCACGACCGCTTCGCGACCGTATGGAGATCATCGAAATCTCCGGCTACACCGAAGACGAAAAGATCGAAATCGCCAAACGCTATCTCTTGCCCCGGCAGCTCTCACAACACGCATTGCCCGAAGGCTCAGTACAGATCGATGACGGCGTCTGGACGCTGCTTGTGCGGGGCTATACACGCGAAGCAGGGGTTCGCGAGCTCGACCGGGACGTAGCGGCTCTCTGCCGAAAGGTCGTTCGCGAGGTGGTCAAGGGGAAAGCCGACGCGGTGGCGGTCACGCCGGACCTGGTCGAGACCTATCTCGGTCCACGTCGCTTCAGCACCGAGCACGATCTCGGCGAGAGCCAGATCGGCGTGGCGATCGGTCTCGGCACGACAGAAATCGGCGGCGAGCTGATTCCTGTCGAGGTCGCGACGATGCCCGGAAAGGGCGGACTGACGATCACCGGCCGGGCCGGCGATGTGATGCAGGAATCGGCAAGAGCCGCACTCTCCTATGCCCGATCGCGGGCAGAGCAACTGCGCATCCCCGTCAATTTCCAGGATGCCCTCGATCTGCATATCCACCTGCCCGAAGGCGCCACGCCAAAAGACGGACCATCAGCGGGTATCACCATGGCCACCGCGTTGATCTCCGCAATTACCCGTCGCCCTGTGCGCAACGACACCGCCATGACCGGAGAGATCACGCTGCGGGGCCGGGTACTCGCGATTGGCGGCGTGAAGGACAAAGCCCTCGCCGCACACAGGCACGGCATGCGTCGATTAATCCTGCCAGCGGAAAACCGGCGCGACCTGACAAAGGTGCCGGACAATGTACGCGCCGATATGGAGTTCATCTTCGTCACCGACATGGACGAAGTCATTTCAGCGGCGATTCTGCTGGACGAACAGCAAGCCGAAGAGCTCTCAGAGGACGTCGAGCTCGTGAGCAACGGCTTTGGCCATGCACCCGCGGCCTCTCAGATCGTCGCCGGAAGCATCGTTACCGGCTCGGGTTCCATCTACTGACCGCGAACTGTCATTGGCCGCCTGGTCTGAAATCGAGAACGCGAACATCGACGCGTGGCTGACCGTTCCAATGATCGACCGACAGACTGCAGGCGACATCGACGCTGGCGCCGGGTGAGAGTTCGCCTGCGCGTTCGGCGGCGCTGAAGAAGGGCGCGCGTATCTCGCCGGCCGGTCCTCGCCAGACGAGACGCAGATGGGAGGAATCTCGCCCCATCACCTCGACTCGCAGCAATGACACATTCCGGATCACAAAAACCGGCTCCGGGTTCCCTGCTCCGAAAGGGCTCAGTTGCATGATTCTCTTCGCGGTGTCCAGGGTGATCTGCTGATGCCCGAGCTCGGCATCGATGGCGAGTTCCGGAACGAAAGGCAAATCCATGTGGGCAATGACCGAATCGTTCGAGAGAGCTTCGCGCAGTACGTGGACATTCTCTGGGCGAAGGGTCATACCCGCCGCCTGACTGTGCCCGCCGTATCGCTCGAGCAAATTGTCATGACGGCGCAGCAAATCGACGATGTGCAAGCCAGGAACCGACCGGCAGGAACCTGTCGCCACCTTGCCATCGTCGCGCAAAAGAATGACAGGCCGTCCGAGGCGTTCGGCCAGCTTTCCGGCCGCCAGCCCCAGAATGCCCGTTCTCCACTCACTGCTGGATTCGACGAGAACCGGCGCATCGATCCGGCTCTGATCCGAGAGGAGCCGCTCGACCACACTCTCGATGACGGATTCCGTTTCTGCCTGCCTCAATCGATTGAGACCATTCAGTTCCGTCGCGAGATCGAATGCCCGCGTTGGGTCTTTGGTCAAGAGCAATTCGAACGCGGGACGCGGATCGGAAATACGGCCGGCAGCATTGAGGCGCGGAGCGATACCAAAGCCGATTTTCGTTGTGTTCACGGTAGTCAGATCGATCGAAGCAACATCGCAGAGGTGTTCCAGTCCCGTGCGCGGCGACCGCCGCATCGCTCGTATCCCTTCCCGGACGATTGGCCTGTTATGACCCGTCATCGGTGAGACATCAGCCACCGTTCCCAGAGCGGCGAGATCGACGAGCGCTGCCGCGCCACCAGTCTGGTGAAACTGGGAAAAGGCGGGAGTCTGTTCCAGTGCATTGACAACCAGCCAGGTCAAACCAGCCGCAGCCATCTCGCGGTAATGACCGCCGTCCGGACGAGCTGGCGAGATCGTGATGGCGCCTTCCGGACCGGCGGTTGTCATGTGGTGGTGATCGATGATCACGACGTCCATGCCAAGCGACCGCGCCAGCGACACATGCTTCTGGTCGGTCGAAGCACAGTCCACCGCGATCAGCAGCGTCGATCCCGCCTCGGCCAATTCGCTCAATGCGGTGGCGTTGAGTCCATACCCTTCGTCGCGGGTTGGCAGTCGCACCAGGAGGCGCCGTTCATCGCGCACAACCGGACGCAGCGCGTACCACATGATGGCGGCCGAGGTGATGCCGTCGACGTCGTAATCGCCAAAAATCGCGATGTTCTCACCATTGAGTACCGCCCGGGAAACGCGTTCGATGGCGGCATCGAGATCGGGCAAGAGGTGAGGATCGGGGACTGCGGTCGCGGTGTGATCCAGAAAGCTCTCGGCTGCGATACGGGTCCGCAGCCCTCGCCGGGCGAGAAGCGCGTGCAGCAATTCGTCGTCGTGCAACCGCTCGATACCATCTGGCAACGGCGATGGGTCGATCAAGCGGCGGGGCGCGCACCGGCTGCGTAACACTGACGCGATGTCGGGTGCGGTCGAGACGTCCACGGGGCTCCTGGCTGTCTACGGTGCATCAAAAACGCGCAAGGATTTCCTGCACGTTCAGCTTTGCGCCGCATGATATCCGCAGTACTATAGCCGGGACGTGGAATTCCCGGGTCAGGGAGTCGTGTGGTTGCCCGCTGCACGAGAGTTGTTCTCCCGCCACGTTCGCACGGGAAGAGAAGGAAGGGAACCTGTGCTTACCCGCATGCTGCGTGGGCGGTCATCAGCAATTGCAGTTGCTGTCGTCGCTCTCCTGATCAGCTCCTACCTGCCGGCGGTCAGCAACGCCCAGGAGTGGAGCCCACCTCGGACTGTCTGGGTTGCGGAGACCGGACACACGGTCGATGGATATTTCCTCGACGAGTGGCGTGAAAACCCGGAGCTCCTTGGCAATCCCATCACCGAAGAAGCCGAGCGCCCGACGCTGATCGAAGGCTTGCCCGCCGACCGGCGGATCGTCCAGTACTTCGAGAGCCTGGCCATCGCCTATGTGCCCGAAGCCGAGAGCCGTGAACTGATGGTGCGAGCGCTGCCGCTCGGACAGGAGATCTTGGCGCGCGACCGCAAATCGTTCTCGCATATCGATCTGCCCGACAAGGCAGGGTGTAGCAATGCGGCGGACAGCACCTGCCTCAATTTCGAAGGCACCGGATTCAGCGTCTCCGGCGACTTCTATGCCTTCTGGGTCGACCACGACGGCGAACGGCTGATCGGCGAAGCGATCTCGGGTCCGTTCAAGACGCCGGACGGCTTTATCACCCAGTATTTCCAGAACGCTGTGCTCCACCAGAAGGAGGGACAGCCTGTCGAGGCGCGCGACGTCGGCAAGGAAACGACAACATTCCTGCGCCTGGCGACGGCGGCGATTCCTCAGCCACAATCGATGCCCGCCTACGACGAAACGCTGTTCATCCCGCCGGAACCGGAGGTCGCCGTCGCTCAGACGATCGTGCAGTCGGGGCAGGGAGGGGTGGTTGGCAATACGGCATACAACGGGCCAGGACCGCAGCAGGGCGGCGTCAAGGAGATCGTCGTCTCGATTTCCGCCCAATCGCTCTGGGCCTATGAGAATGGCGCGCTCGTTCTATCGACGCTCGTCAGTACGGGAACCGGCGAAGTCCCCCAAACCGTCACGCCAATAGGTTACTTCTCGGTTCACCTCAAATACGTCACGCAGACGATGTCGGGCACCATCAGTGATGAGAACTATGAAGTCAAAGATGTGCCCTGGGTCATGTACTTCGACTATCAGGGGAACGCCATTCATGGGACCTATTGGCATAGCAACTTCGGCACCCCGATGAGTCACGGTTGTGTGAATTTGCCGCTGGACATTGCCGAGTTTCTCTATCAGTGGGCGCCGGAAGGCACTCCGGTCACTGTGGTCGCCTGATGGACGCTCATGCAATTCTCTGATGTTTTCTCGCCCGTTGAATGGTCGGTGTTGAGTGGGCTGCCGGAGCGAGTGATCGCGTCGGCAATTACGTCCGACCCAGTGACCGGCCTCAGTGCTCTGCTGGAGGAGGTGGCTGGTTTGACCCAGCTCTCCCAGGGCGCCATGGAGCGACCCGAAAGCGAGCTCGTGCAGTCGGTTTTTGCCGCATACAAGGATGAGGGCGCGGGTGAGGCGAGAACGCTCGAATTGAGCCAACACGCCATCGAGAATCTGATCCCGGAAACGCTGGAAATGGCTGCTCAGGTCTCCGGGCTGCTGGCGCGCAGCGTTGAACCGGACGAAGCCGCGGCATTTGTCTCGTGGTTGCGGGAAGCCGCGGCATCCGTCTGCTCAGCCGCTCGCTCGGGCGGCATCCTGGGCATCGGCGGCAAGGTGATCAGCGATTCCGAAGCCGAGTTCCTTGCTGCACTGGATGCCGCGTTCTTTTCGGCTCTTCCCTCTCCCGAATAGTCTCGCCGCATCGGTCATACTTCCCCCGCGAAAAGGACGAATGAGATCCAGACGCGGAACGCTGGGGAGGAACCAGGCGCCCATGACGACAGACCAGACGAACTACGACGCTATCGTCATCGGAGCTGGACACAACGGCCTGATCGCTGCCGCCTATCTGGCCAGAGCCGGCAAACGGGTGCTCGTACTCGAACGCCGCGGCGTCATCGGCGGCGCGGCGGTGACGGAAGAGGCATTTCCCGGATACAACCTGTCGACCTGCTCGTACGTCTGCAATCTGCTGCTGCAAGAGGTCATCGATGACCTCGACCTTGTTCGTCATGGGTACTCGATCCGGCCGTTCGATCCGACCTACTTCTGCCCATTTCCGGATGGCAGCCACTTTATGTCGTTCTTGGATGGGAAGAAAACGCGGGAACAGATCGCCAAGTTTTCGAAGAAGGACGTCGTTGCCTACGATGCGTATTGGGCGATGTGGGATCGCATTCTGGAGCGAATGCGCCCCTTGTTGCTGAAGTCCGCCCCGTCGATGAGCGAGATCGAGCAGGCATTCGACGGTCCGCAGGGTCTCGACGACTGGAAAACACTGACGCAGCGGTCGATCGCTGAAGTGCTCGACTACTACTTCGAATCGGACCAGATCAAGGCGCCGTTGAGCACCGGCGGCGTGATCGGCGTCAATGCCGGTCCGCAGACGCCCGGCACCGCCTATGTCAAATACCACCACTTGATCGGCAAAGTGGGCGGCGTGCAGGGCGCCTGGGGTTTCGTGACCGGCGGTATGGGTTCGGTTTCGAACGCGATCGCCGCATCGGCGGTCGAGCATGGGGCGACGATACTCACCGATGCCGAGGTCGCGGAAATCGACATCTCTCAGGGGAGCGCCTCGGGAGTGCGGTTGCTCGACGGTCGCCGGTTCAGCGCACGAACCGTGCTTTCCAATGCCGATCCTCACCGCACCTATCTGCAAATGACCGGCGAAGCAAATCTCCCTGCCGATTTCGCCGAGGGCGTGAAGCGGATCAAGCACAAGGGGTCGGTGGTGAAGGTCCTGCTGGGGCTTGGGGAGCTTCCCGACTTTACTGCTCTTCCCGGAACGGCGGTGGGACCGCAACATACCGGCGGCATCACCATCAACCCCTCGATCGACTACCTCGAGACAGCGTGGGACGAATGCAAACGAGGTCTGCCGTCGAGCAAACCGTTCATGGACTGCTACATCCAGACCGCCACGGAAGATGGCCTGGCTCCGCCCGGCAAACACACATTGAGCATGTTCGTGCAGTACGCACCCTACGATCTCGCTGAGGGTGACTGGGACTCGCGGCGAGATGAGATCGGCGCGAAGATCATCGCCACACTGGCCGACTATGCCCCGAACCTCCCTTCGATCATCGAGCACATGCAGGTGATCGGTCCACCCGACATCGAGCGAATCATGGGAATCACCGGCGGCAACATCTTCCACGGAGAGATTCTGCCCGACCAGATGTTCGCGAACCGGCCGGTTCCGGGCTACAGTGGATATGAATCGCCAGTCGAGGGTCTATATCTCTGTGGCAGCGGCGCCTGGCCGGGAGGCGGGGTGTTCGGCGCACCAGGCCGTAACTGCGCGCTGACCGTTCTCGGTGAACCGTCGGCGTGATTCTCGACGAACTCTATCAGGCAGCGAAACCGGCGCTCTTCGAGCGTGATGCCGAGCAGGTCCACGACGGCGTGATGGCGGCGATTTCGCGCCTCAGCCAGCATCCTGGATTGCTCGACCGTATCGCCGTTCCACACGATCCCCGATTAGCCGTCAGACTCTTTGGCCTCGACATTCCCCATCCGCTCGGAATCGCCGCCGGACTCGACAAGAACGGCGTCGCGTTCCCGGCTTTGCTGGCGCTGGGGTTCGGTCACGTCGAAATCGGCACGGTGACGCCTCGTGCCCAGGACGGCAATGCCAAACCGCGGGTTTTCCGGCTCGTCGAGGATCGGGCCATGATCAACCGGATGGGCTTTCCCGGCGACGGTGTGGCGGCGGTCGTGTCGAACGCGGCATTGCGCAAGCGGGACGGCATGATCGTCGGTTGCAATATCGGACCGAACAAGCGAGCGGTCGAAGAAGGTCGCGTGGCGGATGACCTCGTCACCTGCTACCGCGCCGTCGCATCGCTGTCGACCTGGGTGACGATCAATGTCTCCTCCCCCAATACCGCCAATCTGCGCGATCTCCAGCGCAAGAGCGCCATGCGTGAAATGCTGCATGCGCTGAACGACGAGCGTCGATCCTTCCACTGGCGTCCGCTGCTGATCAAAGTGTCGCCCGAACTGAGCGATGCCGACCTCGACGACTTGATCGACGTGGCGGTCGAAATGGAGGTCGATGGTCTGATCGCCACGAACACGACGATCACCCGTCCGCCCGGTCTGGTGTCTCCTCTCGCTGGCGAAACAGGCGGACTGAGCGGCGCGCCCCTGGCGCCGGTCGCGGCCCACTCGGTCCGCAAGATCGCGAGCCGCACACAAGGCGCCCTTCCGATCGTTGCCGCCGGCGGAATCGAATCCGGCCTGGACGTCATCCACGCCATCGAAGCCGGCGCGACCCTTTGCCAAACTTACACCGGCTTCATCTACCGCGGCCCCGCCATGGCGCAGCAGGTCAGCGCCGAAATCCTCGCCGAGCTGGATCGTCGCGGCATACCATCGCTGCAGGAACTCAGGAGTTAGCGCCAACCTTGCCCCGTAGCCGCGCACAGAGGCGCGCCAATCGCAACCCAGACTACGTTCGCGTTCCGCACACCATGCCACCTCCGTAGCTGCGCACAGCGGTGCGCCAATCGCAACCCAGACTACGTTCGCGTTCCGCACACCATGCCACCTCAGTAGCTGCGCACGGCATGCGCCAAACCTCAGCGGACGCGACGAATGCGCAGCACAACGCCATGGCAGGAACGCAGGTCAGGCCAGCGACAAAATGGCCAGGCTGGCCGCGACCCACGCAACGACTGCGAGCCGTAGCGGCCGGTCGCGGACGAGCATGACCTCGGGGCTGCCGCCGGCCCGCTTGATGTAGACGAGATAGAGGTAGCGAAAGACGGCATAGGCGACGATCGGAATCGTCAGGACCATCGCGTGGCTGCTGGGGAGCGTCGGCGCCTGAAACGTGTAGATCGAATAGGTGAGGATCGTCGCCGCCGCCGACACGGCGATGCATTGATCGAGCAACGTGACGGTGTAGGTCTCCAGATTCTGCCGATGCCCCACAGCGCTCTCCTGCAGGAGCAAGAGCTCATGGCGCCGCTTGCCGAACCCGACCAGAAGCGACACCACAAACGTGCAGAGATAGAGCCACGGCGATATCGGCACATCGATGGCGATCGCGCCACCGGCGGCCCGCAACACGAACCCCAGCGCGATGATGATCACGTCCAGCACCACAACATGCTTGAGACCAGCGTTGTAGCCGATCATGATCGCCAGATAGAGCGAAAGGACCGCGAACAGTTCTGGACGGATGACGCCCCCCAGGGCCAGACCAGCCAGCGCCAGAATGGCCGCCGCCACCAGCGCGGTGCGGGGGGAAAGCTCGCCCGCCGCCACCGGCCGCAACCGTTTTACTGGGTGCAACCGGTCCTGAACGCGGTCGCGAACATCGTTGACCAGATAAACGCTGCTGGAGATGGCGCAGAAAGCCACGAACGCGCCAATGCTCAGAAGGAGTGGTTCGAGATTGAAGGTCTGGCGGGCGAAGATCAGCGCCGCGAAAACGAGGAGGTTCTTGGTCCACTGCAGCGGACGCATCGCCCGCAACAAAGGCGGCAACTGACGAAACGACGCGACCTGCTCTTCGTCGAGCACCGTCGATTCGGCGCCGGGGCGCGGCAGAAGCGTCAACGTGGGCCGGGTTGCCTGCTCGTCGGTGGGATTCTGTTCCGGGCGGTGTGAGGTCATGAGACTGCCGACGTGGAAGAGGAAGCGGTTCGCGCATGACGAACACCACCAATGTGCTCGCCGACCCGAATCGACTGGGCCACGATCGTCAGCGCTGGATTCACGGCGGTCGACGATGGGAAGAATGACGCATCGACCACGTACAGGTTTTCAATGTCATGCGTCCGGCACCACGGATCGAGCACCGAGGCGGCAGGATTGAGTCCCATGCGCAGAGTGCCGACCTGGTGAGAGTTCGTTTCGATGCCCATCGTTTTGGTCACCACAAGCGGGTATCCCAGTTCGCGGAAAAGCTCTTTCGACGTCTTTACGAACTGTTGGTGAGCAGCCGTATTCGTCGGTTTCCAGCTTATGCGGATGCCGCCACTAGACGTAAGCGTGACGCGGTTCTCCGGATCGGGCAGGTCTTCAGACATCACCCACCAATCGGTGCTTCTGGCCGCGATCTGAGCGAGGAACCGGGCCGGAACACGCTTCAGATCGCTTTGCAGCATGGCTGGCTGCACTTTGCCGACAGGTTGCAAATTGCCCATTGGCCATGGAAACCCGGGACCGCGGAAATAGAAGTCATTGATCGCGAACGACTTCTGGACCACGGTGTCGTTCACCTTCATCGGATGCACCGCCACAAGCACCGCATTGTTGTGGACCATGTAATTGCGGCCGACCATCCCGGAGCTGTTGGCCAGACCGTTGGGCTGCGACGCCAGGAGCAATGCCGCCGAATTCACCGCTCCACAGGCCACGACAACAATTCCGGCTGACACCGTCAGACGCTCACCGTGTCGCTCGACTTCAACGCCTGAGACGCGTCGGCCGTTTTCACTACCGATCAGCCGGGTCGCTTTGGAACCAGTCCAGAGCGTGATGTTTGGATCCGCCAGCGCCGGTTCGATGCCACATGTCTGCCCATCCGCTTTGGCGCCGGCCTGACAGGGAAAGGCGTCGCAGGTTCGGCAACGGATGCACCTGCCGCTTGCTCCGTAATCGAGCCCAACTGGAAGCGGATAGGGATTGAGGCCAATATGCCGCATATCGTCGGCCAGACCCGACATGTACGGGTCGTGCGGAATGGGAGGATTCGGAAAAGGCGACGAACGCCACGGCTCAGTGGGGTCGATCCCGGCCTCGCCATGTGCCAAGTACCACTTCTCGGCTACCCGGTAGTAAGGCTCGAGGTCGTCGTATGAGATCGGCCAGGCTGGCGACGTGCCCCCTTCGTGTTCGATAGCTCCGAAGTCTTCAGCCCTGAGACGGTGCAGAACGGCTCCATAAACCTTGGTGTTGCCGCCAACCCAATAGTGAATACCGGGACTGAAGGCGCGACCTTTCTGATCCTCCCAGATCTCCCGGGCTTTGTAGCGGTTTTCGGCAAAGACCGCATGCGGGCTCCAGTTCTCCGGTTCCTGCGGCAGATACTCGCCACGCTCTAGCACCAGTACGCTGGCGCCAGAACCCGCGAGCGCGCGAGCCATGGTGCCGCCGCCGGCCCCAGTCCCAACGATGATGATGTCGAACGACGTCACGAGCTATCCCTTAAGCGAACCAGACAGGAGTCCCCTGATGAAGTATCGCCCGAGAAGCACATAGACGATCATCGTGGGCAAGGCGGCCAGCATGGCGCCGCCCATCACGGCAGTCCAGTCGACTGATGTCGTACCGGAGAGGTTGTTCAGCGCGACCGTCACCGGCTGATCGGCAGGATTGAAGACAACCGTCACACCGAACAGGAAGTCGTTCCAGATGTTCGTGAACTGGAAGATGCCGACCACGACAAACGCCGGCGCCGAAAGGGGCAACATGATTTGCCAGAAAATGCCGAAGAGCCCGGAGCCATCGATGCGTGCGGCTTCGACAAGCTCGTTCGGCACATTGGCGAAATAGTTGCGGAAAATGAGCGACGTAATCGGGATGCCGTAGATCACGTGGACTAGCACGAGCCCATACCACTTGCCATAGAGATTGACTTGCTGCAAGGTCTGAATGAGCGGGACGAGGATGCTCTGGTATGGGATGAACATGCCGAAGAGGATCAGCGTGAACACGATGTCCGATCCGCGGAACTTCCATTTCGAAAAAAGATAGCCATTCATTGCTCCGAGCAGCGAGGAGATAATCGTGGCAGGAATGGCAATTTTGAAACTGTTGATCATGTTCGGCTTCAGGGCATCCCAGGCGATGCGGAAACCCGATGCGCTGAGATCTTCAGGCAGCTTCCACATGTCGGTGAGCGACATGTAGGACTTGTCCTTCATTCCGTTGACGAACATGACGTAGAGAGGCATCAGATAGAAGAGGGTCGCCAGGATCAGTGCGCCGATGATCAGGTAGAAACCCCATCCCCGGCTCGATCGTGGTGATCCCCCAGAATGCGGAGGTGCGGAAATCGCCATCGTTACAGGTCCTTCAGCTGACGAGCCAGATAGGGCACGATGACGATCGAAACAAGAATCAGCATGACGATCGACGCCGCCGCGCCGAGGTTGTATTGCTGGGCGCCGAACATCTTGTCGAACACGAAAATGCCGGGCACGTCGGTAGCGAAACCAGGCCCCTTGCCGCTCATCGCATAGATCAGGTCAAAAATCTTGAGCGAAACGTGACCGAGAATGATCAGGATGCTGACCGTAATCGGTTTGAGCAACGGAACGACGACATCCTTGTAGAGGCGCCACGAGGATGCACCGTCGAGCGACGCCGCTTCTCTCACCTCATTCGAGATCATGCCCATACCGGCAAGATACATCGCCATTGCGAACCCGGAGAGCTGCCAGGCAGCGGCGATCGTGACGGGAATCATCGCCGCCGGAATGCCGAGCTGGATCTTGATGCCATCGAGAAAGGGCAACCAGTTCCGCAAATCTCCCCAGACACTCGGATCGGTGATCCAGCCGGGTGCGAATGGTCCCAGCCCAAACCAGCCAAGCACGGTATTGATTCCGAGATTTTCGATGAGGATGTTAATGCCGGTGGTCGGATTGAAAATCCAGCGCCAGGCGACACCAGTCGTGATGAATGACAACGCATAGGGAAAGAGAAAGACACTGCGAAAAAAGCCACTGGCGGGAACATGCCGGTCGAGCAGAATAGCCAGACCAAGCCCAAACACGACCGCCAGAATGAGAAAAATGATGGTGAAGACAAATGTGTTGCGAAGATCGATCTGAAAACGCGATTGATTCAGCAAATCCTGATAGACGCCATAAATTGGGGTCTTCAGCGAGAGGTCGCGCCTGTTCGTGCGCCAATTCGAAATTGACACCCAGAACGTGAAGCCGATAAATCCATAGACGAAGATAAGAATCGCAATGAATGATGGAGCCATCAGCGCGGGCGACAGCAATCGCGAGAATGAGAACCGCCCAGCACGCGCTGCTTCAGCTCGCTGTGCTGTCTCACTTGCGGTTGTCGTCAATGTCGCCATGCCAGCTCCATGGTGTCGTGCCCAGCATACAGGGACGAGCGAACCATGGTTCGCTCGTCCCGATTCTGTTCGAGAGACGCGAGTGTTGCCTAGCCTTCAGCTGACTGTGCGTCAACAAGCGTCATGACGAACGTATCGACATCCTTGCTGACAAGGAATCCAATCGCTGCGTCATACAGCGCCTGCTTGAATGCCGGCGAGGCTGCCTGACCATGTGCGACTGAGTTCAACAGTGCGTCCGAGGCAAAGGAGGCGCCGGACCACTGGTGATAGTCGGAAAAGCCGGAGAGATCGGCATCGAGCCGGGCCGGGATCGATCCCTTGAGCGGATTGAATGCTTCCTGGGCGTCTTTCGAGCCGATCACCTTCAACCAGTTCGCGGCGTTCTCGGCATTCGGGGCGCCGACCGGCAGCGTGAAGCAGTCGACGACGAGCACAAACGACCCAGCGGTGCCCGGGTGGCTGACCCAGCCGACAACATCCTGCGCTTCCTTGGCCACGACTTCGCCATAGGCCCAGTCGCCCATTGAGTTGAATGCCGCCCGGCCCTCGATAACCATCGCCACCGCGTCACTCCATGGCAGAGCTGAGTGGTCTTCATTGATGTACTCCAGCGCTTTGGCGAAGTTTGTCGCCGCGGCGCGAGCTCCATCATCGTCCCAGGCCAGCTCACCGGAGAAATACTTGGGATAGTTCTCCGGACCGACCGCGCTGATCAGCTCGTTCTCGAAATACTGGGCAGCGACAAAAGCGTCTGCGCTGCCGAGCGCAACGGCCGGCACACCGGTCGCGGCAACGGCATCGGCGGCGGCGACGAACTCATCGAACGAGAGTGTCTCACCGACTTCCACGCCGGCCGCGGCCAGGACTTCCCTGTTGTACCAGTAGCCGTTGCCGCGGTGCACGCCAACTCCCACCGCATACTGATTGCCATCGACTGTCACACCGTCAACAAGCGCCGGCGGGAATGCTTCCAGCCAGCCTTCCGACTCGTAGAGATCGTTGATCGGTTCGGTGAAGCCAGCGTTGACGTAGCCGTCGAAAAGCTCACGGCCGATATGCGTCTGCCACGAATCTGGCGGGTTGCCGCCCTGCAGACGGGTCTGAAGTACCGCCTGAGCCGGTCCACCGCCGCCTCCGGCGATCGCGGCATTGACGATTTCGACATCCGGGTACAGCGCCAGATATGAATCGAAGAGCGACTCGAGCGCTGGCGCCTCGCCAGGCGACGTCCACCAGGAGAAGATCTCCAGGCTCCCGGATTGGGCGGAAGCTGTGCCCATCTTCATGGCCATGCTCAATGCTGGAACAGACAGTCCGAGCGCTGCCGCTCGCTTCAGCGCATCACGTCGTGTAATACGTCCCGTTCGAAGGCCTGCGACAAGATCATTGAGTTCTTTCGAGTCTCGCGTGAACACGGACACCTCCTCGTGAGCGTCACTGGACACAGCTGTCCAGCGGATTGTCGTCAGAAACCCAGACACAAGTGCGGATCCCGCTATGGGCCGCGAACAACCCGGCCTGGATGCGTTGTGACGACTGCCACGTTTGTACAATGCTTACCATCTCCGGGTCAAGAATTGGAAGAAATCGCCATATGCAATGTAAGCAAGCACACGATCAGCCGGTATTGAGCGCCTGCTGATTTCCGAATTCTGGCGAGCCGCGGCTTATCTGAGATTTGGATCGAGAACGTCGCGCAACCCATCACCGAGCAGATTGAGCGAAAAAATGATGAGCGCGATGGTCAGTCCGGGAAAGACCGCCATCCAGGGAGCCATGTCCATAAACCCGAGCGAGTCTTTCAGTAAGCCGCCCAGACTCGGGGTAGGCGGCTGGATCCCCAGACCGAGAAAGCTGAGGCTTGCTTCCACGAGAATCGCCAGGGCAAGACTGACGCTCAGCATCACAATAATTGGCGCCAGACCGTTGGGCAGAATGTGCAGGAGAATGATTCTCCAGTCGGGTAGACCAACGGTTCGAGCTGCCGTGACGTATTCGTTCTCCCGGATCGAGAGCACCGTTCCGCGCGTGATCCGGGCGAATCCGGGAATCCGGCCAATGGCGATGGCGATCACCAGACCAGTCAGTCCGGTGCCGAAGGTGGCAACGAGCGCCAGCGCGAGGAGAAGGTCGGGAAAGGCGTAGAGGATATCCATCGCCCGCATGATGATCTCATCGATCTTCCCGCCGAAGAAACCGCTGATCAGCCCAAGCATGATCCCAATCAGTCCGGCCACTGACACAGAGATCAGCGCGATGATGGCCGACATCCTGATGCCGTAGAGAATCCGGCTGAACTGATCGCGCCCCAGGTTGTCCGTGCCCATCAGGTGCTCGCTGCTCGGGCCTTGCAGTGCATCGATGACCGCGATCGATTTGGGGCTGTACGGAGCAATCGCCGGAGCCAGCAACGCAGCGAGACCCGCGATCACCAGGACGATCAGCCCGCCGAACGCCATGCGGTTGCGTCGCAGCCGTTTGAATGCGGCCCGGACACGGGAGAACCGTTCCGGCGCATGTGCGTCGCTGACCGAGAGGGAGCCGGTCAATGTCTGGCGTCGTCGGTCCTCAATCCCCGGCAACTCAGCCATAGCTGATCCGTGGGTCGAGAAAGACGTAGATAAGGTCGGTGATGAGATTGGCGACGACGAAAATCGTGGCGATGACGATGATGCACCCTTGCAGCACTGGGAAATCGCGGTCGAGCACCGCCTGCACCGTCAACCTGCCGATCCCTGGCAACGAGAAAATCTGCTCGATCACAAGCGCGCCGCTGAGCAGAAAGCCCGCCTGCACGCCAACGATCGTCACGGCTGGAATGAGGGCATTGCGCAACGCATGGCGTATGAGAATGCGTGATTCGGACTGCCCTTTCGCTCGCGCCGTACGAATGTAATCGCGACCGAGCACTTCCAGCAGACTCGACCGGATCATCCGGGTGAGAACGGCGGCGAAGGTCGTGCCAAGGGCAATGGCGGGCAGAATCAGGTGGCGGATGCCATCGATCGGGTCGTCGAGGACACTGACATACCCCCCCGGCGGAAACCATTGCCAGCGAACCGCGAAAAAGAGGATCAGGAGTGTTCCCAGCCAGAAACCGGGGATCGACAACCCGGCGAACGCGATCGTCGAGACCAGCCCATCGATCCAGGTGTTCCGCTTGATCGCCGACAGAACGCCGGCAGGTACGGCTATGGAGATAGCGATCAACATCGAAATCATGGCAAGCGGGATGGTGGCCGGGAGTCGCTGGCGAATCAGCTCACCGACAGGTTGACCGGTCATCACCGACTCGCCAAGATCGCCCTGCAATACACCCTTCCACCAGTTGCCGTACTGGACAATCACTGGGTCGTCGAGACCAAGCTCGCTGGCCAGTGCCGCGCGGGTGTCGGGATTCGCTTCCACACCCAGGATGGCGTCTACCGGGTCGCCGGGAATCAGGTGCAGGAGCGCGAACGCCAGTGTCGCCACGCCGCCAATCACAATAACGGAGAAGAAGAGCCGCCGAACGAGATATCTCAGCATTCCACGACTCCTCTTCCCCGCCGGTTGCGCCTACGAAATTCAGGCGCTGAGGCTCGTGTTCTTCCAGCGCAGCTCTGACCAGGGCAGCAATGTGAAGTCATTCACATTGTCGCGCAACGCGTAGACCTGCTCTTGCAGGTTCAGCACCACGTACCCGGATCGTTCGGCAAAGATCGCCTGAGCGTCAGCATAGATCTGCATCCGTTCTTCGGCATCGAGCGCAACACGGCCACGGTCGAGCAATTCGTCCATTTCCGGGTCGCTGAATTGCGTGTAGTTCTTTGTTCCCAACTCGCCCGAGTGGAGAATATCAAGCATCGAGAGATCGGGATCGACTTTGCTGGTATGCGCGACCATGGTCATCTCGAATTCGCTGTTCGTGAAAACTTCGCTGAACCAGGTTGTCGACTCGATCGGCTCGATCTCGATGTTGATGTTCAGCTCGCTCAGGTACGCCTGAACGATCTGCGCCGCCGACGCCGCCCAAGGCGTGCTGTTGATGATGCGCATCGTCGCGGAGAAGCCATCCGCAAATCCGGCCTCGGACAGGAGTTGCTTCGCGCGTTCGGGATCGTAGTCCCAGCCTTCCGGATTGGCGCGGAAGGGATTGCCTTCCGGCAGCATCGTGTTGCTGACGATGCCGGTGTTGAAGAAGGACGCCTGCAGGATGTCGTCGCGATTGAAGCCGACCCGCACCGCCTGGCGAACCTGCAGGTTGTCGAACGGGGCAACCTGGGTATTCATCGACAGATGAGGCCAGTTTGCCGACGTGATGAGCTGCGGAGAAACGCCGTCGGCGTCGGCAAGCGACTCGAGATCCTTCGCCTGCACTTCCGTCGCGTGGATGTCACCGGTACGGATATTGGCGAGCGCGGTCTCCGCCTGAGGTATGATCCGGTGCTCGATCCTGGCCAGAAGCGGCAGACCTTCCTCCCAATACGCTTCATTGCGGACCAGCACGGCCATCTGATCCTTCACATTGCTTTCCAGGATGTACGGACCCGAACCAGTTGGGAATTGCTCCCAGGTTTCGGCGTCTTCCACTGCCTCCTGCGGCACGATCGCAGTTTCCAGCCGGCAGAGCGCCAGCAGCAGTGGAGCGAACGGCTCGCTGTAATTCAGCACGACAGTCAGATCGTCGGGTGTGTCGATCGAGGCGAGCTGATTGAAGTAGCCCTTGGCAACTGCAGGAACGTCCGGATCAAGGATGCGTTCGAAGCTGTATTTGACATCCGCCGAGGTCATCTCACGGCCATTGGTGAACGACACGCCGGGCCGGAGTGTGAAGGTGTATACGAGACCGTCGTCGGAAACCTCGTAGCTTTCGGCGAGCGAGGGAACGGGCTCGCTGGTCGCTGGATCGAGGCGCATGAGCCGATCGAACATGTTGTCGAGCAGGAACCAAGAGACGACGGCGCCGGCGATATGGGGATCGAGCCCGGAGGGATTGTTCAGGTTGTTGAAGATGAGGGTGCCGCCATCCTCGCCTGCCTGGGCGTAGACCGTAGAGCCATCGAGCGTGACGGCGATCGGCAATGCCGCGCCTGTCGCCAGGGCGCCTTTCAGCAGCTGCCGGCGATCGAGCTCCACTCTGGTCAGTCGAGCGATGGTGTTCTGAACCTGATCTGACATCGTGTTCCTCCCGTTGACTGATTGATCGCTGTGGTCCACGACCACCCCAGGACAAAAATCCTCAGCTATCCGAACTCGGTCGTCGCGCATCACCTCCTCATGTCACCAACATGTTTGCTCCTAGTGCTCCAATCCCAGCAGCGACAGGCTGTCGCGGTGCAGGATTTTCTCGAGTTCGTCGATTGGCACCGGAGGCAAGTTCGTTCCCTGGATGACGTCATTGACCTTCCAGAGCGCGTCCATCGTTTCCTGCGGTGTGGCGACGGGGAAATCCGATCCGAACAGCAACTTGGGCAGTACGCCCCACTCGGTGGCCAGCCGAAATGCGTTGTAGTACGACCAGGGACGGTAGAAGTTGGCGGAGATGTCGGCATAGATGTTCGGGTGCTTGCGGATGACGACGATGCAGTCGATTTGCCAGGGATGACCGATGTGGGCCATGACGACCCGCAATTCCGGAAACGCCGTAGCGATACGGTCCATATGGCGGGGATGCGCGAAATCGAGATCGGCAAAGCGGACCGGCGACGTGCCCTGATGGAAGAGCATCGGCAGTCCCAGCTCCTCGGCGCGTTTGTAGACGGCGAATGCTTCCGGTCCGACCGGATCGAAGTTCTGGTAATTCGGCCCGACCTTGATGCCGACGAGACCAAGATCCTGCGTGCCCCTTTCGATTTCTTCCAAGACGTTCGTTTGGTGAGGATGAATCGACAGGAACCCGAGGAGCTTGTCCGAGTGAGCCTGGACAAAGGCGGCGGTGTCGTCGTTCAGCTCCGGCGTCGGGTACTGTCCGCCGCCGAGATCTTCGAACGGCTTGCGGGGATCGGCGGCAATGTTGAAAACGATCGCTTTGTCGACCGCTTTCATCGCTTCGGCGTGATCTGCCCAGCATGGCTTGATCGACTTGGCCTGATCCGGACGCCACATCGCGTTGAGCACATCGTCTTCGGCCGCCACCGGCTCCCGATAGCGCGGCGTATGGGTATGGACATCGACGACCATGGCGACGCTTTCTCCTGATTCAGAGTGCGGTCACGATTCGAGACCGAGCAATTCCAGACTATTGCGATGCACGATCGCATCGAGATCGTCCTGCGAGACCGGTGGCAATGGCGTGCCGGTGACCGGATCGTTGACGCGACTCAATGCGTCCATTGATTCCTGCGGCGTCGCGATCGGGAAATCGGACGCGAAAAGGAGCTTGTGCATAACACCCCACTCCGTGGCATGTCGGAATGCGTTGTAGTACGACCAGGATCGGTAGAAATTGCCCGAGATATCGGCATAGACATTCGGGTGCTTGCGAATCACGACCAGACACTCGATCTGCCACGGATGACCGATGTGCGCCATGACCACGCGGAGATCGGGAAAGGCGGTGGCGATGCGATCCATGTGCCGCGGGTGCGCGAAATCGAGATCGGCATTGGCGAGAGGCGACGTTCCCTGATGAAAGAGCATCGGCAAGCCGAGTTCCTGGGCGCGGGCATAAACCGCAAACGCCTCAGGGCCGACAGGGTCGAAGTTCTGGTAGTTGGGGCCGACCTTGATGCCAACGAGGCCGAGTTCCTGTGTCGCCCGTTCGATCTCCTCGAACGCTCGGGGATCGTGGGGATGGACCGAGAGGAAACCGATGAGCTTCTCCGGGTAGGCCCGCACGAATGCGGCGGTGTCATCGTTGACCCGGCTGCTTTCGTACATCAGTCCGCCGTCGTCGACAATCTCCTGTCGCGGATCGGCGGCGATGTTGAAGGTGATCGCCCGATCGACGGCTTCCAGCACGGAGATCGACTCGGCCCAGCTCGGTTTGGCTGACCGAACCTGATCGGGCCGCCATTTATCATTCGGCAGATCGTCGGCGGCCGAGACGGGGTCGCGATAGCGGGGCGTATGGGTGTGGACATCGACGATCATGAGGCGCGACTGCCAGACACCACATTTCTCTCCAATCAGATGCGCTCGAGTCCCTTACGGGCATGTTAGAGAACGAACAGGAGGCTGTCAATTTCTCTACAGGAGGGTCAGGTTGAGGAAGCTTTGACGATGTTTGCGAGCGGTTCGCCCGCTTCGAGCCGGCGCAGATTTTCATTGATCAATTCCCACCGATACTGGAACGTCGCATCGGTGGCGCCGGCGATGTGAGGGGTCATGATGACATTAGAGAGCTCATGGAAAGGCAGCTGAGACGGCAGGATTGTTTGCCGGCCATCCGGGTACTGATACCAGACATCGATCGCCGCGCCTGCGATGGTCCGGTCTCGCAATGCTGCAAAAAGCGCCGCTTCATCGATCACCTCGCCGCGCGCGACATTCACAAGAAACGCGCCCGGCTTCATTGCCTCCAGTTGTCGCTCCGCGATCAGGTTCGTCGTTTCCCCGGAAAGGGGCACGCAGATAGCGACGAAGTCGGCCTCGGCGAGCACGCTTTCCAGTTCATTGATGCCGGCCAGGCGGTCTAGCCCGAGCGCCTGAGCATCGACGTTCTGCGGACTTCGCGTCGCCGCGACCACACGCATATCGAGAAACCGCCCCCACCGCGCAACTTCCTTGCCGATGCGGCCGAGTCCGATCACCGCCAGCGTTCGGCTTTGCAGTTCCGGCTTCGGGTCGCCGAGATGATCGCTCCAGTCGCCTCGCCGGATGCGCTGGTTCATGCCGACATAGTCGCGATTGAGCATCCCCATCGTCGTGAAGACATACTCGGCGATGCCGCGTTCATGTCCATAGACATTGCAGACTGTCGTCCGACCGGGAACGGCGTCCAGATCGATCGCATTCGTTCCAGCGCCCGGCGTCTGGATCAGCCGCAATTTGTTCGATACCGTGGCCATACCCGGTGAAAACCGACCGGCGATCAGCACGTCGGCATCGCCGATCAGCGGCATGACGTCCTCGTCACGCTGGGAGGCGGCGAGCACATACGTAGCCGGCGTTGTCAGCGCCCGGCGAAACCCCTCGACCTCCTGCCAGATGGCGAGAACGACCTTCATCGCGACTCCTTATCTGGCGGCAAGCTCGCCGAGCATGGCGAGGCATTCATCGACGATCATCCCGGCCGCCGCAGGGTCCCACGGCGTGATCTCGATTTCGTAACCACCGAGCGGGTAGGCCTCGGCAGTCGGGATATACGACCAGCCGACATTGGCGTAACCGGAGAAAAGCGTTGCCGGAAAGGGCGACGCTGTGCGGACGCTGAGTCCAATCTTCACAAACGGCTCGCCCGGCACAGCGACGATGACGATGTCGTCGCCGATGGCAATAGCCTGCGCTTCCACGTCACGATGCGTCTTGTCCTGCACCGACCGGGCCAGCTCGGCACGCATCGCGGTTCGCTTGCAGCGCATCGTCACGAGCCTGATCTGCTCGGGATCGCCATTGCTGGCGCGCAGCTCGGTCAGTTCGGCGAGATTGGCGGCGAACGCGGCGTCCATCTCATCTGGCGGCGGCAGCTTACGCAACGGCAGACTCATCGTGCGGGTAGCGACGCGAATCGTGCGGTCGGGATCGTCGAGGAGCTCGTCGGTGTAAATCGCCAGCGGGGCGCCCGATTCCAGGGTCCCCTCGTATCGGTCGCGTTTCGGCTGCGGACTGATCTCCAGCCAGACGCGCGATGCCTCCAGCCCGAGGAGTCTGCCGAGCCGCTTGTATTCGTTGGCGCCGTTCTGAGCGACACCACGGACTGGTCCGATGTCGCCGGCTGCGCCCTGCAGGAATAGACACGTCGCGCCGGTGTTCGCCTCGACTGTCGAACGGACCATGCCTGGATAGTCGGGTGTGACAAGCTCATTGTCCGGACCGACCGTGATGGGGTGACAGGGAAAATTGACGACAGCCGCGATCGGCGATCCATCGAGTCCATCGATCCGCAGGACATTGACATCACGATCGACTGGTCCGTCCCAGTTTCGCCCCACGACGACCTCGCCATCTTCCGGACGCTGGAAGCGGCGATTCACGGAGATCGAGGAGCTTCCGACACCCGAACCGACGCGGGCGGGTCGCATCCCCTGCACCGCTGCCCAGGAGACGCCGGCCAGTCGCTGGGGGAGACTGGCGCTATAGGCGGCGACCATCTCGCTCCCCTCTCCCGCCCAGTCAGCCCGAGCCCGCGAGGTCGAGGGACCGGAATGCGTGTGGGAATAGGCCAGCCGGATGTTCGCGGCTGGAATGCCAGTCAGCGTCGTGATCGCTTCGATCGTTTCAGTCGCCAAGCCGTCCCAGAGATACCCAGTGTCGATATCGACGATCACCGTCTGTGTGACGCCATCGCTCAGCGCGAGCGCGGTCGCGGTGAGCGGCAGATCGACGCCTGCCGCCCGCTGATGCGTCTGTGCGCCCCAATTCGTATGCGCGATGCCGGTCGGCGGTGTGATGTCCGTGCGAGCGACGCCTGCGAAAAACTCCGAACCCATTGCCTCACCTCAACTCCCGTCAGTCAGCCGCCAGCTGACCGGTCGCGCCATCGATGAGGCATTATCACCAGCTTTACGGCGCGGCGTGCGGTGCTCCGAGGAGTTTGTCGAGGAGCTCGACGAAGAAGTACTCGCCCCACATGACGCTTTCGTCGACCCCGAGGTCGTTGCGCTCGTGATAGCTGCCATGTTTCAGGATGCCCTGCCAGCCGGGGGTATCGATCGCCAGGAAGTCAGGAGAGACGAGCGTCGTGGCGATCCTATACGCCGCGCCTCGATAGCGCTCAGCGGCATCAACGTCTTCCACCAGCTCGGCGAGCTGCAACAAGCCAGTTCCCGTGATTGCCGCGGCCGAGCTCTCAAATGGGCGAACTGGCAACGGCTCTTCCCAGTCGTTGGGCGGCACGCCGTGGCCGGGTGTTCGCTCGATAAAGAAATCGGCGCAAGCCTGCGCCGTTTCCAGGAAGCGACGGTCGCCGCTCAATCGGTACGACGTGCCAAAGCCATACAGCGCCCATGCCTGACCGCGCGCCCACGATGAATCGCTCCGCCACCCCTGGTGTGTCGATTCGCGCAGAAACTCACCGGTCTCGAGATCGAAGATCCCTTCGTGGGCGGATGAGCCGTCGCCGCGAATGAGGAATCGCCGGGTGGTCAGGCAGTGCTCGGTGACGCGTCGCAGGAGATCGGCGTCATCCGTCCGGTTGGCGGCGTAGAAGATGATGCCGACATTCATCATGATGTCGATGAACGTGCTCTCCGGCGCGACGAACGACCGCAGGAACTTCCCCTTTTCGTTGAACCGAAGCCCCATCGTCTGACCGGCGGTGATAACCCGCTCCTCGACCGCCGGATCGCTTTCCCAATCGAACCAGCGCTTCCAGGTCGACCAGAAGAGAAATCCGAGGTCGTGGACGTGGCGGTCCTGTTTGCGCTCTTCAAAGAGACGCGAGTAGTGCTTGGCTCGTTCGAGCCAGTACGGATCGCCGGTGCGACGAGCGAAGATCCACATCTGACCGGGCAAAAATCCCTCACACCAGTTGGTCCAGGCAGCGCGCTGATGTCGCCATTGGCCATTCTCCGTGAACATCGGGAAGAAATCGGGATCCGATTCGATCAGGTTACGTACCTGCTGCTGGGCGAAGGCAAATGCTCGCTCCAGTTCGTCGCGCGCCGGTGCTGCTGCGGAATCGATCAAGGTTTCTGCCCTCTTCCTCTGGTTATCGGTCTTCGAACGTCGCGGACCGTTTCTCTTTGAACGACGCGATCCCTTCTCGTCCGTCTTCGGTCGACGCTGACAGGGCGCCGGCGATTGCCTCCAGCACGGGACCACCGTCACTATTCAGAACCGCTTTGGCAAGCTGCACGGCGATCGGCGCGTTGGCGGCAATCGAGGCAGCCAATTGCTGAGCCCGTTCCTTGACCGCATCCACCGCGACGACTTCGTTGACCAGTCCCCAGGCTAGCGCCGTCGACGCGTCGATCTGCTCGCCTGTGAACACCAGCTGCCGGGTTCTGGGCATGCCAATCGTCTCGATCAGGCGGGCCGTGCCTCCCCAACCGGGAAGGGTGGCGATTCGCACCTCCGGCGACCCGAACCGGGCGCTGTCACTGGCGATGCGCAGATCGCATGCAAGCGCCAGCTCCAGACCTCCACCGAGGGCGAGACCCTGGATCACGGCAATCGTCGGCTGGCGGACCCGGGCAATGGAGTCGATGGCGGCATTGCCGTCCCGCACCCAGCGGCGCCACATGTCGATCGCTTCGAGCGCCGCCCAGGCGGTGATGTCGGCGCCGACGCTGAACGCGCGCGGACCAGACGCCTCGAGCAGAATGACGCGAACGTCGGAGGACCGGTCGAGATGATCGAAGGTCAGACGCAGCGCTTCGAGCATTTCAGGCGCCACGGCGTTCAGTTTTTCCGGCCGGTCGATGGCAACGGTGGCGATGTGACCGTCGACGCTCAATCGAATACGTTCGTCCACCGGTGTGAAGTCGCTCATGAGGCTTGCAGTCGCTCCTTCAGGCGATCCGCGGCCCACATCATCACGGCCCACAGCGTCAGGGTTGGATTGATGCCGGGACAGGTGGGAAAGGTCGCGCCGGAAAAGACGAAAAGTCCGGGAGTGTCGTAGACCTGCAATTCGCGATCGACGACGCCAGCGGTGGGATCGTCGCTCATTCGGCACCCGCCCAGATCGTGCGAGCTACCGACGCCGGTGAAACGCGGTCCGGCCCAGGTTTTCACGGCGCCCATCTCGCGCAAAATTGCGGAGCTTTCCGCTTCGAACCAGTCGGCGGCCTTGCGTTCATTCTCCTGCAATTCATAGGTGAGACGGACTACGGGCATGCCGAGACCACTCCGGTCGCGGTGCACCGGGTCGAGGTCGATGGTGTGAAAGGCATATGGGAGCGCGTCGGGCTGGATTCTGACGACGCCCAGATGCTGCCATTTCTGCAGATGCTGCCGGTACTCGGCGCCCCACAGCGGAACCTCGGGCGGCAACGACTCTCGGGCGATCTGGAGGGGCAGAAACTGGTTCTCGGCGCCGAGCGTCGCTCCGCCGATGAAGCCTCCCGCCGCCATCGAATCGAACGACTCGGCGAGGAAATCGTCGAGCACAACCGCCTGAGACGCCGGACCGGTATGCCGGTTGAAGATCTGATCGGGAAAATAGCCGTCGACATGCGCGAACTGTTTGGTCATGTAGTGGCGGCCAAGCTGTCCAGTGTTATTGCCGAGCCCGTCGGGACGCCTCGCATCGCCGGAGAGGAACATCAGGCGGACGTTCTCGTAGGTGTAGGCGGCGAGGATCACCGTGCGCGCCCGCTGCTCGATGAAGCGTCCGTTGCGGTCGAGGTATTCGACGCCGGTAGCATGCCCATCTGTATCGGTGAGAATTCGGACGACCCGTGCGTGGGTGCGAAGCGCGAAGTTCTCAGAATCGCGTACCAGCGCGGCGATCTGCCGTCCCGGATGCCATTTGTCGCCATCCCACGAACCAAAGCCGTTGTTCCACGCGCAATACGAGAACTCGCCGCCATCTTTGGTGCGAGTCGTCTGCCCGACAGGAGTGGAGTGCGGGTGCAACCCGCGCGCCCGCGTTGCCGTCGTAAAGGCGTTGCCCAGGCGGAATGGCCGGGTAACGGGAAGCGGTAGTGGCTGAGATCGCTCGACGAATGGGCTCGATTCGTCGCCCGCCACACCGACTAGCTGCTCGACGTAGGTCATCCACCGTTCGAGCTCGTCATAGCCGACCGGCCAGTCGGCGAGGGTGCAGCCCTCGGGGATCGCGCCCTCGCCCCAACGCTCGACAATCTGCGAACGCTGCCGGAAATGGTGCGGATGAAAACGCCGCAACCAGGCGCCATAGTGAATCACCGAGCCACCGACGCCATTCATCATGCGCCCGAGTGAAAACGTCGCCTCGATCGTCGGGAGGTCAGGAGTCAATCGCCAGCGAGGTGTTTCCTGGCCGAACTTCTCACCCATGCTCGCCCGGCAGTAATACGCGACGCCTAGTTCGTCCGGCACGAAGTCACGATCGCGCCAGAATGGCCCAGCTTCCAACCCGACGACGTTCAAACCAGCCTCGACCAGCATCGGCGCGATCATCGCCCCGACTCCACCCATGCCGACGATCACGACATCGGCGTCTTCGACCGGTGCGTGAAGCGCAGCGTCTGTTTCCAGGAGCAGGTCGTCGTCTTGCCACGCCGGGCGTTTGCCGAGTTCAGGCAGTACGTCAGCGAGACTCTGGACCTGGCCGCCCTTGTCGGCCGGCTCTGCCTGCAGATTCTCCTCCGCGCTGTTCTCCAGCCAGACTCCCGGATGCCCGATCGCCTTCCAGCCAGATTTATTCCGGTTGCCCCCATAGAGCGGATCGGCGAAGAGTCCTTCCAGGCAGTGCTGTCGCATCAACACAAAGAATTCCGTTTGAGGGACCGGAAATGGCTCCGGCAGATCGCCGTTCTGGAGCATGCCCAGCAACTGATCTTGCTCGGGCGCAGCGAGAAACCGAAACGAGTCGCCCGCGACTGATTTCGATGCGCCGTCGATCGCGGCGAGACCGCTTCGATAGGCAGAGGTGAAGGATTTGAGCGCGCCGGCCAGCGCCAGGTCGAGATAGGCGGCGGCGCCGATGTCGCGAGCGCCCGGACCATCGCCGTCAGCGGGGAAGAGCCGCTCGAAGATCGCCTCGACGGTGGCGATTTCGACCGGATTCAGTACGAGACTGCCGCTCATACGTCGTGTCGATTGAGTGTCAAACCCATCGGCTCGGGCCGGAAAATCCGCTCGTCCATCAGCCGCAGATCGGACGACACCTGCAACGGAATCTCCACCTGGGCGAGCACATCTCGCTCGATGTCGACGCCGGGCGCAATCTCCGTGACGACCAGCGCGCCGTCGACGAGCCGGATCACACAGCGTTCAGTAACGAATACGACCTGCTGGTGCTTTTCGCGAGCATTGCGTCCGGCGAAGGTGTAGTGCTCGAGCTGGGGAACGAATTTCTTCGCTTTGCCTTCGCGAAGGACGGTCAGGCGACCATCGGTGATATCCAGGTCGAGCCCGCCTGCGGTGAGGAAGCCACTGAAAACGATCTGCTGGGCGTTCGCAGTGATGTCGACAAAACCGCCGACCCCGGCAGTAACGTGCGGCCGGGCCGCCAGTCGAGAGACATTGACGCTGCCATCCGGTCCAACCTGCATGAACGAAAGCATCGTGCGATCGAACCCGCCACCCTGAAAGTAGTTGAACTGCTGTGGCGAAGGCATGATCGCCTCGGCATTGGCCGCACACCCGAACTGAAAACCGAGCAGCGGCAGCCCGCCAACCGCGCCCTGCTCGATCACCCACGTGACCTCGCCATGCAGTCCCTCTTCGAGCAGGATGCGCGGCACCAGAGCCGACACGCCGAAACCGAGATTAACCGCTTCGCCGTGCTGCAGCTCCATCGCAGCACGGCGGGCGATGATCTTTTCCGCCCCGAACTCGACCGGCTCCACACCATTCAGCGGCTCCCGAATCTCACCGCTGATTGCCGGTTCGTATCTGGTTTGCGTCGTCTGCAGCTGATCCGGATCAATGACAACGGCATCGACCATCACGCCTGGAATCTTGACCTGATGCGCGGGCAACGTACCCGATTCGACGACCCGCTTGACTTGCGCAATGACGATGCCGCCGCTGTTGCGGGCGGCGATCGCCTGATCGAGCGCACCAAGAAACGCCCCTTCGTGCTCCATCGCGATATTGCCGCGTGTGTCGGCCGTTGTGCCGCGCACGATGGCCACGTCGATCGGCATCGATTTCAGGTAGAGCCACTCATCGCCATCGAACTCGACGAGACGAACGAGGTCGTCTGGCGTTACTTCGTTCATGCGACCGCCGGTCTGGCGCGGATCGAGATAGGTGTGCATACCGACTTTGGTCATCACACCCGGCCGGCCGGTGGCGATGTCCGCGTGCCACTGAAAGAGAATCCCGGAAGGAATATTCCAGGCCGCGACCCGGTTCTCGTGAATCATCTGCCAGATTCTTGGCGACGGCATTGAGGACGGTCCGCTTGGATACGATCCAGCGATGACGCGGCTGAGCAGCCCATCCTCTGCGATGTGATCGATGCCATCGATGCCATACATGTCGCCGGCAGCGATCGGATGTATCGTCGTCAAGTTGCGTGGATGACCAGACGCACGGAATCGCTCGCCAATGGCTCGCAGCATCGCATCGGGACAGCCAAGTCCACTCGACGAGCTGACGGACACAGTCGCCTCATCCGGTATCAGATTTGCAGCTTCGCCGAGCGAGATGATCTTCGCGTCCAGTCCCAACTGTGGCATCAAGCGTTGCTCGCCTTGATGGACAAGGGAACGGTGCGACCGCTGCGCGCCGATTCCAGAGCCGCCAGCGCTGTGGCCAGTGACCAAACGCCGTCGATGCCAGTGGCGGCCGGTTCACCGTTGCCGCGAATCGCCTCATTGAAACGATGAACCGATATGAAGTAGAGATTCTCATGTTCGTCGAGATCGACCGCGCGAGTGCCGCTTTTATCGCTCAACATCAGATCGCCATCGGGCTCCTGCGTCATTGCTTCGGAGAGTCGCAGCGAGCCCTCTGTGCCGTGGACCTCGAATCCGGTGCGGGCGTGCTCGACAGTGAAGGCGTCGTGCGTCTGGGCGAGCACACCCGACGCGAAACGGATGATGGTCATTGCGCTGTCTTCGAGGTTCGGGCCGGCCATGCCGTGATTGGCGGTCATCGCCGTCACTTCGACCGGGTCATCAGCGAGATCGAATCGCAGCGTGTCGGCATCGTGAACGTTGATATCGAGAACGACGCCGCCGCCGGCGCCTGGATTGGTGATCCTCCAGCCCTGCAGTCGAGTGGGTAAAAACACAGCGTGAAAGACCCGAGCCGCCAGCGGTGTTCCAATCGCGCCGGAAGCGACCAACTCCCGGATTTTTCGATGCGTCACGGCATTGCGAAGGTGGTGATTCGTGCCGAACACGACACCCGCATCGGCGCACGCTTGATTCATTACCAGAGCATCGTCGACCGTCAAAGCCAGCGGTTTTTCGCAGAGAACGTGCTTGCCTGCCGCAGCCGCGGCAAGGGTTTGGTCGCGATGCTGATCGTTTGTGGTGCTGATGTAGACGGCATCGACGTCGGGATCGGCAAGCAGCTCGTCCAGCGATGTGTAGGCATTCGGGATGGCGTTGCGTTGCGCGTAGGCGCGGCCGCGTTCAGGGTTGGAGCTGACCACAGCATGAACCGAACTCTCGGCAACCCCGTTCATTGCCGGGATCATCCGTGTTTCAGCGATGTCGCTGGCGCCAATCAAACCCCATCGAACCGGCATCCGGGTTTCCTCCACGTGCAAGAGCGGCAAGCGCCGACTACTGATAAATGATCAGGTCCGGCGATGGATCGAGCGCGATGATCTCCGCCGGCGTCATCAAGGGATAGTCCTGATCGGGGTTATACCAGAGCTTGAAGCCGAAAAACTCGGACGGACTTCCGTCGGTGATCGTCGCGTACGTGCTTCGCTTCTCGTCCGGGCTGCCAAAGCCGTCGACTTCGAGTACGAACTGCACGCCAGGCACGAGCTGAATTTGCTCGCGATTGGTGATCGACGATTGATAGAACTGGTGAACGACGAGCATCTTCGGCGGCAGGTTGTTTTCAGCGGTCAGCGCCGCCAGCTCCTCGAGCGCATACTGCACATCCGCTGCATCGATATCGCCGAAATTCTGGGCGGGAACTTCGCCTTCATCAATCGCGAATTCGGGATCGAGCGCCAGATGCACGTGCGGATAGAGCAGGAACTCCCGGACAGCCTCGAATTCTTCCTGCACCGTCTTGCGGCCGAACTGCATGTCGAGGATCAGGAGCATATCGTTTTGCTCGGTGAACTCGACATACTCCATCAGCTTGTCGCGCCCGATGTAGGCGAGATAGTCGCCATCCTCGCCTTGCCAGCCCTGTGCAACCGAGGTAATGACCTCCAGCGCCAGCTTGGTGGGCCTGGTCGGATCAGCTTCCTCAAATGCTGCTGCTTGCTGTTGCAGATGTACGAGCAACTCATCAGGTGGGTATTCTCCGAGAATGCCCATCAGCTCTTCACCCGGGAAGCCGTAATAGGAAATGACCCGGTAGTGCGGAAAAATCGCACCCTCCAGATTCGCCGTTGAAAATTCAGTTTCCTGTTCGGGGGTCGACACCGGGAGCTCGGCCAGCTCTGAACCGGGCGTCGCATTTTCCTGGTCGGCAGGCTCACCGCTCGACGAAGCATCGGGCGTTGGAGTCTGGTCGTTCAGGGCAACGACTGGAACGGTGGTGGCTTCAGGTTCCGAAAAGAGCCCGACGTTGTCCGGCCAGAGGAGCGTCAGGAGCACGAGCAGGAGTACAACCGCCCCCGCGACGATCCCCTCCTTCGGGATATTGTGTGAAACCGGCGAAGGCGACGCCGCGCGTGCTTCCTCGGGGGAAGCAAGCCACTCCTGTGAAAATGGCTTCGGTCCGACCGGATCGGGACCGCGCGATGTGACTCGAATTGGCAACCGTCTTCTCGTCCTGCCGAAACATGCGTTGACGATGGCAGTTCAATCTGCCAACGTGTGATCTCAACGCAATCGGAGCCATAGTATGTCTCATATCGGGGCGGAGAGGCGGAAAGGCGGAGAGGAGAAGAGGTGGAGGGAAGGAGAGGCGGCAGCGTCTTTCCCGTTCTTTCCGTAGGCATCGACCTCCGTGTCGATGCTCTTTCCGTAGACATCGATCTCCGTGTCGATGCCCTTTCCGTAGGCATCGACCTCCGTGTCGATGCCCTGCTCCTTTAGAGCATCTCGAAGAAGAGGGGGGCAACAATGCGAGCACGCAGCGCCGGTTTCGGCCCTGGGCCTGCAAATGACGAACCACGAACTCCTGCTAAAAAACACACCATCGATCGGCTGCTATAGTTTCTGTTGGAATCTGATTTCCCCTGATGCGGAGTCGCTGCCCACATGCATTCAATAGCCACTCGCACCTCAGGTGACTCCGGCGCGAGCAACTCGCTCGCCGTCTCTTTGCCGCTACCTATGCCAATGCGATCTGCATGAAGCGACCGGTTCTGTGGATAGCGCTCGGGACGCTGGCCGCGAGCCTGCTGATTGGGCTGCTCATCGGCCGGATGGGCGACGGCGGTGCGAGCGATCCCGTTGTCCTCTTCCCGCAAGGCATGCCCTCTCCCTCGAATGTGGACGACCTGGTGGCAGCCGGTTCGCCGGTATCCGCGGCGAGTCCTCTCGCTGATCTCATCAGTACCGCATCCGCGGCCACGGTGACGACTCTACCCTCATCGACGCTCTCCGCAACCTCGGAACCGTCCGCTACCGCGACGCCGGCTGCGACCTCCACGCCAACAGTGACCCCAACCCAAACGCCGGCGGCAACTGCCACGACCACGACGACTCCAGTACCCTCGGCGACGACAACTCCCTCATCCATACCATCGGCAACCGCCACGAGCACGACGGCCCCAGCGCCGTTGGCCACGTCGACTCTCTCGCCTACACCCTCGGCAACCACATCCGCTACGCCGTCGCCGCCGCCAGAACCCTCCGCAACTGCAACCTCTGCGGCGACCAGCACCATGTCCCCAACTCCAGTCCCATCGGCCACGGCGACGGTGACGAACACCGCTTCACCGACAACCGAGCCAACTCGCACGGTGACGAGAACCCCTTCACCGACCGCGGAACCGACCGCGACAGCGACGGCCACGAGTACTCCTTCGTCGACCCCGGAACCAACCGCGACGGCGACAGTCACAAGCACGGTGTCGCCGACGGCTGAGCCAACGTCGACGCCAACTTCGACAGCCGAGCCAACCGAAACAGCCACTCCGTCGCCTGCCAGCAGCCCCGTACCGGACTCACCTCCTGCGTTGTTCCGCGACGGTCCTGAGCGGGCAGGTGTTGCCCTGGTGGAGGGTCCTCAGGAACCGCCGGAACTCGTCTGGCAATCGGCATTGGGTGACGCCACCTTCGCCTCTGTGGTTCGCGCCGGCGATCTGGTCTTCACCGGCAGCGACACTGGGTCGGTTGTTGCGCTCTCAGCGGGAGATGGCACTCAGGTTTGGGAATTCGTCACGTCAGAAGATGTCTCGTCGACGCCCGCCGTCGTTGATGGTGTCGTTTACGTCGGATCGTTCGACGGAAACCTCTATGCGCTATCCGCTGCAACGGGAGATGAACTGTGGCGCTTCGCGGCCGGCGGTGCAATCCATGCGTCTCCGTTGATCATCGGAGATGGCGCGGTGATTGCGACATATGCCGGGGAGCTGATCAGCGTCGATATCGAGACGGCCGAACCGCACTGGCGATATCCCATCGCCCCTGAGACGAATGCCTCGGCAGCGTCATCCGGCCGGATCGTGGTCATCGCCGACAACGCCGGCATTCTTCACGCGGTCGATCGCGAATCGGGCGAAGGACTCTGGCAAGTCGCACTTGGGGGCAGTGTCTTTGCGACACCGGCGATACAAGGAGAGACGGTTATCGTGGGAGATTTCAGCGGTGCTGTCTGGGCACTCGATCTGACGACCGGCGATGTCATCTGGACCCAGCAAACCGGCGACGCGATCTTCGCCTCAGCGGCGGTCAATGATCGCGTGGCGATCGTCGGCAGCGACAGCGGCGATGTCCAGGCGTTCGATCTGGCCAGCGGAACCCCTCTCTGGTCGTTCAGCACCGGTGATGACGTCCGGGCGTCGCCCACGATCGCAAACGGGATCGTCTACGTTGCCAGCCATGATGGATTTCTTTATGCGCTCGACGTAAGCGACGGCGCCGAAATCTGGAGCTTGGACGTAGCGGGCCAGATGACCTCGCCACTGGTGACCGAGGGAGGGATCACCGTCAATCTGGTGATCGGCGAGGTTGTGGCACTGGCCGGATAGCGATCAGGTCTTGCGGACCACGACCATCGTGTTGATGGCGGCCCAGTCCCAGAAAAACCGCGCTTCCTCGAGGAGGGTGTTCAGACAGCCGTGACTGCCGGGACGGCCGATCGTTTCGGGTGTACGCCACCAGGCATAGTGGATGGCGTGTCCCTCTTCGGTGAAGTACTGCGTATAGAGAACATCCTTCAGCTGGAAGAAGTCCTCGGCGCCGAGCGACCCGCCCCGCATCGTTTCGTTCGGGACGCGGACCGTGATCCAGAACTGTCCTTCCGGCGTTTCCCAGCCAGACATGCCGGTTGTCGTGACCACAGTCCGCACCGGCTTCGCGCCCTCATATGCGGTCATCAATTGCTGGGTCAGGTGGACATCGATCCACTTGCCTTCCGATTGCACCCCCGCTTTCAGCGGCGGCGGCAGAACCGGGGCGCTGCGGCCGATGTTGCGGGTGAAGATGTATCCACCGGACGCGAGTTTCGACCACTGGGCGACGCCATCGAGCACGGCTTCACCTTTGACCCACTCGGTCACTTCGACAAACTGACCCGCGGGAATCGTCCGGACGATCGCCGATTGTGTTGTCGGCTGTTCTCGCACGTTGCTTTCGCTCAACGCGGCTCCCTGCCAGACATCGAGCTTCCAGTCCTCAACCGCGATTTGCGGCAGTGGAGGTGGATCGACGAGATATTCGGACGATACCCAACCGGAGAATCCATCGGCAAACCCCGGCACCCACGCGCCATCCTCACCGGGCACACCGATGAACTCAGCGCTGTCGAGCAACAGGGCGACGACGTCGGATTCGACACTGGGTTGCGTTCTCAGTCGCAGCCCCTCGGGAGCCGACACCAGCTTGGTTTGACCGCCCGTGGGTGGAGCCGGCCGGAATGCTCCCGTGCCCAGCACACCGGACGCGGCGACGACAACGCGATTGACATGGCGGAACCGAACACCGTCCTCACCGTGGTCTACCAGAATGGCCTGATCGAAGACCTGCGTCATCAATTTCGATTCCGAGTCCTCGAACGGCTCACTCACCGGCAACCCGATGATCGGCAAATCGCCGTGCAACGACCAGAAGGAAACGAAATTCCCCGAGATGGTATGACCTGTTTCCTCGAAGTACTGACAGAAGACCGAACCCTCAGGGCATGCTGACACGCGCTCACGAGCCGATGATGGCGCTGCGGCACTGATGATCTCATCCGGCAGTTTCTGGCTACGTATGGTCCATGGATAATCGCGTCCGGGATCGAAGGTCAGGCTAACGGCTTCGAAGTCCTGCGTGATGCCGAGCTTGTCGTCATAGCGCTCCTCGGAGATCGGCAACCCGAGACCCTCCTCGCCGCCGAGCGTCGTCCAGCGAGAGAGAAATGGCTCGCCGAGATTGTGTCCTGTTTCGGGAAAATAGCGAAGACCGATCGAATCGGCCGGTTGGGCATGCAACGGACCGCGCAACCAGCCAGGCACGACGAGCGCGCAAGCTGCAGCCACCGTTCCAGCGAGGAGTCGCCGGCGATTGAAGATCGATTCAGAGCAGGACATGGTGTTCCTGGCACTCCCTGACACAGACCATGAGCACATCGGGAAGTACGACACTGGCGGCCGGATTGCGGCAGCCACCCTGTCCGGGCGCGAGGTACCCGGTGCGCTGCGTGCAGACCGATCAGAATGTCGCGAATCGGCCCTGCGGCTCCAAGTTTCCACTATTGTCACAGGGTTCGACAATGAGGCAGAGCGACATTGTTCTGGCACACCAGCAGACCGGGAGAAGAGCGAGTGACTACCTCACTACCGACAATTTCATCTCGCATCGAGCACAGAAGTCCAAGCGGATTGCCCACTGTGCACATCACCTCCGACGCCGGAGGAGCGCAACACCACTTCGTGGCGATGCAGTGGCTGCAACCCGGCGATCGCGTCTACCGTCACACCCATTCAGTCGAGGAAACGCTGATCTTCCTGGAAGGATCGGGTGAGGCGACAATCGGGGATGAGGTATTCACGATCGTTCCGGAATCGAGTCTCTTTGTTCCGGCAGGTGTGCGGCATGGATTCGCGGCGTCCGAATCGGAAGGACTCCGAGTCGTGGTCGTCTTTCCTGTTCCATACTTCGCCGAGACCATCTTCACTGGCGAGGATGGACCATCCGACCAACCGCCCACTGGAAAGGCTTCCGCCTGATGCTCGCGAACCCGGAGATCGACGCCGCCTCCACTCACACCCCACAAGGCCAGGGACCGGTCCCGCTTGCCGTGGTGATGCGCGGGGAGCTCGTGGAAAGCGTTCACAGCGGCACCGTCGTGGTAGCCGACCAGCAGGGCAATGTCGTCGCCTGGGCTGGCGATCCAGACACATTCGCCTATTTTCGGTCGTCGGCGAAACCGTTTCAGGCGGTCACCGTGATCGAGTCGGGAGCCGCGGACGCTTTTGGCCTGACACCCGCTGAGCTGGCGCTTTGCTGCGCGTCGCATTACGGAGCGCCGATGCATCAGGAGCAGGTGACGTCGATGCTCGCCAAGCTTGGCCTCACGCCCAATGCTCTGCAATGTGGATCACCGCTGCCTGGTGACCAGGACGAAATGGCCCGCGTACAGGCGGGACTCACAGCGCACTCACCATTGCATTGCGACTGCTCGGGCAAGCATTCCGGCATGCTGGCGACCTGCGTTCACCTTGGCATGCCAATCGATAGCTACCTCTCTCCCGATCATCCGCTTCAGCGACAGATCCTGGCGAATGTCGCCGAGCTGATGCAGGTCGACGTCAGCAGCGTCGAACTGGCGACCGATGGCTGCAGCGTTCCGACCTTCGGCGCCACGATTGCGGCATTCGCCACAGCCTACGGTGCGCTGGCGCGACCGGAAACGAGCGGCTCCCCACATGCAGCGTCGCTGACCCGCCTGCGCGACGCCATGATGGCCCATCCGGCCAATGTGTCTGGATATGGAAACTTCGTCACCGACATCATGGAAGTTGGAGCGGGGCGCATCGTCGCCAAGACAGGCGCCGAGGGGCTCATCTGTCTCGGCATCCCATCAGAGGGACTGGGCATCGCCGTGCGATTGGCGGACGGCTCCTTCCGCAGTCAGCCAGTCATCGTCGAAGCCGTGCTGCGCGACTTCGGACTCTTCGACGACGCGTTCTACGACGACCTGCGCGCCCGCCACCCGCGAGAGATTCGCAATCACAACGGCTGGCTGGTCGGCGAGCATCGCGCTGTCGTCGAGTTGCGGCGGCAGGACGCCTGATCGTGGCAGCGGCCATACGAACAGCGACCGAGGCATCATCGTTCGACGCGATGCTCGACGAGCGTATGCAACGAGCAGTTGCCGGCACGGGTGATTTCTCGCCGGCGTTGGCGGGAATGATCAGCTATCACATGGGATGGGTCGACCAGCGTCTCACCCCCGTCGATCCCGGCACGATCGATCGTGGCAAGCGCATCCGGCCACGCCTGGCCACACTCACCTGCCGGGCGGTCTGCGGAACCGATGCGCCCGGTCGCGATCTGGCGGCGGGCATCGAGCTGCTACATAACTTCACGCTCGTGCACGACGACATCCAGGATGAAAGTCACCTGAGGCGGCATCGCCCCACCGTGTGGTCGTTGTGGGGACCAGCGCAGGCGATCAACACCGGCGATGCGATGTACGCGTCGAGTCGACTTGCGCTGCTCGGGATGCGCGATGCGGGCGTGCCGCTCGAGCGAACTGTGGAGATCGCTGATGCTTTCGACCGTGTGGCCATCGAAATCGTCGCCGGGCAGGTCACCGATCTCGAATTCGAGGGAGGCCAGACCGAAACGGTCGACGACTACCTGCGGATGATCGGCATGAAGACGGCGGCAATCGTCCGTTTCGCTGCGTGGGCGGGTGCGTATGCCGGAGGCGCTGCAGACGAAGTGGCCGAGGCGTATGGTCGTTTCGGCTGGGCGATCGGTCTGGGTTTTCAGATCCGCGACGACATTCTCGGCATCTGGGGAACCTCCGACCAAACGGGCAAACCCGCCGCCGACGATCTCCGCCGAAAAAAGCAGTCGTTGCCGGTGATCGAGCTGCGCTCCGTTGCGTCGGACATCGACCGGCGCGAGCTCGAACAGACCTACGCGCAGGAAACGGTGACCGAAGCAGATGTCATAACCCTTCTGACCGCTTTCGACCGTTATGACGTGCGAAGCGACCTGGAGTCCATGGTTCAGCACTATCACGACGACGCCGCAGAAGCACTCAACGAGCTTGCCGCCGGCGCCGATGCTGCAGCGATCGACGAGCTACGGTCTTTCGTCAAATCATTGTCGCTTCGCACATACTGAGGACGAATCGCGCATTTGACGGTGCAAGTGGAGGCGACGCCGCGACTCATGAATCAAGAATCGGCCCTGATTGCTGAACTCGCATCAGCAGGCATTCTCCGGTATGGGCATTTCGCCTTCCGGACCGGACGCCATAGCTCCGCTCTCCTCGATCGCGATCTCCTCCTCGCCGATCCGGCCCTGACCAGCCATTTTGGCTACATCCTGGCGAAGGGGTACTTCGTCGATCACGTCGACACGATCGTCACGCCCTCGATCTGGGGAGCGGGGCTCGCTCAATGGGTCGGCTATTTTCTCGAACCGAAGGCGAAGGTGGTCGACGCCACACCACGCAGCGGCGACCTGACGATTGCGCCGGTGCTGGAACCATTGATCGCCGGGAAGCGCGTGCTATTGATCGACAATCTGATCCTTTCCGGTCAGACCATGTCCCACCTGCTGTCACTGATCACCGATCTCGGCGCGACGGTTGTGGGCATTGCGTCACTCTGGAGCTCGAATGGCGCCAATATCGATGGTCAAACCATCTTCGCACCGCTGAATGAGCACTTCCCCGCCTGGGCGCCCGACGACTGTCCCCTCTGCGCCGAAGGCGCCGGCCCGCCAGAGCTCGTCCACTACTAGCGCGTGCAATGAGCTCCCGCCTCAAAGAGCCTGTCATTCCTAGCGCAACGGAGCGCCAGCGGAGTGGAGTCGAGGAATCTCCCGCCGCAGCGGAAAGCCGCCTCCAACGACGATCGGACAGGGATCAGGTCGATACTTCTACACAACGCGCGACCACTTGCCCATGAAGCAACACCACACCCGAACCGGGACTGACGATCGCGACCAATGCCGCTTACCCGGCACGATAACTAGCGTCAAAGCGCAGGCAAAGCGCAACGACCGGGTGAACGTCTTCGTCGGTGAGCAGTTCTGCTTCGCCTGCCGGGCGACGGTCGCCGCGGACTTCGGATTGCACATCGGCACAGAAATCACCGCGTCGATTCGTGAAGACGTCTTACGGGAGGACGACTATCAATCGGCATATCAGCACGCGATCGAGCTGCTCGCCTACCGGGCGCGCAGCGAGCGCGAAATCCGCACGCGATTGCGGCAGCGGGATTGTAATGATGACGTCATCGACCGGGTGATCGCGCGCCTCAACGAGAACAACTACCTCGACGATGCCGAATTCGCCCGCTATTGGATTGAGAATCGCACCGCAAACCGGCCGCGCGGCGACCGGGCGCTCCGGCAGGAGCTCTTCCAGAAAGGAATCGATTCCTCGCTGATAGACGAAGCGCTGGCCGGCGCCGATCTCGATCAGAGGGCTCTGGCCATCGAAGCGGGCCGCAAACGGGCTGGCTCGTTCCGCGGTCTCCCGGCCGACACACAGCGGAGACGGCTGGCCGGTTTTCTGCAGCGTCGCGGCTTCGGTTGGGACGCAATCGGTCCGGCCTTGCAGGAGCTTCTCGGTCCCGATTCGGCGTCCGAAGACGATCCGCAATAGCCGGGTTCGAGGTCTGAAGCGTGGTATACTACGAGAGGCCGCAGAAAATGACGCACTCCAATTCGTGAGTGCGTTTCGCGTTAGAAACGCCCTTCAAGATTTGCATATCGTTATCGTCTTCGCCTCTCTGGAGCGTGGATTCGACCAATTCGGAATTCCTGTGGTGGATTCCTAGTAAGTTGAGACATGGCTGAATTTCGCTGGTACGGTCACAACTGCTTCCGGATCAAAACCCGGGAAGCGACCGTGCTCACCGATCCCGTTGGCAAGAACACCGGCTATGCCATGGCGCGGCAGACGGCCGACATCGTCACCCTCTCCCACGAGCATCCAGGTCATGCCAATCTGGCCGCCGTCAAACCAGAGTTCGCGGTGATTTCGGGACCCGGCGAATACGAAATGCATGATGTCTTCGTCACCGGCATCCGCACCTACCACGACGCTGCATCGGGCCGGGAAAATGGCTACAACACGGTCTATCTGATCGAAGCCGAGGGGATGAACATTTGCCACCTCGGCGATCTCGGTCACCTGCCAACTGCCGAACAGGTCGAGCAAATGGCGCAATGCGACATCCTCCTCGTGCCGGTCGGCGGTGGTCCACTCATCAATGCCAGTCAGGCGGCGGAAGTGGTCACGCAGCTCGAACCGAAGCTCGTCATCCCCATGCAGTACGCAACCCCGATCGGCGATCGCGAGCGCGGCACGCTCGAACCGTTCATCGCGGCGCTCGGCATGTCCGCTCCGGAACCGGTCGAAAAGCTGACCGTCAAACACTCCGATCTCAGCGAGGTCATGCAGCTCGCGGTGCTCCTCCCTGAAAGCGAGGCGGCAAAGCGATGAATTGCGCGCTGATTCCTCCGCTGCCGGACAGGCAGCTCGAACGACACGATCGCATTCACGACTCTTCCGAAGGCGACGCAGCCGCGTCGCCTTCACCACGTTTCGAGGCTGGTCGCAGCGGACATCGCTGTCAGTGGTGGTTGGTAGCGTATGGAAGCCGGACGGGGATCGATCCGGAAGAATAGGCGCGGGGGATGCCAAAGTACATTTTCGTCACAGGTGGAGTGGTCTCGTCGGTTGGCAAGGGGATCACGACGGCGTCGATCGGACGGCTCCTGAAGAACCGTGGTTCGAGCGTTTCAATCATGAAGCTCGATCCCTACCTCAATGTCGATCCGGGAACGATGTCGCCCTATCAGCATGGCGAGGTTTTCGTCACCGATGACGGCGCCGAAACCGATCTCGACCTCGGGCACTACGAGCGTTTCACCGACGAAAATCTCTCGAAATCGTCGAGTCTGACCACCGGGCAGGTCTATTCGTCGGTCATCGCCCGCGAGCGGCGCGGCGACTACCTTGGCGGCACGATCCAGGTCATCCCCCACATCACCAACGAGATCAAGAGCCGCATCGAGCAGGCATCCAAAGAGCACAATTCCGACGTCGTCATCGTCGAGGTTGGCGGCACGGTCGGCGATATCGAAGGGCAGGCCTATCTCGAAGCGATCCGCCAGATGCGGCGCGAAGTCGGTCGGTCGAACGTGATGTACATCCACGTGACGCTTCTGCCGCTGATCGGCTCGACCGGAGAGCTGAAAACGAAGCCGACCCAGCAGAGCGTCCGCGAATTGCGGTCGGTCGGCATCCAGCCCGATGTGATCGTGTGCCGCTCCGACGCAGAAATCCCCGACGAGGTGAAAGAGAAGATCGCGCTCTTTTGCGACGTCGATCCGGAAGCCGTCATTCCGATGCCGACAGCCGAAACGATCTACGAAGTGCCGCTCATGCTTCATGCCTCGCGGCTCGACCAATACATCGACGATCACCTCTCCCTGAATGGTCACGAACCCGATCTGGCGGAGTGGCGCTCGATCACCGAGCGAATTCGCAATCCGCACGAAACCGTGCGACTGGCGCTGGTCGGCAAATATGTCGATTTGCACGATGCCTACATGAGCGTCACGGAGTCGCTGACTCATGCCGCCATGGAGCACGATGCACGGCCGGAAATCATCTGGGTGAACTCGGAAACCGATAGCGCCGAAGATATGGAGCGTGTGTTCCGGTCCGTGTCGGGTGTGGTCGTGCCGGGCGGTTTCGGTCCGCGCGGCACCGAAGGGAAGATGTTCGCCTCGCAGTATTGCCGCGAAACCGGAACGCCCTATCTGGGACTCTGCTACGGGATGCACATGGCCGTGATCGACGTCGCCCGCAATGTCCTCGGTCTGACAGGGGCCAACTCCACCGAAATCGACCCCGGCACGGCCCATCCCGTCATCGACATCATGCCCGATCAGAAGGGCGTCGAAATGGGCGGCACGATGCGACTGGGACTCTGGCCGTGCAAGCTGGAGGCAGGAACGATTGTCCGCGAAGCCTATGGCGAAGAGATGATCGAGGAACGACACCGGCACCGTTTCGAGGTCAACAACGACTATCGCGAAGCGCTGGCCGAAGCGGGGTTGATCGCATCCGGCGTTTCACCCGATGGGCGGTTGGTCGAGATCATGGAGATCGACGGGCATCCGTTTTTCGTCGGCGTACAGTTTCACCCCGAGTTCCGTAGCCGGCCAAACCGGCCGCATCCACTTTTCAAAGCATTTGTCGGCGCCGCGATGTCGAACCTCCCTGAAGGCGCGCAGCGCGCGTTGCCCTTCGTCGGCCACGACCAGCTCATCGCGGAAACAGTCAGCGCCCCGTAGTACGCACGTTGGGGATCCTTCCCACATGACGTCGGCCGCTATGGCAGCCATGTAGGGACCAGTCTCGTTCCGGTCCTTCTCAATGACGACGGCGATCGTCCAGCACTAGGCTCAGCTTCCGAAGCGCTCGCGGATCTCGGCATCTTTGGCGACGATCGTTTCGGCGGTGCTCTGCCGCTGCGCATCGAGCTTGCGGCGAAGCTCGGCATCGCTGGTCGCGAGTATCCGGGCCGCAAGCAGACCGGCATTTCGGGAATTGTCGATAGCGACCGTCGCGACCGGCACGCCCTTCGGCATCTGCACGATCGAAAGAAGCGCGTCGAGTCCCTGCAGCGAGGTGATGCCGACCGGCACGCCGATGACCGGCAACGACGTCACGCTGGCGACCATACCCGGCAAATGCGCCGCGCCTCCAGCGCCGGCAATAACCACCTGCAATCCCCGGTCTGCAGCTTCACGCCCAAAATCGATCATCACGTCCGGTGTGCGGTGCGCGGAAATGATGCGGACCTCATGTTCGATGCCGAGCTCGCGCAAAGCGTCGATCGCCCCGGTCATCACCGGGAGATCGGAATCGCTGCCCATGATGACCGCGACGCGCGGCGATGATCCGCTCATCCTCTTCTCCCTTCGACCGTTCGCGCTGCCTGCCAGGCGCGTTCGAATGCATCGTCGCGGTCTGCCGCGCAGACGGTGACATGTCCCAGTTTCCGGCCCGGCCTCGGCGATTTGCCGTAAAGATGCAGATGCGCCCCCGGCATCGCCAGCGCTTCCGCAACGCCCGATTTGCTGAGCGACCCGACGATGTTGACCGTCGCGGCATGGGGAGTCGTCATTTCGGTGCTGCCGAGCGGCAGATCGAGCACAGCGCGCAGATGTTGCTCGAACTGCGATGTGACCGCCGCTTCGATCGTGTAGTGCCCGGAGTTGTGTGGCCGGGTGGCGATCTCATTGATCACCAGACCACCGTGAGTGACGAAGAACTCCACCGCCAGCAGACCGACGATCTCAAGTGCCGTGGCGATCTCTCTGGCGATCTTGACGGCTTGCAGGTGAAGTGACTTTCTGACGCGAGCTGGCGCCCGCAGACTGCTCAGCATGCCGTCGACCTGCACCGTTTCCACCAGCGGGTATGCCGCAAATTCTCCCTGCCAGTTGCGAGCGACGAGAATCGCGACCTCGGTTTCGAGCGGCATGAACGCTTCCAGAACAGCGGCGATCTGCCGTTCGTGCAGTGCCTGAACGATGTGTTCGGCTTCGTGAGGAGTCTCCGCTCGCCAAACGCCGCGACCGTCGTACCCGCCGCGATTGCCCTTGACCATCAGAGGCCAGCCATGCGTCTCGCCGAATGCTTCGATTTCCTCTTTGCCGTCGTCGGAATGAACCACTTCATAGGGCGGTATGGGCAGATGTAGAAGCTCAAACTGCAGTCGTTGGATGATCTTCGACTGCGCAACGGCGAGAACTCTCCACGACGGTGCGAATCGATATCCCAGTTCTTCCAGTTTCTCGATATTGTCGGCCAACACGAGCTCATGATCGAAAGTGACGACATCGCTGCGCTTGGCGACCGCGGCGACATCATCGAAGTCATCCGGCGATCCGAGCATGATGTCCGGCCAGGCAAGTGCCGTCGATTCGCCAAAGTCGCGGCAGAGGACCGTCAGGTCGAGCCCCAACGCTGTAGCTGGCGCAAGCGCCATGCGGGCCAGCTGGCCGCCGCCCACAATTCCGACTCGATACCCGGTGACGCGGCGTTCTTTCATGAATCTCCTGCTTGCGATTGCATCGGCGTCACCCTCTACGAGTTTGACGCTGCGACCCCGGAAGCGTAGCATCGTGATGCCCCGCTGATATCCAACGTGGCGCCAATCAGGACACAAACACGATGCCTACACTTTCACCCTCCAACGGACTCGACGAAAACGACCGGATCGACCTTGATGACTCGGACTTCGATGCCGAATCAAGACTCGATGTCACCTGCCCAGCGTGCGACTCGCGACTGAATGGCGACGCGCTCTTCGATCGTTATCGCATCTGTCCGAACTGCGCACGCCATTTCTGGATACCGGCTCGCGAGCGCATCGACCTCCTGGTCGACGCGGGCTCGTTTCGTGAATCGAACGCCGAGCTGGCGTCGGTGGACCCGCTGCAGTTCCGCGATGCCTCTCCGCGCACAGATCGGACCGTGGTCGCTGCAGACGCCTCCGCGTTTCCCTTCCGGGACGCGCTGATCACCGGTGCGGCACGCATCGGCGGTCAGGATGTGATCGTTGCGGTGGTCGATTTCGCCCTGCTTGGCGAAGACATCGGCGTTGTGGCCGGCGAGAAGCTTGTTTTGGCTATCGAGCAAGCCGCCAGCCGCCGGGCTCCGTTCATTTCCGCCGTTTCCGGCAGTGGCGGCCGCAATGGGACATCGATTCTCTCGCTCGTTCAGTCGGCACGACTCGCCAACGCCGTGGCCCGGTTGCAGCGCAAGGGCGTCCCATTTGTCGGACTGCTCTCCCATCCGGCGAGCGGCACGGTCTATTCGGGATTCGCCTGTCATGCCAACCTGCTCATGGCCGAACCTGGCAGCCAGATCGGCACGTCGCTTCATTCCAGTCGCGCCCCCCAACCGGGCACGGCGGGCGAGATGGTCGGCGCCGAGGAAGCGCTGGCGGCCGGAATGATCGATGGCCTCGTCGACCGGCGAGAACTCCGCGACCGGATGGTGACCCTGATCGACATCCTGACCTCGCGCGCCGCGCCGCGTATTGCCGCTGCGGTCGAAGCGCCGCCTGTCTCGGCGCTGAGCGCCAGTCAGGAAGCGTCGCTGGCGGCGCACCCGGACAGACCGAGAAGCACTGACTACATCACCCGGCTCGTCCCGGGGTTTGTCGAGCTGCATGGAGACCGTGCCGGCATGGAGAGCCCGGATGTGCATATCGGGCTCGGTCAGCTCGATGGCGTGTCAGTTGGCATCATCGCGGTCGACCGTCCGCATGACGACCAGCAAGGAGATATCGTGGCTGGGCTCCGCAAGGCGACAAGGCTCTTGCGACTCGCCTCACTTCTCGAATTGCCCGTCCTGACGCTTTACGACTCACTTGTCGCCGGTGAGGCGAACGGCGAGGACGATCCCGGAGCGGCGCTGGCGTTGCTCTTCCGCACTGTGACGACCGTTCCGGTGCCGACGGTTTCCGTGATTCTCGGCGAAGCGACCGGCTCGCAGGCGATGTGGGGCGCGATGGCCGATCGCACACTGATGATGGAGCACGCTGTCATCGGTCTGGAGTCGCCCGAAAATGCTCTGCATGGCAGGATGCGGGCAGCCACGACAGCGCGATACCTCTCGGCGAGAGAATGCCGCAGGCTGGGATTGGTCGAGGTGATCGTTCCGGAGCCGGGGAACGGCGCTCATGCCGATCCGCAGGGAGCCGCTCAGCAGCTTCGCCTTGCCACCAGCCATGCCTTCGGCGAACTCGCCGGCATCGGACCGCGCCGGTTGCAGGATGAGCGCTCCCGTAAGTTGCGCATGCTGGCTATCGCCAATCCCGCCAGCACTGAAGAAGTACGTCTCGAAATCGCCAGGGTGCACGATCTTCAACGGAGCGTGGGGAGATCGATCGACGATATCCGCGACCGAATCGAGATGCATGCCGCCGGGTTGCCGTCGCTGCCCCCCCTGCCTTCCCGGCCGGGAATGCCAACGGTGCCGGGAGGCGTACTGCCGCACCTGCCGTCGATCAAGCGTCCATCGATACGACGTCCGGAAATCGGCGAGCTTGCCGAGCGGCTGGCATCGACCAAACGCGAATTTGCCGTCAAGGTGAGCGATGTGCGCAGCAATCTGGCCGACTCGCTCCCGGGCCATCAACCCGACCCCGACGATTCTCCCTCCGACTGACACGCCGTCATTCCGACCGTCGGCAGGGTGCAAAAGCCGCCTCGTAGCCTCGCCATTTATGGCGCAATACGCTCGACGCAACCTGTTTGTCTGAGGATTTTCGACTGAATCCGGGCGTGTCGAGTATTGTCTCCCCCAGTGAGATGCAATGAGGCATCGACTGGCGAGGCGGCATACATGGGCAGATCAGTCAATCTGATACACGTCGGCATCGGCCTGATCGGCGGATCGGCGATCGGCATTCTCCGTTCGCTTCGCGACGACTGGGAATCGCAGTTCGGCATCTCCATCATCCATCGAGCCTTTGTCGACCGGTCGGGCGGCGTCGCCTGCGATGAAATTGATGGCTACTCGGCAGCCACGATCGATCGCCTGCTCGAATCGCGCCGCAACGGTCAAAAAATCACTACTGCAGCGCCCTCGCTCGGGCTCACTCCTCGCAGCGTCGATGAAGCGCTTGACATCGCACTCGGCATGGGACCTGCGATCGTGATCGATTGCGCGGCCTCAGCTGAAACCGCGCAGATCAGTGCAAGAGCGGTCACAGAAGGACACGGGGCAGTCTTCTCGAACAAGGCGCCTCTTGCCCTACCGTGGAACCACCCTCAGTCACAAACACTATGGGGCGAAACGCATTGCGGCGGCCGGGTTCGCTATGAGACGACCTGCGGCGCCGGACTGCCCGTCATATCGACACTGCGATCGCTCCTCGACACCGGCGACGAGGTCATCGAGGTGTCGGGTGCACTGTCGGGAACATTCGGCGCGATCTTTGCCGACCTCGCCTCCGGGCAGCCGTTCTCATCAGCCGTCCGCATCGCACAGCAGAACGGCTACACGGAACCCGACCCAAGAGACGATCTGAGCGGCCTGGACGTGGCACGGAAAGCGCTGATTCTGGCCCGCACGATGGGCATGCCGATCGATCTGGAAACGATCGACGTCGAGTCGCTCGTACCCGACCATCTCGCCGACGGCAGTGTCGAGGCGTTTCTGGACGGACTCTCAGGCGCCGATGCGAAAATGGCGGAGCGCGTGTCCGCTGCGCAGTCGGAAGGGAATGCGCTCAAGTATCTCGCCCGCGTCTCACCGCAGGATGGCGTCACGGTTGGTTCCGGCGACGTGCCGGGCAACACCATACTTGGCTCCCTGCAGGGACCCGAGAATATCATCACCTTCCGGACGCGACGATATGATGCCTACCCATTGACCATCACCGGACCTGGCGCAGGCGCCCAGGTCACCGCCGCCGGCGTTGTCGCCGATGTTTTGTCGCTCGCTCGTGAATTGGGAGAACGCTAGAGTGGCCGCGCAACAGAAGAATCCAACACCGTCACTGCAATCGATGGTAGACGCGCTTTCGCCGGAATCGTGGTATCAGTCGCCTGGTGGGCGGAGAACATTGCTGGCGCTGGCCATAGCCGGAGGAGTCAGCATGGGAGCGAGAGTTCTCGACGTACAATGCGGCATCGGCAGCGCATCGGTCGATCTCGCCGAGCATTTCGAAGCGACGGTGACCGGGTTCGACGACTACCCGCCCTACCTTGCATTCGGAAAGCAGCAGGCATCGGCGCGGGGCGTCAGCAAGCGGACAAACTTCCAGTCGATATCGGGCAAAGACGCTCGCACCGCGATCCCCGCTGAGAGCTTCGACGTAGTGCTTGGGCTTGGTGGTGGTCTCAGCGATACATTGCCCGGCGGTCTGCAAGGGGGCCTCGAAGCCGCGGCGTCCTGGCTGGTCGACGGCGGACTGCTGATCCTGGGTGATCTGGTGACCCCCGGTCCGACGTCGGAACTGATGCGCTATGTCTTCGGCGACTCGCTGATCAGCGAAGAAATCTATCTCGATGCGCTCGACGAGGCGGGTTTCGAGGTGATCCTGGCCTTTCGCTCGTCGTCGAGCGATTGGGACCAGATGGCCGCCACCATGCAGCAATTGCGCGATCGCCAGCTCGATCTCGGACCGGAAGACGAGCGGCAGCGCCAGGCACTCACCACCGCCGCACGCAATCACCCGGAGCTGGCCTATCTCAATGCGGTCAGCCGCAAACGCCAGTAGCGCCGCGTTGATTCGTCTTGTGCTATCTCGTTGATACAAACCGTGTTAGTGTATAATGACGCGCAACAGGGGGAGTAACCCGCGCTCCAGCAATGGAGCGGCCGCAGAGCCGTCAACACGTTCCGCAGGGAACCGGCTGGCGAGCGAGGCGCAAATCTCGCAGGCGTAAGACCCTGGTGGCGTCCACATTGTGTGGAACTGCCGGGGCTGGAATGCGCGAAGCTTGCGTCAGAGGTTGGGGTTGCTCGGAGGCTCCCTCGCACCCCACTTCTTTCACCAACGCTTCATCGCAAACTGCTACACGTTGAGCCTGCAGGCTCGTAACAACGGAGAATGCAATGATCTTTGACCCGATGTACCTCGTATTCATGATTCCGGGGTTCATCCTGTCAATCTGGGCGCAAAGCAAGGTCAAGGGAAACTTCACGAAGTACTCCCAGGTGCCCAATTCGGCCGGATTGACCGGTGAGCAGGCAGCCCGGCGCGTTTTGGACAACGCCGGTCTCTACAACGTGCCCATCGAGCGAACACCCGGCGCGCTGACCGACCACTACGACCCCCGCAAACGGGCGCTCTTCCTCTCGGAGCCGGTGTACAGCCCGCGCACGATCTCGGCGGTTTCCGTCGCCGCGCACGAAGCCGGACACGCCATTCAGCACGCAAATGCTTACGCTCCTTTGAAGTGGAGGACAGCGATCGTGCCGGCGGTGAACATCGGATCGCAGCTCGGATTTCTGGTCCTTTTTGCTGGAATCATCCTCGGCCTGACAACGCTCTCCTGGGTCGGAGTGGCCCTCTTCGCACTTGCCACCGTCTTTGCCCTGATCACGCTACCCGTCGAGTTCGACGCTTCGAAGCGGGCCAAGGCAGCGCTGGTCAGTACGGGGATCGTCGATGGCGGCGTCGTCGGTGGCGAAGAGAGCAAGGGCGTCGACAAGGTGCTCGATTCGGCGGCCTGGACCTATATCGCCGGATTCGTGGCCTCGCTGCTCTCTTTGCTCTACTGGGTGTCCCTCATTTCCGGACAGAATCGCGACTAATCACTGATATCTCAGCGACAGCGAATACGAACGGCCCGGGCACATGCCCGGGCCGTTTTGCTGCGCTTCGAGGGTTTCAGGCTTCCTCTCGCTCGCGACGCACCTCGCGTAGCCGATCGATCGCCGCGTCTTCATCCAGGTAGATTCCGAGGGATTGCTGCATACCGCCGACCACGAGCGGATTCACATAGCCGGCCTGATTGTCCACGCCGGTCATGCGTGGATTTGGCATCGACCGCAGCCGGATATCAGACGCGATGCCGACGATGCCCCAGTAGCGCTCTGGGTCGACATGTTTCGAGAGACAATCGAAGTACCCTGCTTCCCAGTTCGTCCCCGAGTCCTCACTCACCTGACAGAGCAGAACATTCGAGGCTTCGAGTTCGGCGATATCGAAGTCGTAGATCATGGGGCCCGTCACGTCAGATCGGGTCTTGTCGTTGATCGGTTCGCTTTCGTTCGGGCAGTAGACTGAAAAACCTTCTTCGCGGAGCCGGGCGGCCAGGCGCAGGTTGTACGCGACCTCCGCGGCCGTGAACATCGGACCACCCATGTACACGCGCATCCGATCCTCCGTTCATTTTGCAGTTCGATCGTGAGCGCGAAGTATACGATTCCTGTATTTCGACATGACTTTGCTACACTCGCCCCAGATCGGCGCTCCAGGTATGAAAGGCGGAAACGATGAGTGCAGTCGGCAAAATGATCACCTTTGCAGTCGGTGCCGCAATCGGCGCTGCAGGGGGCATCGCCGCTTCTCGCCTGGTGGCGCCTCAGAGCGGCGACGAAACACAGCAGACTGTCCTGGGTTTCCGCAACGAGGTCGTTGCCGCCGGCGCCGCAGCCCGTGCCCAGAAAGAGGCCGATCTCTCCCAGCAGTTCCGGCAGACAGTCGGCAGAGTGGCAGTCGAGCGGCCGACGTAGACCGCGGGCCGAGCCCAGTAGCCGCGCACGGCCGTGCGCCCGGTGCATCCCAGACGACGTTCGACAAAGAGACCCTTCAGAAATTGACACGCGGCCGGCGAGGAAGTCGCCATAAATGGCGACGCTACGCAGAGCGCGTGCTGGCAGGGGCGTCCGCAGCCACGAGATCGTTTCCTTTGCCCATTGCCCATTGCCTTGACAGGGTAGTACATCTGTTCTACTCTGATGACATGGCACACGCGTCGTTTACCCCCATCACCTGCAAATCGGCCGTCAACCGCGTCAAAGGCATGCCGTTCAAGTGGTCGCTGAATCCCTATCGAGGGTGCGTCCATGCCTGCCAGTACTGCTATGCGCGCGAAACGCACAGTTTTCTCGGACTGAACGCCGGCGCCGACTTCGAACGCGCGATCTTCTACAAATCGAATATCGCCGAGGTCCTGCGACGTGAGCTCGCCGCTCCAGCCTGGACCGGCGAATCGATCGCCATCGGCACAGCGACCGATGCCTACCAGGCGATCGAAGGAAAGCTGAAGCTGACTCTCGCCTGCCTCGAGGTCATGTGCGAGGCGCGGAATCCGGTGTCGATCGTCACAAAGTCGGTGCTGATCAAACGTGATCTCGACGTTCTGCGCGAACTGCGATTGGTCGCCGACGTTCGCGTCTACTTCACCGTAACGACATTGGACAAGGAGCTCTGGCGCCGTCTCGAACCCGGCACGCCTCCTCCCGCTCGCCGTCTGGAGGCCTTGTCGCTCCTGGCGGACGCTGGTATTCGGACCGGCGTGCTGATGGCGCCTGTGTTGCCAGGCCTGACCGATACCGAGATGGCGATCGAATCCGTCGCCGCGGCAGCCGCACAGCATGGGGCTTCGAGTTTCACCGCGTTGCCTTTGCGACTCGCCCCACTCGTTCGCGAACACTTCCTGAACTTCGTCGCGACCGACTACCCTCAGCTCTTTCCCCTCTATCAACGGATGTTTCGCACCGAGCATCCGCCCGATGCGTGGAAGACAAAGGTTACTGAGCTCTCGGAAAGCGTGAGTCTGCGATATGGCCTGACGAAACGCGAAGGTCCGGCATCGCTGTCTCCGCGTCCGGTGATGCCGATGAGTAGTCAGTTAGCGCTCTTCTAAACCGCAGACATCCACGAAACAGTCGCCATAATGAATGTTGCCGAGTTAAACCGGATACGTGCCGTTCTCCCTTTCCCCCGCGTCAACAAGCTTCTCGGCAACACCTCTGTCCAGCGGGGGAAAGGGCTGGGGATAGGGGGTTGTCGGGCGTATCCGCATCAAGTTGTCAACTCTCATAATGGCGACGCTACGAATCGTTGCACGCCCTGCCGGCGCAGACCTGTGGCGGCAACGCCTGCGTTGCCTTTTTCGCGGATGCTGCGCTTTCCTGTTTTGCACTTCACAGTAAGATGCGGCGGGATTCCTGTTGACGCATCAAAGGGGGCGCAAACGGTGGCAACGGAAAGCACATGGATCGTCGGACGTTCGCAGGCTGTTTCGCAAGGTGGCATGGTCGCCGCCAAAACGCCCGAAGCAGCGCGAGCCGGAGCGCAGGTGCTCCGCGATGGCGGCAACGCCATCGATGCCGCTGTCGTGACCGCGTTGGTTGCCGGTGTGACTGAGCAATGGATGAACGGAATCGGCGGCGGCGGCTATCTAGTGCGTCACGATCCGCGAACCGGCGAATCCGATGTCGTGGCCTATCCGATGATCTCGCCACGCAGCGCCAGACCGGACATGTACGACCTCGTGGGCTCCGGAAGGGACGCTGCCCTCTTTGGCTGGCTGTTGGTGGTCAACAGCGAAAACATCGTCGGACACCGCTCTATTTGCGTGCCGGGAACCGTGGAAGGGTTGTCGAAAGCGCTCGATCGCTGGGGATCGATCAGCTGGGCCGCGGCGCTCGATCCGGCCATCACCTGGGCCGAGGACGGATTCCCCGTGCACTGGCACACCTCCGCCCGCATCGCCTCCGATCTGGCTAACTTGCGCAGATTTGCCGCGACTGCTGAGGTCGTTTGCCCGGACGGCATTCCGCCATGGTCGCAGCAGGGTGTCCCGGCCGCACGCATTCGCCAAGCCGATCTTGCGACGTCGTTGCAGCGTCTCGCGGACCACGGTCCCCGCGAGATGTACGAAGGCCAGCTTGCCAGCGCCATCATCGCCCATCTGAACGAAGGCGGCGCCGATTTCTGCGCTGAAGACTTTTCCGAATACTCAGCGACATTCGAATCGCCCACAACGGTGACCTACCACGATCATCGTGTCGACACGATCGGCAATGGCACCGGCGGAACGACACTCGCGCAGACGTTCCTGTTGCTCGACAGCATGATCGACGCGTCGACGGAGCCGGCTTCGGCTGAGCTGCTCGATGCGATGGCCAGAGCCTTCGCCGCCGCATTTGCCGACCGCTTCGCCTATCTCGCCGATCCGAATTTCGTCGATGTGCCTCTCGAGGCGATGCTCTCGGAAGCCTACATCGCGTCACGCGCGACCGAAATCGCCAGCGCACCTCCCCGGAGCCCGAGAGCTGGTTCGAAGGCGTCGCTCGGGGTATCCCACGCGCTGGAAACGTCTATTCCCGACTACACATCGGGCGGCAGCACAACCCATCTCAGCGTAATCGATCGCGACGGTGTCGCCGTCTCGCTGACCCAGACGCAATTGAGCGCCTGGGGAAGCCGCGTGACAATCCCCGGCACCGGAATTCTGATGAACAACGGCATGATGTGGTTTGATCCGGAACCAGGCCGACCCAACTCGATTGATGGTGGGAAGCGTCCATTGAGCAATATGGCTCCCGCCGTCATCAGCAACGGGAAGGGCGACATTGCCGCGCTGGGCGCCAGTGGCGGCCGCAGAATCATGAACTGTGTGGCCCAGATCGCCATGCAGCTGATCGATCAGAGCGCCGGAATGCAGGACGCCGTCGCCGCGCCACGTATCGACCGCTCGACACCGTCGCTGATTGCCAGCAACCGGTTCGACCCAGCCGTTCTCACCGGGCTGCGCGATATGGGACATGACGTGGACGTCAAGGACGAAACGCTCTTGCTCAGCGAGTTTGCCTCACCGGCCTGCGTACGATTCGACGGGCGGGACTTCACCGGCGGGGTCGATCTGTGGTACTACCCTGCCACGGCGAGCGGCGCGTAGCCGCTCGGTCACGGGAGCAATGCCTGCGTTATGTCCCAAGATTCCCCGAAGCCAGAGCAGGATCGATCATCGATCTCGTTGCCGGTCATCGTCGCCACAGCGATCTTCGCCGTCGCCGCGATTGCCGTCGTGGGGTATCTGCTGGCAAGCCGGGATAGCGATCCGGAGCCCCAGTTCGAGGGTCCGGACGCCATCGATCTGGCGGCACCGCTCTTCCGCGACGGCAGCACCGCGTTTCGGTTGCATCTGATCGTCGAGGAAGCCGGAGAAGGCGAAAACGACATTACTGTGTCATTCACACAAGGTGGAGATCTACTCGAACCGTTCGATCCCGATTTGGAGGGTGTCGATCTGACGCTCGCTCCCTTGACCAACGCCGACGAGGGCGTCTCGATGGCGCTCCTGCCCGGAGAGGACAGTCAATTCCGGCCGGAGGACCCTGTCGAGTTGCGTGAAGGCTGGTGGGAAACGACGGTCACAATGTACTCACCGGACGGCGAAGTGCAGTCGACGATCTTCTACCTGCTGATACCCGACCCGAATCTGCACGAGTTCGACATGGACGAAGAAGAGGGCAACCCGACCGCCCGCGGGTTCTACGATGCCGCGATGACGCAAATCGCCGCGACGCACTCGATCAAATTCATCGAGCGCCTGACCTCCGGGCAGGGAATGGTTTCGGTCGTTCAGCGCGAAATGACCAGCAGTAGCGGCCAAACGGCATCGCACTCCATCAACGCGCAATTCGAGCTCATGACGATCGAAGATCGGTCCTTCCAGCGTGTGCCGGGCGGAGAGTGGTTCGAACGCGAGTACCTGGCCGTTTATCCATTCAACGAATGGACAGAGTTGTACGAAGGCGGAAGCAATTTCGAGCTGGCCGAATCAGTGTTGGTGAATGGCCGACCGACCCAGATCATCACCTTCTTCGTGCCGGGAACCGAGCTCCTCGACCCGGCGTGGTACGCGTGGTGGGTCGACGTGGAAACCGGATACATGGTCCGGGAGGCGATGGTCTCGACCTGGCACTACATGATCTACGAATTCGGAGAGTTCAATCAGCCGCTTGAGTTCGCGATACCGGTCGACGACGGAACCCCGGTTGCCTCACCGGCCGCATCACCGGTCGCGAGTCCAGTTCCCTCCTGAGCGAACGCTCCAGACCGCAGCGTGATTCCTCAACTCAACATGTCATCCTGATTGGCTCGTCCATCGTTACCTTGCCTGTCAGCGCTTCTCTTCACATATCTTTCTAAGTAGCGCGTCCAACGCTTTTCGCTCTGTCAGCGCTCCCGTTGCCGTGTCATTCTGAGCTTGCGAAGAATCTCCCGCCGCAGCGGCATGCTCGCGTACGTACGCTCAAAGCCCACGGAACGATTTCACTACGTTCAGAATGTTGAACTTCCGACCAACTGCTGAAAGGAAATCGCGGTTGTTGCAGATGAATCCCTACCGAAGGCCAGACGCCAGAATGAGCAGAACCATGACCCCGGCGACAATCCGGTAGATGACGAAGACTGTTGTACTGGAACTCTGCAGAAATCTGAGAAGCCCCCTGATCGCCAGAAAACCGGAAATAGCGGCGCTGACCATGCCGGCGACCATTTCGGCGATCTCTGCGCCGGATGGTGTATCGCGAACGATGTCGATCACGCCGTTTAATCCGGCGATCGTGATCAGCGGTATGCCGAGCAGAAACGAAAAGCGGGCAGCATCGGCGCGGTTGAAGCTCCGGAACAAACCCGCCGACATGGTGATGCCCGAGCGTGAGACTCCGGGAAAGAGTGCCAGTATCTGAGCAACGCCGATCGCCACGGCGTCCTTCAACCCCATTTGACGCAGTCCTCGCGTTTTCGCTCCGACCCGATCGGCGTACCAGAGCACAATCGCGAACACGATGAGCAGAATCGCGACCGTGGCGACCGCGCGATCGATATGAGCGTCGTCGTGGAAGTAGTCATCAATTGCCTGTTCGCCAAGAAGTCCGGCGATGCCCGCGGGAATCGAGCCAAGGACGATGAGCAACCCGAGCTTCCCGGCGAGGGAGCGGCGGCCATCCGAGTCTTCGTCCGCGACATCGCCAGAGGCTCCCAGAGTGGCGACCGGATGACGCAACGCGACCGGAATCGCCCGGATCATCTGCAGGATGTCGTCCCGAAAGTAGGCAAAAACAGCGACCAAAGTGCCCAGGTGGAGCGCCGCGTCGAACGAAAGCGAGTTTGCTTCCCAACCGAACAGCCATGGCACCAGGATGAGGTGACCGGATGACGAAATCGGCAGAAACTCGGTGAGACCCTGCACGATACCCAGAATGATCGCTTCGAGAATGCTCAAATCCGCGCCTCAAATGATCGATTCGTCATTGCTGGGCTCCGGCCGCGGCCACTGGCGTGTCGGCTGTTTCGGCGCTCAACGCTTCGACCTGCCGCAGCGTCAGGTGGAGCCGGCTCCATTCGATCGCGCCCCAGATGGTGACCGGGAAGTAGAGCAGCGCGTGCACGAGGATGGCATAGGAGAGCGCCATTTCCCGGGTCAATCCAAGCGCTCCACTCAGCACGAGAATCACTGCGGCTTCGAAAGGACCAACGTAGCCCGGCGACGAGGGCACCAGGGTGGCCAGATTGGCAATCCCAGTTGTGAGGAACGTTTCGGCGGGCCCCATGACATCGGCAATCTCGCCGCCGAATGCCTGCGCTGTGACCCAGTAGACCGATGCCTCGAACGTCCAGGCGACGATCGACGTTCCGCCAACGAGCACCAGACTCCTCCAGTTGGTGAACACCCCCAACCCGGCGATGAACGAGTCGGCCATCTGCGAGGCTCGTGTCTCGACCGAATCCGGGAGATATCCGAGCACGATGCGCACGAATCGGTCCCGAACCTCTCCGCCGTGCGCGAGCAGAATAATGAACGCGAGAGCCACCGAGAAAATGATTGCGGCAATGACCGCGACATGTCGGAGCTCGCTCGTTAGCGAGACAAAGACCATCGAGACCGAGATGAAGAGCAGCATCGTGATGCCGTCGAAGATCCGCTCGACGGCGATCGTCGCCAGACCCGCCGATTTTGTGACCGGCGTTTTCTTCGACAGCGCGTAGGCACGCACGACTTCACCAGTGCGGAGTGGGAGAACATTGTTGGCCATCAGCCCGACGGCGTTGATGGAGAGGAGTGTGCGCACCGGAACGTCCGCGACGGGCCGGAGTAAAAACCTCCAGCGGACCGCCCGCATGCAAAGACCGCAGAAGTAGAGAAGTATCGCGGGAATGAGATACCAGAACTCGACCTGCCGGAACGCGTCCCGTACAGCCTCGAAATCCTGACCGCGCAATGCAAAAAAGAGAAAGAGCGCGCTGATGAGGAGTCCGATAATGACGCGGAGTTTTCGCATTGGAGATCGACTGGTTTCCTGGCCGACGCCGGATGACTGACACGGCCCGCAGCGCGTCGCGCCCGATGCCTCCCAGCGCGCTCTCTGGGTCATGAGCGCCCGGAGAGTATACGTCTGACACGATCCCACGGACGGCGAAAAGTCGATCGAGAGATCAACCGGTGTAGGGAGACGGCTCGTCTGTCTCCTTGGTGAGGGTCAGTGGCGTCGCTGCTGGAGACGATCGTGATTGTCAGTCAGGTCGCAAGACCGCCAGTTCTGCCAGTGCAGATGGACTAAAATAGAGGGAGGTGCCCGGGTTCGCTCATGTTTCGTGGCGACACCCTCATACTGATATCCACATTAAGGAGAAATTTCCGATGAGTAACGCTGCGCCCGGCGCTCAGCCCGACCCTTTTGGCGTCCGTTCGAATATCACCACCGCGGAAGGGGAGACATTCGCCTACTACCGGTTGCAGCAACTGGAAGCGCAGGGCATCGCCTCTCTGGCGCAGCTTCCGTTCACCATTCGCATCCTCCTGGAAAACGTCCTGCGACATGCAGGAACGGAGTTCGTCTCCAACGATGTGGTCGAGCGGCTGGCTCGCTGGTCGCCGGCAGCGGCGGGGGAGGAATTCGATCTGCCCTTCATGCCCGGCCGGGTGGTGCTCCAGGACTTCACCGGCGTTCCCGCAGTCGTTGATCTGGCAGCGATGCGCTCGGCTGTTGGCCGGATGGGTGGCGACGTCACCCGCATAAATCCGCTGGTGCCCGCCGATCTGGTGATCGACCACTCGGTGCAGGTCGATCATTTCGGCACCACGCTCGCCTTTGGGCACAACGTCCAGCTCGAATATCAGCGCAATAGCGAACGGTACGCGTTGTTGCGTTGGGCGCAACAATCGTTCCAGAACTTCCGCGTCGTGCCGCCCGGCACCGGTATCGTCCATCAAGTCAATCTGGAGTTTCTTGCATCCGTGGTGGCGACTCGGCAGCGGCAACATGACATCGTGGCGTTCCCGGATACGCTCGTCGGTACCGACTCGCACACCACGATGATCAACGGTCTCGGTGTGCTCGGGTGGGGCGTCGGCGGCATCGAAGCCGAGGCAGTCTTGCTCGGACAGCCGCTCTACCAGCTGATGCCGGAGGTGATCGGCTTCCGGTTGACCGGCGCACTCGATCCGGGAGCGACGGCGACCGACCTCGTCCTGCACGTGACGCAGCAGCTGCGCAAGCATGGCGTCGTTGGCAAGTTCGTCGAGTTCTTCGGCACCGGCCTCACCTCCTTGCCCCTTGCCGACCGGGCGACGATTTCGAACATGGCCCCCGAGTATGGCGCGACAGCAGCGCTCTTTCCGGTTGACAACGAGACGCTGCGCTATCGGCAGACGACCGGCCGTCCGACAGCGCTGGTCGAAGCCTATTCGAAGGAACAGGGGCTCTTCCGCACCGACGAAACAACCGATCCGACCTACAACGATGTGTTGCACCTCGATCTCTCGACCGTTGTGCCAAGTCTGGCCGGTCCGCGACGTCCGCAGGATCGCGTGGCGCTCGGGGATGTGAAGGAAGTCTTCCGGTCGTCCTACCCCGAACAGTTGGGACCGAATGCGATCAAGCCGAATGGGCATACGCATCTTGGCTCTGTCCCGGTCACCATCGGCGGCGACGTATCGGAGCTGCATCACGGCGCGGTGACGATCGCCGCAATCACCTCCTGCACGAACACCTCGAATCCTGCCGTGATGGTGGGTGCAGGATTGATCGCCCAGAAGGCTGTCGAACGCGGCCTCGACGTCCCCCCGTACGTAAAAACGAGCATGGCGCCGGGCTCACAGGTCGTTTCGGCGATGCTCGACAATGCCGGTCTGACGCCCTATCTCGAAGCGCTCGGCTTCCATACGGTCGGCTATGGTTGCACGACCTGCATCGGCAATTCCGGTCCGTTGCCGGAGCCGGTGGCCAACTCGATCGATCAAAACAATCTCGTTGTCGCGGCTGTGCTATCAGGCAACCGCAACTTCGAGGGCCGCATCCACTCGCAGGTGCGCGCGTCCTTCCTGGCATCGCCGCCGCTGGTTGTCGCGTACGCGCTGGCCGGCAGCGTCGATGTGAATCTGACCACCGATCCGGTCGGCTACGACCCGAATGGCGATCCCGTTTTCCTGGCCGACATCTGGCCGACACCGGAAGAAGTGCAGGAAACAATCCAGGCGTCGCTCAGCGCTGAAACATTTGCCACAGAGTATGCGGGCGTTTTCACCGGCGACGAGCAATGGCAGAACCTCGACGTGCCTCAGGGTGATCTCTACGAGTGGAATACCGAATCGACCTACGTGCTGGAGCCACCCTACTTTCTGGGCGATCAGTCGGTGATGCCGGAGATCAGAGACATCGAGGGGGCGCGTGTGCTGGCGCTGCTCGGCGACTCTGTGACGACCGACCACATCTCGCCGGCTGGGTCGATCAGTCGCACGAGTCCGGCCGGGGAGTATCTGATCAACAACGATGTGCCGCCGCTCGAGTTCAATTCATATGGCTCCCGGCGCGGCAACCATGAAGTGATGATGCGGGGCACCTTCGCCAACATCCGCCTGCGCAACCAATTGACGCCGGGCAAGGAAGGGAACTTCACGCGCTTCCTGCCCACCGGCGAGGAAATGCCGATCTACGACGCCTCGATGTACTACCAGCAAGCCGGGACGCCGTTGATCGTCATTGGCGGCAAGGAGTACGGCACCGGGTCCTCGCGCGACTGGGCGGCGAAGGGCTCTCTCCTGCTCGGCGTCAAAGCGGTGATCGTGGAGAGCTTCGAGCGCATTCATCGCAGCAATCTGGTTGGCATGGGCGTCTTGCCGCTCGTCTTCCTCGATGGCGAAAACGCGCAGAGCCTCGGGTTGACCGGCGAGGAGTTCTATTCCATACGGGGCATCGAGACCGATCTGGCCCCGAACAAGATCCTCGATGTGACGGCGACCGCTGAGAACGGCACAGTGACCGAATTCAAGGTCCGCTGCCGCATCGACAGTCCGGTCGAGCTTGGCTACTACCGGAATGGTGGCATTCTGCAGACCGTGCTGCGACGTCTGACCGCGACCGGAGCCTGATGAGGCGCCACTACCACACCATCATCGTCGGTGCGGGTCCGGCCGGGTGCGCCGCGGCGGCGACGCTCGCTGAGCGCAGCGACGAGTCGATCCTCCTGCTCGAAGCGGGAGCGGATTATGGTTCGCTGGATAGTGGAGCATGGCCGGCCGATCTCCTCGATGCCAGCGTCCTCGCCGAAAGTCACGACTGGAACTACACCAGCGGCGACATGTATGCGAACCGGGTGTTGAACTGGTCGCGCGCCCGGGTGATCGGCGGATGCTCATCGCACAACGGGTGCGCGGCGATCTGGGGGCATCGCGCCGACTATGACGCATGGGAGGCGCTCGGAAATTCCGGATGGAGCACGAACGACCTGTTGCCGGTATTCGAGGATGTTTCGCGGCGAATGCGCGTCCGCATCCCTGACGAAGCCGAAGTTCAGCCCTTTCAACGTGCCTTTCTCGATTCAGCGGTGGCGACGGGCATTCCCCGAGTCGCCGATCTGAACGATCTCGATGAGCCAGTTGGCGTCGCGCCCAGCCCGGTCAACATCGCCGGCGGCATCCGCTGGAATGGAGCGCTGGCCTTTCTCGACCCACTGCGTGAAGCCGAAAATCTGACGATTCTCGGCGACGCGCTCGTCGATCGCGTTCAACTGAATGGCAATGCCGCATCCGGCGTCCACCTCATTGTCGACGGGCACCGTGAGCTCATCGAAGCGGACCGCGTCGTTCTGGCGGGGGGCGCGTATGGATCGCCGGCGATCCTGTTGCGCTCCGGCATCGGACCTGCGGACGAGCTGCGCCACTTCGGCATCGCGGTGAACGTCGATCTGCCGGGAGTCGGCGGGAATCTGCACGACCACCCGGCGCTGGATATTCCAGTAGCGGGGACAAAGGCTCTGCGAGCCGAGATGGACTCGTTCAGTGCGTCAAACTGGATCCCGGAAGAGCAGGTGATCGCCAAAGTGCGTTCTCGCCATTGCCGGGAGGCATTCGATCTGCACATCTACCCTGTTGGCGGCAGGACCGGTGAAGGCTGGCAGTTCAAGCTCGACATTGCCTGCATGACGCCTCGATCGCGCGGCAAGCTGACGCTCCGGTCGACCGATCCTGACGACGCTCCGTTGCTCGATCACGGTTACCTCAGCGATCCGGATGGACATGATGCGGCGGTGCTCCTCGATGGACTGAAGATCGCTCGCGAGATTATCGCCTCCGATTCGCGGATGGGAGCGGAGCTCGATCCTTGTCCAGCGATCATGTCCGATGCTGAACTGTTGCGGTGGATTCACGACAACGTCGGCCACTACTACCATCCCGTCGGGACATGCAAGATGGGACCCGAGACCGACGCAGACGCCGTCGTCGATCCGTGCGGAAGGGTCTACGGAGTCAGTGGGCTTCTCGTAGCGGATTGCGCGATCATGCCGGTGATTCCCCGCGCCAACACGAACATCCCGGCGGCCGTCGTTGGTGCGCGCATCGCCGCCTGGTTGTAGCAATTCCGCAGTTCATGCATATACTAATGAATTATTAGTCCGTTACGTGGGCTCAGCTACTTCGCATCACGCAGGACAACACATGGACAACGATTCTCGGGTTTCGATAGCCGCGATGATTGGCAGTTTGCGGCGCGAATCATTCAATCGAAAGGTCTTCGAGGCAATGGTCGAGCGGACGCCGGAAGGTGTCGATCTGTTCGAGCTGGCGATTGATCGGCTGCCCTTCTACAACGAGGATCTCGACAACGACGATCCCCCGAATCAAGTGACCGCTTTTCGGGAGACGCTGAGTAGAGCGGACGGCGTCATTCTCATCACGCCCGAGTACAACCATTCGATCCCGGCAGTGATCAAGAACGCCATTGACTGGGGATCGCGACCGTTTCCGAAACCTCCGCTCTCAGGCAAGCCGGGAGCGATGATTGGCGCATCATTCGGCCGTTCGGGCACGATGCGCGCCCAACTGGCGCTGCGCCAAATCCTGCCGGTCAGCAACGTGCTGCTGATGAACAAACCGGATGTTTACGTGACCTTCGCCGGGGAGAAGTTCGACGAAGAGGGTCGGCTCGTCGATCAGGTGACACTCGAACAGCTCGACGGATTTCTGGCGGGATTCGTGGAGTGGATTGAACTGGTTTCCCAGAAAGCACCAGCTGCGGTCTGACATCGCCGCAGGAAGGATATGCCTCGCCGCGTGCGCTCAATCGAAGATACGCGCACCCCACAACCTGTCATTTCGAGCCCGTCGAGAAATCTCTCGTTCATGGCGCGCATGCTGAGGCAGAACTCTCGCTCCCCCAACAAGAGATTCCTCCACTTCGGCAGGAATGACGTGGTCTAGACGGCGATGCACTCTTCACCACGCAGGGCTGCAATTGCCGCAACTGCGACCCGGTAGGGGTAGCGGTCGACCGAGGGACAAATCTCGTCTGCGGAAAGCTCTGAACGAGCAACCCGCAGGGAATGCGCATCGAGCGTGGTGACCGCAAACCGATCTCGCTGACCCCGATAGACCGCGATGACGTCGGCGACAGCGATCTCCACAAGTCCATCCAGCTCAGCAACATTTGGCCGGTATTCGTCCAGCGGATCATCCCGACGCCAGAGAAAGACGTCCTGAATCTCGCGATCGATGATCCCGGCTTCGCGTTCGCTCGATCTGATCCGCACACCGGCGAAGCGCATCTCGGCGGCGATAGCCGGCACGCCGATTTCCTCCTCGACTTCCCGCCAGACATCGTCGATCGTCTCTCCGGCCCCGTAGTGCCCGCCGACGGTTGGGTCGAGACGGCCGGCTGCGGTGTCCTTGAACCGGCCGCGCCGTTGGAACAGGACAAATGGCTCGCCGTCACGCAGTCCGAAGATCCAGACATGCAGCGCGCGGTGCCAATCCCCATCGCGATGGATGTCGGCGCGACGCTTCGTCCGGCCGGTGGAGTTGCCATCGGCGTCGACGACGTCGAAAAGCTCGTCCGGATTCTGGCCGCTCAGCACGGGGTCTGGAGTGCTCATTTGTCCTGGCCTTCATCCCACAGCCTGCTTCAGCAGGTTTCGGTCATTCAGCCCGCGATTTCAATCGCGGGAGAAAGAGATGGGCATTGACACGCTCGGAGCGATGCGACCTGTCAGTTCACACCGGTGATGTTCGAGGCGAGGGTCAACGCGGTCGCCCACTCGTCGCCGAGATCGACGATGCGTTGCGAGAAGAGCCCAAGCGCCAGATTGCCGACGACCATCACCACGAGCGCCGCATTCAGCAGGTTGGTCTGCAGGGCAGGTCGCTTCGCGCCCTCCGGAGCTGAGCCGAAGTACATGACGAAAACGACCCGCAGGTAGAAATACGCACTCAGCGCCGACATCAGGACGATCACGATCGCCAGCCAGAGCATGTCAGCCTGCATCGCCGCAACGATCACGTAGTACTTAGCATAGAAGCCAAGCAATGGCGGGATGCCCATCAACGAAATCATAAAGACCGCCATGGCCACCGCTGCCAGCGGATACGTGCTGGCCAGACCGTTCAGATCGTCCAGCATCACGCCGTTGCCCCGCGCTTCGAGCCAGGTGAGCACAGCGAAGGCGCCGATGTTCATGAAGGCGTAGGCCAGCATGTAATACAGCAGCGCGGTGATTCCGTCGGAACCCAGTGTTCCGCTCAGTGCGCTTCCCTCACGATAGGCGGCGAGTCCGACCATCATGTAACCGGTATGCGCGATCGACGAATACGCGAGCATGCGCTTCACGTTCCGCTGCGACAGCGCGACGATGTTGCCAAGCGCCATGGTCAGGAACGCCAACCCGGCGATCAGCCATTTCCAGTCGTCGGAGATCGGGCCGAGCCCCTGCACCAGAATGCGAATGAGCGCCGCGAATCCGGCGACTTTCGGAATCACCGACATGTACGCCGAAACTGGCGTCGGCGCGCCCTCATACGCATCGGGTGTCCACATGTGGAACGGCACCGCAGCGATCTTGAAGCCCAGACCGACCACCAGGAGGAGAAGCGCAAGCAGCACCGACGCCTCGAGGAATTCGTTATCGGCAACCGCTTCACTGATACCGGCCCGAATGCCATCCAGATCGGTCGAGCCGGACAGCCCATATGCCCAGGCCATGCCGTAGAGCAGAATGGCGCTGGCGAAGATGCCGAGCAGGAAATACTTCAAGGCGCCTTCGACCGACTCGACGCGCCGCCTCGCATAAGCGGTAAGCACATACGTCGCCAGCGCCGAGAGCTCGAGACCGATGAAGACCATGATCAGGTCGCCCGCGGAAGCGACCAGGAGCGCGCCGACGATCGAGAATGCCAGCAGAATGTAATACTCGCCAAGCGGCACCCGTTCCTCGTAGTGCTCGATGAAGTTCGCCGAGACGAGCACAGAGAGAATCGCCGCGACGAGAATGACCATCGACAGGAACACGGTCAGACCATCGGCCCGGAATGATCCCTGGAACGTCTGGGAATTCTCACCACGCTGCCAATAGAGCGCCGCTAATGCCGCGCCATACCCGATGATCGAAATACCGGTGAGCATGCTGAATTTGCGCTTGCCGGGCAAAAAGGCATCACCGAGCACAAGCGCGATCGCGGTCAGGAACACGATCAACTGGGGAAGGATCAGTCCCCAGTCTGGATGCTCAAAATTGAGATTGAACAAATCCACGTACGTGCTCCCTCAGATCAATCGCGGCCCGGTTGTGGGTCCGCATGGGCCGGTCCGCTCCGGCCAGCGTTTTCGGTCAACTCGCTAGTTCAACGGACCGCGTAAGAACGGATCCATGATCCGGGCAAACGACGGTTCGACGATTTCGAACATGATTTTCGGATAGACGCCCAGAATGAACGTCAGTGCCGCCAGCGGCACCAGGCAGAAAATCTCACGTGGATTCAGGTCGGGCCAGGCCGACGAATCGATCTGCCCGTCTTCGGGATGATCGTGCGCGCCACCCGAAACCGGCGCGTGAGCCAGCTCGCCATGAAGGTCGTGTCCATGATGCCCGCCACCCGCTGCGGCCAGCATCGCCTGTTCTTCAGCAGTCAGCGAACCGTCATGTGGATCGGGCAACACGCCATAGGGCCGGCCCTTGATGACCTGCTGGTACATCCAGAGCATGTACCAGGCAGAGAGAAT
>CAYWSE010000008.1:50032-74381 GCA_964461025.1 uncultured Sphaerobacteraceae bacterium | reverse complement strand
CACCGCGTCCAATACACCTTGTGGAAGAACCAGTTCATCACCAGCAGCAAGACGCCGATCGCGATCACCGAGACGACCGCTTCGAGCTTCTCGCCATACCGATTCAGTGAGAGGAGGAGCGACCGCGCCGCGAAAAAGAGCACCGCCGATGCGAGAAAGGCCAGACCCGCGCCAACCGCCAGGGGTTTCTTGAAACGACGGTTGATCCCGATCATGCTCGCGGTCAGCGATACCAGAATCAGTACCGCTTCCAGACCTTCGCGGAAAACGATCGTCGCCGCGTTAAAGACCACTGTGCCGCGCGCGGTAGAGCCCGACCCCAACTGCAAACGGGCCGACTTCAGAGCCGTATCGAGCTGATGCCGGGTAACCCGCACTTCTTTGCTGCCCGCTTCATCCTGCAACAGCGTCAGAAGCCCAGGGTGTTCGCCGCTTCCCTGCCAGAAGAGCGATTCGATCTCCCTCACAAGACCAGGCGAAAATGCGAGCAGTCGCTTCTCGGCGCCGGCGTCGTAGAGCGCATATGCCTCCAGCCGGGCAGACTCGGCCTGGGAGTACTGACCGGCGGCGACAGCCCGCTCGACCTGATCGAGCAACGAGGCGATGACATCGAATTCGGCATCGCCGCCCGGTCGTTCCCATTCTTCCGGATAGAGCGATCTGAGCACTGAAATCGCGTGGCTCGTCGCGGCATCGATGTCGGAGGAATCGGTGATTTTCTCGTTGAGCGATGCCGCATTGATCGCTTCGCCGAGCGTGCTTAGCGTTGAAGCGACATCGAGCGTCGCATCGGGATCGATTGTCGTCAGCGTCGGTCGCAGATCGTTGAAGGCCGCCTGAGCGCCCCGGAAGAACGATTGCGCTTCGGCGATTTCGATCGGCACGACCACTTGACCATTCTTGACGCCGCGCCCATATTCGACGCTGACCAGATCGAGATAGATCAGCGTTTGGCCGGCCCGTCGCGCCTGCTCGTCGGGCGTCAGCTGGGCGGCCCGGAAATCGGCGAGGCGTTCGGCAATCTCGCTGGAGAGCGCCACGGCGTCGGTCCATTGCTGGTCGCGCGCGGTTTGTTGCAGCGCTGCGATTTCGGCGTCGATTGCGGCTCGCGCCTCGGCGCCGAACTGGCTCTCGTAGGAGGGGGCCAGGATCGGCCAGTAGCCTGCAGTCTCCCCGATCGACTCCGCCACCGACAACCGAAACTCCTGGTCGTGAGCCGGTTTGATGCCGCGCAGACTGTCGTTCAGTCGTGCCTGATAGGTATCGAACAGATCGGCCTCCACACCCAGAACCGCTTCTTCCGGCGTGATCTCTGCGGCGGCGAGTTGTCGCAACGCGTCAGCTGCGCCGGTCGATGGGCGATCGAGGCGCGTGGCCGGGCGAAAGTCGCGCAGAAGCAACCATGCTCCGGCACGTTCGCTGTCACTTTCGGCCGTTGCCGCCACCGTCTCTGAAAGCGACAACCGCATCAACGACGACCACAGCACCCCGCGCGCGTAGGCGAATGCCAGGGAGTCTCCGGAGGAAGCGGCGCGCTCCGCTTCAGCCAGTGCGGCGGAGAGAGCCTGCGCTTTCGGGCTGTTCTGATCGACCTCGGCAAGGATCTCCGAGAGATGCTCTGACGCCCGAGACACGGCATCGCCGGCGACGTTGTCATCACCGGCGATCAGTGCCGCTTGTGCTTCGAGGAGAGCATTTCGTATCGCCAGCCCGGACCCGGCGACCGACCCTGAGTCCGCTGCCAGTGCAGGTCGCGAGGTATGCCCAATCCCCAGGCTTCCGACAATCAGGAAGCACCAAATGAGGAGAGCGGCATACCGGGCGCGAGCGAACACGGCTAGATCTGGAGCCCCAGTTCCGAAACCGCCTGCGAAACAAGTCCGGCCAGGTGGTCAGCTTTCTCCTGTGCTTCCGTGCCGAAGAGCTCGGCTTCTTCGCCCGTGAACCGTTTGCCGCCGGCTTCTTGATCGTAGAGATCGCCGACATAGGTCACGAGGTCGTCGAATCCGGCCACGATCTGCCCATGCAGATCGGCATCGACCGCTTCGACACGCGGTCCGATTTCGTCGTATGTCAGGTCCAGACCGTGCAGAATGCCGTTCACGTCGAAGAGGCGGCTGGTGGCCACGAAGCTCGCTTCGGTCGAGGTTTCGCCTGCGACAAATGCGGAGTCCTTCCATTGTTCGAAGTACTCGTTCATCGTGGGAACCATGGTGATGATCGCCCCGAACGCTTCCTCGATCGTTGGTTGCCACTCGTCGACGGCGGCTTGCAACTCGGCGGTTGTCGCATCGAGACCTTCCGCCGTTGCGATGAAGAGCCCGGCGTCGGGCAGCACTTCGCCCAGCTCGAGGTTGCCGTCACCATCGAGATCGACTTCGAGCGCCACGAATGCATCGTTCGTTCCCCACACCAGTGGTTCAGTCAGATGGTGGAAGTAGTTGCCTGGCTGCTCGAGGGTGGTGCCGTCTGGCAACTCGAGCGTCCAGTCGAGTGCTTCATTCGGGTCTTCCTCACCGCTCGGACCGGCATCGAGCAGGACATCGAAGTAGGAGAGTCCCGGCACGCCGGCCACGAGGCCCTCGTTCAATTCGTAATGGGTACTCGCTTCGAGCCACGACTCTTTCGCCTGCGACATCAGATCGGTCAGTGTTTCCGGTTCCGCGGCCCACAGCGCTTCATAGTCGAACCCCTGTGCTTCAGCGAGTGCGTAGTACTGCTGCGCAACACCGAGAAACGCCTCGGCGCCTGCTTTCTGCAAAGCGGATTGTTCGAGCGCGTAGGCGCGAACTGCGGCCAGATCGTCGTCTCCCTGAGCCGCGACCGGCGTTGCTCCCCCCAGCACTGCAAAACCCAGCGTGACAGTCAGAGCGCTCACGCTCCATCGACTGATTCGCCTCATGTTGGAACCCCTTGTCACCGTAACCGCGACTGCGAACTCGCATCGCGGATGCTGTCCCGAGCGCGTCGTGGCATCGATACCCGACTCATCAAGTCGGATATTGCGCCTGCACTCGGCCTGTGTCAAGGCGGCCCAAAAAACCTTGACCCCTGTCAATTGCCCAACTGGAGATCTCCAGTTCGGGATTCAGATATGATGAATTGACGAAGTGTCAGAAGGTCACGATACTATCACCGGAGATTCGGCCTCAGCTTTGTCATTTCAGTCGCCCGGGGGCGATCGTTTCGCGAACCACTGCCGGCCGTCGATTGCCGGCGCGTCGAAAGGAGGCGAGAAGAGATTTCGGCGTGCGGCGCTCATGCCGTCGCTTCACTGAGGATCGAGTCGCGAACCCAGCTGGACATACCTGAAGGAGTACAGTCCGATGCGGTTGAACAGAAGGAATCTCGTTATCGCCGGTGGCGCCGTCGTGGCGTCCCCGCTTCTCACCAAGGCCGGCGCATTCGCCCAGGATTCGACGCCTGAGGCCTCAGATCCATCGACAGAATATGGTCCGGTTCAGGGGAACGAGGCGTATCGCCTGGCATTTATGCAGGTTCTGCCCTCGAACGCCTTCTGGCAAATCCTCAAGGAGGCTGTTGAGGCGAGAGCTGTTGAGGACGGCGTGACGGTCGACGTGATCGCCCTGCCCGATGCGTCCGGCATTGCCGACCAGGTTTCCCAGTTCGAAGATGCTGTGACCTCCGGCTACGACGGAATCATCATGGGGACAATCGATGCTGTTGGCGTCATCCCCGGCATCGAGGCGGCAAACGCAGCCGGTATCCCGGTCCTCGCGGTTGACACTGGCCCGGCCGGCGGAGAGCTGATCAGCCTTGTGCAGACCGACAATATCGCGGCTTCCCGGCTGGCGGGTGAGTACATCGCCGAAAATCTTGGCGGGGCGGGCAAGGTTCTGAATTTGCAGGGCGATATGGCGAACCAGACCGCGCAGGCCCGGAATCAGGGACTCCACGAGGCGCTCGATGCCTTCCCGGATATCACGGTCATCGACCAAAGCGCGCACTGGAATCAGGACGAAGGATTCACCATCACCGAAAACATCCTCGTATCTGATCCCGACCTCAGCGCGATCTTCGCGGCGAACGATCCGCCGGCCCTTGGCGCTCTCCAGGCGCTGACCGCCGCCGGCAAGGAAGCGGACATCTTCATTGTCGGGTTCGATGCCATTCCCGACGCAGTGGAAGCGGTCAAGAACGGCCAGATCGCCGCGACCGTTGCCCAGTTCCCGAAATCGATGGGCATCATTGGCGTCGATCTGATGGTTCGGCATCTGAATGGCGAGGAGGTGCCTGCGCTCGTCGATTCGGGCGCCATGCTCGTGACCCAGGAGAACGCTGAAGAGTTCCAGGCAGGATCTTAGGGATGGCGGAGCAGCGTCAGGGCGGGGATGACACGATATCGGTTTCCGGACCGGGTCATGTTCCCGTGCTCGAGCTGCGCCACGTTTCGAAACGCTTTCCCGGCGTCGTTGCCCTCGATGACGTCGACTTCGACCTTTATGCAGGCGAATGTCACGTGCTCGTTGGCGAGAACGGCGCCGGGAAATCGACGCTCGTCAAACTCCTCGCCGGTATCTATCAACCAGACGAAGGCGAGATCCTGATCGAAGGCGCTCCGGTCGTCCTGCGCGACCCTCACGCTGCGCAGGTGCTGGGGATCAGCACCGTCCATCAGGAGCTCAATCTCATTCCCCATCTCGATGTCGGCAAGAACATCTTTCTCGGCCGGGAACCAATGCGCGCCGGCGGCATTATCGATTGGCGAACTCTCTATCGCATGGCCCGCGAGCAGCTCCTGCGCCTGAACATCGGGCTCGATCCCCACCGACGGGTTTCAACGCTCGGTGTGGCGCTCCAGCAAATGACCGAAATCGCCAAGGCGCTCGTCGCTGAAGCGCGTGTGCTCATCCTCGACGAACCCACGGCTGCGATCACCGCCGAAGAATCGGAACAGCTTTTCCAGATCGTCGATCTGCTGAAATCGCAGGGAGCGGCGATCATTCTCATCTCGCATCATCTCGAAGACGCCAGCCGGGTAGGCGATCAAGTCACCGTTCTCCGCGACGGTCGCAATGTCGGTACAGTCCCCATGGCCGAAACCTCGCAACAGGACCTTATTCGCATGATGGTTGGCCGCGAGCTGACACAGCAATACCCCAAGGAAGCCATCCCGATCGGCGACGTTGCACTTTCCGTGCGTGGGCTGACGCGCACCGGAGTGATCCACGACGTTTCGTTCGACGTCCATACCGGCGAAATCGTGGCCCTGGCCGGGCTTGTCGGCGCCGGCCGGTCGGAAGTCGCTCGCGCTATCTTCGGCATCGACACGATCGAAAGCGGATCGATCGCCGTCGAGAATGTTGAGGTAAAGATCAATTCGCCGGGACAGGCGATCGATCATGGCATTGCCCTGTTGCCAGAAGACCGCAAACAGCAGGGTCTCGTCTTGCTCCTGCCGGTGGCGGACAACATCGCCATGGCGGCGCCGCAAAACACCGGCTCGCCGCCAGGCTTGCTGCCGCCCCGTGCCAGGATCGCCACGGCGCGGCGCTACATCGATCTCCTCAGGATCAAAACGCCGAGTCCACGTCAGCGCGTGATGTATCTCTCCGGCGGCAATCAACAAAAGGTGGTCCTCGCCAAGTGGATGCTGACCCAGGCAAACATCTTCATCTTCGACGAGCCGACGCGCGGCATCGATGTCGGCGCCAAAGTCGAGGTCTACCGGCTGATGAATGAGCTGCTCAGGCGTGGTGCGGCAATCCTGATGATCTCTTCTGAGTTGCCCGAGGTGCTCGGCATGGCCGACCGTATCCTGGTGATGAGGGAAGGCGCGATCGTCGCGGAGTTCGACAGCAAAACGGCGACTCAGGAAGCGATCATGGCCCATGCGGCGGCCCAGACCCACGAAGTCGAGGAGGCAGCGGCATGAGCGCCGAGGCAGTCAGTGTTGAGCAACAACCGGCCGCCGAATCGGGGCGGCGGATTACCGCCGGCAGTATCTGGGCGACATTCGGACCGCTGCTCAGCCTGATCATTCTCAGCTTGCTGATCTATTCCCAGGAACCGGTCTTCATGACCAGCGGCAATTGGACCAACATCGCCCGCCAGGCGTCGCTGATGGCCATTCTTGGAGTCGGCATGACCTTCGTGATCCTGACCGGCGGCATCGATCTGTCGGTGGGGTCTATTCTCGCCCTCAGTGCCGTTTCCGGCGCATTGCTCATCGACCGGCACGGGTGGGGAATGGAAGCGGTGCTGGTGATGCTCGGCGTTGGCGCCGCCTGCGGACTCGTCAATGGGCTGATCATCACGATCGGCAGAATCCCGCCCTTCATCGTGACATTGGGCACGATGCAGATTTTTCGCGGCGTCGCTTCCGAGATTACGGCAGGGGAACCGATCTCGTTCCTGACCGCCAGCGTGCCCAATTTCAACATCTTCGGTACACGCAACTTTGGACCATTCCCCGCACCGGTGATTATCGCGTTCTGCACGTTTTTTGTTGGCTTTCTGATTTTGCGCTTTACGCGCTTGGGGCTGTATGTCTTTGCGATCGGCGGCAACGAACAGGCCACCCGTTTTTCCGGTGTCCAGATCAATCGCTACAAACTCGCCGTCTATACCTTTATGGGATTGTGCTGCGGCGTCGCCGCGGTGATGTTGAGTTCTCGTCTGAACTCGGCCAAAGCCGACTTCGCCACCGGCGAAGAGCTGAACGCCATCGCCGCTGTCGTCATCGGCGGCACTTCTTTGTTCGGCGGCGAGGGGACGCTGGTCGGCACGATGATCGGCGCCCTGCTGATGGCCGTCATCCGCAACGGCCTCACCCTGATGCACATCTCCGCCTTCTATCAGCAGATCGTCATTGGCGCCGTGATCATTCTGGCCGTGTTGATCGATCAGTTGCGGCGGCGGAAGTCGTAGGGCATCGACACGGAGGTCGATGCGTACGGCCGTTTTCTTTTCCGAAGGCTTCGACCTCTTTCTTTCCCGTAGGCTTCGACCTCCGTGTCGATGCCCTGCGCGATAAACGCCAATATCCCGCACAATGCCCGTACGACTCGCTCCGTACGCTTCGACCTCCGTGTCGATGCCCTACGTGAAAGGATCGCCAATGAACCGTCAGGCATGGGACTACCGTTTCGCGGACATCCGAAACGGCCAGGAATTGGCCCGGCTCGGCGCGCTCGGCTGGGAAGCGGTCGGCGTGACGCAGGACGATGTCCTCCTGAAGCGCCCAGCGCCCGATTTCCGCGAACAGGTTACCCTCGACCAGCGCCGCCGTTACTTCGGCTATTGGGGACTCGACGTTCCGGAGGAGCAGGGATGAAGAAGAGCGGCATCCTCAACCCGGCGCTCGCCCATCTGCTGGCCAGCACCGGTCATACAGACTACTTCACCATCACCGACAAGGGATACCCGGTGCCGGAAGGACCGGAACGCATCGATCTCGCGCTCGTAGAAGGCATTCCGACCGTTCTCGATGTCCTCGCCGCAATCCATGCCGAATGGGCGATCGACCGCATCGTCATTGCCGACGAGATGACCATCGCCAGCCCGGACCGCGTCAAAGAGCTCGAATCGCTGCTCGGACCAGACATCCCCCTGCAACGCATGCCGCATCTCGACCTCAAACGCCTCTCCGCCACCGGCCGGGCCACCATTCGCACAGCCGATTCCGTTCCCTACGCCAACATCATCGTCGTTTCTGGTTGACCGAAATGAGTGCTCCCGACATCCTCGTCATCCATCCAGCCGACAACGTCGCCACGGCGCTTCGCGATCTCGACCGTGGAGCCGCGCGCATGTCCGGCATCGATGGCGATCTCGGTGTCGTCACGATCTCCCAGCCGATCCGCCTCGGTCACAAAATCGCGCTTGCATCGATTCCGGCAGGAGCAAATGTCATCAAGCACGGCCAACCGATCGGCCGCGCCACCTCGGACGTTGACGCCGGCGACCACGTCCACGTCCACAACGTCGAGAGTCTCAGTGTCGATGATGGGAACGGGGAAATAGGAACTGGGAAATGGGAAATAGCCCGTTCCGCCCCCGCGAGCGCATCGAAGACAAGGGCGCGTCCTGCAGCCTCGGACTCCGGACCCCGGACTTCGGACCCGAATCTCCGTTTCTCCGGCTATCTTCGCCCCGATGGACAGGTCGGCATCCGCAATCGCCTGCTCGTGCTCTTCACCGTCGTCTGCGCGGAGGAGGTCTCCCGAAGAGTCGCCATGCAGCTCGATGATGCGGTGGTCGCCGGCTGGCGGGATTGTATGGTCAGTCCCGATGCGCAGCAGAAGATGCTCCGTCTCGCGGCGAATCCGAATGTCGGCGCGGTGCTCGTCATGTCGCTTGGTTGCGAATGCACCGACGCTCCCCAGATCGCCCAGGCAATCGCCGAAATGGGCAAACCGGTCTCGCTCGTCTCGATCCAGGAGGCGGGCGGCACCCGCGCCGCCATCGAGCAGGCGGTCGTTCGTGGTCGCGCGCTGATGTCCGAACCGTTCGAGCGACGCGACATCACCGTTGCTGATCTGATCGTCGGTGTCGAATGCGGTGGATCGGACACCACCTCGGGACTTGCGGCCAATCCAGCCCTCGGTCTGGCATCCGACCGGATCGTTGGGGCCGGAGGCACGGTCATCTTCGAGGAAACCAACGAATTGCTCGGCTGCGAGGGTTCCCTGACCCGGCAGGCAGCGACGCCGGCGGTCGCCGGTGAGGTTGCCGGGGCGATCCGCACCGCTCGTCGCTGGGGTGTGCGCACCGGTCAACGCGCCATCAGCGCCGGCAACATCGAAGGCGGCTTGACGACGATCGAGGAGAAGTCGCTCGGCGCTGTCTGCAAAGCGGGTTCGACTCCGGTGAGGAGCGTGCTGCATGGCGGAGAGTGGGAACGTCCGTCAGACACTGGACTCCACCTGCTGGCACCCTTCTATGTCGAAGACGAGGGCTGGACCGGCGCCGGGACGATCAGCGATCCGAATGGCGTCACCGAGCTCGCCGCGTGCGGCGCTCACTTGGTCGTCTTCACCACCGGTCGCGGTACAGTCACAGGTTCGGGTATCGTGCCGGTGATCAAGGTCTGCGGCAATCCGCAAACCTATGCCCGGATGAGCGACAACATGGACATCAACGCCGGAGCGATCGTCACCGGCGAGAAATCACTCACCGATGTGGGCAACGAAATCTTCGACGCCGTGCTCCGCACCGCCAACGGCGAGTTGACTCGCGCCGAGGAGTTAGGACACTTTGAGTTTCATATTTGAGGCACTGGGCACTGGGCACTGGGCACTCGGCAATGGGCAAATCCAATCAAGTAGGCATGGGGTCAGACGGAGGATGCCAAGTGCGGTGCCTAAGTCTCTCTGCCCAGTGCCCAGTGCCGAGTGCCTAGTGCCCATCAAGAAGGACCACCCACATGACAACCACTGACCTCTTCGACCGCATGGCCCGCGATCTCTATGTCGCTGTCATTTCCGACATTCTCGATGGACTTGGTTTTCGCGATCAGGTTATGCAATCGCAGATTCGGCCGATCGATCCCGCTTCACGGCAGGTGCTCGTCGGGACGGCGCATACGATTCTCATGGCGCCGATTTACGAAATGAAGCCGGAGCCATATACCAAAATCATCGCCGCCATCGACAATCTCCAGCCCGGCAATGTCGGCGTCATCGCCACCGGCGGGCTTTCCTCCGCTGCCTATTGGGGCGAGCTCTTCTCCAACGCGGCTCTCGGTCGCGGCTCGCGCGGCATGGTCATGGACGGCTATCACCGCGATACACGCAAGATTCTCGATCTCGGATTTCCCACCTTTTCGACAGGCTCGCGTCCCTTCGATGCCGCCGGTCGCACGCAGTGCGTCGACTATGGCGTACCGATCGTCTGCGGAGGGGTCAAGGTCTTCCCCGGGGACATCGTCTTCGCCGAGATCGACGGCATTGCCGTCATCCCTTCCGCCGTTGCCGAGGAATGCGTCGCCAAAGCATTCGAGAAGGTCGCCACCGAAGACCGCGCCCGCGACGATCTGAAAGAAGGCGCTCTCCTCAGCGAGGTCTGGAACAAGTACCGCGTGCTTTGAACAAGTCTCCGACACGCGAATACCGGTTCAAATCCGTTCGCTAAAGTGTGGCGCGAAAAATCTGGACTCTCGAACAAGGGCCGTCATCCTGAGCGTAGCGAAGGATCTCCCGCCGCAGCGGAAGGTATCCCACAGAGCCGTTTGGTCTCCGAACAAGAGATTCTTCGCTTCGCTCAGAATGACTGAATGCTTGAGTGTGCTAGCTCTAGTGTGGACTTCAAGAGCCGTTGGCTTGCAGCCATCGGACCCGCGATGCCTCACAATGTCGTGAACGAATCGATCCAGATGGCGTACTCTTCCTCCATATATGGATTCTCTTTAGACATCGTGATCTTTCCCCGATCGCATGGAGGACTCTCGTGAGTCAAACAGTCCCTGGCGCCGATACCATCGCCACCCTGTCCAAAGCGCCAACCGAACCCGTTGCGCTGCGCGAACTGACCGTGCTGCTCGAACCGAACGATGATGTCGCCATTGCCAAGGTGCCATTGCTTCCTGGAACGCAGCTCCTGATGCCGGATGGCGAAGTCATTCGCGTTTCGCAAATGGTCCCGCCGGGACATAAGGTCGCTCTGCACGATATCCCCCTCGACGGCCGCATCATGCGCTATGGTCAGCTGATCGGTTTCGCGTCGAAGGAGATCAAGAAGGGCCAGCACGTCCACACCCAGAACGTCTACATCAAGGACTTCGAGAAGGACTACGCGTTCGGCGCGGACTACGTTCCGGTCGAGTACGTGCCGGAAGCGGAGCGCCGGACCTTCAAGGGTTTCCGCCGTCCCGATGGTCGCGTCGGCACCCGAAACTACGTCGCCGTCATGGCGTCGGTCAACTGCTCATCCTCGGCCACCGTGCGGGTGGCGGAGTATTTCCGCCAGCCTGGCGCCCTCGATGACTACCCGAATGTCGACGAGGTCATCGCCCTGCCGCACAAGGGCGGTTGCGGCGCTCATATCGGATCGCGCGATCTCTACATCTTCCAGCGCACGCTCGCCGGCACCGTTCACCATCCGAATGTCGCCGGCTACGTGATTCTCAGTCTCGGCTGCGAAGTCAATCAACCGACCGACATGATCGATGCCACGCCGATGAAAGAGGATGCCCCGCTGGTCATCACCATTCAGCAGGACGGTGGATTCCTGAAAACGGTGGAGCTCGGCATCGAAGCGGTGAAAAAGATCCTCCCCGAGGCCAACAAGTACCAGCGTGACGAGATTCCTGTCTCCGAGCTGGTTGTAGCGCTGCAATGTGGCGGTTCCGATGGATGGTCGGGCGTCACTGCCAATCCCGGACTGGGCAAGGCGTGCGACCTGCTGGTCAAGCAGGGCGGCACGGTCGTTCTCGGTGAAACAACCGAGGTCTACGGCGCCGAGCATCTGCTGACGCGCCGCGCCAAGAACCCTGAAGTCGCCCAGAAGCTTCTCGACTGCATCAAGTGGTGGGAGGATTACACCGAATACTTCGGTGGGACGATCGACAACAACCCGGCCCCCGGCAACAAGCTCGGCGGATTGACCAATATCTACGAGAAGTCACTCGGCGCGGCGGCCAAAGCTGGTTCGACGCCGATGAACGCCGTTATCGGCTATGGCGAGCAGGTGACCGATCGCGGTTTCGTGCACATGGACTCTCCCGGTTACGATCCTGTCTCGGCGACCGGTCAGGTTGCCGGTGGATGCACATTGATCTGCTTCACCACGGGTCGCGGCAGCGCGTTCGGCTTCAAACCGGCCCCGAGCATCAAGATCGCCACGAACAGCACGCTCTACGCCAACCAGGAACCGGACATGGACATCAATGCGGGCAAGGTGCTCGATGGGATCACCCTCGACGAGCTTGGCGAGGAGATCTTCGAGAAGATCATCGCAGTAGCGTCGGGCGAGCAGACGAAGAGTGAAGCCGCCGGGGTGGGTCAGGAAGAGTTCAACCCCTGGATTCTCGGAGCGATGCTCTAGACCTATGCACTATCTGTCGGCTCTTCGGCACGAAGAGAGACTCGTCACGCCCGAGCAATTGACCGAACGCGTCGCGCTCTTCAGCGAGCGCATCGCGCCGCTTGGCGTCGATGTCCATCGTGTAGAGACCGTCGCCGAAGCGAAAAGCGTCATCCAGACGCTTGCCGAGGCGATCGGGACCGAGATCGCGTTGATCTCAGCCGAGCTCGAAGCGGCCTATGACGCGGCGTTCATCGAGACCGCTGAAGGGAACAGCCTGAAGTTCGATGTCGCTGTCGACCCCGCGGAGTCGCGTGATGCGCCTCTCGGCGTTGCTCTGGCAAAGCACGCCATCGCCGAGACTGGCTCGGTGGTCCTCTCTGAACCCGATCTGGCGAACCGGTCGGTCGGGCTGCTTTCGCTCAATCTGGTCGTGATCGTCCCCACCTGCACATTGCTGGCCAGCCTCGATGAGATCGCCGCGTTTCTGCGAGCGCAGGCGAAGCGGCCGGGCGGCGCCTACAGCACCCTCCTCACCGGACCGAGCCGGACCGCCGATATTGAGATGTCACTGACTGTCGGTGTACAGGGACCGGGTCGCGTGGTCGTCGTTTTCGTCGATGAAGCACCAGCCGGGAGCGGTTCCTGATGGTGGCGACGCGACTCCTCCGCCGGAAAGACGACCGCATCGCCGAGCACGCCGAGCTGCCGTTTGCGGTTCGCTACCAGCAGGCGATCGCCAATCCTCGCCTCCGCAAGAACATCGGCGGATTCCAGGTCGGTTGGCGCGGCAATCGCGACCGCTCGGTCTCCGAGATCGAATTCGACCGTCTCCGCACCGAGTTCAAATCGACCAAAACACACGTCGTCAACAATCTCGACCGTTTCGTCGAACTCTTCGAATCGATGGCCAACCGCGCCGGCGTTAACGTCCATCATGCCGCTACCGCCCAGGACGCGATCGATCTCGTCCGCCAAATCTGCGAAAGACACGGCGCCACGCAGATCGCCAAATCGAAATCGATGGTCTCTGAAGAGATCGAGCTCAATCACGCCCTGGCTGATCACGGTATCGAGGTCGTCGAAACCGACGCCGGAGAGTGGATCGTTCAGCAAGCGCACGAACGACCCAGCCACATCGTCGGACCAGCCCTGCATATGGGCCGGCAGGAAGTCGGCGCGCTGCTCAATCGCGTCGGCGACCGCAAAGTCTCGCTTGAAGACATTCCGGAGCAGGTCCGGGCGATTCGCGATGCCGTCCGGCCAGTCTTTTTCACCGCCGGCGTCGGGATGAACGGCGCCAATGCGCTGATCGCCGAAACTGGCACCGTGATGATCGTCACCAACGAAGGCAATGGTCGCCTCTCCGGATCGATGCCGCCGGTGCACATCGTGCTCGCCGGCATCGAAAAGCTGGTGCCGACGTTTGACGACGCCATGACCCAGCTGAAGATTCTCGGCCGCAGTTCGACGGGTCAGCGTCTGACCGTGAACACCACGTTCATGACCGGCCCGACTCCTGGGCACGAAATGCACATCATCCTTGTCGACAATGGCCGCCGCATGATGCGCTCGATGCCCGAATTTGCCGAGGCGCTGCATTGCATTCGCTGCGGCGCCTGCTCGAACGTCTGCCCTCCCTATGCCGAGGTGAGCGGGCACGTGTTTGGGCACATCTACTCAGGCGCCATCGGTCTGGTCGTTTCCGGTTTTCACCACGGGCTCGAATCGATCGCCAAACCGCAAAGCCTCTGTCTCTCGTGCAATGCCTGCGAAATGGTCTGCCCGGTCGAGATACCGCTGCCGCGCCAGATTCTCGACGTCCGCAAGATGGTCGTGGAAACTTATGGTCTGTCGCCGATCAAGCGAATGATCCTGGCGATCTATTCGCGGCCAGATGCGGTCGATGTCACGACCAATCTGGGCCGGTACCTCGATCGTCCCCTCGCCCGCAACCGGATGATCCGAACCCGAAAACTGCCCAAGGTCGGCCGTCAAACGAGCTGGCGGAGTCTGCCCGCTCTCGCGTACGAGCCGCTCCGCAACCTGACGCCGCAAGGTTCGTTCGAGGAAGCGAAGCAACCGGTCGTCGCCAACGGCGCCGCGGGGAAGACCGTCGCGCTCTTTCCTGGTTGCATGACCGACCGCCTCTATCCCGAACAAGGGCAGGCGATCGCCCGCACGCTGCGTACCTTTGGCGTCCGGGTGGTCTACCCACAGGGGCTCAATTGCTGCGGTCTGCCGGCCAGCAACATGGGCGATGACGACGCCGCCAAGCGGATGGCGCGACAAACCATCGACACTCTCGAAGCGACACTCGCTCGCTTTCCTGCCGACTACATCGTCTCCGGCAGCGCCAGCTGTGTGGCGATGCTCAGCCAGGACTACCAGCACCTCTTCCGCAACGAGCCGTCCTGGCTCCTGCGGTCGAAGCAGCTCGCCGCGAAGGTCATGGACTTCACCTCGTTTCTGGAGAATGTCGCCAAGCTCGACAGTGGTTCACTCGCCTCTGGTGCATCGGTCGCCGTGACCTATCACGACTCCTGTCAGGGAATGAATGCCCTGGTGCTCAAGAAAGAACCGCGCCGACTCCTCGCCGATGTTATGGGCTGCGAACTGCGCGAGCTCGATGACATCCCGATGTGCTGCGGATTCGGCGGGTCGTTCAGCTTCGATTTCCCGGAGATCGCAGAACGTTTGATGAATCGCAAGCTCGACGCGGCCGAGCAGACTGGCGCGCCCGTGCTGGTGACCGATAATCAGGGATGCATCATGCACTTGCGCGGCGGTTGCGATCAGGCGGGCCGACCACTCCAGGTGCGTCACATCGCGGAGCTTATTGCTGAACGACTCGACGACATCAGCGCGTCTATCGACTGAAGGGAGTTGAACCGTGCCACTCTGTCTCTACCGGGGATCGGACGACGGCAGTCCGCGAAATCAGGGCAAATTGGGTTTGATCGTCGGTGATACGGTGATCGACTCCGCTGCCGCCGGTGGTCCCGAGCGGCTCGCCAACGCGCTCGAACTTTCCGCGGCGGACCTCCAGTCGAGCCTGGCGACGATCGCCGGGACGCCCGGAGTGCCGTTCGATTCGGTCGAGCTGATCGCCCCGATCGACTGGCAGGAAATCTGGGCCGCCGGCGTCACCTACCTGCGCAGTCGCGATGCCCGCATGGAGGAGTCGCAGGAGAAGTCGGTCTACGACCGCGTCTATGACGCGGACCGCCCCGAGCTCTTCCTGAAGGCCAATGTTTTTCGCACCAGCGGACCGGGTCAGGCCGTCGGCATTCGCGGCGACAGCACCTGGGATGTGCCTGAACCAGAGTGCGTGCTCGTTATCAACAGCGCCGGCGAAATCGTCGGCTACACCATCGGCAACGATGTCTCATCCCGCAGCATCGAAGGCGAGAACCCGCTCTATCTCCCGCAGGCCAAGATGTTCGACAAGGGCGCTGGACTGGGACCGATCATCGCCCTCGCCTGGGAGGTTGACGATCCCCGCAATCTGGGCATCACGCTGCAAATCGAACGCGATGGCGTCGTCGCATTCGAGGGAATGACGAACACCAATCAGATGCATCGCACCTTCGAGGATTTGGTGCAGTACCTATTCCGGTACCAGACCTTTTTCCACGGAGTTTTCCTGATGACCGGCACCGGCATCGTTCCGCCCAACGAATTCACCCTCGAAGACGGCGACGTCGTCTCCATCACGATCAACGGCATCGGAACATTAACGAATCCGGTGGTGAGGCTTTCGTAGGCAAAGGCAAAGGGCAAAGGGCAAAGGGCAAAAGGCAAAGGCTCCGGCGCGAAGGACACGGCGTCATTCTGGGCCATCCTACCGGCGCGCCGGCGCCAGCCCTGCATGAAAATGGGCACTGTCATGCTGAGCGGAACGGAGCGAAGCGGAGTGCGGTCGAAGCATCTCCCGCCGCAGCGGGAAACTTGCTAGCGCGTGCATGACTGAGCAGTGATCCTCGATATCGAAAGCGCTCAGGATGACTTGAGAGGCTGGCCGATTACAGCAGTCATCATCGACAGAAATGCAACCGAACGCGACAGGAACGACACTTTATGAGTGAGCCGACGCGCTATGGCTACTACCTTCGTCCCTCGCCGGCCATGTGCGCCGCGCAGGTGCGCATGCATGAGTTGCTGGAACACCAGTACGGCCTGCGGGTTGCCGGCCGATTTATGCCGCACGCCACGATCAAGGGATTCTTCCGAAGTGAGGCGCCCGAAGAAGCAATACGAGCGAGCGCCGCGATCATTGCCGATGGTTTCGAGCCCTTTCCCGTCTATTCGCAAGGTGTCGCTGACTTCGGCGACCGGGCGATCGTTCTCTCTATCTGCGATCTGCCCGACGGCTCACGCAATCCGCAGCTACAGGAATTGCACGAGCGGACGATGGACGCGCTCCTCCCGCTCGTTTCGCCAGACTGCCCGCATAGTCCAGGCGAACGCATCCGAGACCAGTTTCACGCGCACCTGACCCTGGCGATGGCCGACATTCCGAAAGCGCACTTCACGGAAATCTCCGCGTTCTGCCGCGAGCTCGAACCAATCGGCCCCGAATCGTTCCTTGCCGAACGATTGCACCTCTACGCCTTTGACAGCGACGACTGGTCAGGTCAGTGGTGGCATACCTTCCGATGGCGTCTCATCGACAGCTGGCAGTTGCGCTGCTAAAGCCCCTCTTCGGAGGAATCATGCGCTCTCGCAGACCTCATCCGCGACGCCACCCAAGCCGTAATGCCGGCCGCGACTGCCAGGCCGACCCCCCTTTCTCCACCTGCGGTGCTGCCGGTCCCCGTGCTCGGCAGCACCGAAGCGGCCGGATCTGAACTGTCCGAGGAGGATGGCGGAGGTGGTGGCGTCGTCTGATGCTCGCTCTTGCAGCACTTGGCATCGCAGGCGCCATTCTTGCAGCAGCACTCACTCGTTGGACAGTCTTTGTCCCCCTTGCATGAGTCTGGGCAGCAATCGGCCGAACAGGAGCTGTCGTTGCAGCAACACAGGCCCTGTGGACAGTCGGTGTCCAGGTCGCATTCGGCTTGACAGCAATCAGCGGAGCACGTGGCGTTGTCATCGCAGCAACACTCGCTGCCACGGCAGGATTCGACACAGTAGAGCGACTCCAGATCGCATTGCCGGCAGGGACCGCAGGCCTCGTCGCTTGTCGCTATCTGGCAGGTGTTGTCCTGGCAGATCATCGAAGCGCATTCGGACGGCTCTTGCATCGTGCAATCTGCAGACTCGCAACATTCACCGGCTACGCATTCGCCGCCGCATGAAACAGATCCAGCGACACAGGCGCATACACCGTTCGAGCAAGTCGCGTTCGATCCGCAGACGAATCCGTCGTCGTGGTTGACCGCGACACAGTTGCCGGTCGACGAGTCGCAGATGCCACCCTTGCAGAGTTCGTCGAGTTCACTGCAATCCTGCAGCGCGGTAGAACACTGGCCCTCGGGACAAATAGCGACCAGACAGTTCGTCGTGGCCTCGCACGCGGTGCTGCAACACATTGCGTCGACACAGAATCCGCTGGCGCACCAGTTGTCGAACGCGCACCCGATACCATTAGTGAGAAGACATTGTTCGTTGAGGCAGGTATTGCCAGGGCAGCAATCCAGATCTCTGTCACAAGGACTCAACGGCCCCGCGCAGCCGCAGACTCCGGAACCGTTGCATACGCCCTCTGCGCAGTCACTATTCGGGTCTTGCCCGGGTAGGACAAAGACGCAGACGCCGGACGGTGGATTCTGGCAAATCTCGCAGAGTCCGCAGTCGTCATCCGAGTCACAGGGGTCGGGTGTTTGCGCTGAGGTACTTTCGAGTCGACTTGCCAGGAACACGCCGCCGATTCCCGCAAACAACGAGCGCCTGGAACGTGATTCTGCAAACCTGCGAGCAAGAGCATCGAAATACTGAGCGTCCATCCTGTGCGCCACCTTTCTCGTTGGGCTGAAGAGTCTCGAAGCGCGGAACTCTCCCCTTCCATGGTGCCCGACGGTGGACGGTATCGATATACGGCAAATTGATGAATTACCCGACTTTTCGACACCTCCAGTGGACGCGAGATTCAGCGGTTGGTCAGCGGCTCTTCTTCAACTGCAGTGTCCTCATTTCACGAGATCATGTGTTGGAAGGATCAAATCGTAAGCGCGAAGCCGCGGAACCAGGTGAGATCTTCGGGATTTGCGTTTTCCGATCATGCGCAGGATGCCGAGGAAACGGGCGCCGCACGGACGAGAATGACGTTCTCGTCCGCATAGGCTCGCCTCAATGACCGGCGTCCCCGTATCCGTACCAGAGATTCCTCCGCTTCGCTTCCACTGGAATGACAGGGTGTGTTTGGCGTTCAGCTTCGGACTCAACACTATCAATGCCGCGCAAACGCAAGCTCGCTCACTCAGTTGAAGCCCCCGGCGGTTTATTCGCTCCCATGGACCTCACCCGCGACGCCACCCACGCCGCAATCCCGCCGGCGATTGCCACACCGACAGCCGCGTCTCCCCCGGCCGTGCTTCCCGTTCCGGTGTTCGGCAACGTATCGATCGGGATGTCATCGTTGCCATGAGGCGGTTTGGGTTCGCGATGGCAACACTTCTTGCGGCACTTGCCGTCATCACAGCAACAGGAGTCGTCCTCGCAGACGTCGTCATCGCTCCCACCGACACAGACGTGATCCACACATGTCAGGGCGCCGCACGATGATCCACCGGCAGCGCCGATGCAGTCGGAAGCATCGCAACATTCGCCTGCAACGCATTGGTCGTCGCAGACAATGCGTCCTTCTCCGCAGATGCAAAGCCCATTGAAACAGACGGCGCCCTGCCCGCAGTCCGTGCCATTCTCTTCGTAAACTACTTCGCAATCGCCGGTCTCTGCATCGCAGATGCCGGTCATGCACAGGTCATCCAGATCGCTGCAGTCGCGTGGCGTGCCGATGCATTGTCCCGATGCGTCGCAGGCGCCGATCAGACACGCTTCTCCGGCGTCGCACGCGGTACCCACCTCGTCCTGATCGGCAAAACAGGTTCCATTGAAACACGTGCCGGTATGGCAGGTGCTGTCGAGTTCGCTGCAATCAATGGGTCGATCGACGCACTGATTGGCCGAACAAAGTGTCTCGACACAGAAGTCTTCTGACGATGTGCAATCCGAAGCAGTCAGGCATTCGACGCAATTGCCGCCAACGCAATATTCGGTTCCCTGAGGACACGACGAAATGGCATTGCATGCTCCCGATGTACAGCACGCGGGCGTGCAGGCATCGACAGCCGCGCACGGTTCGCCATCGCAGCAAATCTGACCGCTTGGCAAGTCTGGCGTAGAACTGCCATCGGGCACCGTTGGAAAACTGCACGTTCCCGCGGTGCAGACGTTGGACGTGCAGGGATCCATGTCGAGGCAGTTGGAATTGACATCGACGCACGTTCCCAGACTACCTGCGACATTGCACTGATTGCACTCGCCCTCGCACGATGTACTGCAGCAGACCCGGTCGGCGATGATGCCGCTGCAGCAACTAAGTGGATCCTGTTGAAAATGATCGGTGCCATCGTTAAGGCAACAACGCCCGTTCAGACATCGAGTGTCGCTGCAGCATTCGTCATCGAGGGTGCACGTGGATTGGGGACCGTAGCAACTACAAAACCCTCCCGGCGCGGGGCAGGTCGTTTCCCCGGGGCAATCATCGTCCGTCTGGCACCCTTGAGCGGCTGCCTCGTGTTGCACGAACCGTCCACCCAGGAAGGCGCCGGCAAATCCGCCAATCAGCGCACGGCGTGACGTTGCTCTGGCGAGCCTGCGGGCCAGGAGATCAAAGTGCTGCCCATCCATGCGCACATCCTTTCCAGGGAGTCTGCAACCATCACGAAAAGGGTGTCGTGATCGCTCATGAAGCTAGTGTGCCCTATCTCAGCAATAAATGTTCTGGCCCTGCCGCGTCTGGCCGCAAGTGCCCGAGCTACGGACTACGGACGTCGAATCCCCGGACTTCGGACCCCGGACCCCGGACGTCGAATCACGGACTTCGAACCCCGGACCCCCTACGCACGCACCCCGCACCACTCCATCGTCGTCGCCGCGAATGCCTTTGCACCGGTGATCAGGTCCTCGACCGGCAAGTACTCGTTGGCGCCATGACATCCCCAGCTCGGTTCGCCGATGCCCCAGATCAGGCACTCCTGACCGAGCGGATACCAGAAATTCGCATCGCAGACGAAGGGCGAGATGCCCACTGGCGCTTCAGCGCCAGTGACCGTTCGCATCGACGACTGAATCACGCCGATCATTGGATGATCGTGCGGCAGATTGACCGGTTCCTTGCGCCACGGCGCATTGCTCTCGGCATCGAGCGGCAGATCGAGCACAGGCGGATTCTCCCGCAACCAGTAGTCGGCCTCGGTGACGCGATCGATGCAGGCCTTGATCTCGGCGATCACTTCATCGCAGGTCAGATCGGGATTGAACAGGAGTGAACCGGTCGCTTCAGCAGAATCTGGAATCGAGGAGAGGGATGTTCCGGCTCGCATCGTGTTGATGTTGATGTACATGCCGCCGGGCGGAACGTGCGGGTTGCTGCGCCAGAGACTCCACTGCTTTTCCAACTCGAGAATGGCCAGCTGATACTTGAGCATGTTGTCGATCGCGCTCACCCCGGGCCGCTCCATGCCGTAGGGGAGTGGTTGCGCCACCAGATTCCGGTTGCAGATATGGGTTGATTTGCCGGGCACGGTCAACTTGAAATAGATTTCCCCCTTGGCGGTCGGATGGATGGCGAAGTTGGAAATTTCCGGGAAGATCGCGAAGTCGGCGCGGTGACCCCGCTCCAGCACGGTGTTGCAGCCGATGTCGCGCCGTCCCGATTCTTCGCCGGGCGATTGCGCCAGGATCAGATCGCCCTGCAACTCGATCCCTTCGTCCATGATGATCTGGGCCGCCTTGATGTACGCCGCGGCGGGACCTTTCATGTCCGACGCGCCACGCCCCAGCAGCTTCCCGTCTTTGAGGTCGCCTGAGAAAGGATTACCGTCCCAGGCTTCCTGCTGTTCCGGTGTGATGGGCACCACGTCGGTATGCGACGACCAGATCAGCGATCGGCCGCCGCCGCTTCCCTTGCGGGTTGCCACGATGTTTGGCCGGTTTTTCTCGAGTTCATAGAAGTCGATCTCAAACCCACCCAACGAGGCCAGTTGATCGCGCAGCCATTCGCCCGCCGGACCTTCCGCATCGTCATTCGGTTCGAGATCGGGGTTGATCGATGGAATGCGAACGTAATCCGCCGCGAAGGCGATGATTTCGTCGCGGCGGTCGTCGATCGCCTGGAACACGCGGTCGAGGGAGGTCGTCACAGTGGCATCTCCGGGAACTGGCTCGAACAGATTCGCGTCAGTGTACGGGAGAAAGCGCGCTACGGTTCGACTCGCGTGATCCCCTCGAACTTGTCGAAGTCGCGGTCGAACGAAAGGATCGCGGTCGGCCCGAGCAGTCTGGCTGTCGAGACATGGAGACAGTCCAGATAGTCAAGTCTGGTATCGCCGAAGAGTTCGAGAGCGTTCAGATGGATGTTCCTGTTCCTGATGCTCAGCGACGGTATTTCCAGAATCCCTATCAGACCGTCAGCAACGATACGCTGCGGCCTCGCATAGGTACGCTTCGAGGTTAACGTAAAGGTGACTTCGACAAGGACGCTCTCGAGGAGAATGCCCTGTTCGGTTCCCTCTTCGAGGCGGCGGAAGAAAGCTCTGGCCCGAGGAGAGAACTCGGGATGATCCGACAGCAGAAATCGCAATACGATGTTGGAGTCAATGAAGTACATGACACCGACGAATCAACTCGACAAATACTTTGTGCGGTCCTCCGCCACCAATCGCTCGGCGAATTCATCCTTAGCGATCTGTTCGGCCTCTTTCCAGTCGATATCGAGTTCCGGGCCGGCCAGCGAGCCATAGAGTTCATCGACTCGGGACTTCGTAGGGGTGAGCGTGATGTTTCCATCGACCACGCGAAACACCACGCGGTCACGCGTTCTGATATCAAACCTCTCGCGAATTTCCACGGGGATCGTCACTTGTCCCTTGGGACTGACTCGACTCGTGTTCTTTTGCATTGTCATACCTCCGGCAGACAGTTGTACCACCCATTGAAGTATGACTCAATCATCGGTGAGTTGCCTGAACCGAACGGCAGTTCAGGTGGAGCATGGTGAATAGTGGATGTAGATGGTCGCTGTCGTCACCGGTGGCTGACCGCTGACGGCTTTCAGCCGGCCATCAGATACGCGCCGGCCACCCATCCAGTCACATCGCCTGTGGTGATCTGGAACCAGACATGCCCCGATGCCGTCACCGGCTCGGAGAGCACCACACCGGCGGCGCCGCTCTCCAGCGAAGTGATGATCGCACCGGTCTCGCCCGGTTCGGCGCGCACATTGACCGGACCGTCGTAGATGAGCACCTGGTCGCCGGCGGAGAAGTCGAAGCTGCCGCCCACACCGCCAGACGCGGAAGGCTCCATGCCTCCATATCCATGAGATGACAGGAAGCGTGCGGCGATCCACCCCTCGCCATGGTCGGTATCGACCTTGTACCAGCGATTTTCGTCGGCTTCTTCCGGTCCGCCCAGAATCGACCCCTCTTCTCCTGCTTCGAGCATTGTCACGAGTGGAGCATTGACGCTCGGCAACACGCGCAATGCTGCGCTGTCGACGAGTGACACGAATTCTTCTCTGCCAAACCGGCCCCGTTTCCAGTCGACCGGTGGATTGTGATCCAGTGAATCAACGACGACCCATCCGGTCGCGAAGTCGGTGACGATGCGGACCCAGACCATACCGTTCATCGTCACCGGGCCGGCATCGATCGCGCCATGGACGCCGGCCGGCAGTTGCGCGACAACCTCACCATCGAGTCCCGCCCAGGCGCGCAGGTTGAAGTCATTGGTTGTCTGGATGTAGTCGCCGACGACCAGATTCGTTTGCGGACCGTCCGGTGTGACCGCCAGCGTTTGGGCGACCAGTGCCCGGATCGTGTCCAATTCCTCATACGCGAAATCGCCCGGACAGGACGTATTCAGCACGTCGCGGTGACCGCAGATCGTCGGCAAGTCGGCAATGTCATGAAAGTCCTCGGCTCCCCACGGATCGAGATTGCGCGTGGTCCAGGCGACGATGGCCACCATAGCCGCGACAGCCGATTCGGAGAGCTCGGCAAAGGTGTAGTTACCGATGAATGCGATTCCCGCCGAGCCGCGCGAATACTCATACGCGTGACCAGCGACGACGTTTTGGCCGCCCGAGCGTCCCTGATAGATCGTGCCATTGCGATCGACCAGAAAGTTGTATCCGATGTCGTACCAGCCGCGGGTGACGGCGTGGTAGTGATAAATCGATCTCATCGCGTCGATCGGTCGCTCAGCATTCGACGTCTCAGAATGGTGGATAATCGCGTGCCGCACCGGTTCATATCGCAGCGTCCACCATTCGCCACTCTCGGTGAAGCGATACGACTCGTCGGCGCCCCACTCCGCTCTGGTGACGATCTGTGGTGGACGGACAACGGCGCTCGATTCCGCTCCGACCGCCTGCAGTTCCGGTCCGCCGCTGGCGTCGATGTAGGTGAGTGCGAAACCGGGAACCCCTGTGCGATGGCCATCCGGGTCGTACACGGCATAGGCGATGTGCGTCGCGCCGGTGGCGCAGACAAGTCCGGTGAAAATCCGGCCATCCTGCGACTGGACGCCATCGTGAGAGGCTCTCAAGTGGAAGGCATCGGACCAGGTTTCGCCGTCATAGCTGATCTGAAGCTCGACGACCGGCCATTCGCCGGCTTCACCGTCCCAGTGGGCGCCAACTGCGGTGAAGGGAAAGTGAGTGGCGATAACAACCGCGTCGCTTCCCGCTTCGCCGCCGACGATGCCCAGCTCGTTCGCCTCGATCCAGTCGTAGGAGACGGTGGGTTTTGTCGCCGCGCTGGCGGACGGTGTCAACCGGTGCTCAATGCCCTGGCCGGCGATCAGTGACGCGAGAATAGCCGACGCCTTGAGCACGATGCGCCGATTGACTTTGGCGATCGCGCCGGTTTCGTTCTGCGCATGATCCGTTTGTGAACCCTGTCCCATCTGCTTCTCCTCCTGCCGGATGAGGGCCCGGTCCCCAGCAGATGTGTCCAAATGTCAAGAGCGGGATAGGCAGAGATTACCGCAAAATCGGTCCTCTGTAAACAGTATATATGCGTACGTACGCAGTTGATCATGGAATCGACCGCAAGCTGTCGAACTGCAACTTGGAGTGACGAATTGACGCCAAGTCCAGACAATTTGGCGTCCAACTCGCTTCACCACGCTGGAG